>JBEQTH010000012.1:0-136341 GCA_040348785.1 Myxococcales bacterium | reverse complement strand
GTATCGATCCCGAGCGCGAGATCACGGTCTGCTGCGGCTCGACCGAAGCCATGATCGCGACGCTGCTCGCTACGGTGGACCCAGGCGAGGAAGTGATCGTGTTCGAGCCCTGGTACGAAAACTACGGGCCCGACGCGATTCTGTCCGGCGCCACGCCGGTGTACGTGAAGCTGCACGCGCCGGACTGGCGCTATGATTCGGCCGAGCTGCGCGCCGCGTTCTCGGAGCGCACCAAGGCGATCATCGTCAATACTCCGCACAACCCGACAGGCAAGGTGTTCACGCGCGCGGAGCTGGAAGAGATCGCCGGCTTGTGCCAGGAGTTCGACGCGCTCTTGTTCACCGACGAGATCTACGAGCACATCGTGTACGACGGCGCGCGCCACGTATACCCCGTCACGATCCCCGGGCTGCGTGAACGCACGGTCATGATCTCCGGGCTCAGTAAGACTTTTGCCGTCACGGGCTGGCGCCTTGGCTACGCAATCGCGCCCCCGGATCTCAGCGCCGCCATCCGCAAGGTGCATGACTTCCTGACCGTGGGCGCCCCCGCGCCGCTCCAGGAAGCCGCCGCGAGCGCTCTTTCGCTCGGCGCCGAATACTACGAGAAGCTCGGCACCGAGTACCAACGACGCCGGGATTTGCTGCTGCCGCTCTTGGAGTCGGCCGGCTTTCGCACGAGCGTGCCCCAAGGCGCGTATTACATCATGGCCGAATACCCGGACATCGGCTTCCAAAGTGATGTCGAGTTCACGCGCTACTTGATCGAGAAGATCGGCGTCGCGGTCGTGCCCGCTTCGAGCTTCAGCCGCCCGGGCGACGCGGAAGCTACCCGCAGAGTGCGGTTCTGCTTTCCGAAGCGGGACGAAACCTTGCTCGAGGCGGGGCTACGCTTGCAAGCGCTGCGCGCCGGCTGAAACAGCGCGCAGCACCGAAGCCCTCAGCGTAAGCTGGACAGGAACGGGCGCACGCCGCCGATCCCCTCCCGGTCGAGCACGCGCAGCGTCTCGCTGCCCACGACCGCGATGTCGGCTTTGCCCCGTAAGAAATCCACGTCCGCCTTTTCTTGCACGCCGAAGCCGACCGCCAGCGGTAGCTCGGTCGCGGCGCGGGCCCGCGCGAGGTACGCGCTCAGATCGTCCGAAAACGCCGTGCGCGTCCCGGTGACGCCCTTGCGCGCCACGCAGTATACGAAGCCACGACCGTAGCTGGCGAGCGACGCCAAGCGCGCGGGCGTGGTGTTCGGTGAATAGATGAAAATGGGGTCGAGCCCCGATTCGGTCATGGCGCTCAAATATTCCGCGCCCTCTTCCGGCGGCAGGTCGGGGACGATGGCGCCCTTCAGATTCGCCTCGGCCATGCGCTTCACGAACGAGCCCGTGCCGTGCTTGAACAGCACGTTGTAATAGCTCATGAACAGGAATGGGATCGGGAAGCGCCGCGCCACTTCGCTCGCGAATTCGAAGCAGCGCTGGACGCTGGAGCCACCGCTGAGCGCCAGTTGATTGGCCCGCAAAATCACTGGGCCGTCCGCAATGGGCTCGGAGAACGGGATCTGGAGCTCCATCAACTCGACGCCGGCTTCGACCATGGCTTCGACCACGCGCAGGCTGGTCTCGAAATCCGGATAGCCGAGCACGATGTGCGTCATGAGCAGGATCTCCTTCTGCTCCCGTTGCTTCCTTAGGTAAGCTTCAAGCACGGTACTGCTCCGCCTTCTTCTGGATGAAGGCTTCCCACTTGGGATCTTTGAACGCATCGGCGATGGTGAAGATGTCCTTGTCGCCGCGGCCCGACTGATTGATCAGGACCACGTCATCCGTACTGAGCGTGGGTGCCTCTTTGAAGGCCTGGGCAAAGGCGTGCGACGACTCCAGCGCCGGGATCAGGCCTTCTTTACGGATCGTGAGCTTGAGCGCGGCGACGACTTCCTCGTCCGTGGCGGCCGCGAAACGCGCCCGACCCGTGTCGTGAAAATGCGACAAGATCGGCGACACGCCCACGTAATCTAGACCCGCGGCCACGCTGTGGGTCTCGTTCATCTGCCCGTCCGAGTTCTGCAAGAAGTAGGTCTTGTAACCCTGCGCCACGCCGATGCTCGCGTCCGGGCTGCACAGGCGCGAAGCGTGTTGGTGCGAATCCAGACCGCGGCCGCCCGCTTCCACGCCCACCAGCTCGACGCCCGAGTCGTCCAAAAATCCGCTGAAAATGCCCATCGCGTTCGAGCCGCCGCCCACGCACGCATAAACGCGCTTGGGCAGCTTCCCGGTGCGTTCCAAGATCTGTTTGCGGGCTTCTTGCCCGATGATGGATTGAAAGTAGGTCACCATCTCCGGGAACGGATGTGGGCCGCACGCGGTGCCGAGCACGTAATGGGTGTCGTCCATGTTCGAGACCCAGTCGCGGAAGGCTTCGTTGATGGCGTCCTTCAAGGTGCGTGAGCCATCCTTGACCGACACGACTTTGGCGCCGAGCTGCTCCATCCAAAACACGTTCGGGCGCTGGCGCTCGACGTCGACCTCACCCATGTAGATGGTGCAATCGAAGCCGAACTTGGCCGCCATGGTAGCCGTGGCCACGCCGTGTTGTCCCGCGCCCGTCTCCGCGATCACGCGCCTTTTCCCGAGCCGCTTCACGAGCAAGCCCTGGCCCATCACGTTGTTCGCCTTGTGCGCGCCGGTGTGATTCAGGTCCTCCCGCTTGATGTAGATGCGCGCGCCGCCAAAATGCTTCGTCAGATTCTCGGCGAAGGTGAGGGGAGTCGCCCGGCACGAATACGTGCTCATCAGCTCCACGTACTCGGCCCAGAAGCTCGGGTCGCTACGGGCGGCTTCGAAGGCGAGGGTGAGCTCTTCGAACGTGGCGTGCAAAATCTCGGGCAAGTATGCGCCGCCGAAGCCTTTAAAATAGCCTCGTTCGGCGCGAATTGGCTCAGCCATGGTGCGGCTCCGCGGATAGGGTTTGAGAAAAAATCAGCTCATCGGTACGGCAGTAAAGCTCGGAAAAGACGGCGCGCGGGGCACGCGGAAAGAACAGCGTGCGCTTCACGAGCAGCACCGGCTCTTTCGGGCGAAGCTCGAGCAGCTTGCGCACGGCCTCCGGGGCTTGGGCGACGCGAAACGACTGCTCAGCGTGCGTCGGCTTCAAATAGTAACGCTCCTGCACCACCTGAGCCAGCGAAACGCCGGCCAGAGGCACGCGCGGCAGCTCTGGGAATACTTCCGGATCGAGGAACAGCTCTTCACACAGCACGGGCTTTCCCTTCGCCAGGCTCAGACGCGAGAAGTGATACGCATCCCGCTCGGAGAACGGATTTTCGGGATCACTGCCGACCCGGCGCTTGCTCACGCGGCGAACCAGCTTGGATTCGATCTCGACGCCGCCCTTTTGAAAGCTCACCAGCGTGCCCGCGAGCGAAAAAAGATCGACCCGTTGCTCGAGCTTGCGCACGTAAGTGCCCGAGCCGCGCCGGCGCTCGATCAGCCCACGTTGCACGAGCAGCTCGGTCGCTTGCCGCACCGTGGGGCGGCCGATGCCGTGCTCGCGTGACAGCTCCGGCTCGGAAGGCAGGCGCGCCCCGGTTCCGAGCTCGCCGCTCGCGATACGACCGCTCAAGAGCTCGGCGAGCTGGTGATAGAGCGGCAGGGGCGAAGCGGGGTTCAGCACGGGAGGAGTAAACCCTGCGCTCGAGGAGCCAAGTTGTCAATACAACTTGGCAGCTTAGGGCTCAGGTGGCCTTGAACGCACGGGTTTTTGTGCAGAAAGCGCCAAGCGAGCGAGACTGCGGCCGCCGCCAAGCCCGCGGCCAGGCCGACCCACAAGCCACGAGCGCCGAGCTCGGTGTGGAACGCGAGCCAATAGCCGAGCGGTAGTGACAGCAACCAGTAGGCTGCAAAGGTGAGGCCCGCGGGCAAGCGAACGTCGGTGAGGCCGCGCAAAGCACCCACGCTAATCACTTGCGCGCCGTCGAACACCTGGAAGATTGCGGCGATCACCAGCAGCCGAGTGGCGAGCGCCGAGACGTCGCGAACCGGGGTGAAGGTCTCGGTGATGATGCTTCCGGCGAGCGTGAACAAGAGCGCAAAGGTCGACATCGCGAACAGTCCGCTCAGCAAGCCGCCGAGGCCGATCGCACGCAACGACGAAGAGCGCCCTTCGCCGCGCGCTCGACTGATGCGCATGGCGACGGCGTGCGACAGCCCGAGCGGGACCATGAACGTGAGCGCGGCACAGCTCAACGCCACCTGATGCGCGGCGAGCGATACCGCGCCCAGCCAACCCATCATCAGTGCCGACGCAGAGAACGCGCCCGTCTCGAACAGCAGCATGACTCCTGCGGGCAAGCCGAGGCGCAGCAGCGCAGTGAAGCGCTCGACCCGAAACCCGGACCAGGCAGCGCTTCGCACGCCCGAAAATTGGCGCGAAAGGCGCAGCCAAATGCCGATCGCAAGCACCGCGGAAAGCCGGGCCAGCAGCGTTGCGTAACCGGAACCGAGCAAGCCGAGCGGCGGAAAGCCCAAGTGGCCGAACACCAGCACCCAGTTGAAGAACGCGTTGAGCGCCACGTCCGCCACGATGATGCACATGGGGCCCCAGGCCTGTCCGACAGACTCGGCGAACTGCCGCTGAACCTGAAAGATCAGGGCGGGCACGAGCGAGGCCGAGACGAGTAAGAAAAAGGGCCGCACGATCGCGATCACTTCGCGCGGTTGCCCGAGGTGCTCGAATTGCGTGGAGACCAAGGCCAGTAACGCGAACGCGCCGAGCGCCGTGATCAGGGCCAGCACACGGCCGTGCCGCAACCAGGACGCGCAGCTGGCTTCGTCACCCGCGCCCTGGTCGCGCGCGGCGAATACACCCGGGCCGACCAGCGTGCCGATGCAGACCACGTAGCACATCCCGAAGATGCCTTGCGTGAACGCAGCGGCGGCCAGCGGTACCGCTCCCAAGCGACCGATGAACGCGGTGTCCGTCAGGCCGATCAGCATCTGGCTCACCTGACCAACGATGATCGGGAAGGCGAGCTCGAGCGTGGGGCGCAGCTCGCGGCGAATCTCGGTCGTCGAGGTCACGCGGCGGTTATAGCGTCGCTTGGCGGCGCGCGTCTGGGGCAAGCGGCGGAATCTGACGTAGGCTAAGCTCGTCGCGGTGAGCCCGGAGGGTCAAGCGCTGGCCGTGCTGAAGTGCCCGCGCTGCGGCGCGGCAGCGGCCGTCTCCGACGAGCCGAGGACCGCGTGCGCTTACTGCCACGCGGAGGTGGAGGTACCCGAAGCGTATCGCACGGCGCTGCTCGTTGCGGCTCGCGAAGTACAGGCCGACGAGCTGACGCGGCGCGCGTTTGACACGCTCGGCAAGCCACCGTCAGTCGCGTTGCGCGTGATCGACTTCTTCACCACCGCGGGCGCCCCGGTGCTGGCGACGGTGTTTCTGACCGTCGTGGGTACCGTGCACGTCGCCAATTGGTTGCTCGACCGCTGCACGCCTTGGTTTCACGTGAACGCCTGGGATTGGTTCGCAAACGCCGAGCAAAACCTGCTCGTGTGGGGAACGACGTTCGCCGTGCTGCTCACGCTGTTTGCGCTCGGTGCATTCGGGCGGCGGCACGTGAGCTCGCTGCGCGGCTTGCAACGCGCGCTCGCGGCGCGGCCTGCGGCGCGGCCGGGTGGCCCGGCCCAATGCCGGCAGTGCGGCGCGCCGCTCACGGTACCGAGCGACGCGCTGGGCGTGCGCTGCGCTTACTGCCGCAGCGATAACTTGCTGTCGCTCCCGAAAAAATGGCTCGATCGCAAGCGAGGGGCGGTGGCGAGCGTGGAGCGCGAGGCGAAAGCCGCGCTTCTCGACTATCGCGCCGAATGCCGGCGCCTCTATCTTCGGCTCGCAATCCGCTTGTCGTTGATCGGCGGTCTCGCGGCGCTTGTGTTGACGAGCACGGTGCGCGAAGTGTTTGCGGGCGGTGGCGGCAATTTCGATTTACGCGCCGCGCTGCGTGCGCCGCGGGAGCTGTTCGACATCCGCGCCGGCGCGGCGCTGCTCGGGACGCCCAGTGATCCGTCAGCGACGGTTCCCGTCAACCAATGCCGTTCGCAGTACGTCCTGCATCGGGATGGCGATCTGCACTGCTTCGCTGATCGATGCTCGGCGGGGTGGTTCGTCGCCCTGCGCGCGGGCGAGCGGCTCGAGATCGTTCCCAGCGCGAGAGGTAACGCGCACTTCGTCGCTCACTACAAGGACCGCGGCTGGACTGCCTCTTACGGCCGCGCCGACTACTGGGGCGAAGAGATTGCCAGCGCCGTGCTGACCCCCGAGCGACCGGCCCGCTTTCGCGCACCGAATACCAGCTGGTATCGACTCGAGGTTCGCCTCCAGGACCTGACCGAGGACGTCTCGATCTGCGCCAAAATCGAGTAGCGCCCGCGCGGCTTTCCGGATCCACCGACGCGTTGCGCCTTTTTCGCAGGCGTTTCCGCTAGAAAGCGGCACGAGGTTATGGCAACAGGGCGGCGCCGTAGCTCAGCCGGGTACTTGAAAATCCGCACTAATCGGCCCGCAATCGCGCTCCGACGGATTGCGATCCGCTCGCTCCCACCTCATGCAGTGCCCGAGTATCCATCGTGACCACTAAAGCCCCCTCCAAGCCTCGCAAGGCCCTCAAAATCCTGTTCGTGATCCTCGGCCTGCTGGCGCTCGTGGGCACGCTCGGGTTCATCAAGTTTTCACAAATCTCCTCGCTCATGGCCATGGGCAAGGCGTACGAGAAGGCGGGGCCCCCGCCCGAATCCGTGGGCTCCGCCAAGGCGAAGATGGACACCTGGCAGAGCCAGATCTTCGCGGTCGGCACGATTGCGCCCGTGAAGGGCGTGGCCCTGAGCAACGACTCGCCGGGCGTGGTCTCGAAGATCAACTTCGAGTCCGGGCAGCTCGTGAAGCAGGGGCAGGTGCTGGTGGAGCTGGACACGAGCGTCGAACGCGCGCAGCTCGCCTCGGCCGTCGTGCATCACGATCTTGCGGTCGTGAACGTGAACCGGTCGCGCGCGTTGATCAAGGAGCAGGTGACGTCGCAAGCTCAGGTCGACACGGACGAAGCGAACGTCAAGAGCGCCGCCACCGACGCTCAGACGATTCAGGCTCAAATCGCGCGCAAGATCGTGCGCGCGCCGTTCTCCGGCCGGCTCGGCATTCGCGCCGTCAATGTGGGCCAATACTTGAACCCGGGCACGACGCTGACCGTGCTTCAGGCCGTCGGCGCCGTGTACGTTGACTTCTCGATGCCGCAGCAGCAGCTCGACACCGTCGTCGTCGGTATGCCGGTCAAGGTCTCGATCGAGGGCTCCAAGGATCCGGCGCTCGACGGAACCATCGCCGCGGTCGACCCGACGATCGACAGCAATACGCGTATGATCAAGGTGCGCGCCACGGTGCCTAACGCCGAAGAGAAGTTACACCCGGGCATGTTCGCCAACGTCGCGGTCGTGCTGCCCGATCAAGGGGCGGTCGTGACAATCCCGCAAACGGCGGTCGTGCACGCCTCCTTTGGTGACTCCGTGTTCGTGGTCGAGCCGAAGAAGGCAGACGCTCCCGGCGCGCGCACCACGCCCGCCGGCAAGACGATCCTCAACGCTCGCCAGCAGTTCGTGCGCCTCGGCCAAACCCGCGGCGACTTCGTGGCCGTGCTCGACGGCGTGAAAGATGGGGAAGAGCTGGTGACCGCGGGCGCCTTCAAGCTCCGCAACAACTCCCCGATCGTGGTCGACAACACGGTCGGCACCGACCCTCAGCTGAACCCGAAGCCGGAAAACCACTGACATGCGGTTCACCGATCTGTTCATTCGCCGGCCCGTGCTGGCGATCGTCGTCAACCTGATCATCATCATTGCGGGTATTCAGGCGGTCCGTACCCTGAACGTGCGCCAGTATCCGCGCCTCGATAGCGCGTCGATCAGCGTCACCACGGTGTACGTCGGTGCCAACGCCGATCTCGTGCGCGGTTTCATCACCACGCCGCTCGAGCGCGTGATCGCCGCCGCCGACGGTATCGACTACATCGAGTCGCAAAGCGTTCAGGGCCTGTCCACGATCAACGTGCGCCTGAAGCTGAACTTCCCGGCGGCCGCTGCGCTGGCGGACGTGAGCGCGCGCGTCGATCAAGTGCGCGCGGATTTACCGCCCGAAGCCCAGGTGCCCGCCATCAGCATCCAGCCATCGGACGCGCAGATCGCGGCCATGTACCTGAGCTTCGGCTCCAAGATTTTGCAGGATAACCAGGTCACCGATTACCTGCTGCGCATCGTGCAGCCGCGCTTGTCGGCGATCGAGGGCGTGCAACGCGCGGACATTCTCGGCGGCCGGACGTTCGCGATCCGCGCCTGGCTGAAGGCCGATCGCATGGCAGCGCTCAAGGTGAGCCCGGCGCAGGTCAGCGCGGCGATGGGTGCGAACAATTACCTGGCGGCCGTCGGCCAAACCAAAGGCGCCTTGGTTCAGGTCAACGTGACCGCCGAGACCGACCTGAAGTCGGTCGATGAGTTCAAGAAGCTGGTAATTCGTGCCGACAATGGTGCCTTGGTGCGGCTCTCGGACGTCGCCGACGTCGAGCTCGGTGCCGACACCTACGAGCAAGACGTGCGCATGTCGGGACAGCGCGCCACGTTCATGGGTATCTGGGTGCTGCCCAATGCCAACTCGCTGGACGTGATCGCGCGCGTCAAGAAAGAGATGGACACGCTCAAGACCGAGCTGCCGACCGGCATGGAAGCTTTCGTCGCCTTCGACTCGACGAACTACATCAACAACGCGATCACGGACGTGCAGCACACGCTGTTCGAGACCGTGGGCATCGTGATCATCGTCATCTTCATGTTCTTGGGTTCGCTGCGCACCGTGCTCGTGCCCTTGGTGTCCATCCCAGTGTCGCTGATTGGCGCCATCTTCTTGATGCAGGTCTTCGGCTTCACGCTGAACCTGCTCACGCTGCTGGCCATCGTGCTCGCCGTCGGTCTGGTGGTGGACGACGCCATCGTGGTGGTCGAAAACGTCGAGCGTCACATCCGTGAGGGGAAGACTCCGATGGACGCGGCGATCGTCGGCGCGCGCGAGCTCGTGGGCCCGATCATCTCCATGACCATCACGCTGGCCGCGGTGTACGCGCCGGTCGGCTTCCAGGGCGGCCTGACAGGCGCCTTGTTCCGTGAGTTCGCGTTCACGTTGGCGGGCGCAGTATTCATCTCCGGCACCGTCGCGCTCACGCTCTCGCCGATGATGGCGTCGCGCTTGCTCAAGTCCGAGCACGGTCACGGCTGGCTCGTCAAGAAGATCGACAACACGTTCGAAGCGATCAAGAGCGCCTACTCGCGGGCGCTCTCGGTCACGCTGCGTAACCGTGGCTTGGTGTACGGCGTGTGGGGCACGCTCTCCTTGGTTCTGATCCCGATGTACTTGTTCTCGCCGGCGGAGCTGGCTCCGAACGAGGACCAAGGCGTCGTGTTCGGCGCGCTCGACGTGCCAGCCAATGCCACGCTGGAGCAGGTGAGCACGTACTCGGCTCAGGTGTACAAGATCTTCGAGCAAACGCCGGAGTTCAAGACCAGCTTCCAGATCACGTTCGCGACCGCCGGCTTCGGCGGCATGCTCACGAAGTCGTGGGAGGATCGGAAGCGCAGCATCTTCCCGATCCAAGAGGAAGTGAGCGCCAAGCTGGGGGTGGTCACTGGCGTCCGTGCGCCGGTCTTCTTGCCGTCGGCCCTCCCCAGCGCCGGCTTCTTCCCGGTCGAATTCTTGATTGCATCGACGGCGCCGCACGAAGAAATCTTGCGCTTCGCCGATCAACTGCAGCAAACGGCGGCCGCGAGCGGCATGTTCGCGTTCCCGCCCGTGGTCGACGTGAGAATCGACCAGCAGAAGGCCGACATCGTGATCGACCGCGACAAGGTCGCGTCGATGGGTCTGAGCATGCAGAACGTGGGCGCGGATCTGGCCGCGGCCATGGGCGGCAACTTCGTCAATCGCTTCAATATCGACGGGCGTGCGTACAAGGTCATCCCGCAGGTGGAGCGCGCCGGCCGGCTCAACGCAGATCAGTTGAAGGACATCTACATTCGCGGTCCGAACTCGGACCTGATCCCGCTCAGCGCCGTGGCCACGGTCGTGACCAGCGTGGAGCCGCGCACGCTGAACCGCTTCCAGCAGCTCAATGCCGTGAAGCTGTCCGGCGTAGCCATTCGTGGTTTGGACGCGGGCCTCAAGGTGCTCGAGGACAAAGCCAAGGAGATCCTCCCGGCCGGCTATCGCTACGACTACACGGGTGAGTCTCGCCAGCTGCGCCAAGAGGGCGGGAAATTCCTACCCGCGATGGGCCTCGCGCTCTTGCTCATCTTTTTGGTGTTGGCCGCGCAGTTCAACTCGTTCCGTGATCCGCTCGTGATTTTGGCTGGGTCCGTGCCGCTCGCCATGTTCGGCGCCTTGATCTTCACGTTCTTGAAATTCTCCGGGCCGCCCGGCATGCATTTCAAGCTCACAGAAGGTTGGACAACTACGCTCAACATCTACTCGCAGGTCGGGCTCGTGACGCTCGTGGGTTTGGTGGCCAAGAACGGCATCCTGATCGTCGAGTTCGCCAACGGTCAGCAGGCGCTCGGCCTGAGCAAGGTGGACGCGGTACACGAGGCCGCCATCACCCGCTTGCGCCCGATCTTGATGACCACCGTGGCCACCGTGGCGGGCCACTTTCCGCTGACGTTGGTTACCGGCGCTGGCGCCGTGGCTCGTAACTCAATCGGCATCGTGCTGGTCGGCGGCATGAGCATCGGCACCCTGTTCACGCTGTTCATCATCCCCTCGGTTTATGTGCTGATCGCCAAGGATCACCGCGGGGAAGCCCGGACCAAGGCCAGTGAGGCGCCGGACAGCGGTCCGATGCTGGGCGCACCGGAAGGCGCACACGCCGCGGAGTGAGCCGCGGCCTTGTCAACGGCCGGGCAGTGGTCATGATCGGCTAACGCCATGTTCGCCGAAGTCGTGATGTACCGGACCCGGTTCTGCCCTTACTGCATGCGGGCGGCCGCTTTGCTGGCTCGCAAAGGAGCCACCGTTCGGGAGGTCGACGTCTCAAGCGACCCCGAAACGCGCGAGCGATTGCTGCGCGAGACGGGGTCGCACACGGTGCCGCAGATTTTCATCAACGGCGTCTCGGTCGGCGGCTTCGACGACATCGCCGCGCTGGATCGGCGCGGCGCGCTCGACGCGTTGCTCCGTGAAGAGCCGTCAGCGCGCCCCGCGCCTGCACCTTGACGATGCTAGCGGAGTCGCGCCCGGGCGAAGCGTACGAAGGCGAAGGGTACGAAGGCGAAGGGTACGAAGGCGAAGCGTACTATGCCGAGCGCGCCTCCCACCGCAGCAGGGACATCGAGGCAGCAGTATGTAAGGGACCGTTCATGCGTCGCAAGCGCGCTCGATTGCCTGGTGCTGTGCGCCTGCAGCGACTCACTCGAGTGGCGGCCGAGCTGCTTACGTTCGCGCCCGTGACAAGCTCGTGAGCCTACGAGCAATTTGTTGCTGAGTTTGCCCCTTCTCTTGCCGATAGCTCCAACCTGCAGGATTCGAGTGCCAATGCGCGATTTTTCCGATCCCCGTAAACTAATCGCCGGGGCGCTCGCCGCCGCGCTTCTGCTCGGCGCATGCAGCTCGAGTGATGCTCCGACTCCTGCTGCGGGCGCCGGCGCATCGAGCGTCGGCGGAGCTGCTCACGCCGGCAGCGGTGCTGGCGGCAGCTCGGCTGTTGCAGGTGCGCCCGCGGGCGCGGGCGCGGGTGCGGGCGGTACGATCAACGCAGCGGGTGCTGGCTTCGCCGCGGGGGCGGGCGGCGCGAGCGTTGGTGCGGGAGCGGGCGGCTTCGTTTCAGGTGCCGCGGGCACGGGCACGAGTGCGGGCGCTGCTGGAACCAATGGCGGCGCTGGAACCGGCGCAGCGGGCGCAGGGCCCGTGGGCGCTTGCGGGCCCACCACGCCGAACCAACACCCTTTCGGCTGCCAGTTTGCCTGGGGTGGCGCCGCGGACGATCAGTCGTCGCTCGCGTCGTTCTCTTATCTGCAGTTCATGTCGTATTGGATCGACTCGACGATCAGTGCATCGGGCACGTACACCACGTGCAACGGTTGCACGTGGCTGACCTCCAAGGTCAAGAGCACCGCGCTCATCCCCGCGTACTACGCGTACATCATTGGCTTTCTGGCCCACGCCAACGGCATCGTCGACGGCAACCAGACCGGGGGTAAAAAGCTCACGACGGACGGCGCCGCCTTGGTCAAAGCGAACCGCGCCGCGATCGTCAGCGCATACGGTTGGTACGCGAAAGAGACCTACAAAGTTTGGCCGACGAAGCCGCTGGTTTGGCTCTTGGAGGGGGATTTCGTGCAGCTTCAAGACGCCGGGCAATCGAGCCCGATGACCATGGCCGAGGTCGGGCAGCTCGCCGCCGACATCACCTGCGCCATCAAGGCCAACATGCCCAACGCAGTAGTGGCCATCGACCAATCGAGCTGGAACTCGGACGACATCACCAACAGCTACTGGGGCGCGATGAAGAACGCGAACTATGACTTGGTGTGGACGACCGGCGTGGGCAACAACAAGGGCTACCTGGAAGCTGCCGCGAACGATACCTACTACAATCACGCGACGGCCACGTACGCGTACCTGAAGAAGCTCACCGGGCGCTCGATCTTGGTGGACACCAGCGCGGGCGCCTCTGCCGCGGGTGACAGCTGGTCGTCGACCAGCGTGGCAGACATCAATAGCCGCATCGCCGAAGGCGTGATCGGCGTGAATATTACGGGTACCTCGCCGGCTGCTGGCAACATCACCAAGTTCTCGAGCGTGAACGCGCTGCCCTCCTGCCAGTAGCGCTCGCCTCGCGGAAAGGTCGGCCCTATCATCGCCGACCATGTGCTCCGCTCGATGTTCGTCTGGGTGGCAGATTCTAGCGGGCCTCGGCGCCGTCTCGGCGCTCGACTGTGGGGGGAGTCCGGCGGTCGCCCCGGTGCGGCCGGTGTCCGTCGCGCCCGCAGTGTCGGCTATGCCTCCCGCTCACGCCGTCGTGAGCTCGGAAGCGCTCAGCAACGCCAGATCCAGCGCGATCGCCGCATGCAGCGCCGGCGACTGGGCACCCCGCTCGCTCGCGCCGTTGCTCAAAGCGGGCAAAGGGCCGTCCTCGGCGCGCCCCGATCGCGTGGGCAGCGCAGTCGTTTTGTTCGGTGCCGAGTGCACTGACTCGCCCGTGCCCCGAGCAACTACGGCAGTGAGCCCGGCCGTGATCGACGGCGTGGAGGTGAAGGTGACGAGCACGACACCTGTCGGCGCCAGCGGTCGCGGCTGGGGCGGAAACCAGTGTTCCTTCGAGCTGCGGCTCGCTGATGGCTCGGGATCGGCGGTCCAGCTCGGTGCCGGCGACGTACCGGCGTTCAACACCGTGACCGCGTTGGTGCGTTCGGGATCCGCGGTGTGGCTCAGCATCGGCTTCAACGGCTACGCGCGCGAGTTCCCGAATGGCGGCAATCGCATCATCGCTCTCGACTTGTGTGAGGGCCGCGTGGTGTGGCATTCGAAAAATGCGACCTCCAACGGCGGCCTTCTCTTGGTCGATGACTACTTGGTCTCGCCGTATGGTTTCACGAGCGAGCCGCGCTCGGTGTTCGTGTTCGACGCGCACTCCGGGCAGCAAGTTCAGCAGCTGCCTGTGCTCGAGAACATTTGCCCGAGTAAAAGCTGGGCGCCCCACTGGCACCCGGGCGAGCGCTGTGATGCGCCAGGGCAGCTGGTGGGCGCGGCGACGAACCCGCGTTTCGAAGGGGGCGCGTTCTTGGTCGACACCAACACGGGCTCGGCCGTTTTTACCGTCCGCTAGCTCGACGTTCGGCACGTTCACTTGCACGAATTGGCCACTCTGCGACGCGGCTGCGACGCCATCGGGGAGCACGCTGCCGTCGTTGGGGCGCGCGAAACGCCCTTCCTAACTTCGCGAGCGGTGTTTTCGGCGTCGAGCCGCCCCGAGCACGAGCCCGAGCGAGAGCGCGGTCACTGCGCTTGTCGAGCCACCGTTGCCTGCGACACGACAACCGCACGCGGTGACCAATTGATCTTGTTCGAGTGCCCCTGGCTTTCCGGCATTCGGAAGCGCGCTCGAGCCGGCGCCGTTGTTTCCACTCGAGGAGCTCGCCGCTCCCGCCGTGAACCGACTGCCGGCTTCACCGGCGCCGCTGAAACTGCCGCCCAGGCTCGTACCAAGCCCACCTTGTCCGAAGCCTGCGTTGCCCGCATTTCCTGGGCTCCCCGCGTTCGTGCCACCTCCGAACGTTGCGTTGCCTGCGAACCCCGTGCTCGCGTCCGACGCGCCGCCCGTTCCGAAGCCGGCGCGGCCCGTGAGCCCGCCCTGAGCGAAGCCCGCGTCGCCGCCTTGTCCGTTCTCGGATAGGCCCGCATCGCCTCCGTCACTGGCCTGACCCGCGGCGCCCGCGCTGCCGCTCGCGCCGCCGCTGCCGTTCGGATTGCTACACAGGCCATCCGCGTCGGCCAAACAGCAAGAACCGAACTGGCAGGTTCCGGTCGAGCAATCATTGTCGGTGGCGCACGAGCTGCCTTTGGGCTTCTTGCAATCGCCATTGGGGGTGCAGAAAAAACCGAGCTTCGTGTCGCAGTCCGTATCGACTGCGCAGCCCGATTTGCACGTGCCACCGATGCACACCGAGCCGAGCGGGCAAGCCACCGTGGCCACGGGTTTACACGCGCCGAGGCCGTTGCAGGCACTGTTCAAGATCGAGGTCTTGGGCGACGCGCACTCGGACAGCGTGCAGCTGGTTCCAGCGACGTACAGCGTGCACGCACCTTGCCCGTTGCAGACGCCGGTGCGGCTGCAGGTGTTCACGTCGTCCGTGGGGCAGGCATCGAGCGGATCGGTGTTTGCGCGGACGTTGCCGCACACGCCATCGGCGCCTTGGCCGTTGCCCTTGTTCTTTTGCAGGCACGATTTGCAGGTACCGGTGCAAGCGCTGTTGCAGCACACTTTCTCGACGCAAAACCCGCTGCCACATTCGTTGTCTTGCGCGCACGCCGTGCCGTTGGCAGGAGTAACAAAGGCTTCGACGTACGCGGCGCCAGCTTTGGTTCCGAACGAAGGCGCGCCGAACAACACCTGATTGCCGGCGGTGGAGACAGCTGAGCCGTAGCCGTCGGCCGCGGCGCCGCCACTGGCGGTAAGCTTTTGCTGCTGCGTCCAATTGGTCGTGAAACCGAAGACGTAGACGCTCCCGGAGTCAACGCCCTGGCCGTCGTTGCGAGCACTGCCGACTAGGAGCAGGTCGATCCCCGAGATGGCGACGGCGCTGCCGAAGCCGTCGCCCGGAGCGCCGTCAGCGGCTTGCAGCGTGAATTGCGTGGCGTGATCGGCGTTGCTCACGACCAAGACCGAGCCGGGGCGGGTCGGGTCCACCGTTTTGGCGCCGAGCACCGTGTAGTTGGTCGACAGGGCCAGCGCCGAACCAAAATGCGCCAGAGTGGGGCTCGTGGTCGAGCTGAGGCTGGCCGGTGCGGTGCCCCAGACGCCAGCGTCGAATTGGTAAAACGAAACCAGTTGGCCCGTCGCACGGTCCCCTCCGATGGCCAGCGTGCCGCCGGAAATCGCCACCGCGGTGCCGTTGTGATCGCCGCCGTTACTGCTGCTCGGGGTGAGCTTGGTTTGCTGGGCCCAGCTGGGCCCTTGGAATAGGTACGCCGCGCCGTTCTCGAAACTGCCGACCTTGGCATTGGGCGCGCCAATCAGCGCGAGGGATGCGGCTAGGGCGACGGAGGCCCCGAAATGGGCGCTGGCCAGCGGATCGCTGGCCGTCAACTTGCTGCTCAGGGTCCAGGCTCCAGCGACGCGCATGAACACGTAGGCGGCGCCCGAATCCGTAACCGTGCCGTCGGCGTTGGCGGCGCCGACGAGCGCCGTGTCTCCACTGAGCGCGACGGCCGTGCCGAACGCATCGCCGGCCGATATGTCAGTGGGTTGCAGCTTCTGTTGCAACGTCCAACTCGTCCCGGAGCGCACGAAGACGTACGCAGCGCCTGCATCCACCCCGGAGCCGTCGTCGCCGGGGGCACCAACGAGGGCGGTGTTACCGGAGAGCGCGACTGCGCTGCCGAACGCGTCGCCAACCATGCCGGCTGGTGCGCTCAGCTTGCCCTCTTCGATCCAAACCAAGGGATCGATGAGCAATGGTAGGATGGCGTGACTGGCGTCGAGCTCCAGGGCAAGCGTCCCGCGCGTGGCGACGGCGACGGCATATTCGGTACCCGCAGCGTCTTCGGCGTGGGCCTTGCCGTAGTGGAGCGGCCGATTGCCGGGCGCGCTCAGCACGGTCTCGTTGGGCACACCGCTGGGCGCGCTCGAGTAGCCGTCCCCGTGTTGGAACGCGAGCTCGATGCGCAACGTTCCGCCTTGCTCGACACACTTCGGTAGGCGCCGAAGCGTGAAGCCTTGCTCCACGCCTTCGGCGCCGGTGACGTACCATTCGTCGAGATCCGCGTGGCGATACTCGACTCCGCCTACTCGCGACGCGCTCAGCCGGGGCTGCACGGTCGGCAGCTCGCCCATGGCGCCCGCGCAACCCCAGGCCACCGCACCGAGCTCGTAAGCCGCGGGCTGGTCGGCGCCGTTGCTCGGCGCACGCAGCGTGGCTCGCCCCGCGCTGAACGTCGTGCGGAGGCGCATGGCCGGGTGCTCTGCGATCAGCGTCTGCGGCTGGCTGGCACTGAGGACGTGCGCCGCGAAGGGTGCCGTATCGGAGGCGGCGGTCGGCGGGCGGTCGCTACAGCCGAGCAGCGCGAGCAGGCCCAGAGCGAGCAGCGGGCCGCCAGAGAGCCGTGCGCGGGCTTGGGCCTGAGGTTTCGATGCAACAACGAAGGGGGGCAGTGCACGTTTCACGAATCGCGCTCCAGGCAATTCGCCGGAACGTAAATGGACCCGTGTTTCGGTTCCGCTTCAGCCGCGAATCGCGGCCAACAACGCTCCTATTTCTACCGGCTTCACCAGGTGAACGTCGAAGCCCGCGGCGGCGCTCCGCGCGCGATCCTCACCCTGGCCGTAGCCCGTGAGGGCAATCAAACGGCAGCTCGGCGAGCGCGCGCGAAGCCGAGCGCCGAGCTCGTAACCGTCCATGACCGGTAGCCCGATGTCGAGCACGACCACGTCGAGCTCGTGTGTGGGATTTGCGGTTAGCTCCAAAGCGGCCAAGGGATCATGGGCGACGGTGACGCGGTGACCAGCCGTTTGCAGCATGATTTCCAGCAAATCGGCGGCGTCAGCGTTGTCGTCGACCACCAGCACGCTGCGCCCGAGCCCGCTCGGCCCCGGCTCGGCCGGGAGAGGAGCGGCGGTCAGGCCGTCTTCGGTCGTAGCCAAGTCGGAGGGCAGCGGCGCAGGGAAACGGATCGTAAACACACTGCCCTTTCCGAGGCCGTCACTGTGAGCGTGCACGACGCCGTCGTGCAGATGAACCAGGTTCTTCACTAGCGCCAAGCCCAGGCCGAGGCCGCCCTCGGCACGCTCTGGAGTGCGCTTGCCTTGCACGAAGGGCTCGAAGATGGTCGGCAACATCTCGCGGGAGATCCCAATCCCGTCGTCCGCTACGCGAATCACGATCTGATCAGCCTCACGCGCGGCGCTGAGCGTGACGCTGCCACCCGCGTTGGTGTAACGCGCGGCATTGGTCAGCAGGTTGGCGACCACTTGAGCCAAACGCACCGCGTCGCCCTTCAACCGTAGGCCCAAGCGTGGCGCATCGATAGTCAAGCGGTGCCCGCGTTGCTCGAACAGGAAGCTCGCAATTTCGACGGCACGCGCCAAAACCTCGGCGACCTCGATGGTTTCGCGCTTCAGCTCGACCTTCCCGCGCGTGATTTTCGAAACGTCGAGCAAATCATCCACCAAGCGAGTCAGGTGCTTGACTTGGCGCTCGATGATTTGCTCTTCGCGGCTCGCGTGCCCCCCAGAGCGCAACTTCATCAGCTCGAGCGCGGTGGTGATGGGTGACAGCGGATTGCGCAGCTCGTGGCCGAGCATGGCCAAAAACTCGTCCTTGGCGCCGTTGGCGGCTTCCAGCTTCGTGAGCAAGGTTTCACGCTCTTCGTGAGTCTTTTCCAACAAGCGGCGTGCGCGCACCTGCTCGGTCGTATCGATCGCCATGGCAATCATGCCATAGACGTGGCCGCTGCCGTCGCGCAGCGGATCGAGACTGAACTTGAAGAACGTGTCGTCGGAACCCGAGCCATCGGCCCGCGCCAACGGCACCAGGTACTCTTCGCTCGCGTACGGCTGGCCCGTGCGATAAACCTCGTCCAAAATCTTGGGTAAGTCGCCGCCAGCGACCTCGGGGAATGCGTCCACGAACGACTTGCCGATCAAGTCACGGCGACCAACCATGCGCAGGTAAGACTCGTTCGTGAGTCTGAACACGTGCTCGGGACCAGTGACGATGGAAGTCGCGATCGGCGCTTGCAGGAGCAGGTTGTTGCGTTCGGTCTCCGCCAGCGCGCGCGCGCGGAAGGTCTCGATGCGGCCCAAACCTAAGCCAATACGCTCCGAGATTTGGCGCAAGAAATCGCGATAGTCCGCGTCGAAGTTCACGCGCGGGCTCAATCCGACGACCAGCTTTGCCCGAGCGTTGCCCGATGAATCGCGCAGCGTTTCGAGAAACAGCTGTGCCAGGGGCTCTGGCCATTCCCCCGCGACGATCGCGGGTCCTGGCACGGCGATCGGCGAATCATGCTCCCCGCTGGATGGCTCGGATAGCGCGCGCACGCCGATGCGCTCGGCCAGCTCGCTCGCTTGCGGCTCGCTCAAGCCGGCCGCTTCGGTGACCGCGATCGCATCAGCCTCGACGCTGCAGATGAACGCGAACGGAACATCGAACGTGGCGCGCCCGAGGGCCTGCACCGCAATCCGATCGACGCGCGCGGCGTCCAGGGCCAAGGTGATGGATTCGGTCAAATCCCCGAGCACGCGCAGGCGCCGCGCGGCGAGCACGCGCGGCGTGGTCTCCGTGCAGACCACCAGCGTGCCACCCACCGAGCCATCGTCGTCGAACACGGGGGAATAGCCGTAGGTCCAATACACCTCTTCGAGCCGGCCATTGCGGAAGATGGGGATGAGCGCATCCTCGTTCCAGCTGGCTTTGGCGCGCGCCATCACGTCGTCGATTTGCGGCCAGATAATCGGCCAAATATCGCCCCAGCAGTCGCGGCCGCGCTGACCCATGGCGCTGGGGTGGCGACCTTGCCCGAAGCTTGGCGCGTAGGCGTCGTTGTAGAACTGAATCAGCTCGGGGCCCCACCACACGAACATCGGGTGGCGCGAGTGCAGGACGATGCCGACCGTCGACTTGAGGCTTTGCGACCAGGTTTCGACCGAGCCCAGCGGTGTGCTGGCCCAGTCGATGTGGCGGACGATGTCGCCGGCTTCACCGGCGCCAAGCAAGGCGCTCATGGGGCCAGGCTCTTGCTCATTTCCCGTGGCCGAGGATGCGGATCTTGAAGCCGAGCTCCTGCGACAGCGCCACCATCTCGTCGAAGATGTCGCCGTAGGCGACCGCCACGTGGTTCGAGAGGTAGTGCGCCATCAGCGTGTCGCGCGAGATCCCCATGTCTGCGGCCATGAACGGCCATTGACGAGTGGTGCCCTCCCACCACTGGTCGCGCACCGCGGGAGGCAGTTGCACGACCTCACCGCGGCCGATATCCATCCACAGCTCGCCAGCGCGAATGTAGGCGCGCGCCCAGGTCATCTTGCCGGGCAGGCTTTCGCCGGCCAGCGTACCGCCGGGGGTGGGGAAGTAGAGCGACGGCTGCCGATACGAGTGCGCCCCCTGCAAGGTGTCGGGATCGTGATTGAACGCGTACGCGCCGCACGAGCCGGAGTTGAGCAGGACCCACAAAAAGCGCCCCGCGTGCTCAGCGCCCCAGCGTACATCGTGAAACATCACGGCTTGATGCAGGCCCTTGCGCTTCAACAGGCGCTTCATCATCTCCATTGGCATCACGTTGCCTTGGTCGGCTTCGGTGGCCGTGGCTACGGTGTCTCCGTTGGATTCCGGGCGGCAGGCGGAGTTGAGTAAGCCTTCGGCCAAATCGGAGGGCGGGCGCAACGGGATCAGCCCGAGCTGGTATTGCCAGCCCAAGCAGTCGGCCTTGAACTCCGAGAGCAAGTCGAGCACGACTAGGTAGTCACGCAGCTGCTCTTTGCTGGCGTTGTCGTCGAAGTCTTCCGCGCCCGTTTCGCGGTGATGAAACGTGAGGCCCTTGCTCGTCACGAAGCCGTAGGCGTCGTCGATCCGCTTCTGAGCGATGCGCCGGCCGCGATCGATGATCCACGCTTGGTCCACCTTGTGCTCGGTGAAGCCGTGGCGATTGAGCAACCGCGGCCCGAAATAGCCGTTGATCATGCCCATCGAGGTGTCGCCCAGCATCAAGATCAAGACGCGCCGCTCGCGGATCTCGCGAGCGACGTCGAGCGCCAGCGCGGAAGCCGCAGCGGACACCGGCGCGTGATAGCGGATCTCTTCCGTGCCGTAGCGGATGCTGCCCGAGGTGCACCACTCGTCGAGCTGCGCCATGAACGTCTCGTCGCTGGAGAAGTCGGGCGCGTCCGTCCAGGCGCGCGAGAACGGCCGGTCCAAGCTCTCGAGACAGGCGCCGGTATTCAAGAGCCCGACCAAACCGGGCCAGCGCCCCGAGAAGTTCGACGCCAAGAGCAGCGGGTTGTCTTTGCCAACCACGCCGTCGGTGGTGTGCGGTCCATAGAGCCAGTGCACGCACATGCCAATCATCGGATCGTCGATCGGGCTGAGCTTTTCGATGGCGTGGTGGGGCTTGGATAAAAAACCAGGCACCAAGTAGGGCGTGCGCCCGAGCTTTTTCAGCGCGCGCTCCACTTGTGCCGTGGCTTCTTGCACGCTGGGCAGCGCCAATTGGTTGGGAATGTCACGCGCATCACCCGGCCAAAACACGGCGATCTTTTTGCTCATCACTGCTCCTCGGCTGGCCTGCGCTCGCTCGCGCACGGCTCGTTTTCCGACCTTCTCAGCATAGTGCGACTCCAGCCGGGCGCGCTACACTCGCCGGATGGCTGGCAACGTCCTCGATATTCGGCCCCTCGGGTTTCCATGGGTGACCGCGGATCCGTTCCTGTTCTGCGTACACCACAACGACGCCTACCCCGCGGGCAACGAACGGCTCGGACCTGCGGCGCCCCTTTCCGGCCGAGCGTTGGGGCAGGACTTCGGCGGCAAGGACGGCTGGAGCATGTATCACGGCCAAGTGGTGCCGGGCTTCCCGCAGCATCCGCATCGCGGCTTCGAGACCGTAACCATCGTCCGCAGGGGCTACATCGATCACTCGGACTCGCTCGGCGCCACGGCGCGCTTCGGAAGTGGTGACGTGCAGTGGCTCACGGCCGGCGGCGGCATCGTGCATTGCGAGATGTTCCCGCTACTCCAACGCGATCAACCGAACCCCGTCGAGCTATTTCAGATTTGGCTCAACTTGCCCGGCAAGGACAAGCTGGTCGAACCGTACTTCTCCATGTTGTGGGACAAGACCATTCCGCGGGCATCGTTTCTGGACGAACAAGGTCGAGAAACGCAAGTCACGGTGGTGGCGGGCCGCTTGGGTGACGCTGCGGCTCCTTCACCCCCGCCGCACTCGTGGGCGTCGCGCGCCGACGCAGACGTGGCGATTTGGAGTCTGCGGCTCGCTCCCAAAGCATTGTTCTCGCTGCCGCCTACGCTGGCCAGCACCGTGCGCACTTTGTACTTCTTCAAAGGCACGACCTTGCTCGTCGATGGCGAACGGCTGAGCTCGCACGCCGCGGTGCAAGTGCGCAGCGATCAGCAAATCGTCCTAGAAAATGGCCCGGTCGAGAGCGAGCTGCTCATGCTGCAAGGGCGCCCGATCGGTGAGCCCGTGGCGCAACACGGCCCGTTCGTGATGAACACTCGAGCCGAGATCCAACAAGCCATGAACGACTACCAACGAACTCGGTTTGGTGGCTGGCCGTGGCCGAGTGACGATCCGGTGCATGCCCGTGAAGAAGGTCGCTTTGCCAAGCATGCGGATGGTAAAGTCGAGCGCGTCGACCGCGCGTGAGCTGCGCGGGCTACTGGTGACCGCGCATGATCCATAGTTATCCCGAGACGGAGACCCCCTGGTCAGAAGAACCGAGCGCCTGGTCCGGCGCTGTCTGGCTGGACCTGATCGACGCCAGCGACGAAGAGCGTAAGGCGGTGCAAGCGGCCACGGGCTTGCGCGTCCCCGATCAAGCGGACGTGCGCGAGATCGAAACGACGAGCCGCGTGTACACGGAGAACGGCGCGCTCTACTTGTCGACCCCGCTGCCTGCTTCCGGCAATGCTTCCGAGCCGCTCACCGCGGTCGGCTTCGTGCTCACCAAGGCCCTCTTGATCAGCGTGCGCTTTGCCAAACACCCGGTTTTCGACGGTCTACATCAGGGCTGCAAGGGCCAGCTGTCGGCGTCCGAAATTTTTCTGCGCATCCAAGAGGCGCTCGTCGATCGCGCGGCAGACACGCTCGAGCATTGCAGCGCCGAGCTGGACGAGCTCTCGCATCGCGCGTTTCACTCCGAGCACGCCCCGCAACGCGCGACCAAGTCGGTCTCGGACAAGCTGCGGGCCACACTGCGTAAGCTCGGTCAAATCGGGGATCACGTATCGCAGATCCGAGACACACAACTCGGCTTGGGGCGCATCGCGGCCTTCGTGTGCGAGACTGGCACGACGGTGCTCAACGGCGATGAGCATTCCCGCTTGAAGGCGGTCCGCGCCGATATCGCCTCGCTCAATGACTACCAACAGCACTTGTCGGGCAAGGTACAATTCCTGCTCGACGCCACGCTCGGCTTCATCAGCATCGACCAAAACGACGTGGTGAAGACCCTGACCATCGTGTCGGTGGTCGGCGTGCCGCCCGTGCTCGTCGCGGGGATCTACGGCATGAATTTCAGCCACATGCCGGAGCTGCAATGGCATTTGGGCTACCCGTTCGCCCTGTTGCTGATGGTGGTGAGCGGCTTGCTGCCGCTCGTCTGGTTCAAGTGGCGGCGCTGGCTCTGAGCGCGGCGCCTGCGCAAAACGTCTCGTCGCGTCAGATTGCCACAGCGGGCACCAGCTCTAGCGGCGTTGGATCCTTGAATCTGGCGTCGAAATCAAGGCTGGGCGGTGGCGTGCCCATTGAGGCGAAGCGGCACGCAGCATGCATCGTGGCAACTGTCTATCTCTGTCCCATCGATCGCTGTTCGAGCTTAGCAGATGTCGCCGCCCAACCTTCCCGCTCGACCTGCGCCGCTTCGGCCCGGCGCGTTGCCCGAGCTCAAGCTCGACTTGGAGCAGGAATCTGCGCAAAGTGCGCTCTCGCCCACCCACCACATCCAGCCGTCGCTCCTCGAGCTCGAAGACTTGCTGGATGACCTCAAGTCGCGAAAGGCGCCCGCGCCGATCAGAGACGCCTCCCTGGAGAAGCTATTGGTTGTGGATGCCGAATTCGTCGACGACGAGAGGCATGACGGAAAGCGCCCGGCTGGGCTGCCGACGACGGGTGATCTGATCGGAGGCACCTATCTGGTCGAGGGAGAGCTCGGCAGCGGGGCGATGGGCGTCGTGTTGCTCGCGGTCGACCAGCGCTTGAAGCGCAAGGTCGCTATCAAGCTCATTCAGTCGTCATTGTTCGCCAAGCACTTTCACGACCGCTTCTTGCTGGAAGCGCGCGCCATGGCCGAAGTGAACCACCCGAACGTGCTCGTGATTCACGCATTCGGTGAGCACGGCTCCGCGCCCTATTTCGTGACCGAGTTCGTCGCTGGCACGACGCTCGATCGCGTGATCGCCGAGTGCCGGCATGCCATCGACATCCATCTCGCGCTCAACATTCTGGACGAAATCTGCGCGGGCGTGGTGGCGCTGCACGCCGCCGGCATCGTGCATCGCGATCTGAAGCCGGCCAATATCCTGCTGGACGGTGAGCACCACGTCCGCGTGGCGGACCTCGGCCTCGCGCAAAAGTACGTAACGGCCAAAGCAATCAAGGAGTTGGTCGGCACGCTCGGCTACATCGCTCCCGAGCTGACCCTCGATTCGGGGGAGCGCGTCGCGGCGAACCCGCTCAGTGATCTGTACTCGCTCGGCTGCATCGCCTACGAGCTGCTCACGGGCCAGCCGCCTTTCGAATCCACCAGCGATGATTCGCTGATCATGTTGCACGCGACGGCTAGGGTCATCCGACCGAGCTTCGTGCGCGGCGACCTGCCACCCGCGCTGGACGCGGTGCTGCTCAAGGCCCTGGCCAAGGACCCCGCCGCGCGGCCCGCGTCCGTCGCTCAGTTTCGCGAAGAGCTGCGCGCCGCGCGCAGCAAGGAGAGCGAGCCGACCCGGATCCTAGTCGCCGAAGACGAAGCAGACTTTCGGGCGCTGCTCGAGCTGAAGTTGCGCGCCGAGTTCCCGGACGCGGACGTGGAAACGGTCGCCAACGGTCAAGAGGCGCTGGAAGCCTTCGATCGCAAGCCGGCGTCGGTCGTGATCCTCGACTTGCAAATGCCGCTGCTCGACGGCATCGCTGTCACGGTGTTGCTCCGTTCGCGCCCCGCGTCGGCCGCGGTGCCCATCCTCGTGCTCACCGCTTCGGGCGGGCCCAACGAGTGGAAGCTGCTCTCTTCGTTGGGCGCAGATCGCTTTCTGGTCAAACCCGTCGACCTCGACGACGTCGTGGCAATGGTCCGGAAAACCGTCAAAGACCGCAGCACACTGTCCGGCCGGCGCGGGTCCACTCGACCTTGAGGACCCGTGCCGGCTCGAAAAGCGGAGCCGCGGCGTCAGTGCGCTTCGGGGTTGGACGGTCGCGAGCGGCGCGCGCCAAGGCCGGGCTCGTACCACATGAACGAACGCGGCGCGGGCAGCTGCCGCGCACCTTCAGCAAGCGGAGAATCCTGCCAATGCTCGAGCAGATCGGCCAAGTCGTCGTAGGCGTGGTGGCCGCTGAGCAATGCCGAGTCAGGCCAGCCACCGCTGCGCAGCGCCACGCAAGGCACCCGGGCAGCGTGTGCCGCTGCGAGGTCGTACGGCGACGAGGCAATGATCACCGCCTGCTCGGGCCGCACGCCCATGCGGTCGAGGGTCACTAGGATGCCGTCCCCCGAGGGCTTCGTCTGCCGCACGTCCTCTCGGCACACTACGTGGTCGAAGTCGGTGAGCAGTTGTGCAGCACCGAGCAGCGCGAGTGCTTCGGAACGGTAGGCAGATGTCACGATCCCGAGCTGCGCTCCGCTGGCTTGAACGCGCTTCACGAACTGGTGCACTCTTGGAAAAGTCTGCACCACGGGCAAGTCGTGCGAACGCAGCAACAGCTCCCGGATGGGCAGCAAGCGCTGCGCACGCGCCGAAGCCTCGGATACTCCGCACAATTCGCGGAGGATTCGGTCGGGTCCCAAGCCAATCCGAGCCCGGACCTGCCGGAAGTCGACGGCATACCCGAAGTCCTGCAGCACGCGCAGCCAGCAGTGGGCCTGAGCGTCGGCGCTGTCCAGCAGCGTCCCGTCGATGTCCATCAGTACGGCGCTAGCGGCGGCAAACAGAGGGCGGTGCATGCTGCCCACCGGGAGCAAACCATGTGCCCAACCAGCACCGTGCCTGACGGCGGGCCGTCAGCTCTCTTCGTCGCTCGCGCCGTCAGCGTCCGCCATCCGTTGCGCGAGCAGGGCGCGAGCCTCGCTAGCCAGCCGATTTTGCAGCTTGCGGGCCTTCTCGAAGAAGTCGACCAGCTCGTCATCACCGGCATCCTCGGCGTCCGCGACGTATTGGGTGCAAGCGTCCGCGGCTTTGAGGCAGTGATACAGCACGCTGACCAGATCGTAGTTTTCGTCGGTCTCGGCGGTACCCGTGTCTCGCACGGTTCCCGGGGGTCCTGAAGGCTGGCGTTGGTCGAGTTGGGGCATGGCGAGACTCCTGCGGCGGGCGGTGAACCAAGTGCTGCATAGCTGGTGCCAGCCCGGCGCGCGACCAGATTCGAGCCCGGGCTCTGCTTGTGCCGTGACGAATTGTCACAACGAGGCAAGCTCGGCTTCCAGTTGGCAAAGATCGTTCGCGTTGAACTGCACCTGCCGTCCGCCGCTTGCTGGCACTGCGCTTGCTTGGAGCTTCTAGAGCTGGAGTGACGAAACGAAGAACGAAAGGAAACGCGAGTGTCCCGACAATCAGCAGCGAGAAACGCGGCTCAGCCCGCACCGAAACTGCAAGCGTTCGCTGAGCGAGACACGCTCGAGGCGATCGATGGAGATTTTCTACGCGACCAGCTCGCCGCGTTGTTGGCCTCGCCAACGCTGGCCCGCGTCGCCGACCGCCACAGCGAAGGCCACGATGACCCGACGGATTTCGACGGAGCCGCGCAGCGGGACATGAAGCGTGACACCGACTGCGATTCGGAGCGCGACACCGAACCGAGCATCGAGACGCGGTTGTTGCGCGAAGCCCTGCGCGCGGGGTTGAAGTAACATGACTACCGACTCCAAAGCCGGCACGCCGCCCGCGCACCGCGTGATCGAGCCAAATACGGGCGAGCACGGGGTCTGGGGCTATACGCAAGGAGCCGTCGGCGGCTTCGGCGACGACTACGACGCGCAGACCGCACACGGCGAACAGAACAACGAGCCCACGGAAATGAGCGAGGAAGACGTCGCCCTCGGCCACGCGGTGAGGAAGAGCCTGGCACAAGCTCACGTCGACTCGGCCGAGCTGAGAGCCGAGGTCAGCGCGGGGCGCGTCACACTTTACGGCTCCGTGCATACGGAGCTCGAAAAGGCCGGCCTGGAAGCGCGCGCGCGGGCCGTACCCGGCGTGGTTTCGGTGAAGAGCCGCATCGGCGTCTTGGAGCCGGGGCGCCCTTAGGCGTCGCAAGAAGTTCGTTTTTGTCGCTCCCTCTTCCTTCTCACTTAAGCTCATCCCCCATGCCAGTGTCCGTCGAACGTAAACCCAAGCGCTTGCGCTCGTACCCGACCCTGAGCAACGACCCAGAGTGGTACAAAGATGCGCTGATCTACGAGCTGCACGTACGGGCGTTCGCGGATTCGAATGGCGACGGGATTGGCGATTTCGCCGGGCTGGTCGACAAGCTCGACTACCTGGCGGATCTCGGCGTCACGGCGCTCTGGCTCTTGCCATTCTACCCCTCGCCGTTGCGTGACGGCGGCTACGACATCTCCGACTACTGGGGCGTGCATCCCAACTACGGCACGTTGGATGATTTCAAGCGCTTCTTGGATGCCGCCCACGCACGCGGCATGCGAGTCATCACCGAGCTGGTGATCAACCACACCTCGAGCGATCACGCCTGGTTCAGGGCGGCTCGCCAAAGCCCGCCGGGCTCGCCCGAGCGGGATTTTTACGTCTGGAGTGACCGCGCCGACAAATATACGGACGCTCGGGTCATCTTCCAGGATTTCGAGGTCTCCAACTGGACCTGGGATCCGATCGCCAAGGCTTACTATTGGCATCGCTTCTACAGCCACCAGCCGGACTTGAACTTCGACAACCCCGCGGTGCACGGGGCAATCTTCGAGGTCCTCGACTACTGGCTAGAGCTCGGCGTCGACGGCGTTCGGCTCGACGCGGTCCCATACCTGTACGAACGGGAGGGGACGAACTGCGAGAACTTGCCGGAGACCCACGAGTTTTTGCGCAAGCTGCGCAGCCACGTCGACAGCAAGTTCAAAAACCGCATGCTCCTTGCCGAAGCCAATCAGTGGCCGATCGACGCTGCCGCCTATTTCGGCAAGGGCGACGAATGCCACATGAACTTCCATTTCCCGCTCATGCCGCGCTTGTTCATGGCGCTGCACAGCGAGGATGCGTTTCCGATCGTCGACATCCTGACGCAGACGCCGGCCATCCCGGAGTCCTGTCAGTGGGCCACTTTCCTGCGCAATCACGACGAGCTCACTCTCGAGATGGTGACCGACGAAGATCGCGACTTGATGAACCGCGTATACGCGACCGAGGACCGCGCGCGCATCAACCTCGGAATCCGGCGGCGTTTGTTCCCCCTATTGCGCGAACGGCGCAGGGTGGAGCTGCTGAACGCGCTGCTCTTCGCGTTGCCAGGCACGCCGGTTCTTTACTACGGGGACGAGATCGGCATGGGGGACAACATTTACCTCGGCGATCGCGACGGCGTGCGTACGCCGATGCAGTGGGATTCCGATCGCAATGCCGGATTTTCGAAGGCCAACCCGCAGAAGCTCTACCTGCCGGTGATCGTGGAGCCGGAGTTTCACTACGAGGCGGTCAACGTTGCGGCGCAGCAGGAGAACCCCGCGTCCTTGCTGTGGTCGATGAAGCAGCTGATCGCGATGCGCAAGCGACATCGCGTGCTCAGCCGCGGCAAGCTGCGCTTCTTGAGCCCCAGCAACCCCAAGGTCTTGGCGTTTTTACGAGAAGACGGCGAGGAACGCATCCTGGTGGTCGCCAATCTGTCGCGCAACGCTCAGTACACCGAGCTCGATTTGGCCGAGCATGTCGGCAGCTTCCCGCGCGAAGTGTTCGGGCGCAGCAAATTCCCCGAGATCGCCGACCGCCCGTATCCGCTGACGCTCGGCGGGCATCAGGTCTTCTGGTTTTCTCTGGACGCGAATCAAGGCGCGCGCGCCAGTGCCCAGCTCGGGCCGCTGTCGATCTCCGAGTCGTGGCGCAACTTGGTGCGAGAGCCTGCGCGCGCGGCCCTAGCCGAGCGTCTGGCGCGCTATGCTCGAGAGCAGCGCTGGTACCGCAGTAAGTCCCTCCCGGCCAAGAACGTCGAGATCGAGGACGTGTGCTTCTTGGGCGATTCAGTTACGGGCGATCAATGCTTGGTCGTGCTTGGCGTGGAGCTAGAAGACGGCACGCGCGAGAGTTACTCGATGCCCCTGCGCTTCTCGGCGACATCCACTTCGTCGAGCAGCGATGGTCCCGCGTCGTTGATCGCCGACGTCGAGATTGACATCGCAGGCGAGATCACGCGCGGTTCCCTGCTCGACGCAAGCGCCTCGCGCGGCTTCGCCGATGCGCTGCTGAGCCTGCTGCGCGGTCCTGGAGCTGCGTTCGGCGAAGGCGGGGCGCTGCGCGGTAACTTGTTCACGGGCGAGGTGCCGAGCGGTGTTCCGCTCGAGCCACGCTTTTTGCCCCTCGAACAGAGTAACTCCACGATCTTGTTCGGGTCGGTGTGGCTGCTCAAGCTGCTGCGTAAGCTAGAGCCCGGGGCCAACATGGAGCTCGAGGTCGGGCGTTTCTTGGAAGCGCGCACGCCGCGTCCTCACGTGCCGCGCCCAGTGGGCGCGATCGAGCTCGGATCGGAGCACGGCGGCCGGACGCTTGCCGTGCTGAGCGAATACGTCGAAAATCGTGGGAGCGCGTGGTCCGTGACTTTGCAGTCGCTGTTCACGTTCTTCGAGCGGGTCTTGACCGCCGAAGCTCCGCCCGTCGTGCCGTTGCCGAGCGGGCACCCTGCGGAATCTGCCGAAGCGGTGCCGGATGATTTGGCGCGCTTGGCGAGCCCGTACTTCACGTTGGTGCGGCTCTTGGCCGAGCGCACCGCGGAGCTGCACCGCGCGCTCGGCAGCGCGAGCCACGAGCCCGGCTTCGGGCAAGAGCCGTTCAGCGTGCTTCACCAGCATTCGCTGTATCAGAACGCGCACACCGAGCTGGCGCGCTGCTTTTCGCGGCTGCGGGCTCAGCGCTCGAGCTTGCCGACCGAAGCCGCGGAGCTAGCTACGCGCGTCTTGGCGCGCCAGAGCGTAATCGACGAACAGCTGCGCCTGATCACGCGCGGCAAGGTCGAGGTGTCGCGAATTCGCTGCCATGGCGACTATCACCTCGGGCAGGTCCTGTTCACCGGGGATGATTTCGTGATCATCGACTTCGAAGGCGAGCCCGGGCGGCCCGTGTCGGATCGGCGCTACAAGCGTAGTCCGCTGCGAGACGTGGCTGGCATGCTGCGCTCGTTCGCCTACGCCGCCGAGAGCGCCCTTCGTTCCGAGCGGGTTCGCCCGGAGGATCGCGCGCGGCTCGCCCACTTTGCCGAAGCGTTCAGGGCTTGGGTGTGCGTGAGCTTCACGCGCACCTACCTGGCGGGCATCGCGGGGGAGGGGTATTGTCCGAAGACGCCCGCGCAAGCACGCCTCTTGCTCGACTTCTACGAGCTGGAGAAGGTCCTGTACGAGGTCAACTACGAGCTCAATAACCGGCCCCACTGGCTGGCCGTGCCGCTCGCGGGGTTGGCGCGCATCGCTGACGCGTCGGCCTGAACGCTCAACGCTCGAGCAAGAGTACCGCAAACGGCAGCTCCCCAAGGAGCTCGGCCAGGTGTAGCGTGCCGCTCGCGGAGACGCGTTGGCCCGTCAGCACGTCTCGATACGTGCCGCGTAAGCCCGGTCCAATCACGGTTCGGTCTGCCCAAACCGCGCCGGTGGCCCAAGGCTTCCTGCCCCGAGTGACTCGGAATGGGAAGCGCGTCACGAAGCACAACAGCTCACACGATTCGCTCGTGCCGCGCCCGAAGCCGATGCAGTCTTCTCCAGCTTCGAGCGCGACGTAGCCAGCCTCGAAAAGCTCGTGCCGCTCCCGCCTCAGTCTCAAGAGCTCACTCGTCAAGAACAGCTTCAGCCGACCGTCGGCGTACTGTTCGCGCAGCTCGGGGACGAGCTGCGCACGATCCGAGCGCTGTGCATCGAGTGCGGCGAGCCGCGCCTCGAGCGTCGCAAAGTCGACGGGCTGGCGGTTGTCGGGATCCACCAGCACCTGATGCCAACCCTCCGCGCCTTGATACGTGTCCGGGATCCCAGGAGAGCACAGCTTGAGCGCAACTTGTCCGAGCGCCTTGCTGGCCGCATAGGGATCGATGCGCCGGCAAAAGCGTAAGAGGCGCGCGCGAAACTCCGGATCGCCGAGCGTGCCGGCAACGAAGGCTCGAAGCCCGAGCTCGTATTCCGAATCAGGGTGCAGCCAAGAGCTGCGCGTCTTTGCCTCGCGGCAAGCTTTGACCATGTAGGCCTGCAAGCGCGGCACGAGCGCGAGCAGCGAGTCAGCGTTGCCGCCAAACGGCACGGCGCCGATCAAGGCCTGGTAGTACAAGTATGCGTCGCTGCGCGAGGGCAGCTCCTTGCCCTGTGCCGAGCCGCGAAAGGGCGTGCCCAACTGGTGCAGGTCGCGCACCGTTTGGCGCCACGTGTTGGGCAGCTCGGAGAGCATGCTGAGTCGGGCGCGAGCGTCCTCGCCGCGTTTGGTATCGTGTGTGGAGGTCGCCGTCATCGACCAGCGATGATCGCGTTGCAGCAGCGCGTTTTGGGCGTGGAGCTCCGCTAGCTCGACGCCCATCGCATCCGGTCGACTTCCGACTTCGTTTTCAGCCAAGTCCCGCGGGTAGCGATAGAACGCGGTGTCCTCCAAGGCCTTGGCCGTCACCGGGCCGGTGGTCTGCTGGAAACGCAGCGCGAAATCGCGCCCGCCCGGCACGTCACGGGTGCCGAGCAAGAGGGAGCGCAGGAACTGAAACGCCCCACGCCCGCTCGTCGGGTTGCGCGCAATCGCGCTCGCCACCGCCTGATTGATCAGGGCTTCGTCTTCCGGGCTGCGAGTGCCGTCGGGTTGCAGGTAGCTCCGGTACGCTCCAAAGCTTGCCATCACTTCGATCAGCGCGTGGTGCAAACTGGCCCAGCTGAAGTCGCGAAAACGCCGATCGCGTTCGGCAAGCCGCTCCAAAGTGCGGGAGAGTAGCGTCGCATCACTGGCGAGCAGCTCACTCAGCACGTCGCGCTTGGCCTGCACGAGGTGGTCCTCGAAGCTCAGGGTGTCGCCGGTGAAGGTGCGGTACGTCGCGGTCAGACTGGGCTGCGCGCGGCGGTCGATGAACACGCCGGTCGCCAAGCGCGCGAACTCATAGCCCGTGGTCCCGTGGGCACGGAAGCTTGGGCGAAGGGCCTCGCCCGGAGCCAGGATCTTCTCGACCACGACGTACAGCGGAAGCTCGCTCGGATCGGAATCCGGCAGGGCCTGATTCAGCCGCTCGGAGAGAGTGCGAAGGTAGCCGATTGGATCGCTCAAACCATCGACATGATCCAAACGAATGCCGCTGATTTTGCCTTGTTCGACCAAGGACAACAGGCAATGGTGGACGGCATCGAACACCCGCGGCAGCTCCATGCGCACGCAGGCCAGCTCGCTGACGTCGAAGAAGCGCCGATAATTCACGGCCTCCAGCGCCAACTGCCAGGCGCTGACTCGATAGTGCTGCTCGCGCAGCAGCTCGTCCAGAAAGTCGAAGCTCTCCGGTTGGAGGGGGCTGCCGATGAGCGCTTGGAGCGCCTTTTCCAAGGCCAGCTGGAGCCCGGAGAAGGCGACGAGCTCGCGCAGGCGGTGCTGCAACGAACGCGCGTTGCGCCGGTAGTGATCGACGACGGTGCGCCGCTCGCTGTCGCCTTCGTCGAGCGCGCCGAATTCCTTGCCCAGCGCGCGCAGCTCTTCGACGGGCTCCGCGTGCCCGCTCGCTTCGAGCAAATCGGCGACGCGGCTCAACACCGGCGCGAGCGATTTGGGGCGCAGTGGCAACGTGCGCTCTCCGGCGCGGAGGCGCAGTGCATTGCCGTCGAAGTGCAGTGAGAAAAAGCCGCTCTCGAGCACGACACCGTACTGATCGGGGAGAATTGGGAGCAGCAGCTTGCCCGTCAAGGTCTGCTTGGGTGGCTGCCAGTCGATATCGAAATAGTCGGCCCGCTCGGACGCCTGACCGTGCTCGAGCACGTCCTCCCAAAACCGATTGCCGTCGCAGCCCACCCCCATGTGATTGGGAACGAAATCGACGATCAAGCCCAGATCGTTGGCCTTCGTCGCGTCACACAAGGCCTGAAAGCCGTCCGCGCCGCCTAACTCGGGGTTCAACGTGTCGTGGTCGAGCACGTCGTAGCCGTGCGTGCTGCCCGGGGCCGCTTTGAAGATGGGAGAGACATACAAATCGGAGATCCCGAGGCGCTTCAGGTAGCCCACGACGGCCGCGGCGTCGTGGAAGCCGAAGCGCTCGCTCAGCTGAAGCCGGTAAGTCGCGCTCGGCAGCCGCGGGCCATTCATCGGGTCTCCGTCCTCGCGGTGCCGAGCGCGTATATCGATGCGCTCGAGGCCGCGATCTCGAATGAGGGTGAGGCGCCTAGCGGCGGATGCGTGGTCAGCAGCAGCTGTGCTTCATCGACGCGGTGGCCGGCGACTTCGGTGAGTCTGCACGCGCCGCCCGGATTGAACAGCAGTAGCCGCTCGCCGGACGGGCCGCGCCGAATCGCCCACAACACGGTGCCCTCGATGCCGACCCGACTCTCGCTCGGTTGGCTCAGCACGGGATCTTGCCGGCGCAGCGCCAATGCCGCACGGTACAGCTCCAAGGTGCGCGCATGCTCGAACGTCTCACGCTCGCTCCAATCGATTTTGCTGCGCAGAAACGTGGCCTCGAGTTGCGGGTCGGGGACGGCTCCTGCGCTGGGCTCGCGGAAAGCGGAGAAATGGCCGAATTCAGCGATGCGCCCCCGACTGACGGCTTCACCCAGGCTGCCCGCGTGATCACTGAAGTACAAGAACGGTGTGCTCGCGGCCCACTCCTGACCCATGAACAAGAGCGGTGTCTGGGGCAGGAACAGGAGCAGCAGCGAAGCCGCTCGGTAGGCAGGGAGCGTGCTCAGGTCGTGCAAACGCTCCCCCCGCGCGCGGTTCCCGACCTGGTCATGGTTCTGCAGCGCGAACAGGAAGCGGCCCGTGGGCACGCCGGTGGTCGGCCGTCCGCGCGGAGCGGGCAGGCGCTCGTTCAGCTCACCCTCGAACAGCTGACCACGCTCGATCACGCGAGCGAGCTCTCGCAAATCTCCCTGGAAGGCTTGATAGTAGCCATCGTTCTCGTGCGTCAGCAGCACGTGTAAAACGTGATGAAAGTCATCGCTCCATAGGCCGTCGATCCCGAGCGAGAGCAACGTACTGGGATCGTTCCGGCTATCTTCCGCGATCAGCGTGGCGGGCGGGTCACAGGCGTGAGCGATGTCGGCGAGCTCCCGCAAAATGTGAGGCTCACCCCCGGGCTCGAGCTCGTGAGTGGCATCCAGGCGCAAGCCGTCGAAGCCGAACGTGTCGAGCCAGTAGCGGGCGTTATTCAGAATGAGCCGACGAAACGCAGGTTTTTCTAGGTCGGGCTTGCTACCCCAGGCGCTCTTGCGCTGGCTGTCGAAGTACGAGTCCGAATACACCGGTAGTACGTTGCCGTCCGGGCCGACGTGGTTGTACACGACGTCGAGCACGGCACTCATGCCGCACGCGTGTATGGCGTCGACCAATTGGCTCAGCTCTTCGGGGGTACCGTAGCTCGCGAACGGCGCGAATAGCCCGACACCATCGTAGCCCCAACCGCGCGCGCCAGCGAACGCAGCGACCGGCATCAGCTCGACCACGGTCACGCCCAAAGCACGCAGCTCAGGCAGGCGCTCGGCGGCACTCTCGAAGCGGCCCTCGTGCGTGAAGGTACCCACGTGCAGCTCGTAGAACACCTCGTTTTCGTCCAGCACGATGCGCCGCTTCGGGAAGCGCCGAGCACCCAGCGGCGCCGTCACTTGCCCGGGTCCGTGGACTCCGCAGGGCAACGCGCGCGCAAACGGATCGACTGCTATGTGCCCGTCGACCCGGAAATCATACAGCGCGCCCGGCCCCAGGCCGGCCACGAAGGCGCCGAAGAAGTGCGCTTCCGGCGCGGCAACCAAGGGCAGCTCACGCGCGATTTGCCCCGGAGTTTCGTAAAGCACGAGCGAGATGGCACGGGCCGTGTCGGACCAGGCCAAGAAGCGGACGCCAGAAGCTTCGGGCCGCGCCCCGAGGGAAACGCCGTCGGCGAGCTTCATGTGCGCCGCCCGCGCAAAAAGAGCTTGAGCGCCGAAGGCCCGAGCGTGGTCTTCGCCCCGCCCGGCCGTTGCTCGGTCGCGTCGTCTTGCGCCGTATCGAGCAAGAGCTGCCAGGGGCGATCGTCTTTCTCGAACGGGAGCAAGAAGTCGATCGGCTCGCTGTGCGAGTTGAACAAGAGCAAGAGATCGTCGTCCACGATCGGGTTGCCGTTGGCATCGGGCTCGTCGATGCCGGCCCCGGCGTAGAACACGCCCAGCGATCGCGTCTCCGCATTGCTCCAGTCCTCGTCCGACATGTCCGCCCCGTCGTGCCGAAACCACACGATGTCCTTCACGTCGGAGCCGCGCAGCGGGCGCCCCTTGAAGAAGGTGGCCCGCCTGAGCGATGGGTGAGCGTGCCTGAGCCCAGTCACCTTCTTGGTGAACGCCAGCAAGCTGCGACGTTCGTCGTCCAGTTGCCAATCGAGCCAGGTGAGCGCGTTGTCCTGACAGTAGCCGTTGTTGTTGCCGTTTTGCGTGCGCCCGCGCTCATCTCCATGCGAGATCATCGGTGTGCCCTGGGACAAGAGCAGCGTGGCCAGCAGATTGCGCTGCTGTTTGGCCCGCAGCGCGCGGACTTTTCCGTCATCGGTCGGGCCCTCGACCCCGCAGTTGAACGACAGGTTGTGGTCGTTGCCGTCGCGGTTGTCTTCGCCGTTCGCCTCGTTGTGCTTGTTCTCGTAAGACACCAAATCCGCGAGCGTGAAGCCGTCGTGGCAGGTCACGAAGTTGATGCTCATGTACGGATTTCGACCGTCGTTTTCGTAGATGTCACTGCTGCCGGTGAGGCGATACGCAAGCTCGGAAGCAGACCCGCCGTCGCCTCGCCAAAAGGCGCGCATCGCGTCGCGGTAGCGCCCGTTCCACTCGGCCCAGCGCGTCGGGAAGTTGCCCACCTGATAACCGCCCGGGCCAACGTCCCAAGGCTCGGCAATCATTTTGATTTGGCTGAGCGTAGGGTCTTGATGGATGAGCATGAAGAAGCTCGAGAGTTGGTCGACCTCGTGTAGGGATCGCGCGAGCGCGGCGGCCAAGTCGAAGCGAAAGCCGTCGACGTGCATGTCGAGCACCCAATAGCGCAGCGAGTCCATCATCAATTGCAGGGTTTGCGGGTGACGCACGTTCAGCGTGTTCCCCGTGCCCGTGTAATCCATGTAAAAGCGTGGCTCGTCCTCGACCAGCCGGTAGTAGCTCGGGTTGTCGATGCCTCGGAACGACATCGTCGGACCCATGTGATTGCCCTCTGCGGTGTGGTTGTAGACCACGTCCAGGATCACCTCGATGCCAGCCGCGTGCATCGCCTTGACGAGCTCTTTGAGCTGCGTCACCTCACTGCCGAGCTCGTTGCCAGCACGAAAGCGGGGGTCGGGCGCGAAGAAACCGATGGTGTTGTAGCCCCAATAATTCTTCAGGCCCTTGTCGAGCAGAAACTGGTCATCCACGAACGCATGGATCGGCATCAGCTCGACCGCCGTCACGCCTAGCTCTTTCAAGTAGGCAATGATCACCGGTTGGCACATGCCGAGGTAGGTCCCGCGCAGCGCTTCCGGCACCTCCGGATGTTGGATGGTGAGGCCGCGCACGTGCGCTTCGTACACCACGAGGTCGTGAAACGGCAGGTTCGGGTTCCGATCGTTCCCCCAATCGAACTTTGGATCGACGACCAGGGAGAGCGGCGCGCCAGTCGCGTCTCGTTCGCTGACCGTGAGGTCCTCGTTGGCTCGATCGGCGTCGTAGCCAAAGGATCCGGCACTCCAGTCGTGCAGTCCCGATAGCGCTTTGGCGTACGGATCGAGCAAGCGCACGTGGTGATTGAAGCGCAGACCGCGCTCGGGCTCGTAGGGCCCGTGCACGCGGTACGCATACCGCTGACCGGGCGCAATTCCGTCCAGGTAACCGTGCCAGACGAAGCCGGTTCGGCGTTTGAGCGGAACGCGCGACTCTTCACCCTCGGGTGTAACCAAGCACAGCTCGACCTCGCTCGCGTGCTCGGAAAAAATCGAGAAGTTGACACCTTGCCCATCCCAAGTAGCGCCCAGAGGATAAGGATTGCCCGGTTTTACGTGCACGAAATCACCTTTCCGTTACCACACCCCCGCGCTCCCCCCGTGTAGCGAAGTTACACGTGGCGCGCGGTTTGCCTCGACTCGGCAAGCGCTCAGAACGAGCCGCCGACGCCCGAGGGGCCGCCGCTCGCGCCGAATGGCGGTAGGTTCGAGCCTCCTGCCGTGCCCGGCGTGCCGAAGTTGGCGCTGCCCGCGCTGGGATCGGTGAACGGCGCGCCACCTGATGCGCCGACGCCATCGAAGCCACCGCCAACGCCCGGGGCGTCATTGGCATTGCCGGCGTTGTTCGCTGCACCCTGTCCGGTATTGACGTCGCCGCCCGAGCCGCCACCCTCCACGACCACCACCGGCACATTGGGCGCGCCGACCGGCGGACCATGATCGGTATCCGAGCTGCAGGCGATTGCGCCGTACGCAAACGCTGCCAGCAACGCTAGGCCCAAAGAATTCTTTGACTCAAAATGTCTCACTGTCGCACTCCAATCGTGTGCGCTCAGTCGAGCGCGATTTACGCTCGAGTTTTGCAAGATCGATACCGCGCGCAGCGGAGCAACTCAGCGCCGTTCGCTACCCAGCCGGCCTTCGACGATACCGGCGCTCGCGGTCATCGCCATCAGCCGACCCGAGTCGGCAATCATGCTCACGAACGGCGCGTCCCAGGTGGGGTCGGACCAAGCCGGGCGCCAAGCTTCGGCAAGACGCGGATCGCGCGTCCAGAGCACGCCGAGGCTCGCTACCCACTCGCGATCCAGCACATCCAGCGCGCTCGCGGACAGATCGGGCGCGCCCGGCACCACGGACACCGTCGTGATTTCGCCCTCGGTGCGCAGGGCCGTGCCGTCGCTGCCCACGATCAAGCTTAGGCTGCGCTCGACGCTGCTCGAGCCGTTGACGAAGGCACGCGTCGCGGGCGTCTGCAGGAAGCGCAGCTCCCAGTCCAGCGGCGAGTAGACTGCGGCGAACGCGCCACCCTGTACCAAGCGGCCACACACGAGCCAGCGCGTGTCATCGAAGCGAAGCACCGAAGCCACGTTTTGAACGCCATCCAGCGGCAGCGGTTTGAGCCAACGGCGCCCCGACATCGCGAGCAGCGCAGGCGGCAGACCCGGGCGCCGCCCGACCGCGACCAGTAAGTCATCGAACACGCCGCTCGCGTCGAGCAGCTCGATGCCGCGATCCGGCGTGCTCGCGAGCTCACGGACTCCGTCCGAGCCGAACACGGCCAACGTGCCGTTGGAGCCGCCAATCAGAAAGCCGCCGGCTTCGTGGCGCCGTGCGAAGGTCATCCCTCGCGGAATGCGGGCCAAGATGTTCTTGGCCCCCAGCCACGAATCACCATTCCAAAACAGCGGACCGCGCGGGGTGAGCGCGAAACAACGGCCGTCCGTATCCCAAGCGGCGCTTTGAATCACCAGCTCGTCGTGCGGGCGGTGCTTGACGATCCAACGCCAGCCCGCCAGGTCCGACGGCGGAGACAGGCTCTGAATCGTGCGTAACAAGCGACGGCTCGAGGTCGGGGGCGCCGGGCGATCGCCGAGCCAGGGGATGATCGCGGCGGCCAAAGCGTCGGCACTTTGCGGGCGATGTTCGACCGAAAGCGCGGTGCCCCAAGCGAGCGCTGCGTCGATCGCGCGGCACGCCTCCGGCCGCTCACGGATCTCGGGGCTCAGCACTTTGCTGTCGAGCACACTCTTGCGCGTCTTCGAGCGCATTTGCTCGTACGCCTCGTACGGCGTGTTGGCGTCGAAGTAGTGGCTACCCGTGAGCACGTAGTAAGCGATGCACGCCAACGCAAAGACGTCGGTTTCGATGCCCACGCCCGCATCGAGCGCTTGCTCGGGCGCCGCATAGCCGACCGTTCCGAAGCCGACGCCCGCGAATGTCCGCCCCAGGCCCGCCGGGCGCGCCAAACCGAAGTCCGAGATCTTGAACATCTCGGTTTCGCCGAACCCGCAGCACAGCACGTTGCCTGGCGTAAGGTCGCGATGGATGACGCCTACGCCGTGGATGTCGGAGATGCCGCTCGCCAAGCAGCGGAGCGCGTGCGTTGCCCGAACCGGGTCGAATGCGTAACCCGTTTTGTGGATCGAGTACGTCACCCGGTCTTCGAGCGTCGTGCCTTCGACACCGCCGTGCACGTACTCGATGGCAATCCAAGGCGTCGGGGGCAGCCCGAAGTAGGTGGTGCTGCCGGTATCCACGAAACGCACGACGAACGGGCTGGGCGGCACTCGCTCGTTGAGCCGTCCGAGCGCGATGGCTTCCTTCTGGGCCACGAGCTCGGGGGAAATGTCCGTGGTACCGAAGGCGCGCCGCACGACCTTCACGACCACGGGCGAAGCGCCTTCGGGTGCCTCGCGACGCGCGAGGTACGCGGCGCCCATGCCGCCCTCGCCGACTTGGTGCTCGAGCACGTAGCGAACCCCCTGCTGCACGTCCGAGTCGATGTACCTTCCGCTCAATGAGGAGGGCGCAATGGAGGCGGGGGGCTCGCTCACTGAGTGCCATTTTTGCGCCCGCTCGCGGCTCGCGTCCATGGCTAAGTGCAGCTTGCGCGCTTCGGCCGCAGGGAGTACTTCACTGAAAACGCATGACCGTGCACTTCGCGCAGTCGTTGAGGCGCCGCTTTCGGGCGCTCGCGGCCTGGCGCCGTCCGTCACTCTCGATGCTCGCGGACAGTGCGCCGCTCGATCTGCGCATCGTCGGTCGGACCTTGCTGCATGCGGCCGCGGTCGGTGTGGCGGCCGGCCTGGCCGGGGCTGCGTTCTTCGCTGGCCTCGAGTATTTCACGCGCGCCGTGCTCGAAGAGCTGGCCGGCTACATTCCATTGCGCGCTGACGGCGAGACCTTCGCGGCGGGCGGTGGGTTTCACACGTTCCGGCCCTGGCTCTTGGTCGTGGTGCCCGGCTTGGGCGGGCTCGCCTGCGGCTTGTTGACCCGGCTCGCTCCGGAGATCCGCGGCGGCGGCGGTGACGCCATGATCGACGCCTTCCACCACGAGAACGGGTTCATTCGGCGGCGCGTGATCTGGCTCAAGGCCCTGGCCTCGATGTTCACGCTGGGCACAGGGGGCGCGGGCGGTCGGGAAGGGCCGACGATGCAGATCGGCGGTGCGCTCGGTGCGCTCGTGGCGCGCGTGCTCAAGGTGAGCGCGCGGGAGCGGCGCATCTTGCTCGTCGCGGGGGTGGCTGCCGGTATCTCGGCCGTGTTCCGCACGCCGCTCGGTGCGGCGCTGCTGGCCGTCGAGATCCTGTACCGCGATGGCTTCGAGTCAGATGCGCTGATCCCCGCGGTCCTGGCGAGCGTCGTCTCCTATTCTGTCATCATCTCGATCTTCGGCGAGAGTACGCTGTTCGCGCGCGTGCCGCGCTTTCCGTTCGTGCCCGCCCACTTGCCGCTGTTCCTGCTGCTTGCGTTGATCCTGTCCGCTGTCTCGGTCGCGTTTTTGAAGGTGTATCAGGGGCTGGGCCGCTTCTTTCGCTCGCTGCCGGTGCCGCCCTGGGCTCAGCCGGCGCTTGGCGGCTTGCTGCTCGGCGTGTGTTGCACGCCGGTCATCGTGCTCGTAGGGACGCACCTCGGCGCGCCGGGTCAGGGCCTGGGTTTGCTGGGCGGTGGTTACGGCGCGGTGCAGATGGCGATTTCAGGCTCGCCTTGGCTGCCCGATGGCTGGTCTGCGGTGGCTTGGCTCGTCGCGCTCGGCTTCGCCAAGCTGATCGCGTCGTCAATCACGATCGGCTCGGGCGGGAGCGCCGGGGACTTTGCGCCTTCGCTCGCTATTGGTGGCTTGCTGGGCGGTGCCTTCGGCCGCGCTGCTCAGCTCTTGTTCCACGATCCGCGCTTGTCGTACGGCGCTTTTGCGCTGGTCGGAATGGGCACGTTCTATGGCGGCATCGCGCACACGCCGCTGAGCGCGCTCGTCCTGGTGTGCGAGCTGGCCGGCAATTACGATTTACTCGTGCCGTTGATGCTTACGCAGGGCATCGCGTTCGTCGCGCTGCGGCGGCGCGCGCTGTACACCTCGCAAGTGCCGACGCAACGAGACTCACCGATCCACCGCGACGCATTGCTCTTGGATCTTCTTCGCGGAATGCAGGTCAGTGAGCTGATGCGCCCGTCGCAGCCCGCCTGCTTTCGCAAGCAAACGCCGTCCGGGGACGTACTGCGCTGCGTGGGAGACAACCCGGAGCAAGAGGTGTTCCCCGTGCTGGACGACGCCGACCGCGTGGCGGGCTTGATCAGCGCCAACCAACTGCGCGTGCTCTCGCTCGAGTTTGCCGATCGGCACTGGACCTTGGCGATCGATCTCATGCAGCCCGTGGTCGCCGTGCTCGCCTCGGATGACTTACGCACCGCCACCGAGCGCATGGTCGGCAGCGCGCTGCGGGAGCTGCCCGTGCTGGACCACGACGGGCGTGTGCTCGGTCTGTTGGACGAATCGGCAATCGCGGAGGTTTACTTGAAAGCGGCCTTCCGTGCGGAATCGGCCGACCGCCACTCGAGCCCGAGTGGTCACCCGCACCGAGCGCACTGAGGGCCCGCGCTAGCGGCGCCGCTCGCTCCGCTTGCCCACGCTGGCGCTCGGACGGTTGCCCGAGATCAGCTCCTGCCAGGTTGCGCTGAGCACGACCTCTTCATCCAGCAGAATGAGCGCGGTCCAGCCGCCGGGCTCGTCGGCTCGGGAAAACAGGAACTCCACCAGCTGCGGGGCGATGGGCATCAGTGCGGAGCACAGGGCGCCGCGTTCGACACAGCCGACATGCAAGGGATCGCCCTTGGGTGTGGGAGCATTGCCGGGCGAAAGCAACAACTGGCGCAGCACCTGCAGCGCGCGCGGGTACCGCACATCCGCCACGAGGCCTACGGGGCTAGCCAAGCCCTCCTGGCGTGCGAGGGCGTAGCTCTCGAGCAGACGCCAGCGCGCTCCGTGCGCGCAGCGCCACGCTTCTGGGTGCGATTCGGATAGCACCCAGATGGACTATGCGAGTCGCGCCCGGTTGCCAAGCATTCCAAGTGACGCGCTCGGACATTTTTGCGCGCACCGGCAGGCCGAATATTCCGTTCAGTTGCGGCGCAAACGGAAAGTCGCGATGTTGCGCTCGTCTCTTGCCAAAGGGGGCAAGTAACTGCACGACCGGCGTGGCGTCCGGCCTCCTCCGCATGGTGTAACTGCAACCACTGCTCAGACGTACTATTCTCCGTCGAGGCAACCGCCCGATCTTCCGAGAAAGGAATCGAAACATGGCTCAACGCACTTACTCAAAGCCCTCCGCTGATGAGCTCCGCTCTCGCCTGGGCGCGCTCGAGTTCGAAGTGACGCAGCACGACGCCACGGAACCGCCGTTCCGCAATCGGTTCTGGAACAACCACGAAGCCGGTTTGTACGTGGACATCGTGAGCGGGGAACCGCTGTTCAGCTCCGTCGACAAGTTCGACTCAGGCACTGGCTGGCCCAGCTTCACGAAACCGGTCGAGGCCGAGAACGTGGTCGACCGCACTGATATCAGCCACGGCATGAAGCGCGTCGAAGTTCGCTCCAAGCACGCCGATTCGCACTTGGGTCACGTGTTCGACGATGGCCCGCGCCCCACGCGCCTCCGCTACTGCATCAACTCCGCGTCGCTGCGTTTCATCCCCGTGGCCGAGCTCGAAGCCCAGGGCTACGGCGAATACCGCGCGCTGTTCGGTGATGCGAAAGCGACCGCCCAAGAGCCACTCGTGGACCACGACAACGCCTGCGCCATCCCTGCGCCGGGTGAAGCGCCAGGCTGTGAAGCCACGGTCGAAGAAGCCGTGCTCGCCGGCGGCTGCTTCTGGGGCATGGAAGAGATCCTGTCGCAGGTCCCCGGCGTCATCGAGAGCACGGTCGGCTATACGGGCGGCAGCTCCGCCAAGCCCACCTACGAGCAGGTCAAGACTGGCCGTACCGGCCACGCGGAGGCCATCCGCATCGTGTTCGATCCCAAGCGCGTCTCGTTCCAAGAAATCTTGGACAACTGGTTTTTCAAGATGCATGACCCCACGACCAAGAACCAGCAAGGCAATGACCGCGGCTCGCAGTATCGCTCCGCCATCTTCGTCACCTCGGCACAGCAGCGCGAGGTCGCCGAGCAAGCCAAAGCACGAGCGCAAGCCAGCGGTCGCTGGAAGAGCCCAATCGTGACGGAAATCGTCGATGCGACGGAGTTTACGCCCGCCGAGGACTACCACCAGAAGTACCTGGCGAAGCACCCCGGCGGTTACACCTGTCACTTCATGCGGCGTTGACCGGGACGTCGCCCATCTGATCTTCGTCCATTTGGGCGTCGTCCAGCTGTGCCGCGTCTTTCATGGCCTCCCCTGGTTCACGGTCATCCGTGCGCTGGGGGGTGGCTGGCTGACCGGTGCGAGCGGCTTCCACCACTTCGTGCACGAACGACAGCTTCTTGATTACTCGGTCCCCGAGCACGAACGGATACAGGTCGGGTAGGCCCATCGAGCGGTTCAGGCTGTTCACCGCGACCGTCAACGGCACCCAAGCCGCGATCAGCGCTTCGAAGTTCTCCAGGTGCACACGGCGAGCGCTCACCAATTCGGAGCTGGCGCCGCCCACGGCCTCTGGTTTCAGGGCCAGGCCGAAGCTCTGTGCCGTCTCCAGCGTGTCCAAAATATGCAGGTAGTGCGCCCAGGTTTCCGCCCAATCTTCCCAAGGGTGCATCGTGGCGTACGAGCTCACGAAATCGTCAGTCCAATCTTGGCGGGGCGCCGCGTAATGGCGTTTGACGGCCTCGGCGTAATCTTCCTGTTCATTGCCGAAGAGCGCCCGATAGGCCTCGAGTTGCGGCCCGTCTTTGATCAGGCGGTCCCAGTAATAGTGCCCGGATTCGTGCCGGAAGTGACCGAGTAACGTGCGATAGCGCTCCCCCAAGGTCACGCGCGTCTTTTCGCGTGACGGCGCGTCCGCCTCTTTCAAGTTGATGGTCACGAGGCCATCGCAATGGCCGGTGAGCACCTTCTCTGCGCCTTCGAAGTCATCGCTCTTGAACGCGAAGGCCAAGCCCCCTTCCGGGTTCTGTTGCTTGGTTTCGAGCGGCAGGCCGAGCTCGAGCAAGGTAAACACCAAGCGGCGCTTGGCGATCTCCATCCGCTGCCAGGAGTCACGCGCGTCGGGATTCGATAGATCCGGGATCACCTCGTTGAGTTGGCAGGCGCGGCAGAATTGATTCGGATCGTGCTCGGGGATCGCCCAGTTGCACACGCCATGCGTCATGTAATTGTTGCACAAGCGGTAACGCACGGATTCGGCTGCCGGATCGAGCGCGACGTAAATCGGTAATGGATTTCCTGGGGCGTTGTCGGCCGAGAGCTCCATCGCGCTCAGTACCCTGACGTCGCTCAAGAACGCCAGCATGTGGCCGCAGCGCGTGCATTGCGAGTTCTCGAAGAAAGCAAGGTGCTTACAAGCAGAGCAGGTGAAGATTTTCATGTGCTTCTCGCCGGCAGTTGCAAGGCGCGGGTGACTGGTTTGGACGGGTTACGGGGTACTCAAGGTGCGATGAAGGTGCCGCACGACGAAGAACATTCGGCGATGTCCTTCACGCACGAGTCATTGGAGCCGATGCAGTCGTGGCAATCGTCGAGCTTCTGCTGTTTGGCGTCGCTATTGCTGGCGTCGCTCTGGCAGCGGTCGTCACACGCGCTCACGTCGTAGCCGTTGTTGACGCAATCGGCGTAGCGCTGACAGACGTCTTTGCAGTCGAACTTGTTGGTGATCGGATCGGCGGCGCTGCAAGCCACGCCAGACAAGGACAAGAGCATGAAGGCAAGGGGTAGTGATTTGAGCATGGGGGCCCGCATTGCAGCGCGCGTGCCAAACGCTGCATCTGCGCCAGATCACCGGAAACGCCCTGACGTGGCCGGGTCACGAGGGGCCGCTTGGCACACGGGCGTGTACCGGTGTGGCATCGCGTCGCGCCGAGGCACGCTTCGTGCACGATTTAGAGCCGTGCAAAAGCCCCTCTTCAAACGCTGTTGGTCGCTCGCCAAGCGAGTCTCCGACGAAGCCGACAAGGACGACGCCGACATCGTCGCCGCTGGCTTGGCCTTCTACGGCCTGCTCGGGCTATTCCCCGCGCTGATCGCCATGGTCTCGCTGTACGGGCTCGTGGCAGACCCCATCGCGCTTCGCAACGCCATCTATGGGATCGCCCGTTCGCTTCCAGGCACGGCGCGTGACGTCGTGTTCGGCGAGCTGTCCAAGTTCATCGAACGTGACTCGCGCCAGTTGAGCTTCGGCATGCTTTTCGGCCTGATCGCCGTGCTCTGGAGCTCATCCTCCGCGATGAGCGTGCTCGTGCGCTCGATCAACGTGGCTTATGACATCCCCGAGCGCCATGGCTTCTTGAAGCGCCGGGGTGTCGCGGTGCTGTTCACGCTATCGGCCATGGTCGGGCTGTTCGTCTTGATCCCGATGGTCGCGCTTTTGCCGAAAATTTTGACGCTGTTTCACGTGGAGAGCACGCTCGTGGTGCTGCGCTGGCCCGCCCTCGCATTCATTGCCTGGGTCACGTTCGGGCTCTTGTACCGCTACGCCGCGCAGAAGAACCCGCTGCTTACGGTGCGTCAGGTTTTACCTGGGGCAACGTTCGCGGGAGTGCTGTGGGTCGGCTTGTGCGCGGTCTACTCTGCCTACGTCGAGTACTTCACGAGCTTCAGCGCCACCTACGGCGCGCTCACCGGAGTAATCGTGCTCGAGTTTTGGCTATACCTGTCTGCCACGATCGTCGTCTATGGCGCCGAGCTGAACGCAGAGCTGATGCGCAATCCGTGGGCCAACGAGCAGCAAGAGCTCCCTCTGGCGACGCTCCCCACTGCCCCCGAAGTGCAGGAACGCCAAAACCCGCGGGGCGCCTGAAGTCAGGAGCCGGCGCGGGGTCGGGCGTACAGCACGAAACCGATCACGAAGTCGAGTTGGCTGAGTGATGCGTCTCGAATTGACCGATCTTGTCGTTGATCTTGTCGTTGACGCGGGTCTTCGCATCGTCGAGCCGGTTTTTCACGCCGTCGAGCCCGTCAGACAGGCGAGCGCGAAGCTCGTCGCCGGAGCTGGGAGCGAGCAGGAGCGCGGCACCGGCGCCCACTGCGGCGCTGACGGCGACCAAGCCGATGGCGGGCAAGGCGCGCGAGAACGCGCTCGGACGACGCTCGAGGCCAACCACGCCCAGCAGGTCGTTCAGCTCGTAGCTGCCCACGTTGCTGACGATCCTGGCGACTTGGCGAGCGCCAATGAGCGAGCCGAGGGTCCACAGCGCTTTGGTGATATTGCGGTCCATGTGAAGCATCCTTCCTGAAATTCAGGGTTGATTGCACCGAGGTGCAGTGTGCCTTGCGCATTGCATCCGACGTGCCACTCCTTGCGCGCGAATAAGCTGCCATTTCGCGGGAGGGCAGCGCTGGCGATTGACGCAAGCTGCCTCAGTGGGACAGCTGGGTGTGACTACGCCGTGAACGGGCGCGTTAGTAGCGCTTCCGCCACACGAGATCGAGGCCAGATTCGCCGCGATCTCCGACCAACGCGGACAGCGACCAGTTGCGCTTCAGTCGGAAGTTCAAGGTCAGGAACGTGAGGTCTGGCGGCGTGCCCGGCGCGGGCTCGCCGAGCGCGCGCGTGATTTGCGCCGACACTTTGGCCGACAGCTGAATCACGATTTCGGGCCGCGCGCTGCCGGTGCTGGTGTCGATACGCGTGCTCACGTCGAGGTCGGAGATATTCGAGAGCGCTTTGTTCAAGCCCTGTGTTGCCGCGCCGCCCACCGCGCCGACCGCCGTGGCTGCCGTGCCGCCGCCGCTCCCGCCGCCAGCGAGCGAACCGTCGGACGAGCCGGTGACGATGAGGGTGAGCACTTGATCCTTGGTGAGCGGGGGCTCGGAGCGCAGATTCACCTTCAAATCTGCCGCCGTGCCGCTGGCTTCCGCGTACACCCGGTGATGCTCGTCGTCTGCGGCGTCCCAGCTCGCGCTGGCGACGATCGTGGGGTTCGCTGGCTCACCCGAGAACGTGACGATGCCGCTCTCGATATGGAACTGTTTGCCCGAGACATCCAATTTACCGCCCACGACCTGAATCTGGCCGGTCATCGTCATGGGATCGCCGAGCACCATCCTCAATTTGCCACCGAGTTGAATTTGCGTGGTGTCCCCTTGGCCGACCCAGATCTGGTTGCCCAGGTTCAGCTCGACGACCATCGGATTGTCGTTCTTACTGGGGTCGGTTTCTTTCAAGGGCTGCAAGGGCAGCGTGACGAACCCGCCATCGCGTTGATGCATCCCGACACGGACGCCCTTGGCCGGCTCGAGATCTTGCAAGCTCTGACTGCCCGTGTCGGGCATGTGAACGTGGAACTCGCCCATGTTCACCGCCAGGGATTGCGAGCCTTTCGTCGGCCCAGGCCGCACCGCGATGTCGATGTTGCCCCAGGTTTGATCGAGCTCCTGCCCGGAAATCCCGAGCGAGAGCCGCTCGTTCTTGGCGATACGCACCTTGGCGTCGGCCCCAGTGAGCTCGAGACCGGTGAAGCGCGCTTCACCCGTGACTCGCAGCTTTCCTGCGGTGGCGCGCGCGCTCATCTCTTCGAGCTTTGCCTTGCCGGCCTCGAGCGACAGCCGCGCGCTCACCTGGTCGAAGCGCTGACCGATGGCCGCGACTTGCGCAGCGCCGTCCTCGAGATCGACGTGCCCGTCGAGCTCGGGAGCGCCGCCGTGGAAGTGCGCGTTCAAGTCGCCGTTCAAGCGACCGTCCAGCTCACCGAACACCGAGGTCATGAACGGGCTGAATGCTGCCAGGCGCAACTGGCGCGCATGCAAGCTGGCGTCCGCCGGCATGCGGACCTCCGGCACCAGACGCGCCCCCCAGTCTAACCCCGAGTGCGCTTCGGCAGTGGTCGTGCCCTCCTTGGCGATGACCTCGAAGTTGGCGTCGGCCTTGCCGCCGCGCGCGCTCATTTCGGTGTGAATGCGACCCAAATCGTTGTTCGCGATCTTCAAGGACTGCATGTCCAAGTTGACGTCCACGGCCGCATCTTTCCCGAAGTTCTCCAGCGCGAGCTTGCCGCTCAGGCTGCCGCTCAGCTGCTGTTCCTTGGCGGGAGGTAACAAGGCGACCGGGAATTGGTCGAATGCGAGGTGAGCGCTGCCGGCCACGTGCGGAGTCTCGCCGTCGCTCTGATTCAGCCAGTCGCGGATCGCGGTTTCGAAGTCGATGTCAGCCGTAGCAACGTCACGGTCTTTCGATTTGACGTTGCCCGTCACTTTGCCCCGTCCGTCCGCGTAGTTTGCTTGAAAGGCCACGTCCACGGTCTGTTTGCGTACGTCCATCTGCCGGAAGCGCGTGATGCGACCGGCAAGCTTGACCTGGGGTGCGTCTAGCGTCCCGTCGTAACCGAGCTCTGCGGAGAGCAAGCCATTGAGCCCCGAGGGGCGGATCTCCATCGGCAATTGCTGTAGCTTGCGCTCGGGCACGGCCACCCGGACGCTGAGCGGCATCTCCCGCCAGTGGTTGGCGAGCTGGCTTGCAACGTTGGAAAGCGAAGCGTTGGATTTTCCGGAGACGCTCACGGAGACCAGCTTGCCGTGATCGTCGGTAACGCTCGCCGCGAGCTCTGTCTCGCCCGTCTCGGCGTGCGTCAGGTCGACGTCGACGTCGTAGCCTTTGATGCTCATCGGGGCGGTCGCGATGGCTTCCTCGCGCGTCTCGATGACGGACTTCGTTTCGCGCGTGCCGGCGAGCTGAAGCTTGTCGGTGCTGACGTGCACGTGAACCGCGGGCAACCCCAGACCGGCTTGGGTGCGTTCGATCGCGAGATCGTATTTGATGACGCCCAGGGCCCGCGCAATGGGCAGCTTCACGTCTTTTGGAATCAGATCCAAAACGTCTTTGAGCTTGATCTGCCCATCGGCGGCCAGCTTGCCGGTGATTTGGGCAGGGTTAGGATTGCCGACATCGATCCCGCGCAGCTCTTGAAACTCGAAATTGACCTGTCCGAGCTGCTTCAAATCGGCGTTGGCCGTGCCGTCCAGCCGGCCTTGGTCTAGCTGCAAATCAGCGGCGAACGAGCCGTCTTTCACTTTGCCGAACGTCAGATCGCGGCTGCTGGCGGCCAACCGCACGTGCTGGTCCCCGGCGCGTCGCTCGTAGCTGGCGCTGACCGTCGCGGTGCCGGTCTTCAACGGCGCGTTGGGATCGAACAAGCGCCACAGCGACGCCAGATCGAGCTCGTACGTTTGGGCGTGGACGCTCTCCAGCGCCGAGCCGTACTCGAGCGAGACATCGGCCTTGCCGGCCCCGTCCAGATGCAGGCCGCGCAGGCTGGTGCGGCCTCCGACCATGCTCAGGCTGTCCGCCGAAAGGTTCAGATTGGTCTTGCCCTGTCGCAGGTTCACGCTCGGGTGATCGATGACGATGCCGTGGTCGTTGGACACGAACGCGCTCACTTGCACGTGACGCTCCGGTGCCTTGGTCACGACCTCACCGCTGATTGCCAGGTGCGATAGTGAACCGCGGGCCGCGAGGTCGGCCTGGTTGATTTGCTGCCCGCCCAGCAGGGCGTCCCCTAGGCTCACGTGTACTTCGGCGTTGGGGTGGGGAAGCGCGCCGCTGACCGTACCCTCGAGCTTGACCCTCGAAACCCGGTTGTCGGCTTGTCGGACCTCTCGCAAATCGCCGCGCACGCGAGCACTCAGGGCTTGGGATTCGACCTGGTAGCTGCCTTGGGTCGTGAGCTCACCCTGCACGCTCTTCAAAGCGGCCAGCTTGTTCAGGCGCGGCGGATTCGAGAGCTGCGTGTTGCTCTTGAACTCGATGGCGGTGGTCTTGCCCTGCAACACGGTGGCGTCGATCCCGGTCTGAGCACCCGGCTCTGCGATCTCGGCGTGTGCCTCGACCCGATTCTGCTGCGTCTTCGAGTTGCTTTCGAAGGTGCCGTTCACGGACAGGCCAGGCAGCTGTTCGGCCAGGATCACCGAAGGCTGGCTGGTGACCGCGAAGTTGCCGGTGATGGGGCCCGTTTTTGGGAGCAGCGCGCCGGCATGCAAGGTCAAGTCGAGGCTCGAAACGGGAGCGCTCCGGCTCAGCTCGGATAGGTTCAGATCGTGAGTGCGGACGTTCGCCTTCAGCGTCGTGTCGTCCTTGAGCGACAGGTCGAAATCCCCATCCACATTGCCTGCTGCAACGCCGAGCAAGAACGAGCCATGGAGCTCGGGCAACTTGCCCTCGGCGGATGCCGAAAGCGAGGCAGGGGAGCGCAATTCGAGCCCGGGCACTTGCTTGGCGATCGCGTCGGGCGGAACGTTCTTGGCTTCGAGCTTGGCGCTGAGCTTCGAATCCGCGTAGCTCGCGTCGAGCACGAGTGGCACGGCGGCTGCGGTGCCAGCGTAGTGGGCGCGAGCGCCGAGCGGCTTGTCTACCGCAGCGGGGATGTTCAATGACGCTTGCAGATCACCCACTGGGTCCGCGCCTGCCGGCAGACCGCGCGCGATCAGTGCCGTGTGCTTGACCTCGATCGCCGTTGCCACGTCATCGGTGCGCAGGCTGAGGAGCGCTTTCTTGAGCTCGACGTCCAATGGCGGGCTGCCGCCGAGCGCGCCGTGTGCCCACAGATGGTTCACGTCGATTCGCTCGATGACCACGATCGTGCCTGGGCCCGAGCTCGGCGGGCTCGGCGTCTTGGGCATGAAGGTGTCGGCCAGGGTGGGGGAGCCCGTGCCGTCGTCGATCAGCGTGACCTCCGCGTGCTGCACGGTCACGGACACGAGCCGAACCGTCAATGGTTGCGATTTGTTGGTGAGCGCGGCCCAGACGATGGTCGGTACGCTGAGCTGCGCGCTCAAACCGTGCACGTCGACCACGCGGTGGCCCGCCGGATCGAAGATCTCTGCGTCTGCCGCGCCGACCCCTCCCAAGCCAAGGCTGCCCACGTGGTGCACCACGATGCGGCCTTTGAACGCGTCGCCGAGCGCGCCATTGACCCGCGTCACGACGTAGCCGCGCACCGCAGCGAAACGCAACGAGAACAATACCCCCACGACCGCCAGCACGACGAACCCGAGCAAGCCAGCGACGCCGATTGCTGCGCGCTTCGCATACCGGCGCAAGCGACCCGGCTTCGGCTTCTTGAGCTTGGCCATCAAATTTGCGCTGGCCACTAGAACGCCTCCCCGATGCCGAAGGTGAGCGCGACAGGGAACGCCTTGAACAGCTCGTCGGGCGGGGGACCTTCTCCGCTTGCGCCGACCGACTGCATGCCGGGCACGCGATACCCCGCGTCGAGACGAATGGGTCCGACCGGAGTGTCGTAGCGTGCGCCCAAGCCGACGCTCAAATGAGTCCGCGGGCGAAAGTCAAAGGTGCGATCCGAGACGTCCGCAGCGTCCATAAAGACAGCGCCGCTCAGCGCTCCCGCAATAGGGTAACGGAGCTCGATCGATGCCTCCCACAGCGTAAAGCCGCCGAGGGGCAGGCTACATGTCTTCGGCTCCAGCTTTGCCTGATCCGCGTCGCTGCAGATGGCCAGCGTGGACGACCCTTGTTGCACGACGCCATGCGGTCCGATTTCGCGAAGCGCATAGCCGCGATTCGAGCCCAGGCCGCCCGCGAAAAAGCCACGCAGAAACATCAGCTGCTGGTCCCTGACCTCGCTGGCGAACAGGTCCTTCCCGTCGGCGTCCCTGTCTGGCACGTGCCCTTCGGCGACACTCTGGATGGTGCCTCCGTAGCCGGACGGAACAAGCAAACCGATTCTGCCACGGGCGGCGAGCGTCCATTTCCGGCTCAACGGCACGTAAACGCGCACTTCGTCCGTGGTCTTCACGTCATTCGCGTCGCCGATGAACCCGGCTTTTTGCCAGTCGGTGCTCACGTATAGGCCAGAGTGCGGATGCACCTGCTGGTCGCGGAGGTCGAAGTTGACCTGCAGCTCCGGGTAGAAGGTCACGATCGACTTCAGCTCTTCGAGCTTCGTCCCGAGGTAGGGGAATGGGCTGTCGAATTGGATGGTCGGCGAGATGGACGCGAACAAGCGCAAGCTGTTGAACGAGCGGTCCAGGCCGGTGCTGAGCTTGATGTCGCGGTAGCCGAGCACGTTGCCGCTCTTGTCGTCCGGCGAAAGAATGACCGGCGCGATGCTGCCGTCGAGGCGGGCGAAGAAGCCCGTGCGCGGCTCGAGGAAGCCCGGCTGCCGGAAGGCTGCGTTGAAGCGCGCTTCGGGCAAAAAGTTCGTTGGCGATTTGAAGGTTGGGAAGCGTGTGGGGTACAGCACCACGCCGGGCTTCACTTCGAAGGTCAAGCTACGCAGGCCGCCGAACAGGTTCCGGTGCTCCCAGCCCCCCACTAAGTGCACGTCGCTCTGCAACGAGTCGACCTGGGCGCCGCCGCCCACGTGGATTGCCTTCAGCTTGGCAGGCTCCACGACGACTTTGATCGGCACGACCGGCTGAGCTTGAGTCGCGCCCGCGGGATCCAGCTCCGGCGTGATGACGACCGAGCTGAACACGTTGAGATCGAGCACCGCGCGCTCGGCCAGGTCGAGCTCTTCGCGCGAGTACGGCTTGCCTTGCTCGATGTCTACCGCGCGGCGCACGGGATCCTCGGGGATTTTGCCGAGCCCGGTGATGGTGACGGGGCCAAACACCGCTTTGGGGCCCACTTTGGCGTAGTAGCCGACCGCGACCAGATTCTTCGGCAGATCGACGTCAGCGGCTCGCTCGACGGCGGCGTAAGCGTAGCCGTGGTCGGCCAACGTGCGCTGCAAGAGCTCGGCCGACTTTTGGAACTGCTCCTCGTCGAACGGGCGATTGGACGGGATCCCCTTGCACAGGTTCTTTCCACACAGCTGACGCTTGATTCGATTTTCAATCTGCTCGACCCAGGGTTCCTTCAGGCTCTCCAAGCCGTGCAGGTCGACGCGCCCGACGAGCATCCTCTCGCCTTCTTCGATTTGAATGTCGACCCGCACTTTGTTTGGTTCCACGAAGAACACTCGACCAGCGCGCGCACGAGCCTGATAGTAACCGCGCGCTCGGTAATAACGTTCGATGCGCTGCAAGTCTCGCTCCAGGACGAAGCGATCGAACACGCTGTAGTCGTAGACGACGCCTTGAAACAAGCCGAGAAACTTGGGGCTCGGCGTGGTCGCGAGCTTCTCGCGCAGATCTTCGGCGTCGATCGCGTCATTTCCCGTCAGCTCGACCGACTTGACCGCGGAACGGCCATCAGGAACCGAAGTACACGCGGTGCCGAGCAGCACCGAAACCAAGGTGAAAAGGAAGAGAAGAGACCGCCTGCCCGCGGCAGTCGAGCCAGCGGACGGGACATACGCGCCGATCACACGTGGCAGAGTGCAAACGCTGCGCCAGGCTGGCGCGTTTCCTGCTTTATACTGCCCGCATAAACCTTGAAGGATCTTCGATTGCGTTCGTGTGCGTTGTGCCTGCTTCTCGGGACGGCGTGTTCGTCGGCTCTGCCCGCTCCGTTGCCCGCACGCCAGCCGCGTTCGGATTATCGTCCCGTGCCGTATCCACCGCCGGCCGCGTTCGCCGAGGTGGTGCCGCCGCAGCCGCGCGCGGACGCGCTTTGGATCGACGGGCACTGGGCTTGGCGCGGCGGGAAATTCGTGTGGCAGCGCGGCGGCTGGGTCGTGGCGCCGGAGGGCGCGCGCTTTGCTCACTGGCGCATCCGCTATTCGCAAGATGGCACGCTGCAGTTCGCCGAGGACACCTGGTACGACGCCAAGCTCCAGCCCATGCAGCGACCGAAGACGCTGGTCCCGGCGTTCACGCCGCCCAACTTGATGACGCCGGAAACGCAACACGGCTTCTAGTACACACGCGCGGTCCGCACGCCCAGCGCAAAGCGAGCGTGGCGATTTGACGCTGTTGAGGCGGAAGAGCGCGCGGCTCTCCGCGACTCCGCATTCAAGCGCGAACGGAAGCCGATAAAATGCGGCGAGCGCTCGGGAATCCGTCCCTCGAGCGCTCGCCTGGTGTCGATGCGCAGCTCAGCGCATCGCTGTGACCTTACTTGACGGTGGCGGCCGGTGAGTTGGCGTTGCCGCCGGCAACGACGATCTCGACGCGACGGTTGTTGGCTCGGCCCTCCGGCGTGTCGTTCGGCGCGACGGGGTTCGACTTGCCCTTGCCGACCGAGGTGATCTTGTCACTCGGGACGCCCTTGCTCACGAGGTACTGGCGAACCGACTCGGCGCGGTCCTTGGACAGCTTCTGGTTGGCCGTGTCCGAGCCCACGGAATCAGTGTAGCCCTCGACGACGATCGGCTTCACGTCACCCTGGTCTTTGAGGGCCGCGGCGACTTGGTCGAGCTGGTCACGCGCCGCCGGCAGCAGCTCGGACTTGCCAGTCACGAACAGCACCTGGCCGCTGAGCGTGATGACCATGCCGCGCGCTTCCTCTTTGACGGCCGCGATCTTGGCCAAGCTTTCCATGGCCCGCGCGGCGCGAGCTTCGGCGGCCTTGCGAGCGTCCGTTTCAGCGGCGAGGCCACTCTGGCTTTGCGCCAGGGCCGAGCCCAGTTGGTTTACCTGACTACGCTCGGCGCCCAGCTGAGCCACGGCGGAGGTGCGTAGCTTGTCCTGCAACTCTGTGTAGTGCGCGGCAGAAGCGTCGGCCTGTTGCTTGGCCTTCGCGTTCTCGCCGAGGGCGAGCGCCAGCTCCGCGCGGCGCTGAGCGACGTACGCGAAGCTGCGCTCTTCGTCCGATTGCGGATCCTTCTCGTGCACCGCTTCGGCCTTGTCGAGCGCCTGTTTGGCGGTGAGCACGCTATCGGGCACGAGCTGCGCGTTCGGATCCGTGCGTGCGTGATCATACGCGGTGCGCGCGCTCACTAGCTCCGGTGTGGGGGTAGACGCCGCACACGCAGTAGCGGCAAAAAACGCAGTGACAATCGCAATCATCGAAGTTTTCATCGGTCTTACTCCTGCTCCAAGACTTGGGTTACTGCGCTTGCTTCATCAGGCCGTCGATCTTGGCCTGGGCTTCCTGCGCTTGTTGCTTCTCGGCTGTGCCTCGGGCGAGAGCCAGAGCCAGGTCGGCGTCAGACTGCGCTTGATTCAAGAGCAGGCGAGCCCGATCGTTGTCGCTGTCATCCATCGCCTTCTGTGAGCTAGCCAGCTCATCGTTGGCCATCTTCAGGTGCAGCGCCGCTTGCGGCGTGCTCTGTGCGCCGGCCTCTTGTGCAGCACGCACGGTGGCCTTGGCGTCGGTCAAGCGGTCGAGCGGCACCGCCGAGCTTCCGCAGCCGACGGCGAACAAGGCCACGAGGGCCGACACAGACACGACGGTATTCACGTATTTCATGGGTTCCTCTCCTAGAAGTGACGGTTGCTCAAAAGGTTCGGACGCGGTCAATCGCCGGTCTTTTCTTGGATCTTGTCGCCGGCCTTCTCGGTGGCGTCGCCGACCTTGTTGGCGGCCTTCTTGGTCCCCTCTTTCGCGTCTTCGGCGCCTCGATCGAGCGCGGCGCCTGCCTTTTGCGCGGGACCCGGATCATTGGCGGGCTTGTCATGGCTGCACGCGAAACACACGAGGAGCGCGCAGCAAGCGGCGAGTTTAGGTAGTAAGTGCATGGCGAGCGCTCTTTGCAGTCAGCGTGCCAGCTCGTCGCGCTCGCCCGAGCGCTCTTAAAGAGCCTTGAATTAGGCCATTTCGCAGACGTTTCCGGCTTGTGACTATCCGCCACAGCGGGGCGACCAAGCTGTCACGGTGTTGGGGTGCAGCGCTGCAACGCTCACGCGCCTCTGGTGGAGTCGCGCAACGGGGGCGGAATCAACCGTGGCACATCGCTTGCTGAAGTGTTGGCTATGAATCATCAAGCCAAAGGCGCTCTCATCGCGTTTGCATTCGTTGCCGCGTTCATCGCCAGCATTGCCCTACACTCGGTCGTCGCCTCCGTGGTCGTGTTGTTGGTTGGTGTGACGGTGGCTTTCGTCACTGGCATCGCGTGGATGCGGACCTCGGGCGGCCCGAACCGCATTCGCGACAAGGAGCGAAGCGTGCCTTGAAAGCCGAGGCTCGGGCCGGCATCCCAAACCGCGCCCCGCGCGCGAAGGCTGACAGCAAGCGGATCTCGACGCGGGTCGCGCACTTCAGCATGAGCGGCATGCGAGCGCGGCGGGGACGCTGCGGTCGCTCGGCCACCGCTCGTGGATCGGTCCGTGGCCTCCGCGACGTGAATTAAGCTGAATTTGCGAATCCAGGGCGCGACCGTCGGCAGGGCCGCGTGCTCCGCTAGGTCGGGTCGCACGCTAGGACGGGTCGCAGAAGTCAGCGTGAGCAACGGCCAGCTCGATCTGAGCACGATCAGCGGCGTCACGGCTCGCGGGGCTGGAACCCTTCCACGTCGCGCACTGACGTCGAGCTGTCTAGAGTTTCACTTGGCCCGGCGGTTGTTGCTCAGCTTTGCGTCGTGCGAAAGACCTGAATGTGATTGATGACGGCGGTCCTGCCCGTCAAACGGCTCGCGATTTCACCGGCGAGCGAGCGCTCGTGCTCGCTCGCTACCGAGCCCCAGCGCAGCACCTGACCGCCGCGCACGACGATCCCAATCTTGGTCGCATCGACCTGACCGTGCTCGTGCATCTGCGCCTCGATCTGGCTCCGCAGCTGGGCGTCACCTGGGGAAATCTGGCTTACCGAGTTTTCGACGTTGTGGTTGGTGTGCATGGTCCGGAAACCTGCAAGCCACGTGCCTCCAACAGGCGCGCCACAGTCGAGTTCGCCGCGAGGCAAACCTGTGCCGAAAATCACTAAAAAATGCCGCTAATTCGAGAATTCAGCGCGAGCCGACCGGGTGGCACATCGGTTGCTACGAGGGCGAGTATGGCTCAAGGGTTTTCCCGAATGCTCACGGCGACCGCGATTGGTCTGGCTGCCAGTGTCCTGTCGATTGTGGCCTGCACCCACACGACGGATCGCGTCGTCGAACCGGCCGGGGCCGGGGATGCGTCGGCACCCACGCCCGAGCTAAGCGATGCCGGGCTGAGCCCGCTCACGCCGATCGCCCTGCCACCGGAGCCTCAGCCAGCTGAGGACTACCGCATGGTGCGGGCACCGGAGCTCGGACTCAGTCGCGACCTGCGAACCGTGCGCTTCGAGGGAGCGGCAGAGCCGGTTCTGAGCGGCGGCGCCGGGGGCACAAATAACGGCGGGATGGCTGGCAGCGACCGCCGCCCCGTTGCGGCGGGTGGCAACTACTATTGACCGACCTGCGCCCGCCTGGATGCCTGCGCCGCGCCGGTTGCGGCGATTAGGATCGAGCCGGCAAGATCAAGCTGACAGCCGCATTAGAACCGTCGTTCTCCGACAGTTCGAGGCTGCCGTGATGGCGGGCAATCACGTTTTCAGCGAAGGAGATCCCAGCGTTCGCTTGCGTGGCCGCGGAACGATCGCGGAGCGCGCGTTGGACGCTTTCGCTCGGGTTATCACCTTGAAAAGTGACGCGGATACCACTCGCGGTAGCGCTCACGGTGACCACGAGCTCTGACTGCGAGAAACTGCAGAACAGCGCCGTGAGCTCCGAAACGGCGCCCGAGAGGGCGAGCGAGTTCATGGCGGCCGAAGCGGGTGGACCGTCGACGCGGAGCTTGAGGTTTCGCCGTGCATGCGCAGCGAACGCTCGATTGGCCGCTTCCTTGACCAGCGCAGTCAAGTCCGCCGGCTCGCTCAGCTCGAGGTCCGGTCCGTCCATCAACTTGGCCAGCACCGACAGCCGATCACCGAGCAGCAATAAGCGTTGCGTGCTGCGCGCAACCATTTGCGTCAGTTTTGCCGCATCGGCATTGTCCTTGGAGAGCTCGCGCGTCAGCTCCTTCGTGGCTCCGTCGAGCACACCGACTGCACCGCGCAGGTCGTGCGCGGTGATCGAAAGGAACCGCGAATCAGGCTTCTGGAGCACGTTTCGGCGCCTCGTGTTCGCGGGGCAATTGCTGACGCGACTGGTAGCGCTCGAGCTTCCGGTACATGGTGCGACGGTCGAAACCGAGCAGCTGCGCGGCACGCGACTTGTTGCCTTCCACCAACGCCAACACGCGGTGGATGTAACGGCGCTCGAGCTCGTCCATACTCACGACCTCCGCCATCTCGTCCACGGCGACCACGAAACGATCTGCGGTGTATCCGCGCACGTTCTCGGGCAAGTCATCGACCGAGATCTGGTTGAAGCGTGCGAGCGCGACGGCGCGCTCCATACAATTTTCGAGCTGGCGCACGTTGCCCGGCCAGTTGTAGGCCAAGAGCTTCTCGGCCGCGCCTTCCGACAGCGTGAGCGCACCCTTGTTGCCCTTGGCAGCAAAGTTCTCCAAGAAGTGCGCAGCCAAGTGAACCACGTCCATCCCGCGCTCGCGCAGGGGGGGCAGCGCGATCTTCACCACGTTGATGCGGTAATAGAGGTCCTCACGGAAGCGCTTCTCATACACCTCGCTCTCGAGGTCGCGATTCGTGGCGGTGATGACGCGCGCATCGAACGGGATTTCCGTGTTGGCACCGACCGGGCGAATGGTGCGCTCTTGCAGGGCACGCAGTAGCTTGGGCTGCATTTCGAGCGGCATCTCGCCGATTTCATCGAGGAACAGCGTGCCGCCGTCGGCCAACGCGAACAGCCCGGTGCGTTGCGACTTGGCGTCGGTGAACGCGCCGCGCGCATGGCCGAATAGCTCGCTCTCCAATAGGTGCGGCGGCATCGCCGCGCAATTCACGGCAACGAACGAGCCCTTGCGACCGCTGGCCTGATGAATGGCCTTGGCCACGACTTCTTTACCGGTGCCCGTCTCACCCGAGATCAACACCGAGGCATCGCCTTCGGCGACTCGGCCGACCAAGTCGAACACACGCTCCATCGCGGGGCTATTGCCGATCACGCCCTCGACCTTGAAGCTCGACGCGCTTTCGCGCAGACGGCGCACTTCCTCCCGTAACTCACGATGCTGCGCTGCGCGGTTGACGCTGATCGACAACAGCGACGGATCGACCGGCTTGGTCACGAAGTCGAAGGCGCCCGCGCGCATCGCAGCAATGGCGTTCTCCAAGCTTCCCATGCCCGTGACGACGATCACCGGAATGTCGGAGCGCACGCCGGCGATGCGCTGACACAGCTCTATCCCACCGAGCTCCGCCATATCTAGGTCGGTAAGGACCGCCGTGAACTCTTCGTTGGCGATGCGGTTCAGCGCTGCGCGCGCCGACGTCTCCGTCACCGCCTCGTAGTCCTGCCGCTTCAGCATCATCTGAAGCAGGTCACAGGTGGCTTCGTCATCGTCTACGACCAGAATTTTGCGACCGTTGCTCATGTGACCTACTACTGGTGTGGGGTAAGGGCGTTGGGGAGGACGTTTCGACGAGTGCGGCAGTTCGCCCGGCGACTCGCTCGTGTGCGGCGTTTAAGCAAGGCCCATGCCGCACTGCCACAACCATGAAGCGCACGCTTTTCGAGCGAGTGTGCGCTAAAGCAAGTGCGAGGATTTGGCTGAATTCATGAGGTGAGCGTGACATGTTTGCGGCTCATGTGGCAATCGGCCTCAGCCCCGAGCGACCACTTTGAGTCGCTGGTCGACGGCTGATTCGAGATCGGCGGCGAGCGTGCGCGGGCGCCGAGGTCGCGGCGCTCCGCCTCGCGTGCTCCGGCGGCTGTGACATTTTGCGTCTCGGAATGCGCGTGAACCGCTGGTTTCGTCGAGGATTGTGGCCCAAACGTCGGCACGCTTCGTGCAATTCCGGCATTTCAAGAGTCGGAGCATTTAGCCGTCGACGTTTGCCGGAGTGCACTCGTCTCGACCCTTAGGAGCCGGAAGCATCCCATGAGAAATTCGATTCTGCTCGTCGACGATGATCAAGACCACTGCGAGCTCCTACGCGCCATGCTCGTGCGTCTCGGCTACGGAGTGACCGCGACGACTTCCGCCGAGGAAGCCCTGCAGCATGCGACCCGCGAGCGCTTCTCCGTGATCGTGACGGACCTCAGCATGTCGCCCATGAGCGGCTTCGAGCTGTGCGAAAAGCTCGTCGGCAAAGGCTGTGAGGCGCCGATCATCGCGGTCACCGGGCACGCAAACATGGACTTTGCCGTGAGCGCTCTGCGCGCCGGTGCTTACGACTTTCTGGCCAAGCCGGTGGACGAAAAGCTGCTCGGGCTGTGCGTTGCCCGCGCCGCCCAGCACCAACGCTTGCAGCACGAAGTAAAGAAGCTTCATTCGGATAAGGAGCTCGCGACCGAGCAGCACCTGATCGGTGATAGCATCGCCATGCGCCGCGTCTACGAGACCATTCGTCGTGTCGCCCAAAGCGACGCTTCCGTTTTGATCCAGGGCGAGACCGGCACCGGCAAGGAGCGCGTCGCGCAGGCCCTCCACGCAGCCGGGCCGCACCCGGATGGTCCGTTCGTCGCCATCAACTGCGCGGCCCTGCCCGCCGGTCTGCTCGAGAGCGAGCTCTTTGGGCACGCCAAGTCGGCCTTTACGGACGCCAAGACGGCCAAGGAGGGCCTGTTCGTGCGCGCGTCGGGCGGCACATTGTTCCTCGATGAAATTGGGGACATGCCGCTCGAGATGCAGTCCAAGCTGCTGCGCGCGCTGGAAGAGCGCACGGTTCGCCCCGTCGGCTCGAACGAAGAAGTGCCCTTCGTGACGCGCGTCGTGGCGGCCAGTCACCGCGACTTGCAGGAAGAAGTCTCGGCCCGTCGGTTCCGTGAAGACCTATTCAATCGCATCAATGTCGTGCAAATCGAGGTGCCCCCGCTCCGCGAGCGCACGGGTGACGTATTGAAGCTGGCCAGCTTCTTCCTGCGCCGTTCGGCCGAGCGTAGCGGCAAGGGCGAGATGTACCTGCCACCCGTCGTCGCGGAACGCCTGCTCGCCTATGATTGGCCCGGGAACGTGCGCGAGCTGGAGAATTGCATGGAGCACGCCGTGGCGTTGGCTCGCTTCAGCCATCTGAGCATCGATGACTTGCCACCGCGGCTGCGTGCGCAACGCACAGGGCGACTGATGTTGCCCGCGGACGAGCCCGGAGAGATCGTGCCACTCGACGAATTGGAGCGGCGCTACATCGTGCGCGTGGTCAAGTTGCTCGAAGGCAATAAGTCTCGTGCCGCCCACGCGCTCGGCCTCGACCGCCGGACTCTGCACCGGAAGCTCGAGCGTTACGCATCCACGGATGCGGCGCCGGAAAGTGAAGACCATCCGATCAACGGAGCCTTATCATGATGGCATCCGCCTCGCGTTCCTCGGGTCTCGACATTCCATTTTTGGAGACGCAGCCCGTGTCACGTCAGGCGGCAGCTCGTGAGCCGTCGGTTCCCGAAGCCCAGCCGCTCGAGCCTGGGGCGTGGATCGCCGATCGCTACCGAGTCATGAGGAAGATCGGCGAGGGCGGCATGGGCGTGCTTTACGCATGCTTGGACAGCGTTTTGTCCCGCGAAGTGGCCGTCAAGTTGATGCAGCGTAGTTTGGCGGCAGAGCCGCATTTGGCCGAGCGCTTGATGCGTGAGGCCCGGCTGGCAGCCCAGCTACGGCGCCACGTGGCTCAGGTCTTCGACTGCGGCATGCTGGTGACTGGCGAGCCCTTCATCGTCATGGAGCTGCTCTCCGGCCGCGACCTGTACGCTGTCCTGAGGGATTCGGGACCGCTCACGCCGCACGAGCTCGCTTCGGTGATGCTCCAGGTCTGTGATGGTCTCGCGGAGGCCCACGAAAAGGGCATCATTCATCGTGACCTGAAGCCCGAGAACCTATTTTGTGCCACTGAGCCCGACGGCTCCAAGGTCATCAAGATCGTGGACTTTGGCGTCTCGAAGCAGCTACGTGGCCAACACATTCGCGCCCAGACCAACCCCACGGAGAGCGTCGGTTCTCCGCAGTACATGTCGCCCGAGCAGATCTCGTCTCCCACGGAGGTCGACGCGCGCACGGACATCTGGTCGTTGGGCGTCGTGATGTACGAGCTACTGACGGGCGCGGTGCCCTTCAACGGACCGGGCCCCGCCCAAGTATGTGCGTCGGTGTTGACCGACTCCGTATCACCGATCTCAGACTATCGAAGCGACGTTCCGCCGGCGTTGGAGTTCATCGTGCTGCGTTGCCTCGAAAAGAGCCGTGAGCGGCGCTTTCCGAACGTGGCCGAGCTCGCCGCAGCGTTGAGCGCCTTCGAGCTCGATGACGAGCTTCGCCCCTCCCGGTTTGCCTCCGCCCGTCCCGCCCCCGTCGATGATGATGCGCCTGATACCGCTCAGCCGGTGCGCCCCCGTCGCCGTTGGGTCGGAGCGGTGGTTTGGCTCGCTGTCCTAGGCGGTTGCGCCGCCGTCCTCGGACAAGGCATCCGTGAGGGGAGGATTCACGTCCCTTCGGAAGCCGAATTGCGCCAGGTCCCCAGCCGCGTCGCAGCCTGGCGGTTTTCGCTGCCTGCCTGGGCGCGACCGGTCAGCGAATGAGCCGCAAAGAGCGCGTTCCGTGCACGTCGCGCTCGTGCAATCTGTTCGACACAGTCGTCGCGCGCTAACGCGACTGACACGGAGTCGACACAACGCTGGATCGGAATCGCAATCAGCCAGCGCGTTATCCCAAGTAATCCCCAGGCTGTGTATTAGTCGGGGATGAACGAGGTAGCGTCAGGCAAACTCCTCGAACGAGAGCTCGGGCGCGTCGCCTTCAGTTCGGGTTGGGATGGCGTGGCGGACCCCGGAGCGTAGCTCTGGCTCGCAGGTCTGGTGGTTTGCCGCGATTTGTCGGTTTGCCAAAAGTGGCGCAAATTCAGCCAGAGTGGCAGCGAGCTCGGTGTCTCCCTGGGCGTCGGTCGCGGCAGACCAGAGCGTCAGCTGACCGCCCGCTGTCATGCGGGTGGCAAGCTCCTCGATGATCGAGCGACGGGCGGCCGAGCTCGGCGCATCGCTGTGGGGTGCTGCGTATACGTCCACAGATTCGATATGAGCGTCCTCGCGGTACAAGCGCCGAGCGCGCTGACGCACGCGCTCGCCGAATTGCGGCCCCGATTCATCGCTCTGTTGGGCGACGACGATGCAGTCGTCGGCGCCGTGGCCATAGTGGGAGACCCAGGCGATCGGAGAGGCTCCGAGCTCGAGAATGGTGAGGCGTGCACGGCGAGACATGACAATTGCGAATTGCCTCAGCATGCTTCGTGCCAACGCCACGCCGGGGCGCTCGGCGTGCAAACGGGAGCAAAAGTCGGTTCCGAGCCAATCGATCAGGCTTTGGCCCGTGTCACATTGCCTCTGGGCGCCGTCGCATCGATGCATGCTGACCCTTTGGCGGGCGGCAATAACGAATCCCGGGTCGCGCCGGGCATGCCGGCATCGGAGCTGCGCGGCTGCACGGCGGGCGTCGGCCCGAGCAACACGGCGACCCAGTGCAAATCGCTCGTATTCCAGAGCACGATCTTGGCAATCAACGTCAACGGGACCGAGAGCAATGCGCCAATTGGGCCGAGTAGCCAACCCCAAACGAACATCGAAACGAGCACGATCAGAGGCGAGACGCTCAGCGAGCGGCCGAGCGCATTGGGCTCGATTAAATTGCCGATGATCATGCTGAATGCGGCGAGCCCGCCGGCTACGGCGCCTGCCCGCCCGAGCCCGAATGCGGTCAGCGCAATGAATACTGGCGGCATGGCGGCAACCAGGCTGCCAATCGTGGGCACATAGTGCAGCGCAAAAGTGACGAGGCCCCAGAGCGCCGGGTTTGGCACACCGCACACCCAGCACCACAATCCGCAACAAACGCCGGTGGCGGCGCTGGTGGCTGTCTTCACGCTCAAGTAGCGTTGAATTTCGGCCATCGTGCGCGACAGGTCGCTCAACGTGGACGGTGACCAACCGAGCGCCGCATGCAGGCGCTTCGGCATCGTCGTCACTTCTAGCAACATGAACACGATCAGTAATAAGACCGTGGATACGGTCGAGACCACGGTTGGCAAGCCCATGACCATGTAAGTGGTCGCTTGCTGTAACAAGGTATCGAGTCGGGAGGCGTACAGCGACTGCGCAAGCGTGTGTTGGTGGTGCGCTTCGAGCCAAATCGTGGTTTGAAATTGGACTTGATGGAGGGACGCTACGTATTGCGCTGCGGAGCCGCTCAAGTTGGCTAGCGCAACGACCAGCAGCGCGCCCACCCCAACCAAGAGCCCGATCACCACGAGCAGCGAAATGACGATCGCGCTCACGTCCGGGATGCGCGAGCCATGTACCCACCTGAAGATGGGTTGAACCGCGATCGCGATACAAGCCGCGACCAAGAACGGGGCCACGAAACCTGCGGCCAACTTGATGGCGCCGGCCACGATCGCCGCGGCGGCCAGCACCACCAGCGCTTGCGCGCCTTTACCCATTTCGTTGGTCGCCATCAGTCAGCCCGGCTCAGCCGACGCCGGGTGAATAGCTCGGCGGATCGCTGGCCGGGAACGAGTCGAACGACGCGGCGTCTACGATGTCGTGCTCACCATCGTTGAAGCGCTTTTCGAGGTCGGCTCGATGCGTGAACAGCTTCTGCATGAAGCCCGTCATCTGGCGAACGCTCAAGCCCGACAGGCCACGCGCAATGAGCAGGCCACCCGCCGTGGCCAGCAGCACGCGGGTGATCGAGCGGCCGCTGCGGCCGCTCAGCGCCGCCGCGCCGCTGAGCACGAGGCCGGCGGCAGCGCTGCCGATGCGTTCGTTCCTGGCTCGAGCGCTCGCACGGTCGTGAAGAGCTAGGATATCTACGGTGCTGTTTGTCTGTTCCATGTTCTCATCTTTCTGCGAAGGGTAGAAGCGCCGCTTCGCTTGAATTCGATCTCAGGAGAATTCGAGCTCAGGAGATCGAGTGGCGGTGCGCCGGGCTCGACTCATAGTGGCTAATCCTGTCGCTCAGGCGGTGTTTGGCGTCGTCGATGCCGTCCGACAGGCGCGCGCGCAGCTTGCTGCCAGATGTCGGCGCGAGCAGGAGTGCGATGCCCGCGCCGACCGCGGCACTGACGGTGATCAACCCTGCTGCGGGGAGGAGCTGCCCGAGGGTGCTCGGCTTCCTCTCGAGTCCGATCATGTTCAGGACGTCCTCGATGTGCACCCCTTCGATTGTCTTGATCAGATCGCGAATCCCGATCGCAGAACCCATCGCCACAGCAGTTTTCGTGAAGTTCATGACGCCTTCCTTTCTCCGGGTCGAGTCTCCGGGTCGAGCTTCGGCTCGCGGCCGGTGCCCTGCTGCCGCTGCCAGCTCTGGTCTTGAGCAAGGTCGGTGCCAACTCGATTTCGCCGTGGGTGAGGCGAGTTACGCCGTGAGGCGTTCGGCGGCCGCGAGCCTTTTTCGCCGTGGCGAGACGTATCGCCTCGGGGGTGAGGCGACCCGCCACGACGCCGCGCGCACCTCCTCACGGCGCTTTGGAGATCTCCGCTTACAGCGGCGCCGGGTCGTTCGTGGCCCGCTGGCACGGCGACTGCACTCACGGCTGCCGATGTCCGAGTCTTTAGACAACGCCAATCACGAGTCCACACCTCGCAACATCGGGGATGTCCTCGAGGACGCGCTGCTGCAAGCGAAAACACTGCTCCAAGCAGAGCTGTCGCTCGCGCGTCATGAGCTATCGAGTGAGTTGCAAGGCGCTTACGGCTCGCTGCTCTTGCTGACCATTGGCGCGATGTTCTTGCAAGCCGCCCTGGTGACGTTAGGCGTCGCCCTGCTGCTCGCGTTCGGCGCGGGTGTCGCCGCGGCGGTGGTCGTCGCCGTGTTCGCGGCGGTTGGCGGTACCTGCGCGCTGCTGGCGGTGCGCGGCCTCAGCAAGCGCAAACTACCTCGCACGACCGCGCGTCTCGCGCTCGACGCGAAACAGGTTTTGGAGACCGTGAAATGAACGACGCGATTCAGGCCGACACGCGCCGCGCCGAAGAGGCTCGGACCAAGCTGCTGCGAGATATACTCGAGCTCAAAGTAATGGGTAGCAACATGATTGACAAAACCGAAACAGCGATTCACAAGGCCCCCGTCCTGCTAGGCTTGGGCGCCGTCGGCGTGGCCCTCGTCGGCGTGGCAGTGTTTGCGAGCCGCCGGCCCGCGCCGCGCTTTGCTGGCTTCGGTCGCCCGCGCGAACGCTCGTTCCTCGCAGAGGCCGCGCGCAGTGCCGCGTTGTCGGCCCTCGGCATCCTGAGTGGGCGCCTCACCCAGCGCTTACTGACCGCCGCGATGAACGACGCAACGCGCCCTGCCTGAGCTTCCGTCCGTATAGCGGTTGCTCGTCCCTCACGCGTTGGCTCGTCGCCCCGTCACCACAGCGTTGACGGGGCACGAGCCATTCGCACGTTTCTCACACACTTCGATCAAGCCTTCGCGGCGTGCGCGGAGGCGTTCAGCTTGAGGGCACGTGCAATGCCGCGGGTTTCGGTTTGCGCTGGCAAGACCCGCGCTTGGATGAAATCACGGGTATCTGCGTCGAGATCGGCGATGCGGGTGCGGTATTCGTTCAAACCATGATCTTCGCCCTCTTCGAGGGCAGAAATTGCCGCGCGCTCGCCGATGACGGTGGCAGCTCCTTCGACTGCCTTAGCAAAAACACCCCACGCACCGGAAGACTCCGGCGGGGTGCCACCGAGCAAGTGAATTCGCCAGCCCAGCAGGTGCACCCGGTTCTGATGCGAGCGCTGACACTGAATGAGCTGCGGTCGAAACGTGCCCAGCGAGGCGGAGGATAGGGCGGTGTTGTACGTCTCGACAGCCGCCAACTCGCCACGGCACAACGCCTCCAGGTTGTGCAAAGAACGCTCGTTTTGCGAAACTTCCATCATCATCCGTCTCCTTTAGTTCGGTGTCTTTACTCCTCTAAGCACGGCGCGTACCAAGCAGGTCACCGTGTGTGGTTCCAGCGGCACGTAACGGCTCCTCATTGGCTCACACACCTCCATCAAGGGCGGTGAGATGAGCAACGCCCCGACTCGAAAGGACGCACGGCCCGTCGAGGGGGGGAAGGCAGCTTGGAGCTGAACCGGGCATCAGGCTTCAGCGAGGCGGTTTGCCTCAGTGTGGCAGCGGCGCTCGTTCCCGGCCGGTTAGAGACTGAGAATCTGAGGCATTTTCGCCGGGTTTCTTGCGGCTCACGGCTTGCATTCTGCCGCGTCACCGGAGGCCGCCTTGTCAGAAACTTCATTCGACGCTCCCCCCAAACGTCCCTCGAACCGTTCCGACAAAGCCAACCCCAGCAATAAACGCGAAGCCACGGCGGGCAAAAATTTACGCCTGATCGAGGCCCTCTCTGCGTTGATGCAGGGGGACTTCAGTAAGCGGCTACGTAATCAAGACGGTGTAGCGCGCGAGGTAGTCGACGCGTTCAACGGCCTCGCCCACCAGTTGGATTCTTCGGCGCGCGAGTTCTCGCGCGTCGCGCGAGTCGTCGGCCGCGACGGCGACATGACCGCGCGCGTCGAGACCCACGAATGGAGTGGCGGCTGGGTCGTCACGGGTGATTCATTCAACGCCCTGATCGGCGACTTGGTTCGCCCCTCGACCGAGGTCGCGCGCGTGATCACGGCGGTGGCCTCGGGGGACTTGTCTCAGAAGATGGCGCTCGAGATCGAAGGCAAGCCCGTGCGCGGTGAATTCCTGCGCATTGGCGCGACCGTGAATACCATGGTCGATCAGCTCAACGCCTTCGCCAATGAAGTGACACGCGTGGCGCGCGAAGTAGGCACGGAAGGCAAGCTCGGCGGCCAAGCGCACGTGCCCGGTGTTGCCGGCACTTGGAAAGATCTGACGGACAACGTGAACGGCATGGCCACGAACCTAACCACTCAGGTGCGCGGCATCGCCGGCGTCGTGACGGCGGTCGCCAATGGCGACTTGTCCAAGAAGCTCGTGGTCGAGACCAAGGGCGAGATTTTGGAGCTGAAAAACACCGTAAATACCATGGTGGATCAGCTCAATGCGTTCGCCGGCGAAGTGACGCGCGTGGCGCGCGAAGTAGGTACGGAAGGCAAGCTTGGCGTGCAAGCCGAAGTGAAGGGCGTCAGCGGCACGTGGAAGGGCCTGACCGATAGCGTGAACGCGATGGCCGGTAACCTGACCGTCCAGCTGCGCGACGTGTCCAAGGTCGCGACTGCAATCGCCAACGGCGATTTGACCCAGAAGATCACCGTCGATACGCAAGGCGAGATCTTGCAGATCAAGAACGTGATCAATCAGATGGTCGACAGCCTCGGCACGTTCGCCGCAGAGGTGACGCGCGTCGCGCGCGAGGTAGGCACGGAAGGCAAGCTCGGCGGCCAAGCGCACGTGCCCGCGGTCGCCGGCACGTGGAAGGATCTGACCGACAACGTGAACTACATGGCCGGTAACTTGACCGGCCAAGTGCGTAACATCGCGCTCGTGACGACGGCCGTCGCCAACGGCGATTTGTCCAAGAAGATCACCGCTGACGTGAAGGGCGAGCTGCTCGAGCTGAAGAACACCATCAACACCATGGTGGAACAGCTCCGTAGCTTCGCCGCAGAAGTGACCCGCGTGGCCAAGGAAGTAGGCACGGAAGGGAACTTGGGCGGCCAAGCCAACGTACCCGGCGTCGCCGGCACTTGGAAGGACCTCACGGACAACGTGAATTACATGGCCTCCAACTTGACGGGTCAGGTGCGTAACATCGCACTGGTGACGACGGCCGTCGCCAACGGTGACTTGTCCAAGAAGATCACCGTGGACGTGGAAGGCGAAATCCTCGAGCTGAAGAACACCATCAATACCATGGTGGATCAGCTGCGCTCCTTCTCCGGTGAAGTGACGCGCGTCGCGCGCGAAGTGGGTGGCGAAGGCAAGCTCGGAGTGCAGGCCGCCGTGCCCGGGGTCGCCGGCACGTGGAAGGACCTGACCGACAGCGTGAATTACATGGCGAACAACCTGACTGACCAGGTGCGTAACATCGCTTTGGTCACGACGGCGGTCGCCAACGGCGATCTATCCCAGAAGATCACGGTGGATGTGCGCGGTGAGGTTCTGCAGCTGAAAAACACCATCAATACCATGGTGGATCAGCTCCGTTCGTTTTCCGCGGAAGTGACGCGCGTGGCGCGCGAAGTAGGCACGGACGGCAAGCTCGGCGGCCAAGCGTACGTGCCTGGCGTCGCAGGTACGTGGAAAGATCTGACCGACAACGTGAACAGCATGGCGAGCAATCTCACCACGCAGGTGCGCGGTATTGCCAAAGTCGTGACGGCCGTCGCCAACGGTGACTTGAGCAAGAAGCTCGTCGTGGAAGCGAAGGGCGAAATCGCCGAGCTGGCCGAGACCATCAACGACATGACCGAGACCCTCGGCATCTTCGCCGAGCAGGTGACCACGGTGGCCCGCGAAGTAGGCACGGAAGGCAAGCTCGGTGGCCAGGCCCGCGTGCCTGGTGTTGCCGGCACCTGGAAGGACTTGACCGATAGCGTGAACAGCATGGCGAGCAATCTCACCACGCAGGTGCGCGGCATCGTCAAGGTCGTGACCGCGGTCGCCAACGGTGATCTGACCCTGAAGTTCCTGATGGAATCGCAGGGTGAAATCGCGGCCCTCGCCGACACCATCAACACCATGACCGACACGCTGCGCGTGTTTGCCGAGCAGGTGACCACGGTGGCCCGCGAAGTAGGCACGGAAGGCAAGCTCGGCGGCCAAGCCAAGGTGCCCGGCGCCGCCGGTACCTGGCGTGATTTGACGGACAACGTGAATCAGCTGGCCAACAACCTTACCGGCCAGGTGCGCGCCATTGCAGACGTGGCCACCGCCGTGACCGAAGGTGATCTCACTCGCTCGATTACCGTCGTTGCCCAGGGCGAGCTCTTGGCCCTGAAAGAGCGCGTGAATCAGATGATCGCCAACCTGCGCGAAACCACAGAAAAAAACCGTGAGCAGGACTGGCTGAAGACCAACCTCGCCAAGTTCAGCGCCATGATGCAGGGCCAAAAGACGCTCGAGTCGGTGTCGCGCCTGATCATGAGCGAGCTCACGCCGCTGGTCGGCGCGAGCCACGGTGCGTTCTTCATCGCGACCGAAGCGGACGAAGCGCTGCGCCTGACCTCGAGCTACGCGTACAAGGAACGCAAGCACGTCTCCAACCTGTTCCAACGCGGCGAGGGCCTAGTCGGCCAATGCGCGCTGGAAAAGAAGCCGATCCTGCTGACGCGCGTGCCCTCGGACTACATCCAGGTCAACTCGGGTCTGGGCGAAGCACCGCCGCTCAACATCCTCGTGCTGCCCATTCTATTCGAAGGCGAAGTGCGCGCGGTCACCGAGCTGGCGAGCTTCGAGCCCTTCAGCCCGATCCATCGCATCTTCTTGGATCAGCTGTCGGAGAGCATCGGCGTGGTGCTCAACATGATCGCCGCCAACATGCGTACCGAAGAGCTGCTCGATCAGTCGCAGTCGCTCGCTCAAGAGTTGCAGTCTCAGTCCCTCGAGCTCCAGTCGCAGCAGGACGAGCTGAAGCGCTCCAATTCCGAGCTCGCTCAACAGACCAAGACCCTCAAAGCCTCCGAAGAAATGCTGAAAGAGCAGCAAGAGGAGCTGCAGCAGGTCAACGAAGAGCTGGAAGAGAAGGCCGCGCTGCTCGCCGAGCAGAACAAGGCGGTCGAGCAAAAGAACCGCGAAGTCGAAATGACACGCATGGCGATCGAAGAGAAGGCCGAACAGCTCGCCGTCTCGTCGCGTTACAAGAGCGAATTCTTGGCCAACATGAGCCACGAGCTGCGTACGCCGCTCAACAGCCTGCTCATCTTGGCGCGCCTGCTCAGCGATAACAAGGAAGGCAAGCTGTCCGAAAAGCAGGTCGAGTACGCCAAGACGATTCAGGCTGCGGGCACCGATCTCTTGAACTTGATCAACGAAGTGTTGGACCTTTCCAAGGTCGAGGCCGGCAAGATCGAAATCTACGCCAGCGATGTGCGCATCGATGAGGTGACCGAGTACCTCGAACGCACCTTCCGCCCGATGGCCCAGCAAAAGAACGTCGGCTTTCAGATCTCGGCGGACCGCGCCACGCTCGACACCTTCCGCACCGACGGTCAGCGCTTGCAACAGGTGCTCAGGAACTTGCTCAGCAACGCCTTCAAATTCACGGACACGGGCACGGTCTCGATTCGCATCGGGCTGCCCGAGCCAGGTGTCGTGCTGCGCTCGGACTTGCTCCGCGCCGTGCCCGAGAACGTGATCGCCTTCAGCGTCTCGGACACTGGCATCGGCATCCCGATCGACAAGCAACAGCTGATCTTCGAAGCCTTTCAGCAGGCTGACGGCACCACGAGCCGTAAATACGGCGGTACCGGCCTCGGTCTGTCGATCAGCCGCGAGCTGTCACGGCTCCTGGGTGGTGAAATCCACGTCAAGAGCACGCCCGGCAAGGGTAGCTGCTTCACGCTGTACCTGCCGCGCGAGTATCACAGCGTCGACTTGCCAAGTGACGAGGCGCGTGAGGCGCCCGAGCTGCAAGCGGAGACAGCCTACAGTGACGGCGGCAGCCAAGCCGCCGAGATCCCGGACGATCGCCAATCGGTGCGGCCCGGTGACCGTGTGCTGCTGATCGTCGAGGACGACGTGCCGTTCGCGACGTTGCTGCTCGATGCCGCGCGGGAACGCGGTTTCAAGGGCATCGTGTCACTGCGTGGTGACATCGGGTTCGCCCTGGCGCGTCGCGTGCGCCCGGACGCCATCCTGCTCGACATCGGCTTGCCGGCCATGGACGGCCTGAGCATCCTGGATCGCCTCAAGCAGAACCCCGATACTCGGCACATTCCAGTCCACATCGTCTCGGGCACGGATCGCAGGCGCGACGGATTGCGCTTGGGCGCACTCGGCTACGCGCAGAAGCCGGTCAGCAAAGAGGCGCTGGACGAAGGACTTTCCAGCCTGATCAACTTCATTTCGCGTAAATCGAAGAGCCTGCTCATCGTCGAGGATGACGACGTACAGCGCTCCAGCATCGTGGAGTTGATCGGCAACGGTGACGTCACTTCCACTGCGGTGGGTTCGGCCGAGGAGGCGCTGCAACTGCTGGGGACGCAGCGCTTCGATTGCATGGTGCTCGATCTGGGTCTCCCCGGAGCGAGTGGCTTCCAGTTGCTAGAACAAGTGAAGACTCAAGAGTCGCTGCGGAACTTGCCCGTCATCGTGTACACCGGGCGTGAGCTATCACCGGCCGACGAGACGAAACTTCGCAAGTACGCCGAATCGATTATCCTGAAAGACGTCCGCTCCCCGGAGCGGCTCCTCGACGAGACAGCGCTGTTCTTGCATCGTGTCGAGGCACATCTGCCCGAGGAGAAACGGCGCATCTTGCACACGGCGCACAGCCGGGACGCTGCATTTCAAGGCGCCAAGGTGCTCGTGGTCGATGACGACGTGCGCAACATCTACGCGGTCACCACCGTCTTGGAAGGGCAGGGAATGAAGGTCGTGTTCGCGGAGAACGGCCGCGACGGGATCGAGGTCCTGAAAAAGACCCCTGACGTCTCCTTGGTGCTGATGGACGTGATGATGCCCGAGATGGACGGCTACGAGACCATGCGTCAAATCCGCCGCCTGCCGGAGTACCGCACGCTTCCGATCTTGGCATTGACCGCAAAGGCCATGAAAGGCGACCGGGAAAAATGCTTGGAGGCGGGCGCGTCGGACTACATCACGAAGCCGGTGGACCCGGACCGCCTGCTGTCCTTGATGCGAGTCTGGATGTACGCGCCGACGGTCGTGCCGAGCGGCGTGGCCGGGTGATGCAGGCGTCGTATGACCGGTATCCTCGACCCGGAGATTTGGCAGACCGCGAACGATGCTCGCGAGCGCCGTTACGCGGAAGCGACGACCGAGCTCGAGCGCCTGGAGATGGAGCTGCTGCTTTTGGCGATCTTTCGCCATCATGGCTTCGACTTCCGCGCCTATGCGCAGGCATCGCTGCACCGGCGGGTCAGGAAGCACATGGAAGTCATGCGCGTCCCGACGATTTCGAGGCTCACCGAGCTCGTCTTGCACGAGCCCACGGCGCTGCATCGCTTGCTGCACGACCTTTCGGTGAACGTGACCGCCATGTTCCGCGATCCCACTTTTTTCGCGGAATTTCGCAACACGGTCGTGCCCTTGCTGCGCACGTATCCGACCGTGCGCATTTGGCATGCCGGCTGCTCCACGGGCGAGGAAGTGTACGCGATGGCCATCCTGCTCGAGGAAGAGGGTCTTTACGATCGCTGTCGTATCTACGCCACGGACATGGACTCGACGGTGCTGGACCATGCGCGGCAGGGCATCTTTCCGCTGTCGCGGATGAAGGAGTACACGGCCAACTACTTCCTTGGCGGCGGCAAACGCTCGCTGAGCGACTACTACACCGCCAAGTACGACGGCGCGCTGTTCGCCGCACGCTTGGCCAAGAACGTGCTGTTCACCCAGCACAACCTGGCCATGGATCGCGGCTTCAGCGAGTTCAACGTGATTCTGTGCCGCAATGTGCTGATCTACTTCGACCGCTCACTCAAGGACCAAGCGCTCCAGCTATTTTCGGACAGCTTGGCCACGCTCGGCGTGCTGTGCCTCGGTCGCAAAGAGTCGCTGCGTTTCACCACGCTCGAGCAGGAGTTTTCGGCGCTCTCCGCCCGCGAGCGAATCTACCGGAGGAACAAGTGAGCGGGCGCTACGAGGTCGTCGTGATGGGCACCTCCACCGGTGGGCTGCACGCGCTCACTCGGTTGCTGGCGGCGTTGCCCGCGCGCTATTCACTGCCGATCGTAATCGTGCAACATCGCTCCAAAGACTCGGACGAGCGTTTGCCGGCCCTGCTTCAGGTTGCCTCGCCGCTCCCGCTGCGCGAGGCCGAAGACAAGGAGCCGCTGCGCAGTCCCGGCGTCTATCTCGGTCCGCCGGACTATCACCTGCTCGTCGAGCCGGAGTCGCTTGCGTTGTCCACCGAAGAGCCGGTGGCCTATAGCCGGCCATCGATCGACGTCTTGTTCGAGTCAGCCTCGTACGCGTTCGGCAGCGCCGTGATCGGCGTCCTGCTCACGGGCGCCAATCAGGATGGCACGCGCGGCCTGTCTCAAATCAAGGCGCGTGGCGGTTACGTCATCATCCAAGACCCCGCTTCCGCCGAGAGTGACTTCATGCCCAAACACGCGGTCAAACACGTAGCAGCAGATCGCGTGCTGCCACTCGAGCACATCGCCGCGGAGCTAGTGGCGCGGGCGAGCGAAGCGAGGCCCGAATGAGCGAAGAGCTGGACCCGCCGCAAAGCGCGCAGCCGCTCGAAGTGAGTGTGCGTCCGGTCTCGCATGGCGCCAAGATCTTGCTGGTCGACGATCAGCCGAAGAATCTGCTCGCCCTGACCGCCATGCTCGAGCCGCTTGGACAAGAGGTCGTCCAGGCGAGCTCGGGCAAGGAAGCGCTGCGCCACTTGCTTCGCGAAGAGTTCGCGCTCGTCTTGCTCGACGTGCAAATGCCGGTCCTCGACGGCTACGAAGTGGCCGAGCTGATCCGCGCCCGCGAAAAGTCGCGGGCGGTCCCGATCATCTTTTTGACGGCGATCCATCGCGATCAGCGGCTCGTGGCACGGGCCTACAGCGTGGGCGCCGTCGACTACATCCTAAAACCGATCGACGCCGAGATTTTGCGCAGCAAAGTGGCGGTGTTCATCGAGCTTCACCAAAAGCGCGAGCTCGTCACCCGCCAAGCCGAGGAGCTGCGGCGCGCGACCGAGCGTGAGTTCGCGGACTTTAGACGCACCAGCGAGCACCGCTACACGATGCTTGCCGAGTCGATGCCGCAAGTCGTCTGGACCACGGACCGCGCCGGCGAGCTGCAGTATGGCAATCGCCGTTGGTTCGAGTGTGCAGGCCTCCCAGAAGACGCCGCGCTGTCTTGGCAAAGCATCGTGCATCCGGCAGACTACGTCGAGTTTGCGCGCGGCTTCCGCGAGGCAGTGACGGAAGAGCGCGCCTGGGAGGCGGAGTTCCGCATGGGCAATGTCGCCCAGCGTCGCTTCCGTTGGCACCTCGTGCGCATGCTGCCGGAGCGCGGCGCCACGGGAGAGATTACGGCTTGGGTCGGCACCAGCACCGACATCGATGGCCGCAAGCGAGCCGAGCAAACGTTGCAGATGTTGGCCGGTCTCTCCAAGCGTCTGGGTGAAGTCACCGACCGCAGCTACGGCCTGGACCAGGTGTTGGCGGCGACCCTGCCCGCGCTCGGAGACTGCGCGCTTCTCTATCTCCGCGTCGATGAAACGGTGAGCCGGCGCGCATCCGCGACCTTGCTCCCGGACTTCAACCTCGACGACCCGCGCTTCGACCTCGGTCCGTCTACCGTGTGCTTCGACGCCGAGCCGGAGATTTTGCCCAGCGTGCCCGAAATCTTGGCGCAGTCCGAGGTCCGCGCCGTACAACACGCCGTCTTTTTGAACGAGCTCGGCGTCTCTTGCTACATCTGCTGGCCGCTGTTCATTCGCGATCGCGTCTTCGGTAGCTTGGTCTTCCTGAGCCGCGATCCCGAGCGGCGCTACAGCGAGTCGGACATCGCGGTGGCGAAGGACGTCGCGGGCCGTATGGCGACTGCGCTGGACAATGTCGGCCTGTACGAGCTCGCCCAAAGCGAGCGAGCCAAGCTTCAGGAGGCGAACCGAGCCAAGGACATGTTCTTGGCGACGGTCTCTCACGAGCTCCGGACTCCGCTCAACGCCATCGTGGGCTGGGGGCAGATGCTCAGCAGCGGTGGGCTCACGCGCGAAACCGAGCGGCGTGCCGTCGACACCATCGAGCGCAATGGCCGCGCCTTGGCTCAATTGGTGGCCGATCTGTTGGACGTTTCCCGAGTCGTTTCGGGCAACCTGCACGTCGACGAAGGGCGCGTGGATCTGCGCGGAATCGTGGAAGCAGCCTTGGACGCCGCGCGCCCAGTGGCCGCCGAAAACGGCCTCGAGCTGACCGCAACGCTTCCCGATCGCCCGCTCAGCACTTTGGGCGACGCAACGCGCCTGCAGCAAGTCGTCGGCAACATCCTCGGTAACGCGATCAAGTTCACGCCCAAGGGCGGGCACGTCGCGCTCTCGCTCGAGGTTCATGAGCAGTCGGTCGAGCTCGTGGTGAGCGACGACGGGCCGGGCATCGCTCCAGAGTTCTTGCCGCTCATTTTCGATCGCTTCAAGCAGGCAGACAACGGCTCGCATCGCGCGCAGCGTGGCCTCGGCCTGGGCCTGGCTATCGTGAAGCACTTGGTGGAGCTGCACGGCGGCACGGTGTCCGCGCACAGCGACGGCGTGGGCAAGGGCGCTCGGTTCGTCGTCACTCTGCCGCTCGGCTCGATCAACGAGCGGCTGAGTGAAACACTGCCGGCGGTAGAAGAAGCTCAGCCTACTGAGGAACGTGCGGCGCTCGCCGGCATCTACGCACTCTTGGTCGAAGACGACCCCGACGGTTGCGATCTGATGCAGATGATGCTGCGCCGCTATGGCGCTGAGGTGACCGCGGTCTCCACCGCCGCGGCCGCCCTCGAATCGGTACGCACTCGTCGACCCGACGTGTTGGTGTCCGACATCGGTCTGCCAGACAGCGACGGGTTCACGTTACTGAAGCAGGTTCGCGAATCGAATCAGGATCTACCTGCCGTCGCAGTCACGGCGTATGCGTCGCGCCAAGACGTTGCCAAGGCGCTTGCGGCCGGCTTCCAGGCGCACGTCGCGAAGCCCGTCGAGCCCGCGCAGCTCAGCGCTGCGGTTGCACACGCCTCGGGTCGCTGAACGAACGCCGCGCTGCGCGTCGCGAGCCAGGCCCGCGACGCGCTCACGGTATTTCATCTCATGCCGGGCTACGGCGCCCGAACAGGAAAGAGACCAGCGCAAAGACCAGGAACACGAAGAACAGGATCTTCGCCACACCGGCGGCGCTGGCGGCCAGTCCACCAAAGCCGAAGATTGCAGCGAGTAACGCGATTACGAAAAATACGGCGGCCCAATACAACATGACGCAATCCTCCGTTCGGAAGGTGTACGGTGTGGGGCGTTGCAGCGTCCGTGCCAGCTCCCCGGAAACGGTTTCTGACTGACAAGAGCACGGGCTTCAGCGCATTTTGGAGCGTTCCATGCGACAAAAAGCACCGCGCAAGCGAGCTTCCTCACGCGTCCGTGACGATGCGCCACAGAAACACGGCCGGAAGCTGGATTTTTCGCGGCGTGTGCGCGGGGGCGAACGGAACGACCCTTGCAGTAGGACGCCGCATGAGTGACTTCCGAAAGATCGCCTTCGTCGGAAACTACCTGCCACGAAAGTGCGGAATCGCCACATTCACGCATGACCTTCGAACCGCGGTTCAAGGGGCGTTGCCTAAGGGGCAATGCACCGTCGTTTCCGTGAGTGACGGCAAGGAAGACTACCAATACCCGGAAGAAGTGCGCTTCGAGATTGCCGAGCAGTCTCCGGAAGATTACTTGCGCGCGGCCGAGTACTTGAACCTGCTCAACGTCGACGTCGTGTCGTTGCAGCACGAGTTCGGGATTTACGGCGGCCCGAGCGGGAGCCACGTATTGAACCTGCTGCGCCGCTTGCGCATGCCGTTCATCACCACGCTGCACACGATCCTCAAGCAACCGAGCCCGGAACAGCGCCGGGTCATGCAAGAGCTGACCAGCTTGTCCTCGCGCTTGGTGGTGATGTCCGACGTGGGGCGCGCAATATTGAACGAGACGTACGCGGTTCCCGAGCGGAAAATCGACGTGATCCCGCATGGCATCCCGGATATGCCGTTCGCCGACCCGAATTTCTTCAAGGATCAATACTCCGTCGAGGGGCGGCGCGTGATCCTCACCTTCGGCCTGCTTTCGCCGAACAAGGGCATCGAGAAGATGATCGAGGCCCTGCCGCGGATCGTCGCCGAATTCCCGGACGTGGTGTACATCGTTCTCGGTGCCACGCACCCGAACTTGGTGCGCGAGCATGGCGAGGCGTACCGCGAGAGTCTGCAAGCGCTGGCCGAACGGCTGGGGGTGACGGAGAACGTGCGCTTTTTCAACCAGTTCGTCGAGCTGGAAGAGCTGAAGGGCTTCCTCGGTGCCGCTGACATCTACGTAACGCCATATTTGAACGAGGCGCAGATCACCTCGGGCACGCTGGCGTATGCCTTCGGCTGCGGCAAAGCCGTGGTCTCCACGCCGTATTGGCACGCTCAGGAGCTGCTGGCCGATGGCCGCGGCGTGCTCGTGCCGTTCGGTGATTCCGGGGCCATGTCGCGCGAGATTAATGGCCTATTGCACGACGAAGGCCGTCGGCACGCCATGCGCAAGCGCGCGTACCTCGCGAGTCGCGAGATGGTGTGGGAAAAGACCGCCCAACACTACGTCGCCACCTTCGATGCCGCGCGCAAGAACCGCAGTGAGCGCTCGCTCACGATCGTGCCGCGGCACGCGCCCGACTCGACCGAGCCGCGCCTGCCCGAGCTCAGCCTCGAGCACCTGCAACGCATGACGGACTCCACCGGCATCTTGCAGCACGCTCGGTTCACGCTGCCGAACTACGCGGAAGGCTATTGCATCGACGACAACGCGCGCGCCTTGATGCTCACCGTGCAGCTCGAAAAACGCGGCGCAGCGGCCGAAGAAGGTGCCGCGCTGGCGACCCGCTACGCAAGCTTCGTTGACTACGCGTACAACCCGGAGCTCGGTAAATTCCGCAACTTCATGGGTTACGACCGGCGCTGGCTGGAAAGCGTGGGTTCCGAAGACAGCCAAGCGCGCGCGCTGTGGGCGCTCGGCACGTGCGTCGGCCACACTCAGCGGCGCGATCTGCGCACCTGGGCGGCGGAGCTTTTCATGCGCGCTTTGCCCGGCATGACTGACGCGCGCTCGCCGCGCGCTTGGGCGTTCGCTCTGCTCGGGATCAAGGAGTACCTCAGGCGCCTTCGCGGTGACCGCGCTGCAGCACGCTTGCAGATCGAGCTCGTGACGCGCTTGGTCGGCCTTTACGACCAAGTAAAGACGCCGGGCTGGCACTGGTACGAGGACATCGCCTCGTACGACAACGCGCGCCTGGCGCAGGCGGTCATCGTCACCGCCGGTAAAGATCCGGCGCTCTCTGGCACGCTCGCGGTCGGGCTCGAATCACTTCGTTGGTTGCTCGCCCAACAGCGCGCCGAGCGCGGCCACTTCCGGCCCATCGGCTCGAACGGCTTCTACCGCCGCGGCGAGCCTCGCGCCCGTTTCGATCAACAGCCGCTGGAAGCGCACGCGACCGTGTCGGCCTGTGCAGACGCGTTCCGCGTCACCGGCGACCGCTTTTGGGTCGACGAAGCTCGTCGCGCGTTCGGCTGGTTCTTGGGCCAAAACGACCTGTCGACGAGCGTCTACAATCCCGAGTCCGGGGGCTGCCGCGACGGCTTACACGTCGACCGCGTGAACTTGAACGAGGGGGCCGAGTCGACGCTCGCGTTTCTGAGCGCGCTCGTGGAAATTCAGGCGCTCGAGAGCCGCGCTATCGGCGTAGAAGGTGCTCCGGAGTCGGCCAAGCGCGCAGCAGCCACGCTGCGCAACGCTGCGAATCAAAGCTCGACCTGAAAATTGCAACCCAATAAGGTGTCGAGATGATCGTTCGCAGAACGAATATCGTCATTCGCCCGAATGCCGCGCGCGTGCTCTTCCGTCCATTCAACCAAATCGACGAGGCCCGTGTGGTCCGCGTGTTCGCGCGTGTTTCTTCGCTCCGCGACGAGGAGGTGACGCAGCTGCTCGAGAAGGTGATGCACGAATTTCGCGGGCGCCATCACCGGCTTCAGCAATTCTTCTTGCTGCGCTTCGAGCAGATGCGTCGCTTCATGGTCACGGATCTGCCGTTGCCCGAAGAGCGGCGCATGCTGATCGGCTCGTACTTCACCCAAGAATACTCGGTAGAGTCGGCGGCGCTGTTCAACCCGTCGTTGGTCTGGCACCCCGATCAGACGAACCTCGCCGAGGGCTCGCGTCGCTTCGTGCTCAGCTTGCGTTCGACTGGAGAAGGGCACATCTCCTCCATCACCTTCCGTTCCGGCGTGATCGACGTCAACAGTGAGATCACGCTCGACGCCGTGACGCCGTTCGTCACCACTCCTGAGACGGTTCCCGATCCGTCGTACAACAAGAATTTGTTCCGGCGCACGCTGTTCGAGATCAACTCGGCCGATGCGTTCAGCGAGGGAGTGCTCCTTCGCTTGGGTGACGAGTTCAACATGAAAGAGCTGCGCGCCGCCGTGCGCGGCGTAGAGCTCGAGTATCGGCAGCAGTCGCGGGCCCTGGCTCCGGCCACCGCGCGCTCGATCCTGGCTCTGGCCGAGGCCAACTACGAGGTGATCTACGAGCCGATGCACCAGATGTCGGAGCGCATCATCTTCCCGAATTCGCCCACCGAATCGAACGGCGTAGAGGATGCGCGCTTCGTGCAGTTCACCGAAGACGACGGCCAAACCAAGTATTTCGCCACCTACACGGCGTACGACGGTCGTGTCACTTTCCCGCAGCTGCTGGAAACGACCGATTTTTTGCGCTTCAAGATCAGCACCTTGAATGGCCCGCAAGTCCAGAACAAGGGCATGGCGCTGTTCCCGCGCAAGATCAACGGCCGCTACGTGATGCTGTCTCGACAAGACGGCGAGAACATCTTCCTGATGTACTCCGAGGATCTGCATTTTTGGCTGTCGCGCGAGACGCTGCTCAAACCCACCTATGGTTGGGAATTCGTGCAGCTCGGCAATTGCGGCTCGCCGATCGAGACCGAAGCCGGGTGGCTCGTCTTGAGCCACGGCGTGGGGCCGATGCGCAAATACTCGATCGGCGCCTTCTTGCTCGACCTCAACGACCCCTCGAAGGTCATCGGCCGTTTGCGCGAGCCGCTCTTGTCCCCCGAGCACACCGAGCGCGAAGGCTACGTCCCGAACGTGGTGTACAGTTGCGGCGGCCAAATCCACGGCAAGGATCTGATCATTCCGTATGCCATGAGCGACTACGCCAGCACCTTCGCCCTGGTCAACGTGGAAGAGCTATTGAGCGCACTGAAGGCCAATCCTGCTGCCTGAGCGAAATTTTCGAGACCTGCGCCCGCTCCGTGCATAGATAGGGTGTGGTCCGCCCCGGATCGATCCGCTTTTGGATTTCGTTCGCGTTTCTGAATTCGCTCCTGGTCCTGCGTTTGCCGAGGCAAGTGCAGTGGTGGACCTACGTGCTGCCGTCGCTGGATACGGTGGCCCTGATGGTCGGGCTCGCGTTGCTCGCTGCATGGGGTAAGCGGTTGTCTTGGGCGGCGAACGTCGCTCTCTCGGCGTTCTTTTTCGCTTCCGGCCTGCTCCGTTTGGCAGACGGTGTGGAGCAAGCGGCCTACCTCAGGGACTTCATCCCATCCCTCGATTTGCCACTGCTGCCCGAATTCGTGCGTTTGTTCCATGCCACGTTGCCATTGCCGCTGTTCGGTCTCGCCTGCTTGGTGGCAGTGGCGCTCTCGGTCGCGGTGGGTTTGCTCATCTTTCGCGCGTTCGAGGGCGCGAGCGCCGAGCTCGCTTCGCCGACGCTCGCTCGTGCGCTGTGCTCAGCGGTAGGCGCGCTTGCGCTGCTCGCGGCGGTTGGGCTGCCGCTGCCGATCTTCCAAGCGAGCATGTTGTCGCGCTGGGCGTCCGAGTTGCAGGGCGCGCTCGATCTGCCGCGCTATCGCGCGAGTCAGCGGGCCCGGATCGCCGCGGTCGGCCAGGCGCTCGAGGCTCGCCCGCACGATCTACAGCGGCTGCGCGGGCAAGACGTGTATCTGTTTTTGATCGAGTCTTATGGGCAAAGCGTGCTCGACCGGCCGGAGCTGTTTTCACGCGTCGAGCCCGAATACCGGCGTTGCGAGCGCGAGCTGTCCGCGGCCGGCTTTCAGATCGCGTCGCGCGTGCTGGACTCGCCGGTGTACGGCGGGCGCTCGTGGCTCGCCCAAGCGACGATACTGAGCGGCGTGGCGACGCGCGATCAGTTGCAATTCGAGCTGCTTCGTCAGGCCCAGCCGCGCACCATGGCGCAGGTCTTCGGCGCTGCAGGCTACCGCACCGTGCTCGCTCAGCCGGGCACGGTTCGCGTCGGCTCGGAGCGCGATCTCTTGCATTTCGACCAACGCTACGTCGCGAGCGACCTCGGCTATCGCGGCCCGCGCTTTGGCTGGGCGACGATGCCCGATCAATACGTACTCGACGCGGTTCGCCGACGTGAGCTCTCGGGCGCGCGTGAGCGCCCGCTGTTCCTGAGCTATGCGCTAGTTTCGAGTCACCTTCGCTGGTCGGACTTGCCGCCCGTGATCGATGACTGGTCGACGATCGCTGACGGCTCGCCGTTCAACCAGCTGCCGCGCAGGCACTACGACACGAGCTGGCTGTCGTTGTCCGGGGCTAGCACCGCCTACGCTGATTCGATCGCCTACGATCTCGGGGTTTTGCGGCGCTACCTGAGCGAGTTCGTGCCCGGCGACGCCCTGGTGATCATCCTGGGAGACCATCAACCCCACTCCGACATCACTCGGCAGGCGCCTTCCTCGGGCGTTCCCGTGCACGTTTTGAGTCGGAACGGCTCATTCGTCGCTCCATTCCGGGCCCGCGGTTACACTCCGGGCATGGTCGCTGCCGCGTCGTTGCCGCACCCTGGGTTGGAGAGCCTGCTGCCCGATCTGGTTGCCGATCTCTCACTCGGCCCTGCGCGGAGCGTGCGCTGATGCAGCTCGTCTCACGGCTGCCCGCGCTGCACGACGAGGCTTGGGCTTGGGAAGTGATCTGCGCCCTGGCCGAGCGCGCGCGGGCGGGGGCAGCGGTGTCCGTGCGTACCGGCGTTGCCTGGGCCGCTCCCGGGCAGCTCACGGAGGTCGCGATCGAGCGTGCAGAGCTCGTGCTCGATCCGGAGGAAGAGCCGTGTTTTCAGAGCGCGCTGCGCCTGGCCCCGAGCGTACGACAATTGCTCGAGCTGTACTTGCCGCTGTGCGTTGGAGCGCGGGCGAACGCTTTGGTGCTCGGGCACGTTGGCCAAAGTCTGGACGGGCAGATCGCGACCGCCGGTGGGGCGTCGCGCTACGTGACGGGGCCGGAGAACATCGTGCATATGCACCGCTTGCGCTCGCTGTTCGATGCCGTGCTGGTCGGCGCAGGCACTGTCGAGGCCGACGATCCGGAGCTGACCACCCGGCTCGTGCCCGGACCGAACCCCACGCGCGTGGTGCTCGATCCCAGGCTCCGTCTGAGTGAGCAGCGCAAGCTATTCCATGACGAGCTCGCGCCGACGATCGTCGTCTGCGAGAAGGGCCGCGCCCACTCGGCTAAGATCGCTGCCGCCTCCCTGCTCGAGGTCGATGCACGAGCCGGCCTGCTCTCCATCCCAGCGCTGCTCGCGGCGCTCGCCAGGCGCGGGTTGTCACGCGTGTTCGTGGAAGGCGGTGGAATCACGATCTCGAGCTTCATTCGCGCAGAATGCCTCGATCGCCTGCACGTCACGATTTGCCCGATCATCATCGGTCAAGGCCGCCCGGGCTTGTGTTTGCCGGGGGTCGATCGGCTCGAACAAGCGCTCCGCCCGAAAGCCCGCCGCTTCACCCTGGGTGAGGACGTGTTGTTCGACTGTGCCCTGTCGCCGAGATGACCCGCAAGCTGTGCTTCGTCGTGCCTGCGCTCGATGGTCCGATCAGCGGCGGCACTCTGTACAATCGTGAGCTGTGCGCGGCGCTTGCCGCGCGAAGCTGTGAGCTGACGGTTTGCACGCTCGATGAACCGCGCCTCGCGTCGCTGCTCGCCGCCGCTAAGCACGCGTTCGTGGATACGCTGTACTTGGACGCGCTGCCCGCGTTGACGCAAGCCGCGGGCCGCCCCCTGTTCTCGTTGACGCATTTCCTGCCGTCGCTGGTGACGGCAGGGCGCGCCGTGGCCACCGCAGAGCTCAGCGCGCCGGAGGCTCGCGCGCTCTGCACCGCCGGCGGATTTTTGGTGACGAGCGGCTTCATGCGCGAGGCCTTGGAGCCGCTGGTGGCCAAAAACCAAGCGATTTTAGTGGTCCAGCCCGGCTCCCGCGCGCGCTTGGCTCCGCCCACCGAGCGCCCCAAAGCGGCGCCGCTGCGCGCGTTGCTGGTCGCCAATCTGCTGCCTGGCAAGGGCATCCTTCCGTTGCTCGAGGCGCTGGCCAGCGGGCTGCGCGCGGACGACCGCTTCCAGCTGTCGATCGTCGGTCGCCCAGATGCCAATCCGGAGTATGCAGCGAACTGCGCGCGCGCGATCGCAACTTCGACCGCGCTCTCGGCGCATGTCACCTTGCAAGGGGCGCTCGATCACGATCACGTGTTGCTGGCGCTCGCCGAGGCCGACGTCTTGCTTTCGGCGTCCGTGATGGAGTCCTATGGCATGGCGCTGGGAGATGCCCGCGCGACCGGAGTGCCGATCATCGCTCGTGTCGGGGGGCACGCGGCCGCGCACGTCTTTGCATCGGCCGGTGGGCAGTTGGTGAACAGTGCGGAAGAGCTCGCCGCAGCTTGCCTCGAGCTTTCGCGCAATCCGGGGGCATTGAGCGAGCGATCGCAGCGCGCACGCCGAAACGCGCTTCCAGCCCGGCCCTGGGCACTCGCGGCGGACGAGCTGCTCGCTCAGCTGGCTGGCTTGGAGAGCATGGAAAAATAGCAGGAACGCGCGAAGCTCCAGCTCACCACCAGCGTTCCGCACAGGGCGCTCGCGCTGGACAACGGCGCGGGCAGCAGCAGACCCCCGCACAGGCCAATCATGAGCAGCGCAAACGCATACCGACCAAAACGAGAGCGCGGTGCTTCGCGTCCCGACCCCGGCCACAGCCAGAGCCAGATCACGTACAGGTAACGCAAGAGCCCGGCCCACAGCACCCAAGCGCCGATGCCGCGGACCAGCCACAAGTGGAGCGTGACCACGAGCACGAGCTGCGCGTCCGTTTCCATGTCGAAGCGCGCACCGAACAGCGAAGCGTCGCCCCGCACGCGCGCTAGATGACCGTCCAACAGATCGAGTGCCAAGACGCTGATCACGATCGGCAATACCCAGTGCCGCGCCCAGGGATGCCCGGGCAGCGGCAGCGTCAGGCTGAGCAGCACGGCCAAGCGCAGCAGCGTAACCCAGTTGGCCCAGCCAAAGCGGCCGCTCGGCGTGTGCGCACCGCGCGTGAGCCGCAAGAGCGCCACGAAGGAGAGCAAGGCGCACGGCAAGACCGGCCACGCCGCACGGACCGCCGCACCCACCAAGGCCGCACACAGCTGCGCGACCGCTTGGCCACGGCTCCAGCGCACGAGCTCGGGGCCCGGATCTTGCGCTCGAAATTCGATTGGCTCGGGGGTCGTCATGGCAAGCGTGCGGTCGGCGCTCACTCGGCGCTGGGCTCGTGCTATCAACCAAGAATCGTGGGCCGTGCCAAGTGCGGGTCAGACCGTGACTGAAAACGCGCAGGCGTTCTGGGTCGTCGCCCCGGGACAGGGGGAGTTGCGCTCGGAGCCCCTTTCGGAGCCCGGCCTCGGTGAAGTCCTCGTGCGCTCGCTGTACAGCGCGGTCAGTCGTGGCACCGAGTCATTGGTGTTTGGCGGACGGGTGCCGGCGAGCGAATACGAGCGCATGCGCTGTCCGCATCAAGTGGGCTCGTTCCCGGGGCCGGTGAAATACGGCTACGCCAGCGTGGGCCGGGTCGCTTTGGGCAGCGCCGCACTGTACGGGCAAACGGTGTTCTGTCTCTACCCGCATCAATCCGCGTACGTCGTGCCCGAGCACGCGGTCGTGCCTGTCCCGGAGGGGGTGCCGGCCGAGCGCGCGGTGCTGGCCGCCAACTTGGAGACTGCGATCAACGCGATCTGGGATGCCGCGCCACGCTTGGGTGATCGAGTGACCGTCGTTGGCGCCGGTGTGCTCGGCTGCTTGTGCGCTTTCTTGCTCACGAGGCACGTGGGCGTGGAGGTCGAGCTGGTCGACACTCAGCGGCGTCGCGCGCAGATCGCAGAGACCCTGGGGGCTCGCTTCGCTTTGCCCGAGGCTGCCGCGGCGGATAGAGATCTGATCGTGCACGCGAGCGGTACGGAAGCGGGGCTGCGTGCCGCTCTCGAGCTGGCGGCGCGTGATGCCACCGTGCTCGAGCTGAGTTGGTTCGGCGACACCGAGGTGCGCCTGCCCTTGGGCGGCGCGTTTCACCAGAAGCGCTTGCAATTGCGCTCGTCCCAGGTGGGCACCGTGAGCCCCCAGGCGCGCTCGCGCTTCGACTATCGCGCGCGGCTGTCCCTTGCGCTCGAGCTGTGTCGCAGTCCGGTGCTCGACGCCCTGATCGACGGTGAGAGCGCGTTCGACTCCTTGCCCACGCTGATGCCGCGCCTCGCCTCTAGCGGTGGTAGCGGGCTCTGCCACCGCTTGCATTATCGGACTTAGAAAGGGAGAGCTCTGCCATGTTCAGTGTGTGCGTCCGCGGTCACGTGATGATCGCTCATAGCTTTCGCGGTGAGTTGTTCGGCCCTGCGCAGCGCTTGCACGGCGCCACCTACGTCGTCGATGCCGAATTTCGCGCGCCAGAGCTGAGCTCTGAGGGCGTGGTAGTCGACATTGGTCGGGCGAGTCTCGCCCTCGCCGCGATTTTGGAAGAGCTCAATTTCAAGAACTTGGACGAAGAGTCGGCCTTCGCCAATCAGAACACGACCACGGAGTTCCTGGCCAAAGTCGTCTTCGAGCGCCTGGCGGCGCGGCGCCGGACAGGGGAGCTCGGCCCAGGATCCGAGCGGCTCACGACGTTGCGCGTCACGCTCCACGAATCACACGTGGCCTGGGCCGCGTACGAGGGCTCACTCGGCCCGTTGGACGGGTGAGCAACTAGCTCGCCGCGAACAGCGGCGCGTGCACGAAGAGCATGCTCTCCTCGGCGGGCACGCCGAGACGCAAGGGAAAGCCGTAGTGCCCGGTGCCACGGTGGACGTACAGCCGGTCGCTGCCGCGCGCCCAAAAGCCGTGATCGGGCGCTTTGACGAAGACGCGCATCATCGTCCAATCCAAACCGAGGCTGACGAGGCCGACCTGGCCGCCGTGAGTGTGACCCGAGAGCGCCAGATCCGCGTCGCCCTCGGGCAAATGCTTGAACGCGCCAGGGTCGTGCAAGAGCACGATGCGTAAGTGCCCGGGAACGCGCGGGTGCTCCGCGCAGACCCGCGAAAGGTGCTCTTTGCGCCCCTTCCACACGAAATCCATACCCAGGATTTGGACCGGGCCGGCGGCTGTCTGAACTGCACGCGCGTCATCCATCAATAGCGTGACCCCGGCCCGCGCCAGCGCCGAGCGCACCGTCGCGGGCGCTTCGTGATCGTGATTGCCGAAACAGGCGAAGCAGCGACCGGGCAGCGCGGCCAGGGGCGCCAGCGCCTCGGCCAAGAGCTCGGGATCGCTCTGCGATTCCATGGTCAAGAAATCCCCAGTCAGCAGCACGAGGTCCGGGTTTCGCTCGACCGCGCGTTCGCTGATGCGTCGCAAGCGCGCGACCGACATGAAGGGCCCGAGGTGCGGATCGGTGATCTGCACGATCGACAAGGGGCGTGCCGTCGTCGGTCCGTTCGCTCGGTGGCGCTGGAGCTCCGGCACGCAGCTACCATCTGCAACGACCAGGTCCACGCGCTCTTCGCGGCTACGCAGCGACTGCAGCACGCCGACCAACGCAACGAAGTACGGCAGCGAAGGAAAGGGGAGCTGCAGGCCGAACGCGCCGAGCAGGACCCAGGGCAAGGCGAGCAACGTACCCGCGCCGAAGAAGGCGCCTGGAATGCTGATTAGCGCGCGGTACGCGAGACCGCGCATGCGCGGTCGAATCAAGGCCAAAGACTGGACGAACACGCTGGCATGCCCATAGACGAACACTGGCCACACGGCGTGGAAACGGGTGAACAACGCGCTTGCGAACAACACTTGGAGGCCGAGCAGCACGGCGCGGAAGATCGCGTAGCTGCGCGAGCGAAAGTCCCAAGCGCTGGCCACGACAGCGGCCCAGGCGGCGATTGACCAAAGCGTGAACGAGCTCACCAGATCAGCAGTCATGCGGCGCCGCGCGAGCTCTGGCAAGCGGTGCCAGCCCGGGCGCGCGCGGGATCCCGCAAATCCAGGATATTCCTCGACCAAAAGCGGCGCGCAGCACTATATTCCCGCCCGTGGCCGAAGAACTCTCCAAGACCAATCACCGCCGGACCCTGCTCGCCCTGTGTGTGGGTGTAATCCTTGGCTTCGCGGGTGCCTGCGTGAAGGGGCCGACGCTCGTGAGCTGGCTGTTCAAGCCACTTCAGGATTCGTTTTCTTGTTCCGGTAGCGTGAACGAAGCGCTGACGCAGTTCGTCGAGCTGCAGTTCGGCATGGCGATCCTCGGCGGCATCATCGCCCTGGTGCTGCAGTTCTTTTGGCGTCGCTTCTTCCGTCGCCGCGCTGAAGCCAAGTCTGGGCCCGCGAGCTGAGCGCGGCCTTGGCTTAGCTAAGAGGCCTTCGCGAAAAAGCGCGCGCGGCAACCGCGACAGCGGTACGGGCGAAAGCCAAAGGTGCGCGCCAACCCGTCGAACAGGCCGCGTGAGTGTGAGCGCCGGACGTCGTTGCGGCCGCACGTGGAGCATGCGGGCAAGCCGCGAGATTGATCGGCGCTCGGCGCGGGAGTGGAGCCAAACGGAGGAGAGCTGTCCTGTGGCACGCCACGAGTATTAGTCCACTTGCGCGTCCGGCAAGCGGATTTGCAACGGGGAGAATCGCCACAAGAGGCGCCCGCGCGGATCGCGAGCGCGTGAACGTTTGCGTTACGTCAACGTGACGAGTCGGGTTGATTCGGAAACACACCGATCGACGTTGCGCCTCCAGCGGTCGGCGGAGCTGCGTTCGGTGCACCACCAACCGCGCTCGGCGTAGGCGTTGCGCTTGGCGCGGCACTCGGTAACGGCGTGCCCACTTGCGGAAACACGCCCGACGCAACCGGTGCCGGCGGCGCGATCGGAGCTGAAATTGCGGGCGATGCGCTGGGCATGGCGCGCGGCGCGGCCCCCACCTCAGCGAGGGTCAGCTCGACGCTTTGCACGTGGCGCGTGCAATCTTTTTCATGATCGACGTCCACCACGGTCTGCACGTCGTTGCTGCCCGGGAGCGAGGCGCTGAGTGTCCAGCGACCGTCGCTCAAAGGCGTGTAGTAACAAGACTGGAGCTCGAACTGCTCGGAGCTCTTGTTTCGGTGGGCAGTGACCGTTGCCGCGCACGTCTTGCGACCCTGCGCGTCTAACACGGTCACGTCGAGGTAGTCGTAGCAATGCGAGGTGAGCGCGCCGACGCCCACCAGCACGGCCACGATGCCGCCCCCTGCTACGGCGGTACAAGCACTCAACGCGCCGAGCACCGATACCAAAGTCAACAACCACAGCGCGCGCCGAAAGCGCTTTCCCGCATCCCGTCGATCACGAAGCATCAGCCATCCCTATGTGGGTGGAACGTAGCATCGATCGCCCGGCGCTCGGCGAGCAGAGCAGAGGCTCGGTCACCCTGGCGGCGCGAGAGGGCGGTACGCCTCGCCGTCTCGCCATTCCGCTTCGAGACGAGGCGAATTGTCAAAAACCTGCCCGATAGTGTCAGGAAATCTGCGCGCGAGCCGCGGCTCCACGTTCGTTCGCCAAATTTGGCCGGATTTTCCCGGTCTGGTAGCGAACGTACGGTGCCTGAAATCATTCCCACGAGCGGTACGGGTCTTGCTGAGACAGGGGTCATGGCAAGCGTGAGAGACAGCCGCGTGCAAGACCAGCCGGACCGGGTCGGCCCGATAGCGAGCGCCACAGACCGTGACGAAGACGTACGGAGTGCGTCCGTTATTGCGACGCGCTGCGCTGCGGGCTTGGTGGCGCTCTCCCTGCTGCTCGCGGCTGCGCCGGCCCCCGCCAGTGAGATCCCGATCTTTCTGGGCGCGATCGGCGTGGGCAAGGCGAAGCCCGAGGTTCAAGGACAACTGCGATCACTCCTGCGCGAAGAGCTCTCTTCAGCCGACTTCGCGCAGCTCAAGACTCGCGAGCGCTACACCTTGTCTGCCACTCTCTTGCGTTTGGACACCGTGCAGTCCAGTGACTCCGTGCGCGCGACCTGCGTGGTATCCGTCGCGTTGCTGCGCGACAACGGCTCCACGCTGTACGCGTTGATTCATGGCCGCGCGATTGCGGAGGAGACAAAAACGCAGAGCGACATCGCGCAGAGAGATGCGCTGCGAGCCGCCGTACATAGCGCTATGATCCGAGTCCCGAAAGCCCTTCGCTAAAGGGCGGGTGCTCAGCCGCCCCTCGCGCGCGGCGCAGACGCAGGGGAGACGCAGCGCTGGCGCGGCGGACGCTTCGCTTCGACAGAAACACGGTCGAGCTCTGCTCGGGCTGGGTTTGCACTTGTAACAAATTGCTAAAACCGGCACGGCGCAACGCGTCGAGAGGCAGCGCCGCGTGGATCCCCGTGGACGCGGAAGCGGCTTTTCGGGTACGTTACGTGATCTCAAGCGGCGCTCCGGCTACGGCGCGCAGCCCGCGGGCCACGAACGCCGACACGCGCCCAAATGTACCGTTTATGAGATCTTCCGTGCGCTGACGGCGGAACGGTCGAAATTGTCCGACGCATGCTTAGGAAACGCGCAAAAAACGAAGCCAAAAGCTTCGAGCTCGAAGGGCGGAATTGAAGTGTCGGGGGACAGTGCAGGCGCAAGCGCCGGTGTTACCGCGTGCAACCGATACCAGAGCGAGGCCTAAGGACGCATTAGAAGAGGCCAAGTCGTGGGGATCAATACTCGGCGCCTGACGTTTGCGGCATCTGGACGCGGGCCCGAATTCGGCAAACGACTACCTCGCCGGAGGAATACTCATGAGCAAAAGACCTGCGATACGGCCCGTGAGCCTTGATTTCTGGGGGGCGGTAAGGTAGGCAGTTTAGGCTCCTTGTCGCATATTTGCTTACTAGATTTGCGTGCGTCTGGGGAACGTCAAGCGACGCTCATCGATCACCGCTAGCCGAACCGTTGGGACCGAAACTCGTGCAAGCAGCCGCCATTGGCAGCATCATCGCAGACCGCTACTGCCTGCTTCAAAAGCTGGGTGCAGGTGGCATGGGTTCGGTCTGGCTCGCGCACGATCAGTCGCTCGACAGCCGCTGCGCAGTGAAGCTCGTCGATCCGGAGAAGGCGGCCAACGAAGAGGTGCGCGTCCGCTTCGAGCGCGAAGCAAAAGCCGCAGCGCAGATCCGCGGCGCCAACGTGGTGGACATCTTCGATCACGGGATTTGGGACGGCACTCCGTTCATCGTGATGGAGTACTTGGAGGGTGAGGATTTGGGCGCCCGCCTGGAGCGCATCGGACCTCTCGACTGTGAGCAGACGTATCAGATCATCAGTCAGGTCTCGCGCGCCCTGGTGCGCGCGCACGCCGCCGGCATCGTGCACCGCGACCTCAAGCCCGAGAATATTTTCCTCGTCCCTGGTGACGACCAAGAGGTCGCCAAGGTTTTGGACTTCGGCATCGCCAAGCACGAGCAATATTCGCTCGCCGGGAAGACGACCAAAACCGGGTCGTTCATGGGCACGCCGTATTACATGAGCCCCGAGCAAGCTCGCGGCAAAAACATCGATTGGCGGTCCGATCTGTGGGCGCTGGGGGTCATTGCGTTTCAATGCTTGACCGGGCGCCCGCCATTCGAGAGCGAAGCGCTGGGCGAGCTGATGGGGATGATCATCTACGATCCGATCCCGAGCATCACCAGCCGCAACCACGAGCTCCCCGAGGCGCTCGACGGCTGGTGGGAACGTGCCGTGTCCCGCGATCGCGATGAGCGCTTCCAGTCAGCCAAGGAGTTGTCTGATTCATTCGGTGAAGCGATCGAGACCACCAAGCAGATGGCGGTCCCGAGCATTGCGCCGCGCCCGCCGATGCCGAGCTTCAGTGACGGTGAGGGCAGTCGCATGCCCACGCCGCGCTCTTCGTACACGCCGCCCTCCGCCGATCAGAGCGCGCGCTTCAGCTCGCCCGCCCTGTTCACCGACAAGACTCCCGTGGAAGACGGCACGGGCGCGCCCGTCGTTCGCACTCGTCGCTCGGTGCTTCCGGAGCTGTCGTCGCTGCCCAAGAAGCAGCGCTTGATCGTGCTCTCGGTCGGCGGTGCATTGCTCGCCGTGCTGGCGTTCCTCGTCATCGCCAGCTTGCGTAGCTCCCCCGAGCCCGCAGCGGTTTCCGCCGCGCGGCCCTCGGCGGCTCCGGTGATGCAGGTCACGCCGGTCCCCTCCGGTAAGCTGCAGCCGCCGCCAATCATCTTTGGGCCTGACTCCCTGCCGCTCGAGCAGGAAGACCCCGACAAGAAAAAGAAGCCGCCGCCCGCGCCGGGCTCTGCGGCACCAGCGGCTCGCCCAGCGGGTGCCGTCCGCGACTATGGAATTTGAGTGAGGCTCGATGTCACGCAACTTAGGCTTTCTTACCGGACTGACGATCGGGTTGTTCACCGCTTCCGTCGCGCTCGCCGAGCCGACACCGGCTGATCGCGCGACCGCGCGTTCGCTCGCCGGTGAGGGTTACCAAGCCCTGCAGGACAAAGATTACGCAACCGCCGTCGATCGCTTCAGCCGCGCGGATGCGCTCGTGCATGCGCCCACGCTGATGATCGACTGGGCACGCTCGCTCGCCGGGCTCGGTAAGTTGGTCGAAGCCCAGGAGCGCTACGAGCAGATCGTCCGTGAGGGAGTGGACGCCAAGGCCCCCAAGTCATGGCAACGCGCGCTGGCCGACGCCAACAACGAGCTGGCCGAGCTGAAGCCGCGCTTGGCCTGGGTCACGATTTCGGTCTCGGGTGCGGACGACGCGCACGTCACCATCGACGGCGCAGCGGTACCCCCGGCGGCCATCGGAGTGCGGCGAGCAGTGAACCCCGGTCCGCGCCTGGTGCGCGTGGAAGCGAAGGGTTACGTCGCTCAGAAGAAGACGCTGGACCTGAACGAAGGCGGCGAGGAAGCCGTGTCGTTCGCGCTCGAGCCGGATGCCGATGCACGAGCCGCGGCCGCCGCGAAAGACGCCGTGCAGCCAGTGGCGGCTCCGCCTCCCGAGGAGCACGACCGTACGCTGATGTACGTGGCGTTTGGCGTCTCGGGTGCGGGCTTCGTGCTGGGCGGCGTCACCGGGGTGCTGGCGCTCGGTAAGCACTCGGACTTGTCCAAGGTATGTCGGAACGACATCGACGTTTGCCAGAGCGATCAGAAGGACACGATCAGCTCTTACCACACGCTGGGCACGCTCTCTGGGGTTGGCTTCGCGCTGGGTGTGGTCGGCGCCGGTACCGGTGCTACGCTGTGGTACCTCAATCGCGACAAGGCGCCCACAGCGCAGGGAGTCACCGTGCATCCTTACCTCGGTCTTGGCAGCGTTGGCGCCGTGGGGAGCTTCTGATGCTCGGTGTGGCGCATTTGCGTCGGCTCTTGGTTGCGTTGTCGATGGCAACGCTCGGCGTCGGTTGTCAGGCCGTGCTCGGTGACTACCATATCGACGACAGCGCATTTCCCCAGGCAGCCGCCGGCAACGGTGACAGTAGCGGCGGTGACGGCGAAGGCGGCAGTGGGAACGGGAACAGCGCTGGCAACGGCGGTCGACCGAACAACAACATGGGCGGCGCAGCTGGTGATGGCGAGCCGATCCAGACCGGCCCGATTCAAGTCATGCCGACGCGGGGCCTGTACACCACCGAATGGGGCATGCAGGCCTCGTTTTCGATCGTGCTCACTCAGGCGCCGACCGCCGACGTGTTCATCGGCCTGTCGAGCAACAACACGAACGAGGGCAGGATCTCGGTAGACGGCGTGACCTTCACCGCGACGGACTGGAACGCGCCGCAGCTCGTCGTCGTCACGGGCTTCGACGACTCGAATCCCGACGGCAACCAGACCTATGAGATCGTGACCGCTCCCGCGAAGAGCGACGACAAGGCGTTCGACGGCAAAGATCCGGCGGACGTGACGCTGACCAATATCGACAACGAGACCGCGGGCATCACGGTAGCTCCGACGTCCGGCCTAGTGACCAGCGAATCCGGGGCGATGGACACGTTCACCATCGTGCTCAATTCGCAGCCGAAGAAGGGCACCACCGTCAGCGTCGATTTGACGAGCAGCAAGCCGACCGAAGGCACCGTCAATCCCGCAAGCGTGGTGTTCACCGACGCGAACTGGATGGCGCCCCAGATCGTCACCGTGACGGGCGTGGATGATCCGGAAAAGGACAAAGACCAGCCGTACAAGATCGTCACTGCGCCTTCGAAGAGTGACGACCCGACATACAATGGCGTCGACGCCGACGACGTAGGCGTGGTCAATCTCGACAACGAGAGCGCGGGTGTCACCGTCGTGCTGGTGGGCGGAATCGACCCGCTAGAGCCGACCAAGCTGCGCACGAGCGAAAGCGGCGACAGCGCTACGTTCACGGTCGAGCTCAACGCGCCGCCGAGCGACGACGTGACGATTCCGCTCACGAGCAGCGTGCCGACCGAAGGTACCGTGAGCCCCGCGTCGCTGACCTTCACCAAGCTCAATTGGCACGCGCCGCAGCTCGTGACCGTGACCGGTGTAGAAGACGACGAAACCGCCGACGGCAATCAGCCCTACCAAATTCAGCTCGGGCCGGCAGTGAGCGCCGACGTGGACTACAAGGGTTACGACGCCGACGACGTGTCCGCGGTCAACGTCGACAACGACAAGCCTGGCTTCACCTTGATGCTGGTGAGCGGCATCGATCCGAAGGATCCGACCAAGCTGCTCACGACCGAAGGCGGCGGTTCGGCGACCTTCAGCCTCGCGCTCAACTCGAAGCCCAAGGCGGATGTGTCGATCAAGCTGTCCAGCAGCTTGACCACCGAGGGAACCGTCAGCCCCAGCACGCTCACCTTCACCAAGCTGAACTACAAGGCGCCGCAGATCGTCACCGTGAAGGGGGCGGACGACCCAGCCCAAGACGGCAACCAGACTTATTCGGTGAAAACCGCCGTCGCCACCAGCGACGACGCGGGCTACGTCCTGGATCCGCCGGACGTGCAAGTCACCAATCAGGACAACGACAGCGCGGGCGTGAGCATCGTGCTCGCGACCGGCATCGATCCTACGAATCCAGCCAAGCTCGTCACGGGTGAGAACGGTGATAGTGCCACCTTCACGGTCGCGCTGACCTCCCAACCGCAGGCCGACGTCACGATCACGCTAGAGAGCGGCAACACCAAAGAGGGCACGATTTCGCCCACGACGCTCAAGTTCACCAAGGCGAATTACAACGCCGCGCAGACCATCACCATCAAGGGCGCGAACGACGACGTGGCCGACGGCAACCAGCCGTACATTATCACCCTGGGCGCAGCGAGCAGCGCCGACAAGAACTTCGATTCGAAGTTCGGTACGCAGGTCTCCGTCACGAACCGCGACAACGATACGGCCGGCATCATCGTTACGCCCACCACGGGGCTGATTACCGGGGAAAACGGCAAGACAGCGACTTTCACGATTCAGCTGCAGTCGAAACCGACCAAGGACGTGACCATCACGTTGGCCAGCAACGCGCCGACCGAAGGCAAGACCAACGTGAGCAGCGTCACGTTCACAGCGGCCAACTGGAACGCGCCGCAGACCATCACCGTCACCGGGCAGCAGGATGACGGCACGGCCGACGGCAGTCAGACGTACAAGATCGTCATCAATCCGCCCACCAGTTTGGATCCGAGCTACGGACCCACGAAGATGGATCCGCCCGATGTCAGCGCAACGAACTTGGACGACGACACGGCGGCCATCGTCGTCAACCCGATCAGCGGCCTAGTCACGAGTGAAGATCTGACGACCGCCACCTTCACCGTGGTGCTGCAGTCGAAGCCGACTGCTGCGGTGAAGATCAACCTGAGCAGTAGCCGGCCCACCGAGGGCACGGTCAGCCCGACCGTGCTGAACTTTACCGATTTGAACTGGAAGTCGCCGCAGGTCGTCACCGTGACGGGCGTGAACGATGACTCCGCTGACGGTCTTCAGGCGTATTTGATTCAATTCGCTGGCGCTTCCAGCGGTGACCCCAAGTACAACAATCTGGTCGGGCACGACGTGTCGGTCAGCAACGTCGACAATGACAGCGCTGGCATTCGCATCAACCCCACGCCGAGCGCAACTCCCGCACAGACCAAGGAAAAGGCTGGCACCAGCACGTTCACCGTGCGGCTCAACTCACTGCCCTCGGGTCCGGTAACGTACACGGTGACCAGTAGCAATACGCTGGAGGGCACGGTCTCGCCCGGCACGCTGGCGTTTACGGTGGCGAATTGGAGCTCCCCGCAGACCGTGACGGTGACCGGTGCCGACGATTCGATCGCCGACGGCGATCAGCCGTACAAGATCCAGATCAGCAACGGCACCAGTACCGACGCCAACTACAGCGGCAAATTCGGGATCGATCTGCCGTTCATCAACCTGGACGACGACCACCCGGGTTACGTAGTCAACGCCGCCGCCGATCTGAAGACGAGTGAAACAGGAAAGAGCGCGACGTTCACCATCAAGCTGTTGTCCCAGCCAACCGCAACGGTGACCATCCCGCTCAGCAGCAGCAACACCGCCGAAGGCACGGTCTCGCCAGCATCACTCGACTTCACCACGGCCAACTGGGCCACGGCTCAGACCGTGACCGTGACGGGCGTCAATGACACGACCCCTGTCGCTGACGGCCCTCAGCCCTACACGGTGCAGATCGGCAACGCAGTCAGCACCGACACGAAATACAAGGGCCTGTTCGGGACCACGGTCAGCCTCACGAACTCGGACGATGACATTCCCGGTTTCGTGGTCAACGCTGCGTCGAACCTGCAGACCACGGAAAAGGGCGGCACCGCCACGTTCACCGTGTCCTTGCTGTCGAGTCCAACCGGCGCGAACACCGTGAGCATCGGCCTCTCGAGCAGCAACGTGAAGGAGGGCACCGTCTCTCCCAGCACGCTCGTGTTCACCGCCGGTGCGACCGGAAATTGGCAAACGCCGCAAACGGTGACCGTGACCGGCGTCAACGACGCGGTGCCGGTGGCGGACGGCAACGTGCCGTACTCGATTCAGTTCGCCGCGGCGGTCAGCGGTGATGTTGGATATTCCGGCAAGACCATCGCGGCCATCAACCTAACGAACGCCGACGACGACGTGGCTTCGGTCTTGGTCACGCCCACGAGCTGCTCGACGACGCCGGGGACCACCGCCACCTTCACCCTGTCGTTGACGTCTCAGCCGGGTGACAGCGTGACCATCCCGCTCTCCAGCAGCAACACGAGCGAAGGCACGGTCTCCCCCGACTCGGTCACTTTCACGACCGACAACTGGAACCTCGCGCAGACCGTCACCGTCACTGGTGTGGATGACCTGTCAATGGGCGCGTCCACGAGTTACACGATCGCGACCGGCAAAGCCGTGAGCCCGGCGGACACGACGGGCTACAAGAATTACGACGCCACGGACGTGTCGTGCGTGAACACCACGCCAATGCCGCCTCCGCCTCCGCCTCCGACGACTCCCTGAGCGCCTACTGACGAGCGCTCACGCGCACGAACGGGGAATGGCTGCCCGTCAGCGTGTGCGGAGCGCTCTTGCAAGCTTGCGCTTCGCTCGCGAAGCGCCGCGCAAAACCACGCAGTAGCTCGCTGCTCGCGTCCCCCGGGTAGACCGTGAAGTGATCGTAATCTGGGTACGGCACGCCGTTCGGGTCACGGCCCGCGAGCATCCAAAACATCGCCCCGTTGCCACCGTGATCGAGCACGCGCTGGTTCCAGCTGGCGTAGCTCGCGAGGCGCGCCTCGAGCCCTTCGCTGATGCGCCCGAGCGCGTCGCGGCTGACTTTCAGCCCGTACTCTTCCAAAACCGTGGGTTTGCCGAGCTCGCGCGCGACGCTCAGGTGGTCGTCGATCCAGCGTTCGGGCCAACCAAAGCCGCTGCCCCAGGTATCGGGGTACATGTGGAACGTGGCGTAGTCGATGGTTGGCAGAGCAGACAGCGCGCGATGATCGACGCCGTTTTGTGCATGGTACGTCCAGTGCTGGCTCTGACCTTCGAGGAAGCCTTCGTCACCGACAGCCACCAGGTGGTTGGGGTCGATAGATTTGAGGTAGCTCGACATCTCTCGCGCCCAACCCGTCAGCGTCTCGCTCGCCGTGCCAGCGCTGCCGCGCGGCTCGTTGCCGAGCTCCCAAGCGAACAGCGTCGGGTCGTCGCGATACGCGCGGCGGGTGACGCTGTTCTCGTGCAGCGCCAAGTGCGAAAGCCAGTCCTTGTAGGCGCGGCGTACGCGCGGCTCGGTGTAGAAGTCGTCGTGCGCGGTCAGGCCGTACCAAGCCAGGTACTGGTCCATGCCGCCGAAGTCGTGCCAGTTGTTGGTCAGCACCAAGACCACCTTGAGCCCGAGCTGACCGGCCTTGGCCACGGCGTAATCGAGACCCTCTAGGCCCGTCGCGCCGTCGTTGTACACGGCGCGCTGCGCGCTCGGATCCCAGGCTTGGAAATAGAAGCCGTCTTTGCTGCCTTCACCGTCGACGTTCGGTACGCTGCCATCGAGCGAGCCTCGGTCGATGAAGCCCCAGAGCCGCACCACGCTCACGCCCAGCGCGCGCGCGCCTTCCAGCACGTCGTCCACCATGGGTCTGGGTTTGTAGGCGAGGTAGTAGTTGTTGGCGCCCACGAAACACAACGGCGCGCCGTCGACCACGAAATTGACGGGCGGGTCTTTGCCGACTTCGAACGCAGATTTGGCCGGTGGGGTGGCGCAGCTCAAGGCCATGCAGCCCGCAACCAGACCGGCTAGCGCAGCCTTCGACGGTTGGAGCAAGTGCGGCATCTCCTCGCTGGCTATACACCAAGCCCGGGCGACGCTTCGCGGACAGTTCGCGTCAAGGCATCGTCAATCGGGCGCTCGCCGCGCACGGCGAACGGCAATCTCCGCGCACAGCGTGGCCGACAGCGCCCAAGCCGCGAGCGCTAGCGTTCCTCTCCATAAGAACGCGGGCTCGGCGTCGATCGCCAAACCGCCGGGCGCATACAGCAGGACAGGGTAGGGGGTCACGGCGGCCGCTGGTCGCAGTGCTTCGGGGTAAATCTCGAACCGGGCCAGCAGCTCCGAGCACGCGAAAACGAGATTCAGAGCCGCGGACACGACCGCAGTGAGCGCGTCACAGATCAGGGCGAAGGGATCCCCGTTCGTGCAGCCGGCGCTCACCGCGAGCGCGGCCCCCAGCCCGACCAGCAGCGGCGCACACGGCGCGCGTCGCGCTACACTCGATTTCTGATCGCGAATCTCCAACGCACAGGTCATGGTCGGCTCTCCCGCCGCGCTTCGAACGCACGGCCACAAAAGCGAAAACGCCCTCTCGGTGGTTCCGAAAGGGCGTTCGCCAAACGATGCGATGTTCCCTTTCGGCTACAAAACGACCTTCCACGTCATGCGAATGACGGTGCAGCTCGAGCTACGAAGCTCGTGACGCGGCTTGAAGGAGAACATCACGCGGGGCGATGGTACGTCCCCGCGCTCGACTTTGTCAACGCATGAGTCTCGACGTTCGCGCTGCTAGGAAACCTGCTACGAAACTGGAGTTACGGACTGGAAACACAATAGAAAGCGTGGCGATCCCCCCCGGGAGGTTAGGTCGTCCCAGATCGGGGTGAGTGTTCTCGCCTCGGCTCGCCACGGCTCTCATTGTTCGTCCAGCGCGCGCCCCTCGGAAAACTCATGAAGTTCGACGTTTACGACCCTCAAAACGGCCCGTTCTACGACGAAACGTTCGCGGCGCGCGGCGTCCCGCGGCCTGGTTTCGAACCCCTGGTGAATGGCATCAACGCGCTCGAGCCAGGCTCGCTCCTGATGCGCCAAGCCGCGGCAGAGCGCTCGCTGCTCAGCATGGGCATCACCTTCACCTTGTATGGAGAGGGCGGTAGCTCGGAGCGCATCTTTCCGTTCGATGTCATCCCGCGCGTCGTCGGCTCGAAAGAGTGGGAGCGTATCGATCGCGGTCTTCGTCAGCGCATCGAAGCGTTGAACCTGTTCCTGTGCGACGTGTACGGGGAGCAGAAGATCCTCAAAGACAAGGTCGTCCCCGAGGAGCTGGTCAAGACGTGCGCGGACTTCCGGCCACAGTGCATCGGCTTGAAGCCGCCGCGCGGGATCTGGTGCCACATCGTGGGTACGGACCTGGTGCGCGACAAGAACGGTGAGTTCTACGTCCTGGAGGACAACCTGCGTTGCCCCTCCGGCGTCAGCTACGTCCTGGAAAATCGCCAGATCTTGAAGCGCACGTTCCCGCGCGTCTTGGAGCAAATGCCGATTCGCCCGGTAGATGATTATCCGCTCCGCTTGCTGGAGACGCTTCGCTACTTGGCTTCCGATCGGCGTGACGATCCGCAAGTCGTGGTCCTCACGCCCGGCCGCTACAACAGCGCCTACTACGAGCATGCCTTCCTCGCGCAGCAGATGGGCGTGGAGCTGGTCGAGCCGCAAGACCTCGTGGTTCGTGACGGCTACGTGCAGATGCGCACGACCGAGGGCTTGAAGCGGGTCGACGTCATCTACCGCCGCGTGGGTGATGACTTCTTGGATCCGCTCGTGTTCCGCCCTGACTCGCTGCTCGGCATCCCGGGCGTGATCGACGTGTACCTTAACGGTCGCGTCGCACTGGCCAATGCACCGGGCACCGGCGTTGCCGACGACAAAGCGATCTATCGCTACGCCGAGCGCATCATCAAATACTACTTGGACGAAGACGCCATTATCCCCAACGTCCCGACCTACGTGTGCAGCGACGAGAAGGACCGTAAATACGTGCTCGAACATTTGCCCGAGCTCGTCGTCAAAGCCACCGACGGCGCGGGCGGCTACGGCATGCTGATCGGCCCGCAGTCCACCCCCGAAGAACAGCTGGATTTCGCGGGGCGCATCAACAAGAACCCGCGCGGCTACATCGCCCAGCCCACGCTGTCGCTGTCTCGTGTGCCGACCATCATCGGTGACCAATTCGAGAGCCGGCACGTCGATTTGCGTCCCTACGTTCTGTACGGCCAAGATATCTACGTCCAGCCGGGCGGCCTGACACGCGTCGCATTGAAAAAGGGCTCGCTGGTCGTGAATTCGTCGCAGGGCGGCGGTAGCAAGGATACTTGGGTCCTGTCGGGTGAGCCCGGCCTCCAAAGCCAAAGCCAAAGCCAAAGCTGAGTTTTCGAGCGGCGCCTTTTCGAACCACTTCACGAACCTCTCCAGATCTCGAACTAGAACAAGACATCAATGCTGAGCCGAGTTGCCGAAGCAATCTACTGGTCGAGCCGCTACGTCGAGCGCGCCGAGAACGTTGCGCGCTTCATCGACGTGAACATGAACCTCTTGCTCGACTCACCCATCGAGCAAAAGAGCGGGTGGGACAGCTTGGTCATGATCACGGGTGATCACGAGCTGTTCGCCAAGCGCTTCGGCAAAGCCACGCCGCAGGCCGTGACTCAGTTCCTGACCTTCGATCGCGAGTATCCGAACTCCATTTTCTCCAGTGTCGCCTCGGCGCGCGAGAACGCCCGCACCGTGCGCGACATCATCTCGCGCGAGATGTGGCAAGAGCTGAACGAGTTTTACTTGATGGTCGGCCAAGCCGCGCGGCCCGACGTGAACCCAGAAGATTTGAACGACTTCTACGGTCGCGTGAAGCGCGCCGGCATCTACTTCGAAGGCGTCACCGACGCCACGCTCTCGCGCGGTGAGGCCTGGCACTTTGCGCGGCTCGGCCGGCTCCTCGAGCGCGCGGACAAGACGTCCCGTATTTTGGACGTGAAGTACTTCTTACTGCTGCCCGTGGGCAACGGCCCGGGAACCACCGTCGATCAGTTGGGTTGGACCGCGCTTTTGAACTCGGCGAGCGCGCTGCAGATGTACCGGCAGATGTTTCACGTCACTTCGCCGGCCAACGTGACCGCGTTCCTGCTTTTGAATCAAAATTTCCCGCGCGCCATCTCGTACTGCATCCGGCAAGCGCAAGAGAGCTTGCACGCCGTGATGCGTTCGCCGATTGGCACTTATCAATGCGAGGCCGAGCGCTTGCTCGGTCAACTCCGCGCTCGTCTCGACTACGCCACCGTCGACGAGGTCATGGCGAGTGGTCTGCACGAGTATGTCGACGGTTTACAGGGGGCGATCAATGACATTGGCACTGCGATCCACAAGCAATTCTTCGAGGTCTGAGTAAGCCGTGGCTATCCGCATCGCACTCCGACACAAGACCAGCTACGATTACGAGCGCCCGGTCACGCTCGGCCCGCAGGTGATCCGCTTGCGCCCGGCGCCCCACAACCGCACGCCCATTCACAGCTATTCGCTGGATATTCAGCCGCCCGCGCATTTCCTCAATTGGCAGCAAGATCCGCAGGGCAATTACTTGGCTCGCGTGGTCTTTCCGGAGAAGACGAAGCACTTCAGCGTGACGGTGGATCTGGTCGCAGATCTCGAGTCGTACAACCCGTTCGACTTTTTCTTGGAGCCGAGCGCCGAGAACACGCCGTTCAACTACGAAAAGGTGCTCGAGCACGAGCTTCAGCCGTACTTCGCCAAGGTGCCCGCCGGCGAGCAGTTCGAGAAGTTGATGCAACGTGTCGACCGCACCGAGCGGCGCACGGTCGACTTTCTGGTCGACGTGAACAAGGTCGTTTACGACGCCGTAAAGTACGTCATCCGCATGGAGCCCGGCGTGCAAACGCCGGAAGAAACGCTCGAGCTCGGTAAGGGCTCGTGTCGTGACTCGAGCTGGCTCTTGGTGCGTGTGCTCCGGGAGCTCGGCATCGCTGCGCGCTTCGTGTCTGGTTACTTGGTGCAGCTCGTTGCCGACGAAAAGCCGGTCGACGGCCCCGCAGGGCCCTCGGCAGACTTCACTGATTTGCACGCCTGGTGCGAAGCCTACGTTCCGGGCGCCGGCTGGATCGGCCTCGATCCGACCTCCGGCATGCTCACCGCCGAAGGGCACATCCCTCTCGCCGTGAGCCCCGATCCGTTGTCGGCTGCGCCCATCGAAGGCGGCGTCGAGAAGGCCGAGACGGACTTCGATTTCGAGATGTCGGTCGAGCGCGTGATCGACGTGCCGCGCGTGACCAAACCTTACTCCGACGAGCAGTGGCAAGCCATCCTGGCGCTTGGCGCCGAGGTCGACCTGCAACTCGAAGCGCAAGACGTGCGCCTGACGATGGGCGGCGAGCCCACGTTCGTCAGCGCCACCGAGCCAGACGCGCCGGAATGGAACGTCGCCGCTCTCGGCGGACAAAAGCTGCCAATCGCCGATCGCTTGCTGCGTCGCCTGCACGCGCTCTGGCAACCGGGCGCCATGCTTCATCACGGCCAAGGCAAGTGGTATCCGGGCGAGCAATTGCCGCGCTGGGCGCTGGGCTGCTTCTTCCGCAAAGATGGCGTCGCGGTCTGGCAAGACCCCGAGCTGATCGCCAAAGAGTCGGCGCCGCCCGGGCACAAGATCGAGGACGCCGAGCGCTTCATGAAGCGTTTGATCGAGGTTCTCGGTCTGAAGCGAAACGGGATGATGCCGGCGTACGAGGACGCCTTCTACTACCTGTGGCGTGAGCGCCGCTTGCCGAGCAACGTCGATCCGTTGGACGCGCGGCTCGCCGATCCGATCGAGCGTGAGCGCATCGCGCGCGTGTTCAGGCAAGATCTGGGCAGCACCGTCGGCTACGTCTTGCCGTTGGCGTTTACGGGTGGCTGGGTTTCGGGAAACTGGTTCCTGCGTGAAGAGCACCTGTTCCTGATCCCCGGTGACTCCTCGATGGGCCTCCGTTTGCCGCTCGATTCGCTGCCCTGGATGGCGCGCGGAGACAGTGACGTCGAACCCGAGCTCGATCCGTTTGCGGAGCGCGGCTCGCTTCCGCAGGCCTTCCGCTTTCCGCCCGCTGCGCCGGAAGCGCGGTCCGCCGTGCGCCGCCCGCAGCGCCCGGGTCATCCGAACGAGCCGGGAACGGCCGCCGATCCGCACCTCAAGCCGCTGCCCTTCGAGTCCGCAACCGGCATCACGCGAACTGCGCTATGCGTCGAGCCACGCGGCGGCATCTTGCACGTCTTCATGCCGCCACTGCCCATGCTCGAGACCTATCTCGAGCTCGTGGCAGCCGTCGAGGCGACCGCGCGCGACCTGAAAATGCCGGTACAAATCGAGGGCTACGAGCCCCCGAACGATCCGCGGATGGGCGTGTTCCGGCTCACTCCGGACCCGGGCGTGATCGAGGTCAACGTTTCCCCGGTCAAGAACTGGCAGGAGCTGGTCGAGCAGACCGAGAGCCTGTACGGCGCGGCCCGCGAAGAGCACCTCACCGCCGAGAAGTTCGAGCTCGACGGCGCGCACATTGGCTCGGGCGGCGGCAATCACATGGTGATGGGCGGCGCCACCTCCGCGGATAGCCCGTTCTTGCGGCGCCCGGATTTGCTGGCCAGCCTGGTTGCGTACTGGAACAACCATCCCTCACTTTCCTACCTATTTTCCGGGCGTTTCATCGGTCCGACGTCGCAGGCGCCGCGCGTCGACGAAGCCCGCAACGACTCGATTTACGAGCTGGAGATCGCATTCCGCGAGCTCCCGGAAGTTGGCGGCTACACCCCGCCTTGGTTGGTCGATCGCATTTTCCGCAATCTGCTGACCGACGTCACCGGCAACACCCATCGCTCCGAGTTTTGCATCGACAAACTGTACTCGCCGGACGGCTCGGCCGGCCGCCTGGGCCTGCTCGAGCTGCGCGCGTTCGAGATGCCGCCGCACTACCGGATGTCGAGCGCTCAGCAGCTGCTCTTGCGCTCACTGGTCTCTGCGTTCTGGGAGCGGCCGTATCGCGCGCCCCTCGTAAAGTGGGGGACGCTACTGCATGATCGCTTCCTCCTGCCGCACTTCGTGCGTCAGGACTTCGGCGACGTGATGAAGGACCTGCGGGAGCGCGGCTACGAGTTCGACGAGGAGTGGTTCCGCCCCCACTACGAGTTCCGCTTCCCGTTCTACGGGCGCCTTGCGAAGGACGCGATCTTGATGGAGATCCGCGGCGCGCTCGAACCCTGGAACGTGCTGGGCGAGGAGAGCGGCGCCGGCGGCCAGGCACGCTACGTCGATTCGTCGCTGGAGCGTCTCCAAGTGCGAGCCATGGGTCTCACCGAGGGACGCCACCAGATCACCGTCAACGGCTACCCCTTGCCACTGCAGCCCACGGGTGTGAACGGGGAGGGAGTGTGTGGCGTGCGTTACCGCGCCTGGCAACCGCCGTCCGCTCTGCATCCGACGATCGGCATCCACGGCCCGCTGCACATCGACATTTACGACAGCTGGAATCAGCGGGCGATCGCGGGTTGCACATATCACGTGGTTCACCCAGGAGGGCGAGCCAACGAAGTGCGCCCCGTCAACGCCGCCGCGGCCGAAAGCCGGCGCATCGCCCGCTTCGACCACATGGGTCACGTGCCCGGTCGTTTCGCAGTGCGGCAACCGAAGCTGGACCCGCACTTTCCGTTCACTCTCGATTTGCGCCGCATGCCGTGACTTGCGTGACATCAGCCCCGAGTCTCGCGTATGACACTGCGCGGTGGCTGTCGAATCCTGGCCCTACATCGGATCACCGAACGCGCTCGAGCAGCACGTGACCGCGTTCGATGAATTCCGTGACGCAGGCGGAGCGCTGCGCGCTCATCAGAGCCTGCTCGAGCGCTTCTTGTCGGAGCGCTCGCCGGCCGAGCTCGACCAGCTGCAGAAGTCCGTGCGTTGGCGGATCACCGAACAAGAGGTGACGTTCAACATCCTAGGCGTTCCTGAGGGGACGAACCGGCCTTGGCATCTAGACGTGCTCCCCTACCTGGTGGAGCGGAACGAGTGGCTGACGCTGTGTCGCGGTTTGCGCCAACGCGCGCGTCTGTTGAACGAGATCATCGCGGATTGCTACGGCCCACAGCGCCTCGTCCGTGAGGGGTTGTTGCCGGCCGAGCTCGTGCTCGGTCATCCGGATTTCTTGCGCGCCTGTCACGGCTGGGAGCCCGTGGGGCGCCATCGCCTGCATCTGTATGCGGCCGATCTGGGGCGTGATCCGAACGGCAAGTTCACGATCTACTCGGACCGCACTCAGGCACCGACCGGCGCAGGCTATGCGCTCGAGAACCGGCTGGTCATGGGCCGCACGCTGCCCGATCTGTTCCGTGACTATCGCGTCGAGCGCATCGCCGGCTTCTTCGCCAAAATGCGGCGCACGGTCGAGAGCCTCGCGCCCAAGGTGAACGGGGGTCAGCCGCGCGTGCTGCTACTGTCCGCCGGTGCGCGCGACGAAAGCTCCTTCGAGCACGCCTACCTCGCTCGCTACCTCGGCTACGAGCTGGTGGAAGGCCGCGATCTCACCGTGCGCGACAACGTAGTCTACCTCAAGACGCTGTCAGGCCTGCGCCGGGTCGACGTGCTCTTGCGTCGCGTTGGCGACGCTTGGTGTGACGCACTTTCGCTGCGCGGCGGCTCCACGCAGGGCGTCGCTGGGTTGGTTTCTGCGGCGCGGGCGGGCAACGTGGGGCTTGCCAATCCGCTCGGTTCGGTGATCACCGAGATGCCGGCTTTGAAGGCCTACTTGCCAGGGCTGGCGCGAGCCGTGCTCGGTGAAGAGCTGATGGTCGAATCCGTGCCCACGTTCTGGTGCGGCGATCCGCAATCGTTGTCCCTCACGCTCGGCGCGCTGGACGACATGGTGATCAAACCCGCGTTCGGGGATCGCCGCGGCGACCCGTTCGTGCCCTCGCAAATGGATCAAAAGGCGAAGGCCCAGCTGATCGAGCGGCTCAAGACGCACCCGGGTGATTTCGTGTCCGAGCGCTGGGTTGGCCTATCCACGGTTCCGGTTTGGGAGTCCGGCGGCGTGATTCAAGGCGGCCTCGCTTGGCGCGCCTTCCTGTGTCGTGATGGTGAAGACTACGACGTGATGCCGGGGGGCCTGGCGCGCATCAACGAATCCCCTGACGGCTTGTTCTTGGCCATTCGCAGCAGCGCGGTGAGTAAAGACGTGTGGGTGCCCTCGGCTGCCGGCAGCGCCGAGCCCGTCCTGCCTTCGATGCCCGATCGCCGGGTAGACTTGAAGCGCGGCGGCTTGGATCTTCCGAGCCGCCTGCTGGACGATATCTACTGGCTCGGTCGCTACGTCGAGCGTTGCGATTGCACGGCACGTCTCACGCGCGCCGGTATCGAGCGCGCGACGCTCGAGGCCGCGCCGGATGCGCCGCTCGCGCTCGGTGCCATTCTCGATGCGCTGCAGCGCTCAGGCGTGACTCCCGCTGTCGCCGACGTCAAAGTCGCCGACGTCAAAGTCGCCGAAGCGCAGCCGGGCGCGCCCTCCACCGTGGCCGAGAAAATCCTGCTCGGCGTGCTGTTCGATGCGGATTCGTCCAACAATTTGCGCGGTATCTTGCGCCGTGTGCACGAGCTCACTTTGGGCGTCCGCAGCCGCCTGTCGCGCGACGCCTGGCATGTCTTGCGCCGGCTCTCCAACTCGCTGGAGCAGCACCCGAATGGGGCCCAGGAAAAGCTGGGCAACGCAGTCGATGTGCTGGATCAGATCCTGATCACCCTCGCTGCAGTCAGCGGTACCACCCTCGACAACATGGTGCGCAGCCACGCTTGGGCCTTCTTGGACATGGGCCGGCGCGTCGAGCGCGGCGCGCTCTCGCTCGTGCAGCTGCAAGCCCTGCTCCCGGCCGGTGCCTCGCGCGTGCACATGGAGGCCCTGCTGGAGGTCGCCGACAGCCTGCTCACCTACCGCGCGCGCTACCTGAGCACCCTGCAAGTCGCGCCGGTGGTGGATTTGCTGCTCACCGACACCAGCAACCCGCGCTCGGTCGCATTTCAGGTCGAAGCGTTGATGGAGCACTTCAAACGTCTCCAAGTGCATAGCGACGTCACGCGCACGCGCGCCGAGCGCCGCTTGATCGCTCTGCAAAGCACGCTGCTCACCGCAGACATCGAGCAAGCGTGCGCTGGGGACGGCTCGGGCCTCCGGCAATTGCTCGAGGAATCGGCCACGCTGCTGTGGCAATTCTCGGACGAGGTGGGGCACACCTTCTTCTCGCACTTGGCGTCCTCGCGCGCGGTTTCACCGCCGGTCTGGATCAACGAGGATCTGGAGGCCAAATGAGGATGTTCAGCGTCAGTCACTCGACCCGCTACGAGTACGAGAGCCCGGTGGTGCACGCGCATCACATCGCGCACCTCGCGCCGCGCCCGTTGCAGTTCCAGCGCGTGTCGGGCTATTCGCTGGACGTCTCGCCCGAGCCCGCGAGCCTATACGAAGAGCATGATTACTTCGGCAATCGCGCGCACTTCATCGAGATCCTGAGCGAGCACGAAGCTTTGGTCGTGACGGCCAAGACGTACATCGGCCTCCGCGAACGCGACGCTCCGGAAGGCCTTGCCGCGCGCGTGAGTTGGGAAGACGCCGCTGAGCGCCTCGCCGCCGATCGCGGCTTGGTGGAGGTCAGCGAGTACCGCTTCGACTCGCCGCTAGTTCGGGCGCACTCGCTGCTCGCTGCCTACGCCGCGCCCTCGTTCACGCCCAAGCGGCCCTTGGTGGAAGCCGTGCTCGCCTTCAACCGCCAAATTTTCGAAGAATTCACGTACGATCCCCGCGCAACGGATCTGAGCACGCCGCTCGCTCAAGTGCTGCGCGACAAGCGCGGCGTGTGTCAGGATTTCGCGCATGTCGCAGTCGGTGCCCTGCGCTCGCTCGGCTTGGCCGCGCGCTACGTCTCCGGCTATCTCGAAACGGATCCGCCGATCGATCGTCCGCGCCTCGTCGGAGCGGATGCGTCGCACGCCTGGGCTTCGGTTTACATTCCCGGCTTCGGTTGGTTCGATTTCGATCCCACGAATGCCGTCGTTCCGGCGACGCGCCACGTGACCGTGGGCTGGGGCCGTGACTTCAGTGACGTGAGCCCACTCAAGGGCGTCGTGCTCGGCGGTGGCGCGCACACGATTGAAGTTGCGGTGGATGTAGAAGCGCTCGGTTGAACGGGGCAAGGGCGCGCTGCGCGCGGTTGGAGACTTGTGTTGCGGAGTTTCGGCTGGTGAACGCTGGGCCGCCCGCGCGTTGCTGAGAGATCGCACGCGCCTGTTCGGTCAGCTGTTTGTAGGTCTGCGCCTTGTTGGCAGATCGCGATCTGGCAGGGCAGGCGACTGTTGACCGTTATTTGACGAACTTGGAGAGCAGCCTGATGTATGCCGCCTGATAGCCGTCGCTGTTTTCGGTAACGGCCCAGGAATCGATGGGCCGGTTGGTGTTGAAGTCTTTGTAGGACTTTTGCGGCGGTTGGCCGAGCGGCGGGGTGAGCGGTTCGGAGGTGCAGCTGTTGCCCCCACAACCTGTAGGGCAGCAGGCGTCGACGGCGTAGCTCGGGTTGGGCCCGCCGGTGAGGAAGCCCGGAGCGGGGCCGTACTTGGAGACGCCGACCTTTTCCCAGCTCGCGCTGCCGTGCGCGAACCACGTGTGATAAAACGTAGTCACGCCGTTAGCAGCGCCGTAGGCGAACATGTTCGACAGGTACACGAAGCCGAACGGGTTCACGCCGTGCACGTAGTGAACGTAGCGCTCGGCCGCCAAGCGTGAGTCACTGTCTTTGCTCGGATCGACGCCGAACGTCACTGCGTCGAAAAACACGGAACCCTGGTTCGATTTGGTGCTGTTGCTACCCCAGGTGTAGTCCTTCAAGTACGCGCCATACGGGTCCAGCTTGCCGGCGTGGGCGGGTAGGTTGTCCCCGCCGTTCAGCCCAGCGCCGTAGGCCTTCAGGATGTCGGCCTTCACCGCGGCGGTCGCGCTGGGTAGCGAGGTGTAGTAGAGCAGCACCAGTTGCGTCGCGGGCTCCCAGGGCGCCAAGTAACTGCCCTGCACGAGCTTCGTTGTCTTGTAGTTGGCGTCGAAAAACGTCTGAAATGTGGCGTCTTTCGTGAGCTCGAACAAATACGCCGCGGCTTCGAGCTTCATCATCGCGCGCCCGTGGTCGTCGGTCTCCTGCTGGCCCGCACCGAGCCCTTCCGACCCGGAAGCCTTGTCATTGTTCATGAAGGTGACGCTCGGGTTAGCGTCGGCCCAGGTCCAAGCTTTCGTCGCGCGCGTTTTCAAATCAGCGGCGTAGGTCGTCAGCGCCGCATTGTTCAGTGAACCGAGCACCGTGGCTCCGAGCGCGTATGCTGCGGCCGTGCTCAGCGTCGCCGAGGTGCTCGCGGGTCCGTAGTAGCTCGGATCCTTGGCCGCCGAAGGCGGGCTGCCGCCCGCTTCACCGACGATGCTGAGCACGGAGCCATCGGCGTTCTGTAAACGCGCGAGGTAGTCCAAACCCCACTTGGCTTCATCCAGCACGTCGGGGATGCCGTTCCCGGATTCCGGGATCTCGTAGTCGTCACGCCAGATCGACTTGTTCTCGAGGTAGGCGTGTAACAGCGAGATCACGTAGCCCGCGGTCCAGTTGGTGTATTTGTTGTAGTCGCCCGCGTCGAACCAACCGCCCCACAAATCCTTTTCGGTGCCGGCATCCGTCTTCGCGGAAAAAAGGCGAGCGTTGTGGTCTTGGCCAGGCCCCACGTGGTCAGCGACGTCCGCCCAGGCTTCGCCCGCCCATTTCGCGTCCTTGGCTTGCCCAGCGCGCTGATAGAAGAACGTGCGCACGGCCCGCTTCAAGACCTCGCGGTACACCGTGTCCGAGATGTCGAACAAATCGGAACGCACCCCGTTGTCGACGTCGAGCACGTAATACGTTCCCGGCGCTTTCACCGCCGAGAAGTCGAATGTCCATGCTTTGTCGCCGGAAGAGGCGTCGGTTGCGCCCCCATTCCAGACCACCGGCGCCGCCATCAATGCGGTCATCCCAGTGTGGGCATCGACCAACGAGTAGCTCTTGCCCGGCGCGAACGAGTCGGCTTCGTCGTACCCCATTTGCGGATCGCGCAGCACCGCGATCTTCTCTGCCTCCGGGCGATACCCGAATTGATCGACCACGATGAACTTGCTGAGCGCTGCTTGTGGCGTCGGAGGCGCGCCGGCAGCCCCTGCGGAGGGCGTGTCGGCCCCTGCAACCCCTGCTTGAGCCGAGGCGCCGCCCGATCCGGGACTAGTTCCAGACGAGGCACCTTGGCCGGCACTGGCAGCAGCCCCCCCACCAGCGGCGAAGGCCCCGGCGCCGCCGGTCGCCCCCGGGCTCTTGCTGGAGCCACAGGCGGAAGTAGCGGCCAGGGCCCCAAGCGCAAAACCAAACGTGAAGCGAGCAACGCGATGAATCAAGCAGTCCTCCGACCCGCGGCGCGGCAACCAGATGCAGCGATACGGACTATCAACGTGACGCTTTTGCGCCAGGGCGTCCGCGGAAATCGCCCAGAGGATCCGAAAAAAGTGGGCGAACGAGCCGCAGCGAGTGCGGCTTGGAGTCGCTGTAGTATAACCACCGCATCATGGCGGCGCTTAAGGTTTCGATCGCAGAGGTGATGGACAGCAGCGGTGTCGCGTTCGGCACGAGCGGAGCGCGTGGCCTGGTCACGGCGATGACCGACCAGGTTTGCTACACGTATACCCGCGGTTTTTTGCAGTACCTCGAGCGCGAGGGTGAGATTCAACGCGGGGGTCGCGTCGCAGTCGCGGGTGATCTGCGCTCGAGCACGCCGCGCATCATGCGCTCCGTCATGCAGGCGATCGCCGATCACGGCAGCGTGCCCGTGAACGGCGGCCGTGTGCCGACGCCGGCCGTCGCTCTGTACGGTTTCGCGCAGCGCATCCCTTCGATCATGGTCACCGGGAGCCACATTCCCGATGATCGGAACGGCATCAAATTCAATCGTCCCAAGAGCGAGCTGCTCAAGCGCGACGAGCCGGGCATGAAGGAGCAAGTCGTCGAGCTGCCGCCCGATTTCGACGCCAAGGGCGCTACGTTGGCGAGCGCTCAGCGCGTCGAGCCCGCCGTCGAGCCGGACATCGAGTGGCGCTACGTGCACCGTTACTTCGACGCGTTCGGCGAGGGCGCGCTCAAGGGGTTGCACCTCGGTCTGTTCGAGCACTCCGCGGTCGGCCGCGATTTATTGTTCGAGGTGTTGAGCGGCCTGGGCGCGCGGGTCACGCGTCTCGGCCGGTCCGAAGCCTTTATCCCGGTGGATACCGAAGCGATCCGTCCCGAGGACGTGGCGTCCGCAGCGGCCTGGGCACGCGAGTACCAGTTCGACGCCATCGTTTCCACGGATGGCGATAGCGATCGCCCGCTCGTCAGTGACGAGCACGGCAAATGGCTGCGCGGCGACGTAGCGGGCATCCTGACCGCCAAGTACTTGGGTGCTTCGTTCGTCGCCACCCCGGTCAGCTGCAATACCGCGGTAGAAAAGAGCGGCGCGTTCAAGCGGGTCGCACGCACGCGGATCGGCTCGCCGTACGTGATCGAAGCCATGAACGGCGCGCTCGGTGGCATCGAAAAAGTCGTGGGCTACGAGGCCAACGGCGGCTTCCTCACGGCGACGGACTTCACGATCGCCGGCAATTTGCCCGCTCTTCCGACGCGCGATGCGCTGCTCGTGCCGCTCGCGGTCCTGCTCGCCGCGCGCGCGCAGAAGGTCACCATCTCGCAACTGCTCGCGACTTTGCCGCAGCGCTTCACGGCGAGCGATCGGCTGGAGGATTTCCCGACCGCGCTCTCCAAAGAGCGGCTCGGGGCTCTGGCCCAGGGCGGCCCGTCCGCAATCGCCGAAGCGTTCCCGGCGTTCGGCCCGGTGCAAGACGTGTCCACGATCGATGGGCTGCGCGTCACCTTCGCTTCCGAAGAAGTCGTGCACCTGCGTGCTTCGGGCAACGCGCCCGAGCTTCGGTGCTACACCGAAGCTGCCAGTGAGGCGCGCGCCGTGGAGTTGAACGAGCAAGCGCTCAGCGTGTTGCGCGGTTGGCGCTGAAGCCGCCTTAGAAGCGCAGCTCGCCGTAGCGCGTGACGAAGGCGCGGTGCGCATCCAGCGCGCTCTCTTCGATGGTCGCCAGCACTTGCGGGCGATGCCCGGTTTGGAACTCGAGCACCGTGATCGCGCGCTCGGCGGATACGAAGCGCGCTCGCCAGTCCTTGACGGCGATCACGTAACTGGGGCCGTCCTTGCGGATGCGGCGGAAGGCTTGTGGCTCGGGGCCCAATTTCAGCGCCTGCACGAAGCGCTCGGCCAAATCGAGCGCGAAGCCCGCACGCAGAAACTCGAGCTGTTCCTCGGCCAAAGGCGAGAAGCTGACGGCGAACTCGGGCTGCGGATCGCTCGGCGCGTCGAGCCAGCCGCTCTTCGCATCCGGCAAGCTATCCACGTAAGGAATGTACGGCTTCAGATCCAACACCGGCGTGCCGTCCAAAATGTCCAAGCTCTGCACCGATAGAATCAGGCCATCGACCTTTTTCAGCTCGACGACGCTGAGCCCAATCGGGTTCGGGCGGTAGGGCGAGCGCGTCGCGAACACGCCACGTCGCAAGCCGCTCCGCGGCGGCGAGACCTTCGGCTTCCAGGTCGTGTTCAGGTGGAACCAAAACAAGACCCAGATGAAGTTGAAGCCCGCGATGTCCTCCAGCGCCTGCTCGAAGTTGCGCCCCGAATAAAGCTCGATGGTGCCCTCCACGCCGCGCGCCGCGCTCGGTTGGCGCGGCGCATCGACGCGGTCCTTGAAGGGCGAATGCACCACCCCAATGGGCTGCAGGCTCAGTGAGTCGGACGGCGTGGTCACGATGGGCGGCTAGAGAGTGGCTAGCACCTGCGCGGCGTGCCCTTCGGGCTTCACGTCTTGGAAAACACGCGCGATTTTGCCGCCGCGAATCACGAACGTGGTCCGGTGAATGCCCTCGGTGCCGCTCTTCTTCATGGCCCAGACCCCGAACTGTTCGGCCACGCGATGCCCGGGGTCGGAGAGCAGCGGGAAATTGAGCGCGTATTTGTCGCGGAAGGCTTGGTGGCTCGCTACGTCGTCGGGGCTGATCCCGAACACGTGCGCCTTCTCTTCGAACGCCGCGCGCGCGTCGCGGAACTCCTTGCACTCGATGGTGCAGCCCGGTGTGTCGTCCTTTGGATAGAAGAACAGCACGGTCGGCTTGTCACCGAGCGCAGACAAGCTGACTTCGGCGCCAGCATCGGTTTTCAGAGTGAAGTCGGGGGCGATTTCGCCTTCGCTGAGGATGGGCATGGTGGGCTCCTGGGGGGGGACTGTAGGGGGGCATGGTGGCTTCCGCCAAGCGTTTGCGCGCGCGCGATGGGGGGCATCGAATTTTGAGCCCAGGTCCCCCTTGTCAGGTCGGAACGTGATGGCCACTTTCTGTTCTGTCCCCAGCCGAAGCACGGTTAGCCGCGAGCCGCTCGTATGAGTGGCCGCAGGCCAGTGCCGCCCGCGCTCGGGGCCTTGGGCCGTCGTCCGTTTTTTCCAAAAGGAGAATTGATCATGCTCGTGCGTTTCAACGATCGCAGTGGTTTCCCCGTGTTTGGTGCCTCGCGCGCGTTCCCCGTTTCCACGCTGCGCCGCGAATTGGACCGTCTGTTCGGTGATCTCGAGCGTGCGCCCACCTTTGGCGTGGCTGCCCCGTCGGTGACCTCCGAAGACAGTGCCGAGGCGCTCAAGCTCCGTGTCGAGTTGCCTGGCTTGAGCGAGAAAGACATCGACATCGACGTCACCGCCAAGGTCGTCACCATCAAGGCCGCCCGGAATGTGGGGGCGCCCGAAGGTTACACAGCGCACCGCCGCGAGCGTCAGAGTTTCTCGTTCGCGCAGAGCTACGAGCTACCCACGCGCATCGACCCCGAAAAAGTCCAAGCCTCGCTCAAGCAAGGCGTGCTCACGCTGACCCTGCCCAAAGCTGCCGCTGTGCAGCCCCGGCGCATCACCGTGCAAGCCAACGCCTGAGCGTACGACCGAGTTTCCAAACAGCCAGTTTTAGAAGAGTCGGAGAACCAAGATGAGCACCCAGACGCAAGAAAAGACCCGCCCCGCACGTGAGCTCACCCCCAGCGTGGACATCTTCGAGAACGAGACCGAGCTGCTCGTCGTAGCGGATGTACCCGGGCTCGACCCCGCGGACATCGGCGTCCACGTCGAGCATCCCGAGTTTCGCATCGAAGCCAAGCTGCAAGGCAGCGAGCGGCCCGCCGTGTATACGCGCAGTTTCCGAATCGACGAGCGCATCGATCCTGAAAGCGTAAAGGCCGAGTACAAGGACGGCGTACTCAGCGTGCACCTGGCAAAGAGCAAGGCGTTTCAGCCGCGCCGCGTCGCTGTTCAGGCTTCCTGAGCGCGCGCTGTTCGCCCGGTTCGCGGTTCGTAGGCGGGTCGTCGGTTGACCGAACTTTCTTCGGCCTGAACGCGCGCCCCGCCTTCCAATATTGCACGACTCGGCGCTACTCTCCGCGGCGATGGCTGTTCACCCGCTGGCCGGAAAACCGGCTCCCGCAGAGATCCTGATCGACCCCGAAAAGCTCGTTGCCGCTTACTACTCGGTGCGGCCGGATCCAGAAAATCCAGAGCAACAGGTCGCTTTCGGTACCAGCGGCCACCGCGGCTCCGCGGAAGATGGCAGCTTCAACGAAGCCCACATCTTGGCGACCACGCAGGCCATCTGCGAGTACCGCGCAGGGCAGGGGATCACGGGCCCGCTTTACATGGGGCGTGACACGCATTGCGCGTCGGAGCCCGCTGAGCGCAGCGCGCTGGAGGTGCTCGCCGCCAACGGCATCGAGACCATCCTGCAATCGGGCGGCGCGTATACGGCGACGCCCGGAATTTCGCACGCCATCATCGTTTACAACCGCGGCCGCAAATCCGCGTTGGCCGACGGCATCGTGATCACGCCGTCCCACAACCCGCCGCGCGACGGTGGCTTCAAGTACAACCCGCCCCACGGCGGCCCTGCCGACACCGACGCCACCGGTTGGATTCAAGATCGCGCCAACGCGCTGCTGCGTGAGAACAACGCTTCGGTGAAGCGTCTGAGCTACGCAGCGGCCAAGGCCGCAAGCACCACGCACGAGCAGGATTTTGCTGCCGCTTACGTCGCCGATCTCGAGAACGTAGTCGACATTGCCGCCATCCGCGGCTCCAAGCTGCGCCTCGGGGCCGATCCGCTGGGCGGCGCCAGCGTCGCCTATTGGTCGCGCATCGCCGAGCATTACCAGCTCGACATCAGCGTGGTGAACCCCGCCGTCGACCCACGCTTCTCGTTCATGACCGTCGATCACGACGGCAAGATCCGAATGGACTGCTCGAGCCCGTACGCAATGGCCAAGCTCGTGGGGCTGAAGGACAAGTACGACGTCGCCTTCGGCAACGATCCGGATTCCGATCGCCACGGGATCGTCACGCCCACCTCGGGCCTGATGAACCCGAACCACTACTTGGCCGTGGCAATTCGCTACCTGTTCACGCATCGCGCGCAATGGCCGGCGGCCGCCGCAGTCGGCAAAACCTTGGTCAGCAGCTCGCTGATCGACCGCGTGGTCAAGTCGATCGGTCGCCCGCTCAAAGAAGTCCCGGTGGGCTTCAAATGGTTCGTCGACGGCCTGGTCGACGGCTCGTTCGGCTTCGGTGGCGAAGAAAGCGCTGGCGCAAGCTTCCTGCGCTCGAACGGCAGCACGTGGACCACCGACAAGGACGGCATCATCCTCAACCTGCTCGCCGCCGAAATCACCGCCGTCACCGGTAAAGATCCCGGTCAGCATTACGAAGAGCTGCGCGCGGAATTCGGTACGCCGTTCTACACGCGCGTCGATCAAGCAGCGACACCCGCCCAAAAGGCACTCTTGAAAAAGCTGTCGCCCGAGGCCGTCAGCGCCAAGGAGCTCGCGGGCGAGCCGATTCTACAAAAGCTGACCCGCGCCCCCGCCAACGACGCGGCGATCGGCGGGCTGAAGGTAACGACCGAAAACGGCTGGTTCGCCGCGCGTCCCTCCGGCACGGAAAACGTCTACAAAATCTACGCCGAGAGCTTCAAAGGCACCGAGCATTTGAATCAGATTTTAGACGAAGCGCGCAAGATAGTGAGCGCCGCGCTCGGCGCGTAAACAAAGCGCCGGCATCCGGCGCACGAAACCGCCTTCACGAGAAAAGGGTGGCGCGGCGGTCGAACAATCGTCGGCCGGACACTAACCCGCATTGGCGCGCCTCGAAAACTCGCTAGAGTTGTGGTTCGCTTGCCCGGTTTTTGGAGGTCTTCGATGCGCAAACTCTTGCTCGCCCTTGGTGTTGCTTCTCTCGTCCTACCCGTGACGGCGCAGGCGCATTTCAACCTGCTCGCTCCTCCTTCATCGAACACCGCAAACGCCACCGAAGGCGGCAAGGGCGCCCCGCCTTGCGGGCCCGACGGAACCGCGTCGAGTACTCCGATGGCGATTCAGGGCGGTCAGATGTTCACGGTCAAGATCAACGAGACTGTTTTTCATCCTGGGTTTTATCGCGTGGCGCTCGCCCTCCATTCGCGTAGCGAGCTGCCTGCGGATCCGGTGGTCCTCGGCGCGAACATGAAGGTCTTGCCCATCACGGGCCCTGGGGATTCGGTAAGCGCTGACGCTACGGACACCGCATTTCCAGTGCTCGCCAACAACCTGTTCAGCACTCACACGAAAACGGGGGCGCAAGAAGCTCAGGTCAAGATCCCGAACGTGAACTGTGACAAGTGCACGTTGCAGGTGATCGAATTCATGGCCCAGCACGGTCCCAATCCGGGCGGCGGCTACTTTTATCACCACTGCGCCGATCTCAAGATTACGGCGGATCCGAACCAGCCAGTCGAGCACGGTGAAGGCGGAGCGGGTGGCGCATCCGGCGCGGCAGGCGCCGCAGGCTCGGCCGCCGGCAGCGGTGGCACGAGCGGCGCAAGCGCCGGCGCAGGCGGCGTACCTTCGGCCTCTGCGGGCTCAGCAACCGCGGGCGCGCCGACATCGGCGGGTGCAAGCTCGGCAGGCGCGCCGACCTCCGCCGGTGCGAGCTCAGCCGGCGCAAGCTCAGGTGGCGCTGCCACGAGCGCAGCAGGTTCGCCGAGCGCGGCCCCTGCCGATCCGGGTGATAGTGGCGGCTGCTCACTCAGCCACCGCGCAGCGGGGTCTCTACCCGCGCTCTCACTCTTGCTCGGCCTGTTCGCGCTAGGTCGTCGCCGCAGCCGTCGCGGGTAGTGCCTGCGAGTCCAGATCCCAAGCCGCGAACGCTGCAAGCTCGTGGCTCGGGTGAAAGCGGCCTTTCTCTTCGCGTAAGCGCGCAGCGGCGATGTCGGGGTCGTGCGTGAACACCAGAAAATCCCGGGTCTCGACGAAGCCGCGGAACAGCTCGGCTTTTTCGTCCACCAAATGCTCGGGATAACGGTCGTAGCCCATGGTGATCGGTAGATGCACCCAGGCGCGCCCCGGCACCAGATCCGCCGCGAAAAATAGCCGCGCCTGCTGGCCGAGCACGCGCGCGTGCAGCATGCCCGGGGTATGCCCGGTCGTCTCTACGAACGCGATCTGAGGGCCGAGCAGGCTCGTCACGTCGCTCGCGCTGTCCACCAAGTGCAAGCGCGCGCTCTGCCGCAATAGCCCGGGCAGCTCCGGAATGTACGAGGCGCGATCCCGCAAGTGCGGGTGCTCCGCGCGCTCGAACGCGGTCTTTCCGACCACGAACTCTGCGCGCGGGAACAAAAGCTCGGGCGTCACGCCGGCGCGGAATGGTGCGAGCAGCCCGCCCGCGTGATCGAAATGCAAGTGCGAGAGCACGACCACGTCGATGTCGCGATCGCTCAGACCGAGCTCGGCGAGCGACTGCAAGAGCACGTGCTCGGTCTCCACCACGCCGTAGCGCTCACGCAGCTCGGGCGCGAAGAACGTGCCGATGCCGGTTTCGAACAGGATACGACGCGACCCGTCTTCCACTAGCAGCGCGCGGCAGGCGAGCGCGACGCGGCCCGCTTCGTCCGGCGCGGCCCAGCGGCTCCACAAAGCGCGCGGCGCGTTGCCGAACATCGCCCCGCCGTCCAAGCGCTGGCTATTTCCGTGAACGCTACTCGCTTTCAACATCGAGCCTCAAATCTGCCTCATTCGAGCGCGCGCTGCACGGCGTTGGCTCATGCTAAAATCCCGGGCCATGGCCGACACCGTGTTCGATCTGATTTTGAGCGGCAAAATCCCGTGTCACAAGCTGTACGAGGACGACCGGGTGCTCGCGTTCCTGGACATCGCCCCGCTCAGCTTCGGGCACGCGCTGGTGATCCCGAAGGAGCGCGTGCCAACCCTCGACCTGCTCTCGGACGAGTCGAGCGCGGCAATTGGCCGGGTGCTGCCGCGCTTGTGCCGCGCAATCAAGAAGCTGACCGGCACGAGCGCCTTCAACGTGCTCGAGAACAACGAGTCACTCGCGCACCAAGCAGTGAACCACGTCCACTTCCACATCATCCCCAAGCCCGACGAAAAGTCGGGCCTCGGCATCGGCTGGCCCGCGACCAAGCTCGACGCCACACAGGGCGCGGAGCTCGCGGACAAGATCGCCCGCGAGCTGTCCGGCATCGATCATTGACCGCGCGCGGCGCGGTAGCGCTTGATCAGCGCGTTGGTGGAAGCGTCGTGGGTCAGCGCGGGCTCGGTCTTGCTTTCGAGCTCGCTACCGATCTTCTTGGCCAGCACCTTGCCGAGCTCGACGCCCCACTGGTCGAACGAGTTGATCTGCCAAACCACGCCCTGCACGAACACCTTGTGCTCGTACAGGGCGACGAGCTGGCCGAGCATCGCCGGCGTGAGCTTGTCGCAGAGCAGCGTGTTCGTCGGGCGATTGCCGGGGAAGCTCTTGTGTGCGGTGAGCGCCGCGGGCACGCCTTCTTTGGCGACTTCTTCGATCGTCTTGCCGAAGGCGAGCGCCTCGGTTTGAGCGAAGAAGTTTGCCATCAACAGATCATGGTGCGAGCCGATCGGGTTCAAGCTGTGCGAGAAGCCGATGAAGTCACAGGGGATGAGCTTCGTGCCCTGGTGAATCAGCTGGTAGAATGCGTGTTGCCCGTTGGTGCCGGGCTGCCCCCACAAGATGGGGCCCGTTTGGTAGTCCACGGACTCGCCCTTGAGGGTGACGCGCTTGCCGTTGGACTCCATGTCCAGCTGCTGCAAATACGCGCTGAAGCGAGCCAGGTACTGGTCGTACGGCAAGACCGCGAACGTCTCGGTGCCGTAGAAGTTGTTGTACCAAATGCCGATCAACCCGAGCAGCACGGGTAAGTTCTTCTCGAACGGCGTGGTCCGGAAGTGCTCGTCCATGGCGTGGAAGCCCCCCAGCATTTCGCCGAACGCTTTGCCGCCGATGGCCAGCATCAGGGACAAGCCGACCGCCGAGTCATAGGAGTAGCGCCCGCCGACCCAGTCCCAGAAGCCGAACATGTTGGCGGTGTCGATACCGAATTTCGCGACCTCTTCCGCGTTCGTCGACACGGCAACGAAGTGCTTCTTGACCGCCGCAGGGTCCTTCAGTTTGGCGAGCAGGAAATCACGCGCGGTCTTGGCGTTGCCCAAGGTTTCGAGCGTGGTGAACGTCTTCGAACAGACGATGAACAACGTCTCGTCCGGTTCCAGGTCGTGCGTCGCCTCGGCAAAATCCGTGGCATCCACGTTCGAGACGAAGCGGAAGGTGAGGTGACGCGCGCTGTAGAAACGTAGCGCTTCGGTCGCCATGTACGGCCCCAAATCCGAGCCGCCGATGCCGATGTTGACGATGTTCTTGATCGCCTTGCCGGTGTGGCCCTTCCACTCTCCACTGCGCACGCGCTCCGAGAACTCGGCCATCTTCTCGAGCACGGCGTGCACCTCGGGGACGACGTTCTTGCCGTCGACCAGGATCGAAGCGCCTTTGGGCGCGCGCAGGGCGGTGTGCAGCACCGCGCGGCCCTCCGTCGTGTTGATCTTCTCGCCCGCGAACATGGCGTCGATCTTGGCGCGCAGCCCGGCGCTCTCGGCGAGTGTGAGCAGCCCCTTGACGGTCTCGTCCGTGATTCGGTTCTTCGAGTAGTCGAGGAAGATACCAAGGGCTTCGGCCGAGAAGCGGTCCGCGCGCGAAGCGTCTTTAGCGAACAGCTCGCGCAGGTGAGTTTCTCTGGTCGCTTCGTAATGCGCCTGCAGCGCCTGCCACGCGGGGCTACGCGTCAATTCAGTTGGGTTTGCCATGCGGGGCGAGGTTACCACGACTCTGTTTGTCGGCCGCGAGCACGAACCGCAAGCTCTCGCCGACGAGATTCGGTTGCAAGCGCAGGCGCTAGCCTTCCAGCCCCACCAAATCCAAATCCGCAATCAGAGGCAGATGGTCGGAGGCCTGCTTGGCGAGCTTGGTGCGCGGCACGCTGATGCCCCTTGCCTGGAGATCGCCACGCACGAATACGCCATCCAACGGTCGCACGGGCATGTATGCAGGGAAGGTGTTGACCAGGGAACCGCAGCGGCCGAACCCCGCCGGGACCAAGAACCGAGGACCGAGCGAGCCCCAGACGTCGTTGAGGTCACCGGCGAGCACCACCGGCGTGCGCTGTTGCAGATGCGCGAACGGATGGGACGCGAGGAAGCGCTCGAGCTGCTTGCCGCGCTCGGAGCCGGCAAGGCCGAGGTGCATGTTGACCAGCACGATGCTGCGTTCGTGCCCCCCACCGTGCACGTGGGCACGCGCGGTGAGCGCGCCGCGCTTTTTGCGCGCGCCGATCGTCAGGTCCACGCGGCTGATGTCGGTCAGCGGAAAGCGACTCAAGATGGCATTTCCGTAGCCGCCCATGCTGAAGCGATGCTCCGGACCGAAGGCGACGTGCTTCATGTCCAACGCCTCCGACAACGCAGACGGCTGATCGTGAAACTTCGAGCGCGGCATGTCTTCCGCCACCTCTTGCAAGAACGCGATGTCTGGCGCGAGGCTCTTGAGCAACTCGACCACCCGCTCCAGCCGATAGCGGCGGTCGGCGCCACCGATACCCTTGTGGATGTTCCAGGTCACGACACGTAAATGCATGCTGAGCAGGTTCCGAGGGAAGCTGAAGGTCGCCTCAGTCTAGCCGCGTTTGCACCGGAATTCCGGCTCAATTCGCGTCCGGCCCGCGGGTGCGAGCCCGCACCGACTTAGGTGCGCTAAGCTCTCCGCTGCTCCAACTTGGAAACGCCTGCAGCTCGACCGATGAACGAATCGATTCCCGACTCGCCCCCCGACGTGAAGGGCACCACGATCGCCGGGCGCTATTTGGTCGAGCGGTTGATTGGGCAGGGGGGCATGGGCTCGGTCTGGGCGGGCCGGCACGTCACCCTCAATCAGCTGGTGGCGATCAAATTCGTGCACCCGAAGCTCGCGGGCAGCGCAGAGGCACTGAGGCGTTTCGACACGGAAGCGAAAGCCGCGGCCCGCATCAAGAGCCGCCACGCGGTCGCGGTCTACGATCACGGCGTCAGCGAGAGCGGTCAGCCGTACATCGTCATGGAGTACCTGGAAGGGGAGTCCTTGGAGCAGGCGATTGGACGGCGCGGCAAATTGCCACTGCACGAGGTTGCCGAGATCGTGCAGCAGGCGGCGCGCGCGCTGCACGCGGCACATCAGGCGGGCATCGTGCATCGCGATCTGAAGCCCGACAACATTTTCTTGGCGCGCGATAGCGAAGCGGCTGCCCGCGGTTACTCGGTAAAATTGGTCGATTTCGGGATCGCCAAGATGGTCCACGACGAAGCTGCCAGCGGCGCCTCCTCGACGCAAGCGGGCATGGTGCTCGGCACGCCGCACTACATGAGCCCCGAGGCCCTCACCGCGAGCGCGCCCGTCAGTGCTGCGTCCGACGTCTGGTCGCTCGGCGCCTGCGCCTTCTCGGCCGCGTGCGGTCGAGTGCCGTTCGAGGGCGATGCCATCGGGGACGTCGTGCTCAAGGTGTGCGCGGCTCCGCTGCCCGTTCCCTCGCAGTTGCAGGCCTCGCTTCCCAAGGCATTCGACGCTTGGTTCGAGCGCGCGTGCTCTCGCGATCCGAAGAAGCGTTTCGCGTCCGTGGTCGAGTTGGCCGATGCGTTGGTTCGCCTGGACGAATGGGCACGCGCGCAGCGCGAGCGCGTCGTGTACGAGATCCGGCCCATGGCGCCGAGCGTCGTCGACGACGGCGAGCTCGACTTTCAGCCCTCCATTCGCGGGCGCATGTTGGCAGGTCTTTTGGTCGGCGCGTCGCTCATGCTCGGGGTGCTTGGCCTGTACGTGTTCAAGCGGACCCGCGAAGCGGACGAGGCCGTACGCCAAGCCACCGCCAACGCCGCTGCCGTGGTCGAAGCCGAGAATCAGCGCAAGCTGCGGGAGGCAGACAAGCAATTCTGGGCGCCTGACGCCGGCTCCGCGGCCCACGACGCGGGCAAGCCGGCTTCGAGCAACGTTCGCCGACCGGTCCCGAAGAAAAAGCGCGCTGAACCTTGAGCTTGGCGCCGGCTGTCCGCTCGACGCGAACCCCTCGCCCGAGTTTCCGGCTGGTGATATAGAACCCGCTCCGCTCCATCAGAGGTACGCAGATGATCGACGATGTTTTGAACGAGCTCCGGCAGGCAATCGAGAAGTCCAAAGAGGCCTTGCGCCGCGAGACCGCCAAGCTTCGCACCGGGCGCGCGCATCCATCCATGCTCGATTCGATTCGCGTCGACTATTACGGGCAGACCACGCCGCTCGGTCAAATGGCGACCGTCAGCGTGCCCGAGCCGCGTCTGCTCACGGTCAAGCCCTGGGACAAATCACAGGTCAAAGCCGCCGAGAAGGCGCTGCGCGAATCGGACCTCGGCCTCAACCCGCAGGTCGATGGTGATTTGATCCGCATCCCCATTCCCCCGCTCAGCGAAGAGCGCCGCAAGGACTTGGTGAAGATCGCCAAGAAGGACGGCGAAGAGTGCAAGGTGAGCGTGCGCAAGGCCCGCCACGAAGCGCTCGACATGCTGTCAGAGCTGAAAGAAGCCGGCGACGTGAGTGAGGACGAAGTCGAACGCGCCAAGAAAAAGGTCGAAGAAATCATGGCCGAAGCCGGCCAAAGCATCGATCACATCATCCAAGTCAAAGAAAAAGAAATCTTGGCGATCTGACCATCGCGCTCGGCTCGAGCTTCGAGCGGAGTCGTCGCTGGTCCCCGACATCGAGTCGAGTCGAGCCAAGCCAAACGAAGAGGCAGGTCAAAACACGCACTCCCGCAGAACCAGGCGGACGGCCGTTTTTGGCTACGCGCGAAGGACGCGAGGGACGCGAGGGAGCCTGAGCCCTCTGCACCCAAATCTGACCAATAGCGCCCCCGCCGACTCGGCCTGATCCGCCTCGGCTTGACACACCCTGTAACCCATGAAACCTTGCAGATTCCTCTTCAGCGAGGGTCTGGCCGCATGGCTACTCGATCAACGATTCAGGGAAGTTATCCGTGCGTGCAGTAGCGGCCGGCGTCACCGACGTGGGCCTGCAACGGGACCACAACGAGGATAGCTTTGCGATCCTCGAAGACCACACGCTGTACATCGTCGCCGATGGCATGGGTGGGCATCGGGCGGGTGATGTCGCCAGCAAGCTCGCGACCGAGGCCATCGTGGACTTCTTTCGCGCCACCGCGACGGAAGACTTTACCTGGCCGTTCCACTTCGACTCTCGCTTGTCCGAAGAAGAGAATCGGCTCTTGACCGGGATCCGCATCGCGAATCGGCAAATCGTCGATCGCAGCGCGCGCTCTCGCGAATACCACGGCATGGGCACCACCGTGGTTGGCTGCCTGTTCAGCCCGCGCAAGAAGAAGATGTACATCGGTCACGTCGGCGACAGCCGCGCGTACCGCGTGCGCGGCGGGCAGATCAAGCAGATGACCCGCGACCATTCGCTGGTGAACGACTACCTGCTCGCCATGCCCGAGCTTACCGAAGAGCAGCGCAGCGAGTTGCCGAAGAACGTGATCACGCGCGCCCTCGGCATGCAGGAGCACGTGTCGGTCGATCTGCAGGCCGACGACGCACAAGTGGGCGACTCTTACTTGCTGTGCTCGGATGGCCTGAGCGGCATGATCGAAGACGACGAGATCTTGGCGCTCGTGAACTCGTCTCCGGAGCTCTCGGTCGTGTGCCGTAAGCTGATCGCGCTCGCCAACGAGCACGGCGGCGAAGACAACATCACGGCCGTCGTCGTACGGATTGACGCCGGTGGTGACGACAACCCGAGCCTGTCCGATACGTTGCCGACGCCGGGCACCGTCACGCGCCCAGCGCAAGCGTCGATCCCCGACGTAACGGCGGATACGCCGCCCGCTGGGATCGTCGCACCAAAATCGGAACCCAAGCCGTAACCCACGTTTCGGCTGCTTCGGCTGACAAATGCGAAAACGCGAGCTCTTGGGCTCGCGTTTTTCGTTTGCGCGCCCAAACCGTTGGGCGCGCCGTTCATTCAGAGCTCGTTCAGGAGCCGTCGCAGTTTTCGAACACGACCACGCTGTTCGAACCGACCGCGCACAACCCCGAAGGCGGGTTCGTGATCGAGGGGCACGAGAACGACGCCCAAATGCTGCCGCCTTTGACTTGCTTCGGGCTACCGAGCACGTTGACCGTGCAAGCAACGCTGCTCGAGTAAGTCTGGCTGAGCTTCGGCGTGTACACGCCGATGTCGGCAGTGCCGTTGCCGTTCGCGTCGATCACGCCGTTGCTGAACGTCACCGTGATCGGGAATGACTCGCCCGACGTCGTGTTCGCCGCGAAGTTGCCCGAGAAAGCAAAGCCCCCGCCGCTTGGCTTCACCGAACAGGAAACGCGCGCGCCCTTGTCCCCATCCACCAAGCTGCCACCGGGATTGCCGGTGCTCGGTGCTGGTGAGCCGGACTCGTAGGTCGTTCCCGAATCGGGGCACGTGCCACTGGTGGTGTTCGCGGGCAAACGAACGCTCAGCGTGATCGCGCCCTGGGCGGGTAGCGGGACTGGATCGCTGCAACCGAGCGCCGCTAGGAGTGGAACCGCCAGAAACGACCATCGAGCATTCATCATGAGTGCATTCCTCCGAAGCTTCATCATACCCGGGCAATGGGCGAGCAGCGCCTTTTCTGCACTCCAGAGCGCACGCTAAAAAAATAGCGTTGCAGCGGAGTTCGGGCCAGGCCCGGCCGCCGCCGGGCCCACCGTGAGCAAGTGCGCGCAAAAAAAAGAAGCTGACCCGTTTCGAGAGTCAGCTTCTGAAGGGTGAGTGACGGGGATCGAACCCGGATTACCGGCCGTTTTCGCGAGGAAAACGCAAGTTCTCGCGCGATCCCGAGCGACGATCTACGAAGTCCGGGAGGTCTAAGTGCTGGACCCTCGGTAGGGTGTGACGCTCCGATCGTTACAGCGATCACCCCTCAGCGAGAGCCGTTGGCCGCGCCTCACGCAAGCCCGGCCGTCGATCAACTCGAGCACGCCGCGGGTGGGGGAGTCGTGCCGACGAGAGAGGGACCCATCGGAGCCGACCCGATCGAGGTCGCACTCGCGCGTGCCCTTGAACGAGCAAGCGCCGCGGGGGAGTGGTCGGCGGTCGTCACGCTCGCCGGCGAGCTTGCTGCGCGTCGTTCGGCTCGTGACCCGGGTCGGGCAGTGTGAGACACGATTGACAACTTTAACTTTCTGGTTCACCTTGTCACTTAGCTCTTGACTATCCGAAATCAGAGCCGCCGGGTTTGCTGACCGGCTCGCGGGTTTAGAAAAAGAAATTGCCAGCCTCAGCGCAAGCCAGGGGCAACGACCTTCGACGGGGTTTCGAAGGAGGTAGCCAGGGATCGTCAGCCCCCTGGAACCGTGAAATCAGGAAAGTGCCGCACGGGTTCCCCCTCACTGCTCCCAAAGTCGGAGCGGGCAGGTTTGCCGTGGCCATTCCCCCTGATGAGAAAATCCGCTCCCAAGTAGCGGAAGCCGTTCGCACCGAAAACATCACCCGGATTGCGCGCGCGCTCGGCGTCAACCGGGCCACCTTGGCGAGCTACGTCTCGTCGAGCTGCCACACGAGCAGCGCGCTTCTGATCGAGTCCCGCTGGCGTGCTCACATTGCCTCGCCTTCGACTCTCGTGCCGGTGAGGGCGTGACCCGTGGCCAACACAGAAGGCGCGGCCTCGGTCGCGTTGCGTGCACAGGCGGCCGCCCTCCGAGTTCAAGCCGATACTCTCGACGCTCTCGCCGGCACTTTCTCACCCGAGAGTGACGATCTGCTCGGCGTCGCCGAGTGCCGCGCGCTCGGTGTAGGCCGAGACGCTTTGACCGGTGCTGCAGATCGCGGCGAGCTTGCCGTATCGCGAGGCGTGCGCGGCAAATTGCTGGTGCGCAAGAGCGAGCTAGATCGCTGGCTCGCGTCGAAGCCGTACACCCCGAGCCCCAAGCCCGACGCAGCGCCCGACCTCGACGCATGGGACCGTGCCGTGCGCCGTCGAGCCGTAGGTGCGCCGTGAGCCTGGCAGCGGCGAGGCGCTTCCAGGAATTCACGTGCGCTGTTTGCGGCTTCCGAAAGGAGTGCTTCGCTCTGCCAGGCGGGTGGATCCGAATTCGGACGCTGAAAACGCTGTGTCCGCGTTGCGGCCGCGGCTCGGCCAAGTCGGCCGCCGTTCTCGAACTCGGCATTGTGCCGGGTCGGCGGCTTGATCGTCGCAGTGCTGCAAGCGGCCGTCGGGGCGCGCCGTGATCGACCTCGGCGACGAACTCGCGCCGCTGTTCGACGAGGCGCGTGCCTCGCTCGGCTTGCCGCGCGCCGCGCTCGCTTGCCTCGACCGCGCGACCACTGACGAGGAAAAAGACACGCGCTCGGCGCTCGTCGCTGAAGCGCTCGAACTCATGGTCGAGAACGAGATCGATCTCTCGGATGCCGCGCGCGAACAGCTCGACCGCCTCGAAACGGTCGCCACTGAATGACCCACGGCCCGGACGTGGTGCCCGGCCTCTCCCTCCCATTGCATCTTGCACATGAAACAGCCCAGCGCTCGCGACCAACGAGGCTGGGCTGATACCGAGACCAGAAACTATGTCAAACAATGTCCTAGCAGATCCGGCCCACGAATCAAGCTCTTTTTTGGCCCGAGTACAGGCGCCGGCCGCGCGTAGCCCATGGGTAGTGCAACCGAACGCGAGCGCGAAGTCTCAACCGTGGGCGCCGTCGACCGCCTTACGCCCCGCCGCGCCAGCTTCGGGCGATGACCCGATACCGGTCGCATACGCCGGCTTTAAACGCATCACAGACAGCGTCGGTGAGCGCGGCCTGCTCTCGTTCGATGACTTCGAGGCTTGGGTTAAGGCAACGATCGAAAAATACACCTGCCCGAATCACTGGCCCGACGTCGCCCGGCACAAGGACGCAAAGGGGAAGCTGCCCTACTTCACGCAGTGCACATTCCGTGGAACGCGCAGCCAAGCGAACGCCGAAAAAGCTTCGGTGCTCGTGTTCGATCTGGACAGTGTCAGCGAGGCCGATCTCGATGCGCTCTTGTCGAAGTTGCGCGGAGCTGTGCGCGGCTTTGCTTACGCGAGCCCGAGCGACGGATTGAAGCCGGGGCGATGCGTCCGGATTGTGCTGGCGTTGGCTGGCGAGTCACTACCCGACACGGCCTTTGACCTGGCGCTAAAGGGGCTGGCTTACCGGCTCGAAATTCCCAACGACCCGGCCACAGAGCGCATCGAACATGCTTTCTTTCTCGGTCGGCTCGAAGGTACCGAACCGCGCCAGTTCTGGCACCTGCCGGGCAAGCCGGTCCCGGCAATGCGCGCAGCCGAGGAAGGAAGGCAGCTCGCCGAGCAGGGGTTGATCGCGATGCGTGAGTCACCCAAAGAAAAGATCGCCGACGACGCGGTCGAGGACGTGCCCGACGCCCCGGCCGAGTCGGTCGCTCGGTTCGTCGCGTACTTGCGCGAGCAGTCCGGCAAGCCCTGGCGTGAAGATTCGACGCAACCGAAGAACGCGCGGCACGTGCACTGCGTTAAGGGCGCGCGCCTCCGACTCAGCGTGCCGCAGATCGAGTCCGCTATGCGGGGTCACTACCTGCCTCGGCACCACTGCGAGACCTCCGACCATGAGCTACGAACGCGAGCAAACAACGCCGTGCGCTTCGTGCTCGGGGAGGTGGAGTCCGAGCAGGAAGCGACGAAAAGCTTTCTGGCGAAGGTTGACGGCGGGGAGTTGACCGCAACGCCGGCGCCTAAGGCGGGGGAGCCATTCAACGCGCCGCAGTTCTACACCGCCTTGAACGACGTGGTTTCACGGGCTCGCGATCCGATCCTGAAGCCGGCGCTGCAAGCACTCGCGGGCGGGACGCCGTTCCCGGCCGAGCACGTGGCCGAGCTTGCGAAAAAGCTCGCTCAGAAAATGCGCGGCTACCGCGCTCCCGAAATGGCCGAGGCGCTTCGCGCATCGCTCGACGTTTCAGGGGTCACGGTTGAGCATTTCGCCTCGTGTATTCAACGGGAGATCGACGCGCTTCCGAACTGGTCTGAGCCGTGGGCCCAGCAACTCGACCGCGACGAGAAGGGACAGATCAAGAGCAACATTTCAAACGTGCTGCTCGTGCTCAAACGGCACCCCGATTGGATCGGCCGGCTCGCGTACGACCAATTGAAGCAAGACGTGGTGTACCTCGATCAGGACGGGCGCAAGAGCACGTGGTCCGAGGAACGCACGACATGGCTTCGAGATTGGATCATCGGCACGGCTCACTTTACGCCCTCGAAAGCGGACGTGACGGACGCCGTGATCGCGGTCGCCAAGCTCACGACCTCGCACCCGGTGCAGGTCTACCTAAACTCCCTCGTGTGGGACGGCATGCCGCGGATCGATTGGTGGCTCACGAGCTATTGCGCGGCCGAAGACAACGAGTACACGCGCGCGGTTGGTGCTCGCTTCCTGATCGCGGCCGTTGCTCGCGCGTACGTGCCGGGCTGCAAGGTCGACACCATGCTGATCATGCAGGGGCCGCAAGGGTTCCAAAAGTCGACCGCGTTCGCGTCCCTCGTTCCCGAACCCGATTGGTTCTCGGACACGGCGCTGAACATCGAGGACCGCAAGGACTCGGCGTTGCAGCTGTTCGGCAAATGGATCTACGAGATCGGCGAGCTTCACGGGTTCTCGAAAGCGGACACCAATCGCGTGAAAGGCTTCCTCACCTCTAAGAGCGACAACGTCCGGGCGCCGTACGCGACGCGCAACGCCGATTTCCCGCGGGGTTGCGTGTTCGCCGGCACGACTAACGAGGAGACCTATTTGACGGACGAGACCGGAAATCGGCGGTTCTGGCCCGTGTCCGTGGGCAGGTGCGCGATTCTCGAACTCATGCGGGACCGCGATCAGCTTTGGGCCGAAGCCGTGACCCGCTATCGCCAGGGCGCGCCATGGTGGCTCGATCAGAATCAAGAGGCGCTCGCCAAGGTCGAGCAAGATAGCCGGCTCGTCGAGGACGCTTGGCACTCGAAGATCAAGACCTGGCTCGATAACCTGCGCGACGGTCTCGGCGTGCACGTGGGCGCGACCACGACCCCGCTGGACTACTCGAAAGGCGTGACCTCGGGCGAGGTGCTTGAACACGCTCTCGGCGTCCCAGTAGGCCAGCACGACCGGGCGAAAGCGACCCGGGTCGGGGCTGTGCTTCGAGCGCTCGGGGGTCACGCTGTGCGCGTTGGAAGCGAGGCCCGTCGCTACAGGTTCGTGTGAGGAGGCTCCACAGGCTCCAACGGCTCCAACCTATTTCCCTTTGTGTTCTAGAAAAAGATCGATGATCTATTTATTGGGCTACATAGGAAAACGGTTGGAGCGGTTGGAGCATTGGAGCCTCCGCTTGACGCAGAGCGGGGCCGCGTCGCTAAAAATTGGAGCCGAGCCGCTCGAAGGCGCGGACCCGGAAGGGTCAATCTCGGCGCGCGCCGACCGCGCCGATCGCTCGATTCGTACCTTCGGGGCCAGGCACGAGGGGGACGCATAGTCACAGGCACGGGCCCGGACCCCGCGCACGGTCCAATGATTTCAACGCGTTAGGCAGGGTGTTACGCGGAGCCGAGCGGCGCTTGCCCGCCGATTGACGTGAATTCGCGCACTTAGCTTGGAGCGCGGTCGATTTCTAAAATAGTGCATTGACTGGATATCTACTCCGGGCCAGACTGGAAGGGTACCGGCTGGGCTAGCTGGACATAGCGGCAAACCGTGTCATCCTTCGGGAATGGCACTAAGAACAGGACACGGCGACGGAGCCGGCTCACCTCGGGTCGAGGTCTTGCCGCCGAACGAGCTGCCCGAAGCCGTGCCGGCCTGTGCCGGGACGCCCTCGCCGGTAGTGCCGGTCGTGGCGCGTCACGCCGACGGGCGCCTGGCGGACAGCCGCGCCGCGGCCGAGATCGGCAGGCTGGGAGGGCTCGCCAAGGCCGCGCAACGCGGCAAGCTGCGCGCGCTTGAGACGCTCGGCCTGCGTCACGTGGGCGGAGACCTCACGGCCATCGCCCCGTTCTTGGTGGACGCCGAGCAGTTCGCGCTTCACGAGATCGAGCGACTCGCGCGCGAGTGCGGCGGGGGTCACGTTGGGGCCGGCCCGTCGAGCATGGTGCACTCGGCGGCGCTCGCGCTCGCCGCTAGCCGCTACCTTTACAGTACGGGTGACACGACACAGATCGCTCTCGCTTCGCGCCTTGCGGAGTCGAGTCGCCAGCACTTGGCCATGGCGTTCGAAATTGTCGTGCGCGAGGCGCGCGCCCGGCCTACCAACGGCCCGAGTCAGACCGATCGCGTGCTCGCCGAGATCATGGCGGGTGGCCAGTGACCGCCACGTACGAGACGCTGTGCGGCCTCGACGCCCGGCTCGTGCGTGCCGGCGTGCACGGCATGTCGCCGTTCTGGCGCGCCAATCTGAAGCGCTTTTACGAGCACCCGACCGCGCGAACGCTAGTGGCCCGCGTGGGCCGCGGCGGCGCAAAGTCGTTCACGTCGGCCAAGGTCGCGCTCAACGAGGTGCTGTTCAGCGACGTCGACGTGCCTCCCGGCGAGGTGCACTACTTCGCTTTCGTCTCGCGTCTCAAAGAAGAGGCGGCGCAACGCAAGCGCCTGTTAGAGGACTGGCTCCGTAAGCTCGGCGTGCCGTTCGACTCCGAAGGAGATCAGATTACGTTGCGCGATCGGCGCATCGGTATTCGCGTGCTCGCGTCCAACATTGCCGCGGCCTCGGGGTTCCGCGCGGTCGGGTTCTGCGCAGACGAACTCGCCAAGTGGGGCGCCGAGGATGATCGCAGTAGCCCCGCCGGTGAGGTCGTCGCGTCGCTCAATGCGATGACGATCACGCACAGCGCGACCGTGCGCAAGCTTCTGATCTCGTCGCCCTTCGGCATGGTGGACTACCACTATGAGCGCTACGAACTCGGCGACACCGACGAGCAGATCGTGTGCCAGGCCGCGAGCTGGATTGCCAATCCGGGCATTTCGCAAGCCCAAACGATGGCCAGCGAGCCCGACCTCCGAATCTGGACCCGAGAGTACCTCGCCGTCCCGAGCGCGACCGAGTCGGGTGCTTTCGATGCGGCGGATGCGATGGCGGCGTTCGAGACCGAACTCGAGCCGGCCGGCGAAAAGATCATCGTCACGGACCCGTCCGATTTGCGCGGAGACACATGGGCGTGGGCCGTCGTGTCACAGACCACCAAGGGCGGGCTTGCTGTGCTCGCGATCGACGGCGAGTCCGGGCGCGTGGGCGTCGACACTGTGGTCGACCGCATGGCGGCTTTGGCCAAAGAGCAAGGTGTGCGCCGCATCTTCGGCGATCAGCGCAACGCACCGTACCTAGAGAGCGCGTTCCCCAAGCACGGCCTCTCGTACAAGGCCTATCCGTGGTCCCTCGCGAGCAAGGACGCGGCCGTGTACAAGCTCCGGCAATTGATGCGCGAGCGTGCCCTCGCGTTGCCCAAGGACGATCGACTCCGCCGCGAGTTGCTTACCCTCAAGGCTCGCTGTGGCTCGAACGGACAGATCTCGTACCAGTCCAACGGCGTCGACTACGCCTCGTGTGTGATCACGCTCGGCCACGTGATCGCGGCGAACGATCTCTCGTGCTCCGCGTGCTCGGGTAACTCGCTCTATGACGCCTTGCGCGCGATGTGCGACCGCGGCGAGAGCGTACTCGGCGGCGAGTCGAATGCCGCAATGGTCGCGCGCCTGAGCCCGGGCATGAACTCCGCGCCCGAAAGTACGTGGCTCCCTTGGAAACGATGAACATGAACCACGACGACACAGCACTCGACCTCGACCAAGCCGTGCGCCTCACCGACGAACTCGAACGGCGCGAACGGTGCACGCCTCGGCCGCTGTTTCGCTCGCACCTCGTGCGCGGCTCGCGCAAGCCCACGACTCAGGGACTTGCAAGTGGTGCCAGTGTCGCTGGCTTGCGCGAACTCGCGGACCTGAAGCGGGCCGCGTTCATCAGCCTTGCCATTGCCAAGCGCTCTATGGCGCGGCTCGACGATCCGACCGTGACCCCGCGCGAGCGGGAAGCGATGAACTTCAATCTCCGTCAAGCCCTCCGCTTCACAACCGAACTCCTAGCCCACTCCCGCGGCGAGCACGCCGCACCGACCTCTGACCAGACCCCCGAAGAAAGCTAACTCCCATGTCCGAACAATTCACCGGCCGCCTGCGCGGCTTGAACGATCGTTACTCCGACAGGCTAGCGCCCCGCCCCTCGACCGACACCCGTCATCAATCGCTCGTCGCCGAGCTGAAGCGCCTCGATCCGCGTTTCGACCCGAGCGGTCGATCGACAGAATACCTGCTCGGGCGCATTGCCCATTTCTCGGCCAAGCGCCTCGACGCCGTGTCCGAAGCGCGTGAGCGGATGATCGAGCGCCAAAGCACGGCGTGGATCGGTCAGGCCGACGCGGACGACGACACCCGTCTCGACGCTGAGGGCATGACTACGCCCGAGCCCTCTGAAGAATACGAGCTGGACGACGAGACCGCCGCCGAGCGCGACAAGGTCGAGGCCCGTTTGGTGGACGAGGGTCGCAGTAGCGGTTACATCAAACTCTACCTCGATCAGTGGACTCGCGCGCACGCGACCGCGATGCTGACTCACGCGAAAATGAATGGGCGCAGTGCGGGCAGCTCGCACGCGGAAGCCAAGCACGAGGCGATCGAAAAGGCCCGCGAGGCCCGGACGGACGCCGTTCAAGAGGCGCGCGAGCGGGGCGAGCTGGAAGCCCGCGAACAGTGGCGCACTCCCGCAAGCGACGACGAGAGCCGCGAGGACGACGGCGGCGAGCCCGGTGAGAGTCCGGTCGACAGAGCCCGCCGCGAGAATGAAGAGAGCTTGCGCAACGCCTGGCGCACCAACCCCGAATGATTCCCGCGCGCCGGCCGCGTTGGCCGGCGCACTAACACGACAGAGTGATTGAAATGAAAACCATGATCCAAGATTCGACGCCGACCACCCGCACCGCCGCGGCCCGCGCCTCACTGGCCTCGGCCCGTGCTCAATCCGAGGCAAAACAGGCAGCGGTTACCCAAGCCAAAGCCGAGCTGTCCGTCGCGACCGACGCGCTCATGGCCGAGGGGAACCCCGCGACGCGCGCCGCACTCGTAACCGCCGAACAGAACCTCTCGATCGCAATGGTCGAGGCGACGGGCGCGGCGAATCGCATCGAGCGCGCGGGCGTTGAACTCGCGCAAGCTCAGGCCGACGAAGCGGCCGCGACCCTGGCCAAGCGCGCCGAAGCCGTGGCGCCCTCTGTGTTCAGCCAATCCGTCGCACCCGTGGCAAGCAAGCTCGCTCGCGCACGCCGAGACCTGGCCGAGTGCGAGGCCGAGGCCGCGCGTCTCGCGAAAGGCTTCACGACCGAAGCAACCGAGGTGCACGGTGCGCCGCGTGTCGCGTACGGAAAGATTCTCGAGAGTCTGACCGCCCGCGCTTCTGGCCTCGGTGCGGCCGCTGTGCTGACCAAGGTTTGGGGTAGCGCTCCGGTGCCCGGCTTGTCTGCCGAGGATTCGCTTGCCGCTCACGAGCGCGGCGTGACCGACCTGCAGCACCGGATCAACGCGTTGCGTGCGTCCGAGGCCGGGCTCGCTCGAATCGCTCAGGCGCTCGTGGAAAGGGCGCATGTGCGCACGACTGGCGACCGAAGCACTACACCTCTCGGCCAGTTCGAGGCCGTGCAAGCAGAGGTCGCGGCGTTGCGATCGGGGCTCGCCTCGCTCGGCTTCGAGTCCGTCGCGGCCGTCGTCAAGTCAGACGACCTCGCCTCACGAATTGCAAAGGCTGGCGCGGCGCTCGTCGCCAAGCTCGTGACCGACTTGCGCAGCGCAGCGGGCTTGCCGCTCGACCTTCGAATCGACCAGCCCACGGGGATCGAGAATGCGTATGCGGCGCACGAAGAGCGCAAGCTGGCACAAGCCGATCGCGCTATCGCCGCCTTGACTGCGCTCGGCCTCGAGGCTGTGGTCAAGCAAGTGAAGCCGGCAACCAAGCTGGTCGGCGCGACGCGCTCGACGCAACTCGGCTCGTTCGACGTCGACGTGCGCGCGTAATGCTTTCACCTCGCGCGTCGGCTTCTTTCCCGTCGACGGCGCGCGAGGTGTCGGAATGGCCTACCGCCGGGTTCTGTTGCCCCGGCCTCGTGCAAAGCCGTGCACGGGCGGGGCGGTCGCGGTTTTTTCATGGCTGTGACTGCCCCGAGACCGACGCTCTAACCCGAGGGTGATAAATGAAAACGAAAGAAGCACTCGAGATTCCGGTCGCGCTCTCGGCGTGGCGCACCCAAGCATGTGGCCGCGTCGTGCACGTAGCGGCCTGCGGCGCCGTCCGGTTGATTGACCTCTCGGAGGCGGGTGGGGCGGTCGCCGCGAGCTTCGGTTCGCCGCAGGCCGCGGGCGACGCGCTCGCCCTCGGCGCCGTCCGTTTCGAGCCTTTCCGGCATGCGGGCAGACGGGCGAGATCTGGGCCGTGACGCGGCGTGCGCGCCCCACTCCGCGCGCCGTGGGTAGAAAACGACCCCCTAGCGGTTGGGGTGATTGGTCGATTCGATCCCAAATTGAGCCCAGTGGACGCCAAAGAATCTTGTCTTTTGGCCGTTTCTGTTCTCAGCCGGTGATAAGAATACGGCGAAGGGAGCCTGCGATGACCATCACCGTTCACGACGTTTGCGATTACACGATCGTAAAGTGCAGCGACGCCGGTGAGCCGCTGAGCGCGCTCAAACTTCAAAAGCTCGTGTACTACGCGCAAGCCTGGTACCTGGCGTTTGCCGGCGTCCCGCTGTTTCACGGCACGTTCGAGGCGTGGGTTCACGGTCCCGTTA
>JBEQTH010000122.1:0-2683 GCA_040348785.1 Myxococcales bacterium | reverse complement strand
CGAGCCAGATCTGACGATCGCTCGGGATCGAGATCACGAGCACGTCCGGCTTCTTCTCTTTGTCGCTGGTGTTGGTCTTGGGCAAGTGCACGTCTTTCCCGCGCTGGAGCATGGGAGTGACGACCATGAAAATGATCAACAGCACCAAGACGACGTCCACCAACGGTGTGACGTTGATATCGCCCTTCAGGCCACCGGAATTGGAACCGCCGAATGCCATGATTCGGCCTCACTTCGCCATCGTGGACAGCGCTTCACGGCGCATCCGCCGCGAGACCAGATCCAAAAACTCATTGGAAGATTCGGCGATGTCCACCGAGCGCGCTTCGACCCAGCTTTGCAGGAAGTTGAACGCGAACACGGCCGGAATGGCCACGAGCAAGCCGACGGCGGTCGTCACCAACGCTTCGGAGATACCCGCCGACACCGTGCCGAGACCACCCGAGCCCGAGGCGGCCATTTGCTGAAACGCCGTGACGATACCCATCACCGTGCCCAGCAGCCCGACGAACGGCGCCGTGGACGAGATGGTCGCCAGCACGCCCTGGCCGCGGCGGAGCTCTTGCACCTCACGCTGCGCTTGGCGCTCGAGCGCGCGCGCGACCGTATCGAGGGTGAACTCCTCGTTGCGATCGGGGCTCGTCTGATAGGCCTTGATGCCGGCTTCGATCACGCGGCCCAGGTGCCCGACGTCTTGATCGCCGCCGCCGCTCTCCAGCGACCCGCCTTCGAAGGCCTTCTCCATCTTCTGCGCGTAGAGCCGCGATGCGTTCCGCGAGCGGATGAAGACGACCAGCCGCTCACACGTGACGTACACGGACGCCAGCGACATGAGCACCATCACGCACAGGATCGTCTTCGCGAAGATGCCGATGCTGGACCAAAGTTCGGACACGGAAAAGTGCATGCGGGCCTCTATTCTCGTTGGTTCGTACGGATTCGGCGTGCGTGAGCGACGCGCCAAGCATCAAGGGAGTTTGAAGTTGAAGGTGAACAGGTATTGGACCGCCACGGGGTGCCCCTGATAGACGACCGGCGTGAACCGGCTGTGACTCAAGGCGCTGAGCACCGTTTGATCGAGCATGGGCAAGCCTTTGATCACGTTGCAGTTCTGCACAGCGCCATCAGCCGTGATCACGCAGCGCACGAGCAGCTTGCCTTCGACCTTCGCGGCCATGGCTTGTGGGGTGTAAGTGGGAGGAGAGCCGCTGATTTGCTGTGGGCGCGTCATGCCGGCGCCAAACGGCAACACCGCATTCCCCGTGCCGCCGGGAACGCCGCCCGGAACACCACCAACGACCCCACCCGGAACGCCGCCGAGCACACCGCCGACCACGCCGCCGGGCACGCCGCCAACGACGCCACCCGGCACGCCCGCCGCGTCACTCGGCTTGTCATCGGGTGTCGTCGGCTCTTCGGGTTTGGTTTCGACTTTGGGCTCGACCACCGTGTCTGGCTTTTTTTCGACCGGCTTTTTTTCGACCGGCTTCTTTTCGACTGACCTGTGCGCGCCGCCGGCGGGCGGAGGCGGTGGCGGTGGCGGTGCGGGCGGTGACGGCGTGGCCGTGAACAGCTTCACTTCTACGGGCTGTACGATCTCCTTGCGCGTCTGCGAGACGCCGAAAACTACGGCCAGAATCAACAAGCCGTAGATGCCAGCAGACACACCCGCGCTTGCCAATTTTCCAGTAGGGACATTTCGCCTCGCAAGCACAGAGTCGAACATCTCAGTTCCAAATGTGCTCAATCGAGCACTTCAGTGCAAGCACTGATTGAACGTCCAACTGCCAGCAAATGAGTGCGGCGCGTTTGCAGGCGTAAGGTTTCTAATCGTCGATTCGGGCCTTATTTAGGCCATTTAATGCCGAAGCTTGCGTTGCCCAGTGGCAATGCGCACGACGCCCTCTCCACTAATGATCCGTGCGATGCGAGGTGCAGACGAGAGCAGTGCACTGACGCACCTCACAATTGTCTAACTGTGCACATTCATGAGGTTCGGAATCCGACACCAAAATAAAGCGAGGTACGAAGCTGGTGATGTTACGGAAACATGGATGACGCGCGGCGCCGTTAATCTCGTGCTCAAGTAACGAACGGCTCCACAAGGTTGAACGCATGATCGTCCTCGGACAGCGGCGCGCCTCATGAAACCGATAAATTCGATGACTTACCGAACGCAGGGGTTACGGCCGCGCAGCTCGTGGCTGCGCTGGGCCTCGTTGCTCATGGCACTCGCCGTGTTCGGCGTGACCCGGGTCGCGTCCGCGCAGCTCGGCGTAGGCATTCTGAGCGGCCAAGTTCGCGATGTCTCCACGAAGAAGCCGTTGGCCGACGTGGTCGTCACGGCCACCTCCCCTGCACTTCAGGGCGACCAAGTGGCAGTGACGGACAAGTCCGGTACTTTTCGGATTCCGAACCTCCCGCCCGGGGACTACGTGCTGCGCTACGAGGCCGACACCTTTCGTCCCTATGCGCGTTCGGGCATCCCACTCCGCGCAACGATCACACTGCGCGTCGACGCCGAATTGTTGCCTGAAACGCTGAAAGCGGAAGAGGTCACCGTCGTCGCTCAAGCCCCGACCGTCGACGTCGGTTCGACTCGCAGCGGCGTTACTTTGAACTCGGAGTTTTTCAATCGCGTGGCGGTGGCTCCCCCCACGGGCAAGGGTGGCGCCATCCGCTC
>JBEQTH010000116.1:0-38758 GCA_040348785.1 Myxococcales bacterium | reverse complement strand
TACACCGAGGCGCCTGACACTGCGAATGGCACCCAGGTTCCGCTCGGCGTCGGCCGTCAGCAGCGCACCGTGTCAGGCCCGGGTTGCTGGACCGCAGCGAATCCGAATCCGACCGGGGACTGCGGCATCGGCACCTGCGCGCCTTGGACAATCACTCCGCCCACGTACTCCATCAAAGACGGCAGCAGCTTTGCGCAGTGGTACAACACGACCGCCAGCGTCAACATGGAGATCCCAGGCCAGTTGATGCTCGCGGAGTCGCCCCCCGGCTCGGGCATCTCCGTGTACGACACGACCGCCTTTTTTCCTATCGACAATCAAGGCTTCGGTAACACGCCGGGCCAAGCGCACAATTATTCGTTCACGACCGAGATTCACGTTCGCTTCACCTATCAAGCAGGGCAAAAGTTCACCTTCCGCGGCGACGATGACCTGTGGATTTTCGTGAACAACCGGCTCGCGCTCGACGTGGGCGGGCAGCATCAAGCCCTCAAGGGTACGCTCGATTTCGACGCGCAGGCGGCCACGCTCGGCATCACGGCCGGCTCCGTTTACAACATGGATATCTTCCACGCCGAGCGGCAAACCACGGACTCGAACTTCCGCATCGAGACCAACATTCGCTGCTTCGAGCCGAGCGTCGTCAAATAGGCCGGCTCACGCGAGGCAGGGCCATGCGCGTCACTCGGCGCCGGCCCTGCCGAGAGCCTTCGCTCAGAGCGTGCCGCAGGGTCGAGCTTCGCTACTTGTAGAACGCGATCTCGTCCAAGAAGAACGGTTGCCCAGGCGCCGACGTTGGCTCCCAACCGACCGCTTGCAGCAGCTTCCCCACGCGCGCATTGCCCTGGTCGGTGCCTTGAAACGGGACGAAGAATTGCGTCCACTCGGCCGTCAGCAGGACGGTGGCTCGCGGGTGATCGTTGCAACGGTCGAGGCAGTCGCCGAAGCCCTTGCCAGTGCTTGCGGCATACTGAGTTTCCGGAATGATGAATACGACCTCGAGCGGCATCGACGCTTGGCCCACGTGGGCCCAGAACGAAATGCCCGATACCTGGCTGACATCGAGACAGCGCGCGTCGCTGCTCTGGTCCACTCCCACGTTGAGCACCGCGCCGCGCCCAGACCCACTGGTGGTCGACAGCACCCCGAACGAGGCTGCTGAAGTCACGAGCCCACTGTACGCAGTGGCCGCGGCGCCGCTCGAGAATGAAAGAAGGGCAGGGGGTGGTGCGGTCGGGACTTGCCAGCTCACGCTCAGTTGACCGCCTTCGAAGCTCTCGAGCATCAGCGACGAGAGCTTTCGCGTGCCGGTGCCAGCACACCGGCTCGGCATCATGACGATCGGGCCCTGATTGTCGGTCGGCGCGCCGCCGTCTGCTGCTCCCGCGTCACCCGAAGCTCCGCCGGTAGCTGGCGTCCCCGCGTCGGCTCCGCTGGCGGGTGGAGGACTGCCCGCGTCGCTTTGGGAACACGTGAAGTCGCGTTGGCAATCGAGCCCCGCGTTGCACGTCGCGTTGGGATAGCACGGCTGTCCGACGCCACCGTGAGGTCCAGGCACGTAGGGCCCGACGCCAGAGGCTGTCTCGCCGGCACTCGCTGGCGCTCCGCCCGCGTCGGACGTGTCACCGCCGCTCGAGCCGCCCCCGGCCATCGCATCGACGAGTGCATGCTGGTTCGCGCGCCCGGCGCAGCCCGCGGCAACGCCGAGGGCGGCGAGCAGCGCAGCAACGGACCGAGCACCGGCTGTGAATCCTGGCGTTGCGCGTCGCCTCGCTCGGCCCATCATCGACTCCACCAGCGAGGATAGCCAAAGCGAGCACGGCCGAAAGCGCTTCTGCCGATCTGACTACGCGGCCGAGCGCCGGCTCATGCGGGGAGCCGTTTTTCCGCGTTCCTGATGGGCGCCCGCGATCCAGCACCGCACCTCGCAGCGCGAGCGCGCGCCGCCAACCGCGAGCACCGAGCCCGACACCGAGCTGCGTTTCCGAACCCGCGGGCGCCCCCCTCTGGACCCGGCTTTGGGTCGAGCTGGTGCGCGAAGTCATCCAATTGAGCCCGTACGGACAACTGTTCTTCACCCAGCCGCGGCATGCACGCTCCATCTTCATTCGAGCCCATTGTCACGAGCATGCTGACCGACGCGCGCTTGCTGCCCCGGAGCACGGCCCTCAATGCCGACATTTGTTTGATTGGTGCGGGCCCCGCGGGCCTCACCTTGGCCGCCAAGTTGCACGGGCTGCGCGTGGTGCTGCTCGAGAGTGGTGGGCTGTATCCGGCGCAGGACACCGCTGCATTGGCCGAGGGCGAGATCCGCGGCGAGCCCTATTGGGCCCTCGAGACCAGTCGCTTGCGCTGCTTGGGCGGCACGTCCACGCATTGGACCGGCTGGTGCCGACCGCTCGACGCCGAAGTGTTCGCGGCTCGCGATTGGGTTCCGAACAGCGGCTGGCCGCTGACGCTCGACGAGCTCGTGCCTTACTACCGCGAAGCGCAGCGCATTTGCGGCCTCGGCGAGCTCGACTACGACCCGCAGCGTTGGGCAAAACGCCTTGGTTTTCCGCTGTTGCCCCTCGAGGGCACGGCCGCCACCACGAGCTTGTGGCAGCTCAGCGCCCCGGTGCGTTTCGGCGAGAAGTACAAGGAGCAGATCGCGTCGTCACCCGACTTGGATGCGTACCTCAATGCGACCGCGGTCGAGCTGAGCACGACCGCGCGCGGCGAGCGCGTCGAAGAGGTACGGGCCATGACTTTGAACGGCAACGAGCTGCGCGTGCGTGCCCGCGCTTTCGTGCTTGCCACGGGCGGGATCGACAATGCCCGTCTGTTGCTCGCATCGCAAGCGCCGCGCGGCGTGGGCAATGCGTCGGGGCTCGTCGGGCGCTTCTTCATGGAGCACCCGCACGTCGTGCTGGGCACGCTGCTGTGTCCGAAAACGGACGCCCTGCGTGTGTACGAAGCTGCCTTTCCCGTGCCGGGTGCGGCTCCGGCGGCCTTGCGCGCGACGCTGTCGGTGTTGCCCGAGGTCAAGCGGCGTGAGCGCCTGCTCGATTGCAGCGTGGGGCTCGAGCCCGTCGTGGACAGCGAGCCCACGGCGCTGCCGCAAGCCGTGGGCGCGCTCAACTTGGCCCGCAAATTCCAAGGCATCGAGGCCGAGCAGTGCTTCGAGCTGGCGGGCCGCGCCGAGCAGTTGCCGTCGCTCGACAGCTACCTGCGGCTGTCGGACGATCGCGATGCGCTCGGAATGCCCAAGACGGCCCTGTTTTGGAAGCACGATCCGCGAACTTTGGCGTCCCTGCGGCGCACGGTCGAGTTGCTCGCCGAAGCGCTCGCGCGCGCGCGCCTGGGCCGCGTGTACAGCTACCTGCACGGGGGTGCCACGCGTCCCGGCGCGTGGCCCGAGATCTTCGGCGGCTTTCATCACATGGGCACGACGCGCATGCACGAAGATCGGAAACGCGGCGTGGTCAATCGCGATTGCCGCGTGCACTCCGTCGAGAATCTGTTCATCGCGGGCAGCTCGGTCTTCCCGAGCACGGGCAGCGCCAACCCGACGTTGACGGTAGTCGCGCTCGCTGCGCGCTTGGCCGACACCTTGCGTCGGAGCTTCGCGTGAAGCGGCTGACTCGGCGTGCTGCGATCTTCTTCGGCGTAGCCGGCGGGTTGGCGTTCGCCAAGCAACGCGGCTCGTGGCCATGGTCTCCACGTGCCAGCGCCACGGAGCGGTTGCTCGTGCGGCGCATCAACGCCATCGCGGATGCCTCGAGTGAGCTGCGCCGGCTGGGCGAGCTGCAGCAGCACTACCTCACGCGCGAAACGGCGCGCGAAATCATCGAGCAGCTGTTTCCGGGCTCGAGCCTCGAGCAAGTCGCGAGCCTGAGCGATGCCAGCCTCGAAGAGTCCCTGCGTTTGGCGACACGGGCCGACTTCGACGCGGGCCGAGTCGTGCCGGTCGCGGGTTGGCTGCTGGCCCGGACCGAGGCCTCGTTGTGCCGGCTTGCCCTGGCTTGAGCGGCTTTTTCGGGCGATTCGCCGGGACTCACGCGCCCGCTGGGCCCGCTCAATCCGCGCGCTTTCGGCAGGCTATGCTGCGAGCGATGCGTTCGGTCCCCGGTTGGCTTCGCCGGCTCGCGCCCCTCGGCTGGTGGGCAATCTTCGTGCTTGCGGCAGCGGTGCTGCAGCTGATCCAAGTCGTGCCCTTCGACGGCGACACGGGCTACCACATCGCCGTTGCGCGGCTGATTCGTGAGTACGGCATCCTCACGGAGTTTCCTTGGACTCCCTGGAGTTGGCTCGCGGATCAGTACGGCGACAAAGAGCTTTTCTTTCACCTGCTCATGGTCCCATTCGCCACGCTTTCGCCGAGCGTCGTCGCGCTCGTGATTGGGACCGCGCTCGGCGCGCTGGTGCTTGGTACGGTGCGCGGCATCCTCAGCATGCAGGGCACTCGCTTCGCCGGCGTCTGGGCATTGGTCGCTTTGCTTTGCTCGGGCGGCTTTCTGGTGCGCGTCGCCCTGGTGCGGCCACACCTATTGGCGATCACGCTCGCGCTGTGGCTCACCTGGGCGGCAGCCAAGGGCCGCACGCTGCACGGCGCCCTCGTGGGGCTGCTCTTTCCGCTGTGCTACGTGGGCTGGAATCAGGCGTTGCTCCTGATGGCAATCGTGGCCGGCGCGAGCCTGTTTGCCGGTCAACGCCCCGCCTGGCGAAGCTACGCGGCGATCGCCCTTGGGCTCGCCGTGGGCGTGCTCGTGCACCCGAACTTTCCGAACAATGCCCGCTTCGCCTGGCTCGAAAGTGTCGACGTGCTGTACAGGCACTCTTGGGCGGGCGGAGTGGGCTTCGAGCTGGGCGGTGAGTTCAAGCCGCTCGCGCCGGGCATGCTCGTGCGCTTGCTCGGTGTGCCCATCCTGCTCGCCCTGGGAGCGAGCGCGCTGTCCTGGAAGCACCGCAAGGTCGACGCCTTCCCTTTGGTGTTCGCGCTCGCCGCGCTAGCCTACTTGGTCGTAACACTGCGTACGCAACGCTTTTTGGAGTACTTCGTGCCGTTTACGGCGGTGGCGGCGGGGCTCGCCGCGCGCTGGGCACCGCCGCGTCTCGGCGCGCCCGTGGTGCTCGCGGTGTGTGCGGTGTACACCGGGCTGCTCGGGCTCGGCCCGGTATCGCAATTCAGGACACGCAGCGAGCTGTTCCCATCTCTGGTCGCTGAAAGCTTGCGCCGCGTCATCCCGCCGGGCGCGCACGTCTGCACTTGTGACTGGGAGTTCACGGGCGAGATGATGTTGGCCCTGCCGGACCGAGCGTTCCTAGTCGCCCTCGATCCGGTCTTGTTCTGGAAGAAGGATCCCGACGCCTACCGCGCTTGGTTCGACATGACGCACGGCGTGCCCGGCGCGCCGAGCGATCCCGTGCGCGTGATTCGAGACGTGCTGCGCTCGCGCTACGTGCTGTGCGACGTGCGCCCGAAGTGGTTCTCGTTCTTGACGGCGCTCGCCGCCCGCCCCGATGCTCGCTTCCGCGGGCGGATCGGGCTGTGGAACGTATTCGAAGTGGGTCCCGCGCCACGCGCTACTTCGGAATGACCGGGCTCTGCCCGATGGGCACCAAACACGAGGAAAGATCGAAGAGCATGAACTCGAGGGCCGCCTCTTGCGGGGTGAGCGGGTGGTCCGCGCATTCGTCGGGCACCACGCCGCCGCGCATCTGGCCACCCATGCCCATGCCCATGCCCATGCCCTGCGTGGGGTAGTCCGCGGGGATGCCCGGCGCATTGGTGCCGGGGCCGCCGCTGACGTGCAAGTCGCTGTACACGACGCGCCCACACAGCTCGCCGCCCGCGGCGTTCATCGGCGTATCGACGGAGAAGTATTGGGGCGCAAGCGGCGCGTTGGGCGCATTGGCGTCAAGGCGGATCCACTCCGTGGACGGCGGCGCGTTTAGCGCTTGCACGTTGTTGCGTGTAAACCAGACCGGCAGTTGGTTCCCGGTGAGCGCGCCCACGAGTTTCAACCACTGCGCGAGGGCCACGCCTTCCGGAAACGCGGCGCCACTCGGGAGCGTCGTGTCGATGTCAGCCATGAGGGCCACTGTATCGTCGAGGTGCTGAGGGCCTGGGCTCCAGGTGGCGATGTTGTTCGCGCCGGTCGCGAACGGGCCCGTGTTCAGCCACGAGTATTGAAAGTGCGATGCGAACACGCGGCCCCCCGCGTTGGCGTAGTTCATCAAATAGCCCTGCTCGGTCGCGCCAACCGCTGCGCCGGGGTTACCGCCGGTGGTCTCTTGGCCTTCGCAAGACAGGAGCACCACGTCATGCTCGTTGAAGTGCGCTTGCGAATCCCAAAGGCCTTGATTGGCGTCGACCGTGCCTTGCGCGGTCTTCGCGCCGCGGTAGCCGGAGTAAATGTGAATGTGCCCGCCGGGCGTGGAGCCGCCGACGTACTCACTCTTCGAGACGCCGATGCGCATCGGCAAACACTCGAACGAATCCGAAGCGCCCGTCGCAATCGCGATGTTCGGCAGCGAGCCTTCCGCGGAATTTGCCGGCAAGCGCAGCTTCGGGGCCATGTTCGCTTGATTGGGCGTGACCGTGATGCCGTCGTACTTCATGCGCCACTTGCCGGTTTGCACGACGAGGCTCACGGTTCCGCTCGGCGCGCACGGGATCACGAAGTGCCCGGTGGCGTCGGTGGGGTTGCCCATCGCTAGCACCTTCTTCGGCAACAGCTGCTCGCAACCACAGGCGAGCGGCACCTGATCCAGGTCGGGCAAGGGGGAGCTGGGGTCCGCGACGTAGACCGAGATGTTGTACAGGGGGTTCTTGCCCGCAGGGTCGTAGACGAAGCCCTCGATGGTCGTCGTGTTCCCGGGCGCGCAGGTGCACGTGCTGCCGGTGCACGTGCCGTCGGAACCGCCAGCGCCGCCGGGCGGTGGCACGACCAAGTCCGTGCCGCTCTTGCCGCCGACCACGGTTTGCGTGGCGCCGCTCGTGCCGTCCACGCTCATATCAGGAGCGCCGGCCGCGCTGCCCTTGGTTCCCGAGCTCGGATTGGCCGAGTTTCCACACGCGCTCGCTCCGAGCAGCAAAGAGCCGATACACAGCGAACAACGAATGATCTTCATCGGAGAGTGCCCTCCAGCACGCGAGACAACGGCGCAGCCGAGGCGCACGCACGGGAGCGCGCGCCGAGCAACGTCGTGTTCCGCCAACCACAGCTGACGCGACTGTACGGCAGCGCTTTTCGCCGTCAACGCAAACTCGCACCCTCCAAACGCGAATGATAAATGAACCAGTTTCGAGATCCGACCGCGACACAATGTTTTGCGTCCATGGATTTCGGGACTGAAGACAAGACTAGCTTGGGTGGGCGCTCGTTGGTCGAACGACGCAGCCCGCTGACGTCCAGGCGCCTCGATCGACGGGCTCAATGAGTAAGGCAAGTTGCCCGAGGTAACTCAACACTTCGGGCAACTTGGAACGATCGACGTGGTCGCGAAACGAAGCGCTACGGCCGCTCAGTAAGGCTTATCACCCTTCTCCATCACGAAGCCCGACGGCGGCGCGAACACGCCGTTCACGCTGGTGCCGCCGTTATGAATGCCTGGGAACCACGGCAGCATGTTGTGCGGGAAGGCCAGGGGCGCCTTGCTGATGGCATCCAGACGCCCGTTTTCCTCGGCGGTGAGGGTCACGTCTAGGGCCTTTACGTTGTCCTCCAGCTGCGAGAGCCGGCGCGCGCCGATGATCGTGGAGGTCACGCCCGGTTGCGATTGCACCCAGGACAGCGCGACGCGAGCCACCGTGCTGTCGTGGGCCTGGGCGATCGCCGCCAGCTCATCGACGATGGCGTACGTCTTTTCGCTCAGGAACGAGTCGATGAAAAAGCCGCGGTCGGCCTTCACTTGGCCGGCGTTGTCCCGCGTGTACTTGCCGCTCAGGGCGCCGCTCTTGAGCGGCGACCAGGGCGTGATGCCGAGACCCAGCTCGAGGGCCATGGGCACCAGATCCTGCTCCACCGTGCGCTCGAGCAGGGAGTACTCGATTTGCAAACCGATGAACGAGGACCAGCCGCGGAAGCGCGCGATCACGTTGGCCTCGGCGACCTTCCACGCCGGGGTGTCGGAAACGCCGATGTAGCGGACCTTGCCCGAGCGCACGAGGTCATCGAGCGCGGCCATGGTCTCGTCGATCGGCGTATGAACGTCCCAATTGTGCAGCCAATACAGATCGATGTAATCAGTCTGCAAGCGGCGCAACGAGTTCTCACAAGCCGAGATGATCGACTTCCGACCCGATCCGCCGCCGTTCGGGTCGCCGGGGTATAGGTTGCCGCTGAACTTGGTCGCGATCACCAGCCGGTCACGCCGCGCGGCGTTCTTGCCGATGTGGTCTCCGATGATCTTTTCCGAGTGGCTCTTGGTGTAGAAGTTCGCGGTGTCGATGAAATTGCCGCCCAGCTCCTGGTAGCGGTCCATGATCTGTTGTGACTCTTCGACGCTGGAGCCCCAACCGAGGTCTTCACCGAAGGTCATGGCACCGAGGCACAGCGGGCTGACGCGGAGGCCGGAGCGGCCGAGGGTGACGTATTTGTCGAGCGACATGGGGATTTGTCCTTGGTTCGTGCTACTTTGTTCAAAGACGCATTAGTTTAGGCTCGGCGATTGTTTAAAGCTGTACTAATCGCCCGGCAAGGCTCCCATGGCAAAAATCGACGCGGCCAAGGTCTGGTCGCTCAACTACCGACTCCTCACTTCCGTCATCAACGGAGTTGCTCCGGACCTGGCCGCGCTCGGGCTCGACCCCAAAGAGTTCTTCGTGCTCGCGGAGATCGACGCGCACCCGCACCCCGCGGAGCTGGCCGTGCAGCTCAGTATGCCCAAGCCCACGGTCACCTTCAATTTGAAGCGCCTGGAGGCCGCGGGCTTCGTGCGTCGTGAGATCGACACCGCCGATTTACGGCGTCATCGCCTGACCGTCACACCCGCCGGCCGCAAAGTCATGGCGCGCGCCCAAGCGTTGCTTTCTGGCGCATTCGGCGCGCGCCTTTCTCGCCTCAGCAGCGCCGAGCAGGCGGAGCTCGGCGCGCTATTCGAGAAAATGACGTGAGGCGCAGACGGCTTAGGGCATCCCCGTCATCGAGCCGCCGCACTCTGCATTGTACTTCGTGCAGGAGGCGGGATCCATGAACTGGCTGTCTCCGGATGACGCCAGGGCAATGAGCGCCGCTTGGTCTTGAGCGAGCGTCATTCCATCACAGGACGGCACCGCCGCACTCAGGGTGGCGACCGCGGCGACCGTATCGTTGAGGCAAACGCCTAGATCAGCAACTGTCGCGGTGCAGGTGGCGGGCGTGTCGGCCGAGCACATGCTCGTACCGGTGCCTGGGTCGGGCGTACAGCCGGCGAGCGCGGATTTACAGGCGCTCTGCGCAGCGGCGTCGGTCGTCGCCTGCGCGGCGGCGGACAGCGCCAGCGCCTTACACTGGAAATCGGCGACCGGCGCGGTCAGCGCCACGTCTACATACTTCCCCAAATCATCGCACAGCTGCGTCTTCTGATCGGGAGTGAGGTCCTTCAGCGGCGTGGTGGCGGGCACGCTGGTCATGAAGCCGCCGCCGGGCGCCGCGCCGGCCGAGCCGGGGTTCGAGGTTTGGCCGCCGGAGTGCGCGCCGCCGCCGGGCATTGCAGAGCTGCCGCCCGCGCCGGCGTGGGCGTTCTCGCTGCCGCCGCTCGACGAGGCGCCCCCGGAACCCGCGTCAGAACTGCTACTGCCGCCACAGCCGACCGCAAAGGTCAGCAGGATCATCGCGCCCAAGTTTAGCTCAAGGATACGTTTCATCTTTCGGCCCTCCAATGTGTCTTGAGGCTAGGTACCCCAAAAGTCCGAGCTTTCTTCCCTAGCAGCTCGTCAGTCAATTGCCTATCGAGGACCGGTGTGTACGGACCGGGCTTCGTTGAAGGAGCGCTGTGAGCAGCCAGCTTTCGCGTTTTCTGCGGCGCGCGAGGAACGAGCATTGGTCGACCCGAGTGCCGGCGCCCCCGCGAGCTGAACGCTCCGCCGCGGCGTTCTCTGCGATTCCGGAGGCGTGCGCGAACAGCAACGTGGACTCCGGGCAGTACGTCTCGGTTAGCGAAGGGCCTCGCGCTCAGGTCACGCTGGCGCCCTCTATTGAGGAACGCTGGCTCGGAACGTGCCACTCGGAACGAAGCTGTCGAGCGCGACGGAAGTGTCGAGTCCGAGCGCGGTGGCCAGCTCTTCAGCGCCTCTTGCCAGACTCTCGAACGAGGGCGTGGCGGGGCTGGCCTTCTCGCATAGTTGGCGCAGGCCCTCACTCACGCCCGCGGTCACCCGGTGACGATGGGACTGGCCACTCACGACGAGCAGGCCACGCAGCAGGGTGCGCATCAAGCTCAGCATCACCGTGTCGCCAAGCGGCACGGCGACCAGCATTCGCAGCCGGGTCCCGAGCCGGCGCAGCGCGGCCTGCATGTCGTCACGCACCGCGCTGTCGGGCAGGGTATCGACGGCCAGGATCACGACCAACACCAGGATCCCGTCAGGGTGGGCCGCAACCATGGTCGTCATGCGCTTCAGTTGGTGGCGCCAGCGCTCCAACGTCGCAGGCTCGTTCCACAACACGATCAGCGTGTCGCGCATTTGCAACAGACCCACACCATCTTTGACTTCGACATCTTTCGACATGTTGCCCGCCCGCCCGTTGATCTGACCGCTGCTGCCAATGATGCACTCCGGCTCACCGCGCGTGAAGAGCCTTAATCAACCTTCGGGGTAGTGCTGCCCGTCGCGCCTCGTCCCGCCGCGGGACACTGGTCGCGCCCCTACACGGCACGAAGGAGGCCCATGTGGGCGACGCACCCCTGACGAATCGCGACAGCCCAGTGAAGGGTTTCAATCTCGAGCACACTGATCCCTCGTGAGTTTCATGCGCTCGTCTGCATTGGCTAGAAATGCTTACCAACCTGCGGCAGGCCTGGTTTTTGGCCTAGCGCTGCTCGCCGGGTGCGGGTCGGATGCCGGCTCGGGCGGGCCCGGCGCGGCCGGTGCGCCGCCCGCTACGGGCGGTGCGGCAGGCGGCCCGGTCCTGGGCGCCGGTGCGGGAGGTGCGCTGAATGTTGCGGGCAGCGGCGCGGGAGGCTCGCTCCCGGCGGGCGGTGCGGGCGCGGGCTCGGATGCGGGCGGTGCGAGCGGCGGAGCCGGCGCGGGCGGTGCTCCGGATGTGGGCGGCGCAGGCGGCGCAGGTCCTGCAGGCGGCTCAGGTGGCGGCGCGGTGACCTGCTCGGAGCCGATCGGCAAAGCGGCCAGCTGGAACGACATCACGGCCGCACATGCGGTGCCCGCCTGGTTGAAGCAGGCCAAGCTCGGCATTCAGATCCATTGGGGTCTGTACGCGGTGCCCGCGTACCACAACGAGTGGTTCTTTCAGCACGAGTACTGCAATACGTCCTTCTCGACCTGGACGAGTCAGAACTTCCCGAAGACATCACCCATGGGCGGGCCGTGGGGTTACAAGGACTTCATCGCGGACTTCACCGCGGCCAAATGGGATCCGAACGCGTGGGCCGCGCTGTTCAAGAAGTCGGGCGCGGCGTGGGTACAACTCTCGGCTCAGCATCATGACCGCTTCGCGCTTTGGGATAGCGCGCTCACCAAGTGGGACGCCAAAGACATGGGCCCCAAGCGCGACTTGGTGGGCGATCTTGCGACCGCGGTGCGCGCGCAAGGTCTGAAGTTCGGCGTCTCGAATCACATCATGTACGGTGATAGCTTCGCCTACTGCGGCCCGAGCGGTACGACGCCGGGCAACGTCGGGCCGAATACGCCTGCCTCCGTGTCCGATCTGTACGATCCGCGGTTCGCCGACTTTTACGGCCCCCCGACGTCCGCCTGCGGTGCGCTCGCGGCGTCCACTTCGTGCTCCCCGCGCAAAGCGTTTTGTGATGACTGGCTCGCGCGCAGCACCGAGCTGGTCGACAAGTACAAGCTCGACGTGGAGTGGTTCGACTGGGACGGTGCGAACGTGGAGGGCAGCCCGTGTTGGGCCGACAAACAGGCCTTCGTGCTCGACTATTACAAGAAGGCCTGTTCGTGGGGCAAAGAGGTCACCACCGCCGGGAAGGGCGGCGTGTTCCCGGGCAGTGACAGCGCTGCCAACGGCGCCAACATCATGATCCACGATTTCGAGACTGCAGGGCACGCTCCGGCCGCAGGTCAAGAACCCAAGTCGTTCTGGATGGTCGACGACAAGATCGGCAATGGCTCGTGGGGCTACGTCACTGGCATGACTTATCGCTCGGCCAGCTCGATCATCAGTCAGATGGACAACTACCTGAGCCGCGGCGGCGTCTTGGTTTTGAACATCTCACCCATGGCGGACGGAACGATCCCGCAAGCGCAACAGGACATTTTGATTCAGATCGGAAAGCACCTCGGCGTGCAGTGAAGCGGGACGTATTCGACTTTGCGTTCCCTTTTTGCTCAAGGATGACGCTCAACTCTCGCCGCCCGATCACACGACCTAGCGCGCTGACCCTTGCTGCGCTCGCGCTCACGCTCAGCGCGTGCGCCGCCTCCGACGACAGCGGACCGCAAGGCGCCAGCGGGAGCAACGCCAGCCCCGGCGGTAGCCTCGGGGTGAGCGGCAGTGCAGGCAGCGCCAACGCCAGTGCTGGTTCGAGCGGCAGTTCTGTGGCGGGCGCGCCGAGCGCCGGTGCCGCGAGTGTCGACGGTGGCGGCGGCGGCACGGCTGGCGGCGACTCCGGCGGTGGACCGAGCCTGGCCGGCGCTGCCGGCGCGGCGATGAGCATGGCTGGCGCGGCAGGCGGCAGCAGCGGCCCGTTCCCATTCAACCCGTCGTACATCATCGGTGCCGACATTTCGTGGACGCTCGAGGACGAAGCCGGCGGCGCCAAGTATGCCGACGCCGGCGGTGTGAAGCCCATCGAGCAAATCTTGGTCAACAACGGCTTCAACTACGTACGCCTGCGCACCTTCGTGTGCCCGTCCTGCGCTGGCGGTTACAACCGGCAAGGGTTCTGTGACGACAAACACACCGTGATCATGGCCAAGCGCGTCAAAGCGTGCGGCATGGGTCTGCTGCTCGACTTTCACATGTCCGATACCTGGGTCTCGCTCGGTACCGGCGCGAGCGCCTCGGCGCAGCCCAGTGCTTGGAAGGGCATGAGCCCAAGCGAGATGCAGGCCGCCGCTTACAAGTACACCAATATGGTCGTGAAGGAGCTGGCCGACGCTGGCGTGACGCCGGACATGGTCCAGATCGGCAACGAGACGAACGCGGGCATGTCCGGCATTCCGATCAGCAATTGGACCGATCTCTCGGCGCTGATCGCAGCGGGCATCAAAGGCGTGCGTGACGTGAACCCCAAGATCCAGATCTGGGTGCAAAATGGGCGGCCGCGTCCTGATTCTGCGGGCGGTAACAACTTCACGGGCTGGGTGGATACGTACCTCGGCACGAAAGGCACCAAGCTCGACATCGACGGGGTGTGCGGCTCGACCTACGGCACCACCAACGCGGGTGCTGATTGGATCGAGTCATTTTTCTATGTGCTCGACAAGTACAAGTTGCCGGTGCTGAGCTGTGAGTACACGGTCGCTCCGCCCGACGACAAAGCCGGGCAGCTGATCAATACCAAGGTCATGCGCGGCTTCGCCAATCAGATGGGGCGCGGCTCGTTCATCTGGGAGCCCACGCGCTATCCCGGCGTCAACCAGAACACGCTCTTCACGAAGAGCGGCAACACGTACACCACCAACACGGCGATGGCCTCCTATCCGACCCTCGCCAAGTCTTACGGCTTGCCGGTGCCGTCGGGCCAATGCAAGTGATGCATATTCAGTCGCGTGTTACGAGCGTTCAGAAATAGAAGTAAGACGCGAGCTGGGCTTCGTTCGACGCCGGTTGGAGCGCCGCTTCGAAGCCGACCGCGACCTCGTTCGTGAGCGCGCTGCGCAGCGTGGCGCGCACCTCGTACGTGCCGAGCAGATCCTGGGCCGGCAAGTACGACCAATTGCCCGTGATCAGCGCGAGCGTGTGACCCGGGAGGCGCGCGCGCACGCCGGCATAAGGTCCGACCCCGACGCGCACGAAGCTATCGTGAATCCCGTGCAGCGAGGGCGAGAACCCGACGTAAGCGTCGGCCATGACGAAGAAGGCCAGGTGCTCGTCGTCCGTAGCGAGGGTCACGCCCATCCCGAGGTCTAGCCCGTGCGCAAAGCAATCCGGGCAAGCGCGGTCGTGGAGGCGCATTCCGAAGGCGCGGGCTCGCCAAGACAACGCCGTTTCGTCGCGCGTCAGCGGATTGAGCGCGACTAGCTCGGCGAAGGTGAGGCGGTTCAACGTGAACGAGCGCTGCGCGAGGTCGTAGCGGAGCTGCGTGTCGAGGAACTGCACCTGCAGGAGCTCCATCTCACCCGCGGGCGGATCCGCGAGGTCGTGAAGGGCCAAGCGATAGCCCAAGGTGTCGAAGCTGCCGCCGTACTGCGAGGTGATGCCGGTACCCAGCGTCAAGCGCATCGAGCCGTGCGCCCGTTGCGGCGCTTTCTGGGCCGCTTCCTGGCGCACGGCGCTCGGCAATGCGCGGCTTCGTATCGACGGGCGATACACCGTTCCGCGCACCAACCCCGGCACGCGATACAGCGCCTTGATCGTGTCTCGCGGCAGCACGACGAAGTTGAGGGGTGACACCAAGTCGAGGCGCGGCGCGGCCGCTTCGAGCGTCGCGAGCACGTGATACGAGCAGTTCTTGGTCAAATAGTAATAGTCGAGGTGCGTCGTGGACAGCTCCCACAAGTGCAACGCGAGCCGCGTGGCCTCGGCGGTGGTGAAGCCCAGACGGTACTCCCAGAGATCGCGCGCCTCGCCATTTTCGTACTCGTGCAGCTTGGACTCGTACGAATGGAAGCGGAACACCCCTGGAAACAACCCAGTCAGTCCCTTGAACGCGTACAAGAACGGATTTTCGGTGTCCGTGTTGGCGACGTACTCGACTCCGTAAGACAGAGCGTCGTCGGTTGCGGCGGAGCCTGCGGGGCGCCGCTTCTGCAAGCGCAGGAACGTGTGGCCGAAGGCGGACGCCGGGTTGTTCAGGTAGTTGGCCGCGTACACGACCGAAATCGATTCCAGATCCACCGCGGCCAGGTACCGCGCCAGCCCTGGGCAAGTGGGTCTGTGCAGTGCGCCCGCGAAATGCAGTTGTTCGTCCAGCAACTGACGCCGCGCGGGAAAGCGGCACAAGGCGTGCTCGTCTTCTCGACCTGGTTCGACTGGCAACTCGAAAGCACGCAGTGTCGCTTCGAGCTCGGCTCGCGGATCGCGCGCTCCATTCGGCGCCAAGAAAAAGGCCTTGCCGTCGATCTGACTCACTGCCCGTCGCTTGGCGTCAGGTCGATAGTGCAGCAAACGCAGCCAAGAGCTGGACTCCGCGATGCCTTGCGAGCGTGCGCGCGCGAGCAGCGCTTCCGTCGTGGTTGCGGGCTGGCCCCAGGCGTCGCGCGAGGCGCACAGGCAGAGCGTCGCGAAGATCAGATGCGGACCCCAGCGACGGGCAGCGAACCAGCGGACGCAGCAAGCTCGCATGCCGTTCCGACTCTCGTAACGCACTCGTCCGAGGCCGGAAGCTGAAAACCGACGCCGCTCCCGAAACCAGCGCAAACCCGGCGAGACGGTGAGGCGCATTTCCCCTCGAGCTCGCCCAAAGGGCTCGACAGGCGATCATCTTTCGAAATTTCAACACGGCGAACGAAGATTCAGCGTTGACAGTCGTTTCGCAGCCTCGGCGCTACCGCACATCGGGAACATTCTATGGAGCAGGTACTGAGCGACTCTTACTCGGCCACGACGGCGAGTCGAGCACACCTGAGCTCACATAAGGGATCTCGGTGCGACGAAGTTTGCCTGGACACTCGCACGTTGCGGGTACAATGAGCGCATGATGTTGCGTCGCTCGTTGAGCCCAGTGGTGGTGGTCATCTCCTGTTGTTTGGTGGCTTGGGGGTGTGGCAGTGACAAGAACGGCTCGCCGGTGGGCGGTGCTGCAGGTTCGGCGGCATCTAGCGCATCGAGCTCCGGCGGTTCTGATGCGGCGGGCACCAGCGCCAACGGCGCATCAGCGAATGGCTCGGGCACGGCCGCCACCGCGGGGCTCGATCTAGTCGTCACAATCGGCGGCGCGGCGGGTAGCGGGACCCCGACCGGCAACGGCACTCCGGAGGTGTGTGACGGCATGGACAATGACAGCAACGGCGTCATCGACGACATCGACAAAGACGGGGACGGTGTTTGCGACTGTTTGCTGATCGCCACGTTGGGCGTGAAGGGCACCTCGGGTGAGGGCGACGTATTTGCCGCGTGGCTGACGGCCCGCAGCGACAACGGCGCGGCGGACTTGGCTGACGAAGTGCTCACGCCGGAGTTGCTCGCGAAGTACCAAGTGATCGTCGCCCAGAACGTGAGTCGGAACCACGAGTACTCGCCGGATGAGGCCGCGGCGCTGTCTGACTGGGTGAACAAGGGCGGCGGGTTCATGACGCTCATCGGCTACACGAACGCCGGTGAGGCGCACAACGTGAACCGCTTACTTGCGCCCTTCATGATGGACTACACCGATCAACAGATCCTTCGAAAGGTCGGTATGAACACGATCCCGATCACTATGTGGACCCCGCACCCGATCGACATGGGCGTGTTGCAAGTGGGGGTCGACAACGGCTATCCGGTGGAAGGCATGGGCGACGTGATCGCAACTGGTGGCGGCTTCGATGTCGCCAAGGTGCAAGTCGTCGGCAAGGGCCACGTCTTCTTGTGGGGCGACGAGTGGGTGACGTACAACAGTGAATGGAACGACCACCCAGAGTACCAGGTGCAGCTGTTCTGGCTGAACTCGATCAAGTGGCTCACCGTGGCCGGTCAGTGCCAGGTGGCCATCCCGCCCAACCCGCCGAAGTGAGCTTAGTTTAGAGCGGGTCCTAAAACTGTTTTAGGCCCGCTCTTAGTCGTCCTGGGCGCCGGCGGCGACCCAGGCCGCTATCGCGTCACGCCCTGCGTTGTTCGCCACCTGGGCGTCGAAAGGCATGTTGCCGCCCGAGGGATTGAACCACACGAGTGGCGAGCGATGCGCATCGGCGATCGATGAATGCGTTGGATCGGCAGGATCGATCAGGGCGACCGTAACCATGCCGGCGTAGCAATCACCCTTCGTGCTGCCGCACAGCCACACCGTGTGACCGGGATCGGCGTGGCAGCCTGCCGTCGCACAGTGGCCCGGCGTGCCGGCCGCGAAGTAGCTCGCGTACAGCTCGCTATAAGTCGGCGCGGGCGAGCCCGGTGGGTCTGCGGGTTTGTCCGGAGAGGAGCCGCATGCCAGTGCGAACGCACCGAGCAGCAAGCTACTTCGAGTGAGACTCATGTCGCGTCCAACGCTGTGTTCAATGAATGGTTCCCTGACACGATTTGCTCGGAACGATCCCACGGACGCTTCGTTGGCTCCGGGGAGGCAACCATACCATGCACCATCATCTCAGCGTCTATACCGCGATCTTCGTGTTTGCAGCTGCCGGCTGCTCGTCCAACTCCGATCCCACTTCCCCGGCGTATCCCGCTGCGCCCGGGTCCGTAAGCACCAACCGCAAGGCTTATGTCGGCTTGTTCGGTGATCAGGCGGTCGCCGTCCTCGATATAGTGACGGATCAGGTGCTCAAGAAAATTCCGGTCACCGCGCCAGACGGTCTGATCATCACGCCGGACGGCAAAAAGGTTTACGTGTCCAGCATGGACACCGGATCGGTGAAGGTGATCCCGACTTCCGATGACGCGATCGCGACGTCCATCGATGTGGGCGCGAAGCCGGCAGGTCTCGCCATTACGCCAGACGGTACGCACGTCGTGGTCTCCGTCGGCGGCGCGAACGAGGTCGTGATCGTCGACGCCATCCGCGATACGGTCGTCAAACACGTGACGGTCGCGGCCGCGCACGCCGCCTGCATCTCCGCCGACGGCCGCTACGCGTACGTCGGCTCGCAAGCGACGGACGCGCCCGCGGTCGTCGAAGTCGATATCACCGGGGATTCGCCGGCGCGCTCGCTGCCCGTCGACAAATCGCCGCGCATGCTGTCGTGCACGCCAAGCAAGATCTACTTCACGGGCGTGGGGCTCGATGCGGTGGAGGTGCTCGACGTCGCAACGGGCAAGCTCGCGACGCCCATTACGAGCGGCGGCTCGCCGCACGATGTTCGCGCCACCGCCGATGGCAAATTCGAGCTCGTGGTCAGCCAAACTGCGGGCGATCTCGAGTTCATCGACACCGCGAGCGACACGGTCGTCGACAAGGTGCCGACGGGCAAGCTCGCCCATTGGATCACGCCTTTCAGTGACGGCACGGGCGCTTATGTCACGAACGAAGGCGACAATAACGTGGTCGCCGTGGACTACGCGTCGAAGCGGGTGACCGACACGATCCCGATCGGAAATGGACCGCGAAAAATGGCCCTCCAGCCCTGATCTCGGCGCGCCCGCGGCCCCGAGGCGCCACGTCGGGTACGCGCTTGGAGACGCATGACAAACGGCTCACGGAGCGCTACAGCCGTGCGGCGAATGCTCCGTGCTCCGTGGTCGTTGCTTCTCTGGCTGGCTTTGGTCGTCTTCTCGCTTGGCTGCAAGCGCAAGTCTGCGCCACAAGAGCAAGGCTGGGCTTCGAATCACGGCGTCACGCCCGTGGTGACGGCGGAGCCGATGCCACTGGAGCCGCCGGTAGAGACGTTGCGCGTCCCGAATTCCGGGTTCCCATGCGCGCTCGATGAGCTACTGGCTGCCAAGTGCCGGCGCTGTCACACGATTCCGGCGCGCCACAACGCGCCGTTCTCCTTGCTCACGTGGGACGACACACGCGGCCTGGTTGGTGATCGCTCGCGCTACCTGGTCATGGCTTCGGCCACCAAGAGTGGCTACATGCCGTACAATGTTCCCGCCAATCCGCCCGTCGAGCGCCTCACTGACGAAGAAAAGAAGCTGATCGCGGATTGGGTGGAGGCGGGTGCGCCGAAAGCGGCATGCCCGCCCGCGCCCGCGCCGAGCAGCTCGGCGAAGCGGCACCTGCCCAAGGCAATCGGCTCGGCCGTGTCTGTTCAGAAGCCGCAACCGGCACTGTAAGACGCAGACGGGCTGGCGCGTTGGGAGAAACATGACGCGCTTCGGAAGCGGTTGGGGGGCTTGTTTGATGCTCGGGTCGCTACTCGTGGGTTGCGGTCGGGTGGCCCGTGAGGCGAAAGCCCCGCCGGCAGCGCCCGCGCAGCCAATCAACGGCGAACTGGCTTTCGCCGACGATTTTGCGCCCACGAGCTACGCGTCCCACGGGACGGCGAACGCGCCCGCTGCCGTCGCAACTTCAGCAGCGCCGCCGGCCCCGCCCGCTAACTCCCTCGAGAGCGCGCCGCAGGCCGAGGCACGAGAGCTATTGGATATCGAAGCGCACCTCGGGTTGCTCGTCGCGAGCGTCAGTGTCGCGCGCGCGCAACTGCGCAAGCTCGCGGCAGCGCGCGCTGCCACCGTCACGAACGACATCAGCTCGGACAGCGAAGGGCAGCACGAGGCGACCCTGGTGATTCGCGTGCCGTCCGGCGCGAACGACGCCTTCATGGGCGAGGTCGAACGCTTGGGCGAGGTCACCGCGCGCGAGATCGTCGCCAAAGACGTGGGCAAGGAGTACCACGATTCGGAGATCCTACTTCACAACTTGGAGCGCACGCTCGCGCGCTACGAAGAGATTCTGCAGAAAGCGCAAACAGTGGAGGAGATCCTCAAGATCGAGCTCGAGCTGTCGCGGATTCGTGGCGAAGTCGAGCGCGTGAAGGGAGAGCTACGCTACCTCGCTGATCGAACCTCGCGCGCCACGTTATTCGTCTCCATCCATGAGCGCGGCAAACCGATCGCAGAAACGCACGAACGAGTCGCCAAGTTCTTCCCGGGCCTGCGCGCGGTCGCGCTCACCGAGCTGCGCGACAGCCGCAAAACGGTATCGGCCTTCGGCGGTGGGCTCGTCGTGGGTGCTGGCCGGAGCTTGAACGTAGAGCTCGACGCGTTGAAACGTGTGGATTCGGGCTCGGCAGGCTTCGATGCCGTGCTGGCCACGATCGGCGGCGACACCTATTCGGACTTCTTGGGTGGGGGAAACCGCCGCTTCTTGAATCCGTATTTGGGGCTGCGGCTCGGCTATGCCCGCGTCTCCGGAGTCAGTGACCTCGCCGCCGGTGTCACCGCAGGTGTCGAGCTATGGAAGACCCAATACGCCACGATCGACTGCGATCTGCGAGCGCTGGGCCTGTTCGGTAAAGGTGGCTCCGAGCTGGGCTTGCAACCGACGCTGGGCGCGAACGTCGCGTTCTGAGCGAACGCAACTTTGGTAGCTCCATGCGCACGAATGAACACGAAATCTGACACAAATTGTGTGTGGATTCGCCGCGCGCGAGTGCGTATGAACTGCTCACACATGGTAGCGATTCGCAGGCGCTCTCGCGCGGCGTGGGTGTGTGGCACCTGGGCATTGGCGTTCGGCATCAGCGTCAATGCCTGTTCGGGCGACGCGTCGCCGAGCAGGGCGGTTGGCGGGGCGAGCCCCGTGGCGGGAGCGGGCGGCGCGAGCGCGGGCGCCAATGCAGCGGGCACACTGAATTCCAGCGGCGCGCCCAGCGCCGGCGCAACAAGCACGGCGGGCGGAGCGGGCTCGGGCGGCGTAACGGGGCAGGCCGGCGCCGCAAGTGCCGGCGTAGCGGGAAGCGCAGCAGGCGCGAGCGGCGCGGCGGGTGCAGGCGCGGCGGGCAGTGCAGGGGCGAGCGGCAGCGCTGGCACGAGTAGCGGCAACTGCGCGGGCAACGCGGTCTCGCTCAGCGCCAACGGCACGGGCAGCGCGAGTGACGCCGCGCGCGCTCGCGTGGAGCTCGACCTAGGCGGCGACCTGCCCATCGCCAACGGCAACCGCACCGTCGAATTCTGGGCCTACATCAAGCCCACGGACTGGCTGGGCGAGAAGAACGAACTCTACGTGTACGGCAGCCCCGGCTCGACCAACACCGCGTTTGGCCTGGATTTTGGCACGAATTCGGTCGCCGGCATGCCCAACAATCACGCCACGCTGAACCCGTACACCAACGGCAACTTCACCATCGATAGCACGGCTGACTTGGGAGTCAGCTCGGCCGCCGCGCAGTGGCTGCACGTGGCCATGAGCTGGGATGGCACCACGTTCAAGACGTACGTGAACGGCGACTTGAAGATCAGCAAGACCAACGCGGGCGGCATGCTCGCGACCACCAGCAGCGTGCTCACCTTGGGCTGCAATCCGCCCATCAACAACTGCTTCAACGGCCTGTTCGACGAGCTGCGGGTGTGGAACGTGGCCCGCTCGGCAACCGAGATCAAAGCCAGCTTCGGCAAGTCGCTCAGCTTCATGGAAGCCGGTTTGGTCGGCTATTGGAAGTTCGACGAGGCCCCCGGAGCCACCGCCGCCGCCGATTCGGTCAGCGCCACTGGCCATACGGCGCACCCAGGGCAACTGCTCGCCGAAAGTAGCGCGCTGCGCCCAACGTTCGTCACGGCGAGCCCGCCCGCGCCGATTGCCTGCCCTTGAGCGGATCTTGGTTTTTGGGTAGCGGGCGCGGCGCGCCTAGCGCGGCCCAAAGCCCGCGAGCCGCTCCGCGCCCGCGTACACGTTGAACGCGCCGTTGCGCGCAAAGCCGCACAATAGCAACCCGAAGTGCGCGGCCGTGGAAACTGCGAGCGAGCTCGGCGCGGACACGCCAACCACGGCCGACAAGCCGGCGGCCAGCGCTTTCTGGACGATTTCGAAGCTGGTTCGCCCGCTGACTATCAGCACCGAGCCGCTTGCGGGCAACGCGCCGTCCAGCAAACGGCGACCGATCGCTTTGTCGACCGCGTTGTGTCGACCCACGTCTTCACGCACGACATGAAAGCCCGTTCCCGGCGTCGCGATGCCGGCTGCGTGCAAGCCGCCCGTGCGATCGAAGCCCGGCTGATGACCGCGCAAGGCGTCCGACAAGCCGGCGATGAAGTGCGGCTCGAATGGCTCACTTGCCGCCGGGCGCTTCAAGCGCAGCACCAGATCATCGATCAACTTGCGCCCGCACACGCCGCACGCGGCGCTCGTCAATGTGCCACGGCGAGTATGCCCGAGCGCTTCGACATCGAGCACCGCGCCGGGGGCGGGTAGCGCGTCGATGGTATTTCCCGCGCCCTCGCTGCCGAGCCGCCCGCAATGGGCGATGCCGCCCAGATCGTCCCGCGACGCGATCAGCCCTTCGGCGAGCAGAAACCCTGCGACGAGCTCGTGGTCGTGGCCCGGAGTGCGCATCGTCGTGGCGTAAGTTTCGCCGGCAATGCGGATCTCGAGCGGCTCTTCCACGCTCAGCTGATCCGGGTGCGGAGCCAGTGCGCTGGGTCCGCTCCAGCGCAGCGCTGCGGCGGGAACGACCGCATCCCGCGCGTGATTGCCCGTCAACTTGGCGTTCACGATACACTCGCCTGGAGCGCGGCGCCCGGGGTCAGGGATTGCTCGATGCGAATGACGACCGACTTGAACGCCGGTTGATTGCTGCCCTCCGACACACTCTCGAGCGGAACCAGCACGTTGGCCTCCGGGTAGTAAGCGGCCACGCTGCCGCACGGGATCGCGTACGGCACCAGTCGAAAGCGCTCGGCGCGCCGCTGCTCGCGCCCAAAGCGGCTGATCAGATCGACGAAGGCACCTGCCGTGAGCCCGCGCTCGGCGATGTCTTGCTCGTTGATGAACAGCACGCGGCGCCCTCCGAAGATGCCGCGGTAGCGGTCATTCTCGCCGTAGATCGTGGTGTTGAATTGGTCGTGGCTGCGCAGCGTGGTGAGCAGCAGCTCGCCCGGCTCGAGCTCGTGCTTCGGCAGCGGGTGTACGGTGAACTGCGCTTTGCCCGAGGGCGTCGCGAATTTGCCGTCGCGCGCGCCGTTCGGCAGGTAAAAGCCGCCCGGCTGGCGCACTCGCGTGTTGTATTGCTCGAAGCCCGGAACCACATGCTCGATGTGCTCGCGGATGCGGTCGTAATCTGCGACCAGGTCCGCATAGTTCGTGCTGGTGCGCCCGGCGAGCGCGCGCTCGGCGATACCGGCCACGATTGCCGGCTCGCTCAGTAAATGGTCCGACGCCGGCAGCAGCACGCCGCGCGATTGATGCACGACGCCCGCCGTATCCTCCACCGTGACGAATTGCTCGCCCGAGCGCTGCGCATCGCGTTCGGTGCGCCCGAGGCAAGGCAGGATCAATGCTTGCTCGCCGGTAATCAGGTGACCGCGGTTCAGCTTGGTCGAAATCTGCACCGTGAGCTTGCAGCGCTGCATGCCCTCGGCCGTGGCTTGTGTGTCCGGAGTCGCGCTCAAGAAGTTCCCGCCGAGGCCGACGAACACTTTGATCTGGCCCGCGCGCATGGCGCGGATGGTCCCGACCGCGTCCAGGCCGTGCTCCTTGGGCGGAGTGAACCCGAACTCCTTGCCGAGCGCGGCCATGAACTCGTCGCTCATCTTCTCCCAGATCCCCATCGTGCGGTCGCCCTGCACGTTGCTGTGCCCGCGCACCGGGCATAGCCCTGCGCCGCGCCGCCCAATTTGGGCGCGCAAGAGCGCGAAGTTGACGATGCTCTGCACGTTGGCGACGCCGTTTTTGTGTTGAGTAATGCCCATCGCCCAGCTGCAAATCATGCGCTCCGAAGCGATCGCGATCTCGGCGGCCTGCCGGATCAAGTCCCGGCTCACGCCGCTGCCTTGCACGATCTCCGCCCAATCCTCGGCTTCCAGATCGGCGCGCAAGGCCTCGAAACCCTCGGTTTGCTGCGTGATGAAATCATGCGCGAGCACCGTGCCGCCGCGGCGCCGGTCTTCCTCCAGCATCTCCTTCATGATGCCTTTGAGCAGCGCGACGTCCCCGTTGATCTTGACGGGCAAGAACAAGCTGGCGATGGGCGTGCCCGAGCCGAGCAAGGACAATGGCTCTTGCGGATTCTTGAAACGCATCAGCCCCGTCTCGCTCAACGGATTGACGCTCATGATCTTGCAGCCGTTGCGGGCCGCCCGCTGCAGCTCGCTCAACATGCGCGGGTGATTGGTGCCCGGGTTCTGCCCGATCACGAAGATCGCGTCCGCGTGGTCGAAGTCTTCCAGCTTGACCGTGGCTTTGCCGATGCCGATCGTCTCCGTCAGCCCGAGGCCGCTCGACTCGTGACACAAGTTGGAGCAGTCGGGCAGGTTGTTCGTGCCGAGCTGGCGAGCGAACAAGCCGTACAGGAACGCAGCCTCGTTACTGGCGCGCCCCGATGTGTAAAAAGCAGCTTCGTTCGGCGAGTCCAGACCTCTCAGCTCGGAAGCGATCAGCGAGAAGGCCGCATCCCAAGAGATGGCTTCGTACCGATCCGCACCCGGGCGACGCCACACGGGGTGCGTGATGCGGCCCTGACGATCGAGCCAGTGATCGCTCTGCTCGAGCAGCTTCGAGATCGGGTGCTCCGCGAAGAACTCGGGCGTGACGCGAGCGAGCGTGGCTTCGTTGGCCACGGCCTTGGCGCCGTTCTCGCAAAACTCCGCGGTCTTGCGCTCACCGTCGGGGTCGGGCCAGGCGCAGCTGGGGCAATCGAAGCCGTCCATTTGGTTCACCGTGAGCAGCGTGCGCAAGCTGCGCGTGACGCCCATCTCGGTGACCCCGCGCCGCATCGTTTCGTAGATCGAGTACAGCCCGGCCGCGCTCTCGTGGCGGTGGCCCTGTTCGGCCGCTCGACGCTCCGGCACTGGCTCCGCGCCAGGAACGCGCCCTAGCGGTGCAGCACCCTCCGCAGGCGCGCCGTGCGTCGTATCGAGTGCAACGTCGGGTTCGTGCGATGGTCGATTCACGCGGGCCTCCGACGGAAGTGTAGCGCGCGTTCGCTACGACGATCCTCACACAGCCGAAATGACGTCATGAGCGAGCCCAGCGTCGCGCGCCGACCGTGGCGACAATGCGCGTTTTTGGTTTCGCGACGGTTCGGGGAAGTACTCGGCGTCGGCAAGGCGTGTATGCTGCGCCGCTGATCGCACGGGCGATCGCTGAACCTCGAGGCGAAAAAATCATGAAGTACAGAAAACTCGGAGCAGCGGGAGTCAAGGTATCGGAGCTGTGCTTGGGCGCCATGACGTTCGGCGAAGCGGACGACAAGTCCTTCATGCACAAAGTCGGCAGTGACGAGAAGACGTCGTTCGACGTGCTGAATCGCGCCCTGGAGCTCGGGATCAACTTCATCGATACGGCCGATGTTTACGGTCAGGACGGCCTCAGCGAACGCATCATTGGCGCTTGGTTCGAGCGCGACCAACGTCGCAATGAAGTGGTGCTGGCGACCAAGTTTCGCTTCAGCATGGGCGACGGCGCGAACCGCTCGGGTGCCTCGCGCTATCGAATCATGCGCTGCGTGGAGCACAGCCTGAAGCGCCTGCGCACCGATCACATCGACTTGTACCAAATCCACATGCAAGATATCGACACGCCGGAGGACGAGATCTTGCGTGCGCTCGATGACTTGGTGAGCCAGGGCAAAGTGCTGTACCTCGGCTGCTCGAACTACGCCGCGTACCGCTTGATGGATTCGCTGTGGCTCAGCCGCACCAAGAATCTGTCCGCCTTCGTGACGCTGCAAGCGCAGTACAGCTTGGTCGTGCGTGAGCTCGAGCGCGAGCACGTCCCGCTGTGCCGCGCGAACGGCCTCGGTATCTTGCCCTGGTCCCCGCTCGCGAGCGGATTTTTGAGCGGGAAATACGACAAAAACCAGCCCCCGCCGGCGGGCGCGCGGCTCGAGCAATGGAAGGACCGCATGGCCGGCTTCGACAACGAGCGCAACTGGCGCATCCTGGACGCCGTGCGCGCCGTCGCCGCCGAAGTCGATGCGTCGCCCGCCTCGGTATCGCTCGCGTGGCTACTCAAGCAACCGCAGGTCAGCTCGACCATCTTCGGCGCTCGTACCGTGGCGCAACTCGAAGACAACGTGAAAGCCGTCGACGTCGTGCTCTCCGACGACCAAGCCAAGCGCCTCGACGAAGCTTCGACCTTCGACCTCGGCTACCCCTATGCCTTCATGAAGAACGTGCAGTCCCGCTGGTGACTCTCTCTCATGCCCGTCCCCGTGCCCGATCTTCTCTGCTCTCTCCCTCAGAATAAAGAGCCCTGCGCCTTCACCGGCAGCTTCTCCCCCAAGTGTTCATAGGCCTTCTTGGTCGCAATTCGCCCGCGCGGCGTGCGGCCAAGAAACCCTTGCTGTAACAGATAGGGCTCGTAAACGTCCTCGATCGTGTCACGCGGTTCTGCCAAAGCTGCGGCCAGAGTCTCGACACCGACCGGCCCGCCCTCGTAGTGCTCGATCAAAATCCCGAGCAACCGGCGGTCCATCTCGTCCAAACCCGCGTGATCGACACCGAGCCGTTCACAAGTGTGGCGCACGATTTCTCGGTCGATTTTGCCCGAACCTTGCACCTCGGCAAAATCCCGCACGCGCCGCACCAAGCGGTTGGCCACACGCGGCGTGCCGCGGGAGCGCGTCGAGAGCTCTTGGGCGCCGGCCTTGTCGCAGGGCACACCGAGCAGGCGTGCGCTGCGCAGGATGATCTTTTCCAGATCCTCCGGCGGGTAAAAGTCCAAGCGCAGCGTGACACCGAAGCGCTCTTGCAAGGGCTTGGTGAGCAGCCCCGTGCGCGTGGTTGCGCCGATCAGCGTGAAGGGCTTGATGTCGAGGGTGATGCTTTCGGCGTAGGCGCCATCACCCATCATGACGTCGATTCGAAAGTCTTCGATCGCTGGATAGAGCGCTTCTTCCACTGTGGCGCTCAAGCGGTGGATCTCGTCGATGAACAAGATGTCACCGCGGCCGAGCTTGGTGAGCTGCCCGGTGAGGAGGCCCTTGTGCTCCACCGCGGGGCCGCTGGTCTGGTGCAACGTCACACCCATCTCTTTGGCCAAGATGTGCGCGAGCGTGGTCTTACCGAGGCCGGGCGGCCCGCACAGTAAGATGTGATCGAGCGGCTCGCCGCGCCGGCGCGCGGCTTCGACGTACACCCGGAGGTTCTCCCGGTGCGTCTTTTGCCCCACGAACTCCTCCAGAGATTCGGGCCGAAACAGGCGATCGAAGCGGTCGTCTTCCGGGCGAGTTTGCGTCCCCACCACGCGCTCTGGTTCGACGGGTAGCGCAGGTTCTGTGACTGGGCGCGTCTTCTTGGCAGCCATCGAGTGCCGCCAGCTTAGTACTACTTCGTTGCCTCGTCTCGCGTTTGAGAGGTCGAGGCGGCTGCTGGTCACGGTCGCGTGGAAATCGGCGCGAAGCGCGACTCCGCGTCCCCCGTCGGCATCACCAGCGAGAAAATGGCACCGCGCCCGCTCAAAGGGGTGACCACGACCGAGCCGCCATGGAGCTCCACGACCGAGCGTGCCAAGCGCAGCCCGAGCGCGAGCCCGCGGTGCTCGCTGGGGCCGAGCGCGGGGCTCGGATCGAGCAGCGCCTCGAGCCGGTGCGCCTCGACGCGCGAGCCGGGCACTTCTACGTCGAAGCGCACCGCTTCCAGCTCGGGCACCACCTGCACGTGCACGGCCGCTGATTCCGAAACGCGCACTGCGTGTCCGATGAACGTCGCGAGCGCGCGTGGCATGCGCACGCGATCGACGCGCAACGTGGATACGCCGTCGGCCACGTCGGCCAAGATCTCGACTCCGCGATCGCCGCCCAAGTCTTTGCCTTTGAGCACGGCTTCGTGGAGCAGCATCCGCACGTCGCAGCTGTCCAAGACGAGGCTCAATTGCCCCGCGTCCACGCGCGCTGCGTCCAGGATGGTCTCGATCAAGGCCAAGAGCTCGCGGCCGCGGCGATCGATCAAGCTCAAGCTCTCGCTCTGCCCGGCGCTCAGCTCCTCGCTCTTTCGCACGAGCTCCGTGAAGCCCAAAATGGCGTTCAGCGGACTCTTCAAGTCGTGGCTCACGCTGGCGAAGAACAGCCCGCGCATGCGCGCCGCGGCCTTTCGCGCCAAAATAGCGCGCTCCTGGGCTTTGGCGAACACGCGGAAGCGCGCCGCCAAGCGCTCGATCGCCAAGCCCAGACGCGCCACGACCCGGAAGCGAGCTGCGCGAACCACGTGCGTGCCGCCCATCAACACGGCGTCCGTCCCCAGCTCGCGCACGTCGCGCGTGGCCGCGCGCAAGTCTTGACCCAGGGCCTGTCCGAGCGCGATGCCGAGGCCCGTCGCGATCGCGGTCCCGATCAGTGCGACCAGCACGAATGACACGCTGAGCACGCCCACCACCGAGCCTTCGAAGCGTACCTCTGCGCTGCCCTGGTCGAGCGGCGTCACGACGGTGACCACGCCATCGTCGCCGCGCGACACGTGGTAGTCCTGATCCCAGTCGTGGACGGTCGCCTTGAAGCCCAGCGCTTCGCCTTGAGCGATGGCTTCGCTCAGACCTGCCCCGGCTGCCACGCCTGGCCGCGGCTCGAGCGCGGCACGAGCCAGCACGCGCGCGGTTTCCTCGCGGCTGCGCTCGTCCTCACGGCGCAGGTGCGAGCTTACGATCAATGCGCAGCCAAAAACCAGGAACACGACCGGCGTGGTGACCGCGGCCACCAGGCGCCAAGGCACGCGCTGCGCGATCACGCCGTTCGAATCCGCGTCCTCCACCACTTCCCGCATCAGCTCGGGCGGCGCGAGCTCGAGCGCGCGCAAGAACGTGGAGCGCACGACGACGAACAGCGGCAGCGAAGTCGCTGCCACGATGACGATCCCGAGCAAGAGCAGGTTCATGCCCGTCGAGAAGTCGAGCAACTTACTGCGCAGCAGGGTCTGTCCTACGGCAATGCTCAAGGTCGCGGATGCGAGCCAACCGAACACCACGTACTGCGGCTCGTCGCTCAAGGCGAGCAGCTCGCGCGCCTCGACGGCTTTGCCGCCGAGCGAGAGCGTGCGGAGCACGAAGCGATAGCGCCGCAAGCGCCATACGTTGCGCGCGAGCTCGAGCCCGCCGCCGGCGAGCACCGCCGTGGCCAGCGCCTCCGCTCCTTCCACCGCTACCGGCCCGCTCAACACCAAAAAGTGCGAGGTGAGCAAGGCCAAGAGCACGCTCGCCGCGAGCGTGAACAGCCCCTCGATCGCCAGCACGCGCTGGATCAGTCGCGCCGCGCCCGCATTCACGGCAGGCCTCCGAAATCCCCGGAGTCGATGGTCTGGCGGGGCGGGGGAGGCTCGGGCGGGCGCTCGATGATCAGGGGCGGCTGCGAAGGCAGCACGATGGTGAACGTGCTGCCTTTACCGAGCTGGCTGCGCAAATCGATGAAGCCGCGGTGCATTTGCACGAGCCGGCGTGTGATCGCCAAACCCAGGCCCGTGCCGACGCGCTGACGCTTGACCTCACCGGCTTGCCAGTACTCTTGAAAGATCGCCTCGTGGTCTTCGCGTGCGATGCCTGGGCCCGTGTCGGTGACCGCGATCGTGACCCCGCCGTCGCGCGGATCGATGCGCAGCGTGACGCCGCCCTTGGACGTGAACTTGACCGCGTTGCCCACGATGTTGCCGATGATTTGGCGCACGCGGCGTGCGTCGGCGAAGGCCATCGCGCGGTTGCCGACCACGGTGACGTCGAGCTTCTTGGCCTCGGCCGCGATGCGCGCCTCGCGCACGACTTCTTGGCCGATCGACAGCACGTCGATCACCTTGCAGTTGAGGCGCAGCTCGCCCGATTCGAGCGCCGAAAGATCCAAGATGTCGTCGATCAGCGCGCGCAGGTGCTGCCCGCTGTTGCGGACCACGGACAAGTTTTCCTGCGCATCCGCGCTGAGCGGCCCGTCCACTTCACTGAGCAGCACGTCCGTAAAACCCAAAATGGCGTTCAACGGCGTGCGCAGCTCGTGGCTCAAAGCCGCCAAGAAGTCGCTGCGATCGCGATCGTAGGCCAAGGCACCCGACAAATCTTGGCGGTAGGCGTGCTCGGCGGCCGTGAAGCGATCCACGAGCACGTTGAAGGCGCTAGTGAGCAAGCCCACCAGGTCGACCGAGCGCACGGGGATCGGGATGCCCGTGGGCTCGGCGCCTTCGCGCGCCATCTCCACGATGCGATTGCGTACGAAGGTAACGTCGGCGTGCACGTCGCGAGCGAGCGCGAAGGCGACCAACGCCGCGGCTCCGACCAAGAGCGCGGTCAACGTCGCCACCCAAACGAGCAGCGAACGCGTGGCGAAAGGCGCGCTGGGCGCGCTGACGAACGCCAGCACGTTGTTGTATTCCCCCGTTCCGCCCGGGAACGCCGCGGAGAAGAAGCGCGACCGGCCGAGCTGCGTGGTGGCCTCGCCTTCGCCGGCAACGAGCAGCTCCAAGATGCGCGCCTTGGGCGGCGGACCCTGAGTCGCGTCGATGATCACTTGGCCCGCAGCGCTGACCAACAGCAGCTCGGCGCCCGAGCGGCGCGCGGCGCGCTCGAGCACGACGGCGCGGTCCTCCTCCGAAGTGCGACGCAGCCGCTCGGCCAAGGTCAGCGCCAGTAATCGGGAGCGCAGTGAGGCTGCGTCGTCGCTCTGAGTACGGAGCCGCCCCATGCCGGACGCAGCGAGCGCCAAACCCGCCAAAAGCCCGACGATCAGCACCACCGCCGGCGCGATCACCAGAAATGGGATTTTGCGCAGCCGCGTGTTCAAAGCGCTTCCGGCCCGGGTACCTTGCAGCTGCTTTTCGGTACTCGGTAGCGTCACGGGCTACTCGTCACTGGAGAGGCGCGCGAAGATGGCGTGATCCAGCCAGCGCGCACCGACCAGCTCCGCTTGCCGCGCGATGCCCTCGAAGCGAAACCCGAGCCGCGAGATCACGCGCAGGCTGGCGCTGTTGTCCGTGGCAGCGGCGCAGCGGATGCGATGCACCGCCATGCGCGCGAAGGCGAAGTCGACACACGCGCGCGCGGCCTCGGTCATGATGCCGCGGCCGGTGGCCTCTCGGCGCAGCCAATAGCCGAGCTCACACGAGCGATGCAGGTGTACGCACGAATCCAGACCCACCACCCCGAGCAGCTCGCGCGATTGGCGATCCCGGATCGCGAAGCGGACCGCGCGCCCGGCGTCCCAATCGGCGACGCAAGCCTCGGCGTAGCGCACACTGGCTTCGGGGGCGTTATTGAACGGCACCCAGGGCAGCCAGCGCTCCAAGTGCCAGCGCGAGTTGTCTATGGCATCCCACAGCTCACCGCCGTCGCCTAGCTCGAGTGGCACGAGCACCGTACGCCCGGTTTCGACCGGAGTGCGCCGAATCGTGGCGCGCGAAGGAATCGACAAAAGGTGCGCGATGGGCTGCGAGCCCGGGTGAACTGTAGAATCGTTGCTTTCCCGGTTCTTCAAGGGCATTCCGTGCGCAGAGCAAAGACCTCGAGGTGCGCTGACTCGAAGTCGCGCCAGGAAACGTACCACTGACCGGGCTTTTCGCCCGCGGCCAGGTCGGGGGCCGGCTGAAAACCGCTCACTCGGCTGAGCGACGTCACCAGGCCGACGCCATCTCGAGTGACCGGGGCCATGCGCAGGCGGGACTCGTCGAACCAAGAGATGACGGCGGCGTTGCTGCTCGCGGCCACCGCTGGACGCGCGACCTTGGCTGGCAGCTCGCGGCGCCAGAGCATTAGGCCCTTGTCTTTCTCCACCAGGGCGACCGACGCGCCGGCTTTCTCGTCGTCCCAAGCCACGTAGCAACCGTCGTTGGTGCAGGCCAATGCGGGCGTGGTGTTCTTGCCGTCCTTGGAGCTGATGAGCTGGGCTTGGCCGAGGAAGCGCTCTTTGCCATTGGCCTTTTTCAACGGCAAAAGGCCCGTCTTCAGGCTCGCGTCGCTGAGCGCGATGCGCTGCACGTACATCTGAATGCGCTCTAGGCCCCGATTGACCGAGAACGCGACGTACAGGTGCCCGTTTTGTACCGCTACGGCGGGGGTACCGGCGGTACTGGTGCCCGCCTTGGCCGGAACCAGTGCGGTCAAGCGGATGGCCTCGCCGAGCGGCGCCAGATCGGCGTCGAGCTCTCTCGCCATGATGTCGCTCGAGCCTTTGTCGACCTCTTCTTGCCACACGGCCCAGAACTTGTTGCCGTTGGCGGTCAGGCCCGCAAACAGCTCTCCCTTCTTCACGGCCGAGATGCGGTGGGCGGGGCCCGCAATGTGGCCATCGTGGGAAATCAGACGCGCATACACGCCCGGCTCGCTGCCGCCGTCGTCCCACCACAAGAGCGCGAACTTTTCACCCGCGGCCACGAGCTGCGCTTGGCGCGCCGAAGTCGCTTCGGGCGTCAGCGAAATCTCGGGCGAGGTGCGGCGCAGGGCGTCGTCGAGCAGCACGGCGTAGGCCTGCTTCTTCTTGGCGTCTTGGTGATTGTCGATCCACACGAACACGGTGCCCGCGCTGCTGTGCATCAGCGTGGGGCGCGAGACCGGCGTTTCGATGGTGTACGGGCGCGGGCGACTGATCCCAGTGAGCTTGCACGGCCCGCTCGGCTCTTCGATCGCGATCTGCATGTGCGAGAGCACGGAGCGCGCGACGGCAGCGCCGCCCTTCATGGCGTCTTTGAACGCATCCAGAGCGCCCTTGCCGTCGCCCGCAGCGAGCAGCTCCTGCGCGTGCGAGATCTTTTGTGCGTAAGCGTCCGCTTCGGCGGCCCGCGCGGCGCTCGCTGCAGCGGGGCTGACTGCCGATGCGGTGCTCTTCGCCTTGGGCGTGTTGGGGGTGCGCACGACTTGCGGAGTGCCCGGCGGGTGCAGCACATACAGCCAAATCGCGTATGCGCCGAGGCTCAGCGCGGACAGCAGCAATAAAGCGGAAATGGCGCGCCCGGTGCGAGATTCGGGGCGCTGCGAGGGCACGGGCGGCGCCAGCGGAATGGGCGGCGGGGGGGGCGGGGGGGAATGCCCCGACTCGCGCACGGTGGGCGGCAGGCGGTCCGTCAGCGGGCCGCTGACGGGCGGCGCTTCGCCGGCCATCAGCTCGTCGACGACCATGCCTTCGTCGTCGCTGGACAACGACATCGCGCGCACTTGGCCGCCGCGACCCGAGAGCAGCGACTTGGTGAGCGCGTCCGAAAGCTCTTTGGCCGTCTGGTAACGCTTGTCTGGATCGCGATCGAGCGCGCGCGCGAACCAGGCATCGAACGCGGGCGGCAGATCGGGCCGCAATTTACTCGGCTTGGGCAACGGCGCACTCGCGATCTGCGCCAAGATCATGGCCACGCCCTGCTCGACGTTCCACACCGTTTGTGCCGTCAAACACTCGTACACGATGCAGCCGAGCGCCCACAAATCCGCGCGGTGATCGACTTCACCTTTGCCCTTGGCTTGCTCGGGGCTCATGTACGCGGGCGTGCCGAACAGCGCCCCTTCTCGCGTCAAGCGCACGGTTTGCGCATCGGCCGCGGTCGGCTCGTAGAACTTGGCCAGCCCGAAGTCGACGATTTTGACGACGAGCTTGCCGTCCTCGTCCTTCGTCAAAAAGATATTCTCGGGCTTGAGGTCGCGGTGCACGACGTTCGATTCGTGCGCCTTCGCCAAGCCGCGCGCGGTGTGTGTCGTAATGCGTACCGTGGTCTCGACGTCGATCTGTCGGACGCGGGTCATCAAATCGTAGAGGCTCTCACCCTCGAGCAGCTCCATGACGAGGAACGGGCGCTCCTCGAACATGCCCGAGTCGTACACATCACAGATGTACGGGCTGCGAATCGCCGCAGCAGCGCGCGCCTCGCGAATGAAGCGCTCGCGGACGACGCGCGAGGTGATGAGCTCGGCGGCGAGGATTTTGACGGCGACGCGCTTGCCGATGTCGACGTTCTCGGCCTCGTACACTGCGGCCATCCCGCCACGGCCGATCTCCTTCGTGATCCGGAACTTGCCCTCGAGGACTGTGCCGACTGGCACTTGTGACTGATTCTGAGACGGCATTGACGAAGGCGGCTGGACGGGAATCGGAGGCGGCGAGAAGGGCGGTACAGTACTCGAATTGCGCCTCCGTCCCGAGCGCCGTCAGGGCAACTGGCCCCAGCGCATCGGTCAGGCGGCCAACTGGCCGGGGCGCCTCAATCTGGGGCGCTTGGCGGATCCGAGCGCAGTCTCGTCGGGCGCTTGAATAGCAGTTTGAAGGTCGCCCGAATGCCGGAAAACCCCCGCTCCCCAAGTGTCCGGTGTTTCCGAACCGCGAGAAAACGACTGATTTCCCCTGAGTGGCACACTGACTCGATTTGGAAACAATTCGGAAACGTGGACCCCGTTACGTCCAAACCGCACCTACCGCACATGGTAGGTGAACGAACCAAGCGGTGCCCCCGGAGCTTCAGGAGGGGTGGCCTCGCAAGGCTGACTTCCCCCACACGTCCAAGCACTTGGGGGTGGGGCCCCAAGCAACCTGAACCCTCTTTGGGGCCTGGCCCAAGCAAATCCGGAACACTTTTTGGGGCTGGGCCCCGAACAATAAACAAGCTTTGGGGCTGGGGCCCCAAAAATCAACAAGAGAGATGGAGAGCCAGATGAAGAAGGTCGAGGCGATTATCAAGCCGTTCAAGCTGGACGAGGTCAAGGATGCCTTGTCGGAAGTCGGTATCCAAGGCATGACCGTGACCGAGGTCAAAGGCTTCGGGCGCACCGGCGGTAAAAAGGAAGTTTACCGCGGCTCCGCGTACGTCGTGGACTTCGTGCCCAAGGTCAAGCTGGAGATCGTCGTCCCCGATCAGATGGTTCATCAGGTCATCGACGCGATCGAGAAGAGCGCCAAGACCGGACGCATCGGTGACGGTAAGATCTTCGTCAGCCCGGTCGACGAGGCGGTTCGTATCCGCACTGGCGAGCGCGCCGAAGAAGCGATCTGAACCAGAACCACGAGCTCAGAGAGGGGAGCCCGGCCGCATAACCGTTTCGAGGCCGGGTCCCGAGCTCCCGTGTTTGACGAGCCTGTTATCGAGTTTCGCACATTGCCGGCCCGCAGGCGGGGCTCTGACGAGACCGACGAGACCCGACGACGACTGACCAGCGAGTCGAAACGGTTTATCCCTCAGCGACAGGAGACCTACTGCCGGAAAAAAGCCGGCAGTAGCCCCGAGCGCCCGATAGCGATAAAAGCTTTCGCCCATGGGTGCGCAAGACATGCAAGTCGTGAAGGACGCGAAAGAGGCCATCGAGCTCGGCAAAAAAGGCGAAGCCGTCATGGTGGACCTCAAGTTCATCGATCTGATCGGCAAATGGCAGCACACTTCCGTGCCCTTTCATCGCCTGACGGTGGACGCGTTCGAAGAAGGCTTCGGCTTCGACGGCTCGTCGATTCGCGGTTTTCAGCCCATCAATCAGAGTGACATGCTCTTGATCCCGGATCCCAGCACGGCCGTGCTCGATCCGTTCACGCGGCATCCCACGCTGTCCCTGCTGTGCAACATCCAAGACACGCTGACTCGCCAGAGTTATTCGCGCGATCCTCGTTACATCGCCAAAAAGGCCGAAGCGTACCTGCAGTCCACCGGCTTCGCGGACACCTGCTTCTTCGGTCCCGAGGCAGAGTTCTTCATCTTCGACGGTGTGCGCTTCGACGTGAAGGGCCACGAGGCGTTTTACTCGGTGGATTCCGGGGAGGCGATCTGGAACAGCGGCCGCGAAGAGGGGCCGAACCTCGGTCACAAGATCCGCAGTAAGGAAGGTTACTTCCCGGTCCAGCCGCAAGACACGCACATGGATCTGCGCACCGAGATTTGCCTCGAGATGGAGCGCGTGGGTATCGAGGTCGAGGTCAGCCACCATGAAGTGGCGAGCGCCGGGCAGGGCGAGATCGACATGCGCTTCGACAGCTTGCTCAAGTGCGCCGACAAGCTGATGTGGTTCAAGCACATCGTGAAGAACGTCGCGCACCGCAATGGCCGCACGGCCACGTTCATGCCAAAGCCCCTGTTCGGCGACAACGGCAACGGGATGCACTGCCATCAGTCCTTGTGGAAGGACAACAAGCCCCTGTTCGCGGGCGACGGCTACGCCGGCTTGAGTGAGATGGCGCTCTACTACATCGGCGGGATCCTGAAGCACGCGCACGCCTTGGCCGCCCTCACGAACCCCACGACCAACAGCTACAAGCGCCTGGTCCCCGGCTACGAGGCGCCGGTGAATTTGGCCTATTCGAGCCGCAACCGCTCGGCCGCGATCCGCATCTCGACCTACTCGCCTTCGCCGAAGTCGCGCCGCCTCGAGCTGCGCTTCCCGGACCCGACGTGTAATCCGTACCTCGCGTTCTCGGCCATGATGATGGCAGGTATCGACGGCATTCAGAACAAGATCGATCCTGGCGCGCCGCTCGACAAAGACATTTACTCGCTCTCGGCCGAAGAGCTGGCGGATGTCGAGCGCATGCCCGCTTCACTCGAAGAGTCGCTCGACGCGCTCGAACGCGATCACGAATTTTTGCTCAAGGGCGACGTGTTTACACAAGACCTGATCGACATGTGGCTCGATCACAAGCGCGAGCACGACGTGCAAGCATCCCGCTTGCGTCCCACTCCGTTCGAATACTTTTTGTACTACGACGTTTGAGGCGCTCGCCGACTCGCGCATGTCGGCGCGACGTATGACGGCGCGAGTTGCACGACTCGCGCATGACGGCGCGCCGGCCGGTCTGACACGAGCGCGCTGCGCGTGTCGGTCGACTCACAATGTAGGCGCGCGGACCACACTCGTCCTGAGCGCGCCCGACACGAACGGCAAGCGCTAGTCGCGGATCTGCTATGCTCAGAAGCGGTCTGCGCAGTCCCATCGCGCGAGACTAGACCAACTTTGGCGGACGACGAGCTTTACGAGTCGACTCTCGAGGTCACGATTTCGCGCGATATGCGGAGTCTGATCCGAGTCGCGGGCCAGCAGCAAGCACTGCTCCTCGTGCTCTCGGGCCCTCGTCTGGGCAATCGCACCGTGCTCAACGACATCCCCATCGAGATCGGGCGCGGCTCCACTTGCGGCCTCGTGCTGGACGCCGACTCGGTGAGCCGGCGGCACGCCAAAATCGAGCCGATCGAGGGCGGGTACCGCCTGCTCGACCTGGGCTCGACCAACGGCACCTACGTGAACGGCCTGCGCCTCAAGGACCACGTGTTGCGCGACGGCGACCGAGTGCAGATCGGCAAGGCGCTGCTCAAGTACCTCGCCGGCGGCAACATCGAGGGCGCCTATCACGAAGAAGTGCAGCGCCTGATGAGCTTCGATGCGCTGACGGGCGTGCACAACAAACGCCACTTCGACGAAAACCTGCGCGTCACCCTGTCGGCCGCGCAAACCGGACCCGTGAGCTTGCTCGTGTTGGACATCGACCATTTCAAGAAGGTGAACGATACGCATGGTCACATGGCGGGTGACGCGGTGCTGTGCGCCACCGCCAACTGCGTCAAAGCCAGCGTGCCGAGCGAGTACCTGTTCGCTCGCGTGGGCGGTGAAGAGTTCGCCGTGCTGTGCCCGAACACCTCGCTCGCCCAGGCCAAAGTGTGCGCCGAACGCATTCGCATCGCGATCGCGGAAAACCTGCCCGTGTTCGAAGGCAAGAGCCTGCCGGTCACCGCCAGCCTCGGCGTTGCCGAGTTCAAAGCCGGCTCGGACGAAGATCCCGAGGCCCTGTATGGGCGCGCCGACGAGAAGCTGTATCAAGCGAAGGACTCCGGTCGCAACCGCGTCTGCGCTTAGCGCATTCGAGAGCCCCAAGCGGCGCCCGCGGGAACCTGCGCCGTGCGCGCGCTGCGCTTGATGCCCAGCGAGCGCCCCAAAATCCTCAGACGAAGGCTCGAAGCACAGCGCTGACGCGCTCGGGGACCTCTTCTTGCGGCCAATGCCCGGCGTCCGTGAGTCGCTCCACGTGCGCGTGCGGCAACGCCTCGCGCCAGCGATCCGCGTAGCTGGCCGGCAAGGCGCGGTCTTTGGCTCCCCACAGCACCAGTGCGGGAATTGCAGCGAGGCGCGCGCGGTGTTGCCAGAGCTCTGCGTAATGGGCAGCTGAGCCGAGCAGCGAGCGCGCGAGCGCCCAGAGCACCTGGACACGCGCGCTGCGCGCGCGGAAGGGCGCCAGGTACTGCGCGTGCACGGCAGGCGTGAGCCGGCGCTTGTCCCCGTAGGCGAAGGGCATCAGCACGCGCAGGGAGAAGTTCAGGTAGCAGTACAAGAAGCGCCCGAAGGCGCTGCCCGCGAAGCGCGCTTGCTGCACGAGCTTCGACTCTTCGAACGGCCACATGAAGCTGTTCAGCACGACCAGACGCGCAACGCGCTCCGGATGCGCCACGGCGAACGGCAGCGCGATGGGTCCGCCGAAGTCGTGCACGACGAGCGTGAAGCGCTGCAGCCCGAGCACCTCCACGAGCTCTGCGAACACGCGCGCGTGGTCCTCGGGGCGATAGCCGAAACCTCCTGGGCGATCGGAGAGCCCAAAGCCCAGGTGATTGCGTATTCCGGCCATCGTGATCAAACAAACCGCGTCATCGTGATCGCGTAGTCCGGCGCATCGTGATCGGAGCGAAGCGACGTGCTTGGTTGGGGTCTGGTCCGGCGTTGGTTACTTCCTGTGATGGGACTGAGACGCTACGTGTTGGGGTCGGGGTGATCAATCGGTGTTGGAGTTCCCCTTGACTTTGCGGCGAGAGGGACCCTCGAGCGCGACCTTGTGAGCGCCGTGGAGCACGCGATCGCA
>JBEQTH010000080.1:0-9480 GCA_040348785.1 Myxococcales bacterium | reverse complement strand
GGCGCAAAGTAGGACGGGTTGGTTTGGCTCGAGCCGCCGAAGTTGTCGCCCGGCTTGAGCGTGGTGCTGCCCTCGATCTCCTTGTCCCAGATGGAGTTGACCAGGGTGACGCCGGCTGCTTTGTAATCGCCGCCCCACTGCGCGCCGGCCATCAAGAGCGCGTAGGCCATGTCTTCATCGGCATCGGTGGCACCGCCGCCGCCGATCTTCCCGCCGTTGGCGTCGATGTGCCAATCCATCAGGCCATTGCTGCCCTTCTTGCTCTGGGCGTAGGTCCAGAGCGCGTCGAACAACGGCTTGTCGTTCATGAAGACGCCAATCAACATTCCGTAGGCAATGCCTTCGGACACCGTATCGTTGCTGTTCTCCGGGCGGATGACCCGGCCGCCTTGAAAGAACTTGGTCTTCCAATTCGTGTAGGCGAGCGCCACTTTGTCGGTGTCGTAATTGGGGAAGGTGCAGTGTGCGAAGGCGTGGCCTTGGGGATACGGGTACTTGGCGCCCGCGCTATTCTGCGGGTACGATGACGGATCCTTCATGACGATCCCGCCCGTTGGCGCGCCCGCCGCCGAGCTGCCTCCGGCTCCGCCACCCGTGGGGCCCGCCCCCGCCGCGGGACCGGCGCCTCCGGTCAACGGACCGGCCCCCGCGTTGACCGGCGGTGCCCCGGCGGAAGCGACGTTCCCGGCGCCTGCAGTCGGCTGGTCCGGCGGCGCGCCGCCGGACGCTTCTTCCGAGCTCGTGCCGGCGTCGCACGCGCTCGCCGCGAGCGCTAAAATCAATCCAAGACCGCCAGTGTACAGGCCGTATCGCATACTTGTCTCCTCGGCGAATGAAGGCGCCAAAAGAAGCGCGCAAAAGCGCGATGGTGGAACGCGGGCGCGAGGCGCCGTTCTAGACTGTATCATCACGCACGCAACGCGCGAGGCTGCAAACGGCGATCGCCAATCGCGACGGGTGGCACAGGTATGACATCGCTGACACGGGTCCGCCGCACCGGAAAATCCGAGCCATACCGGAACCGCATCGGGAACTGGTCCCACAAATTTTCGCTGCTAAAATCAGGCGCAAACGCCGAGGATTTTTTGGACTGAAGAAATCGAAATCCTCGCGAGCGACGCCCCGAGCAGTCGAAATTGATCAAAAATGTGGTACCGGTCCCAGGCACGACGTGTAACACTAACTCTGCGAGATCAACGCGGCGGCAAGCTGTCCCGCACCTAACCTCTTTTCAATTGGAATCCTACGAGGCCAAGTCATGAACCAGTACGCAGGTACTCTCATCGTGTGTGTTTGTTTGGGTGCGGCAGTTTTCGGCGCCGCCTGTGATAGCGGTAGCGATGGGGGCGGCAGCGGTGGTTCCGCACCGACGGCAGGCGCTCCGGTGGTTAATCCGCAAGCAGGCGCCGCCAATACGGGCACTCCCGCGGGCGGCGCGGGGCCGACGGCCGGAGCGGGTCCGGCGGCTGGCGCGGGTGGCGGAGCCACGACCGGTGGCGGCTCGGCCGGCACCCTGGTCCCGCTCCCCTCTGACATGACTGGCTTCGTCAGCGTCCCCACCCTCGGCATCCAGGGCGCTTGGTACGCCTACGGCGACGGCGCGGGGCCAGACGGCACGGCAGCAACGGGCAATTGCCAGGCCAAGGGCATGCACATGGCGTCCGAGTGTTCCTCAGTGACCACGCCCACGTTCGGCTCGTTCCCGAACACCGACTCCAAGATGTGCACAACTGGGCACGTGGCGAAGGTCATCAACCTGACCGGCATGACCACCTGCCCCGCCACCTCTACTGCGTGTGACTACAGCAACATGTTCGGCGCCGGCATCGGCCTGGACGTGAACAACGCGGGCCTCGATGGCGGCACGGGCAAGATGACACTTAATCTTACCGCGGCGGGCATCATCGGCATCGCGTTCGACATCGACGCCGTGCCGCTTACGGGCCTGCGCGTCGAGTTCCCGACCGACACCACGGCGGATACGGCCGCGATCTATAAGCCGCAGAAGGCCAAGAACTACACCAGCCCGCTGGTAACCGGTCACAACGAGATCCTCTTCACGGACGTGATTCAACCGGATTATATCAAGCCGCCGGCAGCGCTCGACCCGACGAAGCTGGTCTCGATCCAGTTTCACGTGCCGACCACGACGACTGCCGCGGCGGACTACATGTTCTGCATCAGCAATCTGTCGGCCATCACCAGCCCATAATTCGATCGCGCAGCGCGCACCTGAACGCCCCGAGCTGTAACCCAGCTCGGGGCGTTTTGCATTTTCCGGAAGGAGGAGGAACACTCCGCGGCCATGCCCGCCTCCCTGCCCGTCCCCGGACCGCGCGCTGTGCCGTTGCTGGGGGCCACGCCGGAGCTGCTGCGCTTCTTGGTCGACCCGATCCAGCACGTAGGAGCGCTCTTCCGTGATTACGGACCCATTGCGCAGCTGGCCGTGGGTAGCCCCACGCGCATCGTGTCGACCGAGCGGGGCGCCACGGGCACGGTGTTTCTGCAGGGGGCGGAGCTGAACCGCGCTCTGCTCACCAATCACGCCGATTTCCACAAGTGCGCGCTGACTGGGCCGCTGTATCCCGAACAGCCGCTCAGCGCGCGCACTCAGCCCCTGACTCGCATGCTCACTGGCTTGTTCCACGCCAATGAGGGCGCACATCGCGAGCAGCGACGCCTGCTGATGCCGGCCTTTCACCGAAGCCGAATCGAGAGTTACCGGGACGAGATCGTCGCGGTGACCGAGCAGCTATTGGCCGAGTATCGGCCGGGAACCACGCGCGACATTCGTCCGGACATGATGCGCGTCACGTTGCGCATTGCGACGGCCACGCTGTTCGGCGCTGATTTCGGCGAGCTTGGGCTGCAGATTGGTCACGACCTGGAGAGCTGGAACGCAGGGCTTCGCGCCGCGGCCATCTTCCCGCTCGATGTACCGCTCAGTCCGTATCGGCGCTGGCTCGACCTCTCGAGCAATATCGATCGCCGGATGGTGGAAATCATTCGCCTGAAACGCGAGCAAGCGAGCAGCTCGCGCGACATGCTCTCGATGCTGCTCGAGGCGCGCGACGAAGCGGGCGGCGCGCTCAGTGAGGACGAGCTGATCGGACATGCCGGGGTGATCTTCGCCGCAGGCCATGAAACGAGCTCCAACGCGCTCAGTTGGACGCTGTTCGCGCTCGCGCAACACCCCAGGATTTTGGCCGATTTGTGCGACGAGCTCGCGGGTGAGCTGCGCGGCGGCGCGCCGCGCTTCGAGGATTTGACGCGCTTACCGCTCCTGGATCGCGTGGTGAAAGAGAGCCTGCGCCTGTTTCCGCCCGCACCCTTGAATCATCGAATCACCGCGCGCGACTCCGAGCTGCTCGAATATCGTATTCCGCGTGGTACCGAGATCTTGAGCAGTATCTATCACACGCATCGACTGCCCGAGCTGTACCCAAACCCCGCGCGCTTCGAGCCGGATCGCTGGCTCGGCTTCGATCCAGGGCCGTATGCGTACAACCCGTTCAGCGCGGGGCCGCGAATGTGCATCGGGGCGACGTTCGCGCTGTTCGAGATCAAGATCGTGCTCGCGATGCTGCTCCAGCGTGTGCGGCTCGAGCTCGTGCCGAATCAACGCATCGATCGCTACTTCGGGATCACGCTTGCGCCTTCGCCGCGCGTTTTGATGCGCGTTCGGCGCACCGATCGCGCCTTCGCGAGCGCCGCGCCGGTGACGGGCAACGTGCACCAAATGCTGGATTTACGGGCGAATTAGCGTGGCTTGGTTAGCGCGCCGTTTGAGGTAAACGTGGGTGAGGTCTGGTTCTTCGAGCGCGGGACACTGCGCTTCTTCGCGCTACGCACGAATCAGTACGAGCTCATCGAGCGGAGTGAGCTGTTGCCCGGTGCGGATCCCGAGCTCTTCGTGCGTTGCATGGCAGAGCCCTCGCAGGTGGCGGCGGTACGCTCGATGCGCGCCGAGCTGCGCAAGTAAGCGTCAGTCTCGCGCGAGGCCCTGAACGAGCGACAGCGGCTCGAGCGGCGAGGCGCCGAGTGGTTGCATCGAACCGCCGAGCCAGGCCGTGAGGCCCTTGCCGTAGCCGGGACCAAAGCGGGACTCGGAGGCACCGCCGGGCAGGTTGTACCAAGCGCCGCGTCGATTCATGTCCATCAGCAAGTGGAACGCCGGCGCGTACACCAAGCGCTCGCCCGAGATGGGCGAGATGCGGCATTGGAAGGGCGCGACGGGGCTGCCCGGCAATTCGATCTCCGGTGAATCGAAACCCAAGAACGCGGGCGATTTGCCGCGCGTCACCAAGTGCGAGAAGCGCGTACGCACCGGGACGTCATGCGAGCGGTGCTCGGCGACCGCGATCTCGAACGCCTTGTTGAGCAACGCCGCGAGCTCGGGCTCGCTCAGCAGCTCGGGCCGTTCCAGGCTGAGCAAGCGGTCCAAGTGGTCCTGATAAAAGGCCATGGCCGACCACTCGCGCAGCCGGCGCGCGTCGGCGTGGCCGAGATCTTGCTCGAGCAGTAGAAAGCAGAGCTCTTCGTAGAGCTTACCGAACACGCTGACGAGCGAACGATCGAGCTGCTGGGGCGCCCAATCGACGAGCGCCCGAGCCAGCGGGTGCTCCGGCAAGAGCCGCCCCCAGACCGGCAATAAGCGGCGCGCGCTGCCGTCGAGGGTGTCGTACGAAATGCGCATCAGCGACAGCGGGTCGTGTCGCTGGCGCTGGGCGAGCAGCTCAGAGATGCGCTCGAAGCGGTACGGGGGCTCGGGGAACGTGCACCAGCGGGCACGGTGCGGACCGTGCCCACCCTGGTTGGCCGACACCAGGGCGCCCTCTTTCGGGCGCAGCGCGATGGGCCGCTCGTCCTCGGGCACGAGCTCGGGCACGCCCGCTTCGAGCCCGGCGCCGATGCGCGGGTACGCGCCGCTGTACTCGGCCGGCTTGCGATCGATCGAGCCCGTGACCACGCTCCCAATGCTGCCCGAGGAGTCGACCAAGATCGCTTCGAGGGACACGCTCTTGATCTCGCGCTGCACCTCCAGCAAGTCATCCACGGTGCGGCAGCTCGGGATGCGCGAGGCTGCGGAAAACGCGCGAAACGCTTGCTCGAGGCCGACCACGCGCACGCACGGCAAATGCGCGTCACCGGTCACGTCCCCGAGCACGGTGCCGAGCTCGTTCTCGTGAAAGGCCCAGGTTTCGCTGGGCTTGCCCTTGATGCGCACGGTCTCTTCGCGCCGGATGAGCGCGTGCCAGGTGCTGCCCCGAAGGTACTTCCCCTCACGGACGTGCTCGGAAATGAAGTCCACGTTGTCAGCGTGCGCGAAAGTGTACGACCAGCCCACGTGCTCGGTGCGCCCCGCGGCAAACCAAGGGCAACCGGGGATGGTGATGCCGCACAGGTACGTATCATCGGCAAAAGCGAGGTCCGCGGCGTACAGGAGCGGCGGAAACTTGCCGACCTCCATGTGAAACTCCCCCATCAGCAGCGCGCCGCCCGTCGCGGAGCGCTCGGCGGCGACAGCGAATGCGTTGGAGCCCGCTTGCGGAGAGCCGCCCACCGCCGTGTCGAAGAACGACAAAGCCTTCGGAATACGCAGCTGCTTCAGCGCCTCGAGCTCGATGCCCTGCGCTTTCGGGCCCAGCAGGCGATCGAACACGCGCCGAGGCGCGCCGCGCGCGGCCAGCTCCGCGATCACGAGCTCCGTCGACACGGTCATGCTGGTCAGCCCGAAGTAGCTGATGAAGCGATAGATCTCGAGCACGCGCTCGGCGCTGAACGGCGCATTGGGCACGCCGAGCAGCCGCAAAATGAGCGGATAGCCGCGCGAGCGCGCGCCGGCATTGAAGCCGTCGGCGTACGCGTTCAATAGCCCACGACTCTCACGAGTGCACTGGGCGACTTGCTCCTTCAGATCCCGTCCCAGCCCGAGCGCGCGCGAGCTATGGTCGATCAGGCGCGCAATCGGCACGTCGCCCAAGACGCTCATCAGCTCACCCCGCGCGGCGAGCCCTGTGAGGGTGATCTGCACCAAGCGATCCCGCGCGTGCAAATAGCCGAGCGCGAACGTGCCCTCGCGCAAGTCGCGCGCGCGCACACTCGGGTAGCCCCAGGCGTCGCGCTTGAACGCAATCGGTCCGTCCGGGCCAAGCAGCGTCGCAGACGATCCCATCATGCCCCGAGCACGGCGAAGCAAGCGTCGAGCGCGCCGCTCTCGATGGCCGACATGCGCGCCAAGAAACGACGATAGTCGCGCACCGGCGTGGCACCGTCCGGGACGCGCAGCGAGAAATCGGTGAGCCGCGTGGTCGCGAAGCGTAAGCACGCGATGGCGCCCTCACTGCGGAGCGCGGCGAGCTCCGCCGCTGGTACGGGACGGACGCTGCCGTAGCCTTGGAACAGCGCCCTCACGAGCGCGACGTCGAATTCGCTGCCGTAACACCAGGCCAACGCCGTCACCATCAAGTCGTAAGCGAAGTTACTCTTGCAGGCGCTCTCGAAGTCGAGCAGCGCGGACAAGCGCGGGCCTTGCCAGAGCACGTTGTCGCGGAACAAATCCCCGTGGCAAATCCCTTGCTCCAGATGCTGCGCGCGAATGGCCTCGTAGTGGTCGAGGCGCTCGCGAATCGCGGCCACCGCTGGCAAAAGAGCCGTGCGCCCCGCCGCTTCCACGCGCTTCAAACGCTCGCGCAAGTCCGGGATGCGGAAACGGCCTTCTGGCAGCTCCGGTGCGCGCGGCGAGCACAGGTGCACTCGCGCGAGCGCCGCGCCGAGCTCCGAGCACGCGGCCGCCGTCACTCGGCCCTGGCATAGGATTTCTCCGTCCAGCCAAGGGAAGACGGCGAACGCCTTGCCTTGAAAGTCTGCCAAGGTGGAGCCGCTCGCGTCCACCAGGGCGCGCACGACGGGCACACCGGCGTCACCGAGCGCCGCCACCAGGGCGTGCTCGCGGACCGCGCCCGCGTGGTCTTGCTCCTCGTACAGGCGCGCGAAGTAGATCTGCCCTGCACTGTCCGTGAGCCGGAAATTGGAGTTCACCGAGCCCGCGCTCAGTGGCTCGATACGGCGCAGCGCGATGCCGAACGGTTTCAGCAAATCGGCGGCGAAAGCGAGAGAAAGCTCGGTCAAAAGCGCCATGCGCTGGCTACTATGCCTCACGTGCGGCGACGGCCAGCGCTCTATTTTCGGGGCCTTTTCCGCGCCTTTTCTGGGGCAGCCAGGCCGCGCGTGCGCGCCGAGCAGGCCGTGTTAGCCTCGAGGCGCGCGCGACGCGCTCCCCGATGCCCGAGCTTTACGGAAACACCACCGGCCTCTCGCCGAGCGCGATCAAAACTCTAGAGCGTATCTACCGGCGGCGCGTGCCGAGTGATCGCATTGCCACGCCCGAGCTCGTGCGCTCGCTCGCCGATGCCTCGCGCGAGTCACGCCGCCAAGTGGGCGCGCTCGTGCACCGCTCGGGTCAGGTCGATTACGTCGTGGTCGGGCACGCCACGGGCCTGATGCTGCCCGACATCGGCCGCTTGCGCGCCGCCGAGGGTCGCTTTCGCGCGCTGCGTTTGGTCCACACGCACTTGTTCAACGAGCCGTTGACCAAGGACGACTTGGTGGATTTGACGCGCCTGCGTTTGGATTTGATCGCCGCGGTGTTGCTCAATCCTGCGAGCGAGCCGCAGCGCTTCAGCTACGCCTACAACACGCCTACCTTCGAGGGCAAAGGCGCGCCGTACGAAATCGTCGGACCCGTGCCGTATGGCTCGCAGGAGCCAAACTTTGCCGAGCTCATCAGCTCCCTGGAAGCGGAGTTCGCGCAGCACGATCGCACTCGCACGGTGGCCGCCAAAGACGGCCGCGCGATCCTGATTCACGTGGGCGAGAAGCGACGCTCGGGCGCGATGCAACGCGCCAAATCGCGCTTGGGCGAGCTCGACAGCTTGGCGCGCACGGCGGGCGTGGACGTGGCCGACACCATCATCCAGCTCCGCGATCAGCCCGACCCCAAGTTCGTGATCGGCGCGGGTAAGCTGGAAGACGTGGTGATGCGGGCCATCGATCTGGACGCCGAGACTCTGATTTTCGACTGTGATTTGAGCCCCGCCCAGGCCCACGGGATCGCCGGCCAAACCGATCTCAAGGTGCTGGATCGCTCGCAGCTGATCCTCGACATTTTCGCGCAGCGCGCGGAGACCCGCGACGGCAAACTGCAGGTGGAGCTGGCGCAGCTCAAGTACACCCTGCCCCGGCTGGGCGCGAAGGACGACTCGCTGAGCCGTCTGACTGGCGGGATCGGCGGGCGCGGCCCGGGTGAAACGACGCTCGAAATCGGCCGCCGGCGTGCGCGTGATCGCATCAATCGCCTCGAGAAAGAGCTCAAAAACCTAGGGAAGCAACGCTCGGAGCGGCGCCGCCGGCGGGCGCAGAGCGACATCCCCGTCGTGGCTATCGTGGGCTACACGAACGCGGGCAAGAGCACCCTGCTCAACACGCTGACGGACGCGGGCGTGCTGGCCGAGGACAAGCTGTTCGCGACCCTCGATACGCGCGCTCGCCAGCTGACGTTGCCGGACGGGCAGCACGTGGTGCTGACGGACACCGTGGGCTTCATCCGTCAGATGCCGAAGGACCTGTTCGCCGCTTTCCGCGCGACCTTCGAAGAAGCGACCGAGGCCGATCTGCTTTTGGAGGTGGTGGATGCCTCCGATCCGGAACAAGAAGAGCACCTCGAGACGACCACACAAATCTTGAGCGGTTTGGACCTGGATCGGGCACCGCGCCTGCGCGTGTACAACAAGATCGATCGCGTTCCCCCGGAAGAGATCCCGGGCTTCGAAGCCCAACCGAGCTCGGTCTGCATTTCAGCGCTCGATCGCGCCACGACGATCACGCTGCTCGACCGGATCAGTGAAGAGCTGGCCAAGTCGCGCGTGGAACGCGAGCGTCTCGAGCGCGAGGCCGCCCAGTACGCCGAGTTCGCCGAGAACGAGCTCAGCCTCTAAGCCGCCGCGAGCGTCGGTTCCCAAGCGATGCCCGCGGCGAGCCCGCCAGAGTGCACGACGTTACACTGGCTCAGATTGGCGCAGATCATCGCCGATTTGCCCCGATTCATTCGACTGCGATCTGGCATGCGGGTTGCTCAGCGAGCACGGCGACATCACCCGGACGGGTAACGAAACTCGTGCAGAACATCCAAGTAACGGCCGGGGAGAGGCTCGTTTTCGGAGGATTGATATGAAATTGATGACTCGATCGATGGTCGCGTTGGTGCTGGGTGCATCAGCGCTCGTGTTCGCAGCCTGCGGCTCGGATGATGACCCGGTAACGGGCGGCGGCGGCGCAGGTGGCAGCCACGCCGGCGCGGCCGGCAAGGGCGGCGGCGGTGCCGGCGGCAAAGCGGGCGGAGGAAGCGCGGGCAAAGGTGGCTCACCTGCTGGCGGCGCTGCCGGAAGCGGCGAAGGTGGGGAGGCCGGCGGCGGCGAGGCC
>JBEQTH010000079.1:0-62272 GCA_040348785.1 Myxococcales bacterium | reverse complement strand
GAGGGAGGGAGGGAGGGAGGGAGAGGGAGCTGCTTCGCAGCCTTGCGCTTGATGTTGATCTTTTTCATCTTCGAGGGCGTGATGCTGTGGTCGCCTTGGACGGGCACGCTGGCGAGCTTCTCGATCACGGCGTCGGGGCCGCACTTGCCGAAGATGGTGTAGCCGCCGTCGAGGTGGCGCGGCCCGCCATCAGTGATGAAGAATTGCTGGCCGTTGGTGTTGGGGCCGCGATTTGCCATGCACAACTGCCCGCGTTGATCGTGCGCGGAGCCAGGCCAAATTTCGTCTGGGATGACGTAGCCGGGTTCGCCCGCTCCGGTGCCGGATGGGTCGCCGCCCTGAATCATGAAGCCTTTGACCACACGGTGGAACGTGGTGCCGTCGTAGGCTGGCTTCTTCGTCCATTGGCCCTCGGGAGTCTTGAACGGACGCAGGCCGCGCGCCAGACCGACGAAGTTGGCGACCGTGATCGGCGCCTTGTCGTCGTACAGATCACAGCTGAGCTTGCCCAGATCGGTCTCGATTTCGGCGACCATCGGACCCTTGCCGGCAAGACCTGCGGTTGCGTCGTCGAGGGTGAACTTGCCGTGCGCGGGATCCCCTCCGCTATCAGAAGCGACTTCGGCCTTGGGGGCTTCCGCGGACGGCGGCTCTGCCGGCGGGGTGGCCGCGGGCGTCGCGAAAGTCCCACTCTCGGCGGGGGTTGGCTTGAGCACCGAGTGAGACTCGGGTTCCGGCGGGGTGTTGCGGCACGCGCCGAATACGAGCGCGAGCGCGAGCGTCGAGCTCGCGGCCAACGTTGAGAACCCTTGCTGAGAATGCTTCGACATTGCGACCTTGTTCACCTTGCTCATTCGATGTGCACCATGGTTCCTGGTTTGACGCCGTGAGAGCGCGACCAACCGGCGTTCACTTCGAGCACGTACGCGGCCGGGCAGGGCACGCCCCGTGGCTCGTCGTTCAACGTCGGCACCTGCTCCAAAATACCGGTGATGGTTCCGTCACGTGCGATGAACATCATGTCCAGCGGGATGCAAGTGTTGTGCATCCAAAACGTGCGCGGTTCCTGTTCACCGCCCCAAGAGAACAACATCCCTTGCGCGTCGGGCAGCGACGTTCGATACATCAACCCGCGCTCTTTCTCGGGCTCGCTGCGCGCGAGCTCCACGTTCAAGCGCGGGCTACCCGGCGCATCCGTAAACACGACGTAGCCGTGAGCCAGCTCGGACTGACCGTCGGGGTCGGCCGGACAATGCAGCGCCTTGGGTGCGCGAGGTGCTGGCTCGTCGGTCATGGGGATGACACAGACAGGCTTGGTGCTCGGCGTGGACTTTTCCGGCGCTGCCGGTTGGACCGCAGCTTGCGTCGCTTGAGCGTCCCCGGACGAGTGTGGCTCTTCGGTGGTGCGATTGCAGGCGCCAAATAGTGGCAAGGAAAGGCATACCGCGAGCAGGCTTCGAACGCGCATCGGCGACGGCATCGAAAGGCTGTCTAGCATCCCCCGCGCCGGGTTGGATCCGCCCAATATCCGCGGGCGCGTAAAAGCTCCAGAAAGAAAGCGACACACTTGCTCGCCGAGCCCGGGTGCTATCCTACTGCCACTCATGAGCGGGCGAATCTGGGCTATCGCGCTATTGTGCTCCGTTTTCGCGCTGCTTCATTGCGGAGGCACCGTCGAGATCGCGCCTGGCGCAGGCGGCGGCGGTGCTTCCAGCGCTGGTGCCGCGGGGCGCGGGCACGGTGGGCGCGCGGGCGGTCAGTCGGGCAATGCCGGCGCGCCCAGCGCAGGCCACGGCGCGCAGCCGGCCGACGCCGGCTTCGACGTGTACGTCGATCCGGGCTGTCCTGACGTCGGCGCCCCCGTTCAGGTCAATCAGTGTGATGCCTTCTCGCAGAGCTCGGGCTGCCCGCCGGGCCTCGGTTGCTACCCGTTCGTCGACCACCCGTTTGGTGACGGCTGCGGCGCGCAGACCTTCGGTACGGAGTGTCGCCCGGCAGGCACCGGTCAGCAGGGCGATCCGTGTGGGGGTGGGGACGACGGCTGCGCCTCGGGTTACGTGTGTGTCGTGGGCTCGCAGCCCGGCAAGCACTGCGTGCAGCTGTGTCCGGTCGGCGATTCGAGTAGCTGTCCGCCCGGCTTGATTTGCGGTGATCTGGACGTCGAAGGTTTCGGAGTATGTTCCTGACCTGCTCGGCGTTCAGCCGCTCTCTAGCGGCTGCATCGGTTCTGTTCGGGGTGTTCGCGGTCTCGTGTGGCGCACGCACGGGCGTGCTGACCAGCGATCCAGACGCGGGAGCCGGCGCCTCTGCGTTGCCCGCGCCCTGCACGTCGGACCTGGACTGCGACACGGGCGATCGCTGCGCCGCTGCCGAATGCCGTGAGGGCACGTGTGTGCCGCTGCCCGTCGTTACTTGCAACGATCAAGACGCGTGCACCGACGACAGCTGTGACGCAAATACCGGACAGTGCCTGTTCACGCCGGTGACGTTGGACTTGGACGGGGATGGTTACCGCAGCCCCAAGCCGGGCTTCGCGCCGGGCGCTCCTGGCTCGTGCGGTGACGATTGCGACGATCGAAGCGCGGCGGCGCACCCCGGTGGGGCCGAGGTGTGTGACGGCGTCGACAACGACTGCAACGGCAAGGTCGACGACGGTTCGGCGTACGGCGGCCTGCGCGCGCCAGTGCGCGTCTCGTCCACCGCGTTCGACCGCGCCAACTCGGGCGGTCTCGCCTTCGACGGCAAGAACTACGGCGCCACGTTCTCCGGCCACAAGCAGGTGTTCGGCTCCTACTTCGAGGGCATCTCGCAGAGCGGGGTTGCAGTCGTTCCCGAGACCGCCCTGGTGGACATCAATAGCGAGACCTACGCGGGCCCGCTGCTTCACAACGGTAGCTATTTCGAGAGCGCCTGGTCCGATCCGCGCCAGGATCGAAACTACGAAGTTTATTTCAATCGCTACGACTCGAAGGGGCAGAAGCTCGGCCCGGACTTGCGTGTGACCAATGCGCCCAACTTTTCGACCAACCCGGCATTGGCCTGGAACGGAACCGAGACGTTGCTCGTCTGGGACGACCGCCGATTCAACCAGGGCAGCACCGACACGCCGATGCTGTTCGGCCAGCGCGTGGCGTTCGACGGTACGCTGATCGGAGCCAACGTGCCATTGACTGATCCGGCCGCCTCGGCCGAAACACCGAGCCTCGCGCTCGGGCAAGCTCGTGTGGGCGTGGCGTTCGCTTCGCAGCTGTCTCGCACCGTGACGCACGCCAAGTTTTTCACGACGGCTCCCGATTTGAGCGGGCAAAGTGCGCCGGTGGATCTGGGCGGGTCGAACGTGCTGGGGCCGAGCACGGTCTATTTCGGAGGCCGTTTCCTGGTGGCCTGGTGGCAATTGGGCACTTCGCCGGGCCCCTCGATCTTCGGTGCATTGGTGGATGAAAACGGCACCCTGCTCAAACCCGCACAAGCCCTGACCACGGGCGCGACCTTCGCGCGCACGTTCGCCTTGCTGTCGCTGGGAGATCGCGCGCTCTTGGTGTGGGTCGACAATCACGACGGCAACTACGAGCTGTATCAGGAGATCCTCGACTCCTCGTTGAACGTGGTCAGCCCGCGGCAGCGCTTGACCTTCACCATGACCGACACGCTCGGCCCGAGCATCGCGTTCGGTCCGAGCGGTGACCTCGGTGTGCTGTACGACGATTCGCTGACGGGTTCTCGGCAGAGCTACTTCTTGAGCCTGAGCTGCATCCGCCCAGACATGCCCGCGCCGCCCAACCCGTGACTCAGCGCAGCACGCGCGGTCCGGCTTGATGCACTTTGCCGGGCAAGCGCCGGCCCACCACGGCTTCGGCGACGCGACCGGCCTCGATCAGTTTGTCGAGATCGACACCGGTCTCGATACCCATGCCATGCAGCATGTAGACCAAATCTTCGGTTGCGAGATTTCCGGCGGCGCCGGGCGCGTATGGACAGCCACCCAAGCCAGCCACGGCCGAGTCGAAATCCCGAATCCCGAGCTCGAGACCGACCAAGGCATTGGCCAGCGCAGTGCCGCGCGTATCGTGAAAGTGCAGCGCGAGCTGGGGAGCCGAGAGCTCGGCCAAGAACATGGAGACTAGGCGCTTGGTCACGAGTGGCGTGCCGACGCCGATCGTGTCGCCCAGCGAGACTTGGTAGCAGCCGAGCTCGAGTAGAGTCCGGGTGATGTCGAGCGCCGCCCGCGGATCGACGTCACCCTCGTACGGGCAGCCCCAGACCGTGGACACGTAAGCGCGCACCCGCATGTTCGCAGCTAGCGCTGGCGGCACGACCTCACGAAAGGTGTCGAGCGATTCGGCGATGCTCTTGTTGGTATTTTTTTTGTTGTGCGTCTCGCTCGCCGACATGAAAACAGCGATTTCCTTGAGCCCGGCGGCGTGCGCTCGCTCGAAGCCCTTGGCGTTCGGGCATAGGGCGCTCAGCGTGACGCCTGGCGGCGCTTGAAACTCACGCGCCAGCTCTTCAGCGTCCGCGAGCTGCGGTACCCAACGCGGCGAGACGAAGCTCGTCAGCTCGATGCGCTTGAGACCGCTCTCGATCAGCGCATTGATCAGCTGCTTTTTCCCGTCCAAGGGAATGGGCAAGGCTTCGTTCTGCAAGCCGTCGCGGGGCGACACCTCGTAGATCGAAACCTTGTCCGGCAGTGCATCGAGCATGGGCACCGTTAGTCTACGTCGTTTCGGGGGCAGCGCCCCAAAACCGAGGCCAAGGCCGAATCAGAGGTCCAAGAGCCGCATTTGGCGCTGGCGCGGGTGCGGCGTGAACTTGATCGGATACTCGCCAGTCCAACAGGCAGTGCAGAAGGACTTCTTGTCGAGCGGAGTGTCGCCGTGCTCACCCGCCATGGGCAGCGAGCGCTTGGTGCTGCGCCCCGTGGTTTCGGTGCGCGCGCTGACCACCGAACGCACCATGGAATCGAGCGACAGGTAGGCCAGGGTGTCGCTCGTGATGTACTGATTGATCTCTTCCACGGAGTGGCTAGAGGCGATCAGCTCCCCGCGGGTGGGCGTGTCGATGCCGTAGTAGCAGGGCCACTTGGTGGGCGGGCTGGAGATGCGCATGTGCACCTCCTTGGCCCCCGCATCTCTCAGCATCTTCACGATCTTGCGGCTGGTCGTGCCGCGCACGATGCTGTCGTCGACCACGACCACGACCTTGCCTTTGAGGATGGCGCTGATCGGGTTCAGCTTCAGGCGCACGCCGAAGTGACGAATGCTCTGCCGCGGCTCGATGAACGTGCGGCCCACGTAGTGGCTGCGCACGAGGCCGAGCTCGAACGGCAGCCCGGATTCTTCGGCGTAACCGATGGTGGCCGGCACGCCGGAGTCCGGCACCGGGATCACGACGTCAGCCTTCACACCGTGCTCACGGGCCAGGGCGCGGCCCAAGTTCTTGCGCGCCTCATACACGCTCACGCCGTCGATGTTCGAGTCGGGACGCGCGAAGTACACGTACTCGAAGATGCAGGTGTGACGATCGGAGTGAGCGAACGGCCAAACACTGCGCAGGCCGCGGTGGTCGATCACGATCATCTCCCCCGGCTCGATCTCGCGCACGTATTCGGCGTCGATCAGATCGAAGCTCGAGGGCTCGCTCGCGACCACGAAGGTGTCGGTTTCCGGCAGCTTGCCCAAACACAGCGGCCGAATGCCCATGGGATCGCGCACGGCGATCATGCTCTCCGGGGTCAGAATGAGCAGCGAGTAGGCGCCCTGAACCTGGCTCAAGGCGTCGGCCACCCGGTCCTCGAAGGACTTCTGCTGGCTCATCGCGAACAGGTGCACGATGACCTCGGTGTCGCTCGTGCTCTGGAAAATCGAGCCGCGCTCCTCGAGCCGCTCGCGCAGCGCTTCGGCGTTGGTCAAGTTGCCGTTGTGCGCGACCGCAATCGAGCCTCGCGCGTAGTCCACCGCGATGGGTTGCGCGTTTTTGAGCGCCGAGCCACCGGCGGTGGAATAGCGAACGTGACCGATTGCATGCGGGCCGCCGAGCCGTTCGAGCTGCTCGGGCGGGAACACGTCGATGACGTGGCCCATGCCGCGGTGGAGGCTCAACTGCGAGCCGTCACTGGTGACGATGCCTGCGCTCTCCTGGCCGCGGTGCTGCAGCGCGTGCAGCCCCAGGTAGGTCAGGTTCGCTGCCTCTTTATGGCCGTAGATGCCGAAGACGCCGCACATTCTCTTCCGACTGCCCGGAGTTTCCCGGAGCGTTAGCTTTGGGGCGAACCGCTGCCACGATTTTCAGGTGCTGGCTAGCAAAGCGTTGCAGCGCGCGAGATTAAAACCTCGGCGCCACTTTGGCCGCTCTTTTTGTGCCGCGCCAGCGCCAGCATTAGATAGGGTCCGGCGCGCGGGCCGGTCAAGGGCACAAGATGCAACGCGGGCGGAGCGAGCTCGCAACGCTGCCCACTCGTCGTGGACGTCGGCGCGCGCGACTGCGTGCTCGCGCGGGGCGCGCAGCGCACAGATGGACGCGGGAGTAGTGAACGGTGCGCGCAAGTCTACCGCGACCCCTGTTTAAAAATGCCAAACAAGCCGTAACAGCTTTCGTGCGGACTGGGTATTCTCGTCTCGATATGAGCGCGCTCGACGAGCTCCTGAGCCAATGGCGGAGCAACCCCGATGCCGATGCGACCATCGCGCTCTGCTCTTTTCTCGGCACGTCCTCGCGTGAAGAGCTGATCCGAGAGGTCGCCGCGAGCGCCGAGACCTGGCACGCCGAAGATGGGCGCGTGATGCTCGCCGTTGGACGCATGCATCTCGACGCCGGCTTCCTCGCCGAAGCCCAAGGTGCGCTGGTGGCGGCCGGCAAAGCTAACGGCCGCGATCCGCAGCCCTTTCGCTTCTTGGGTGAGGTCCTGCTCCGGCGCGGTGACGCGCTGCGCGCCGAGAAGGTGCTGGCCCGCGCGCTTCAGTTCAGCCCGAACGACTCCGAGGCCCGGCTCTGGCACGACCGATCGGTCGTGTACAGCGCACTCCAGAAGCGGATCGGCGTGGAAGCGGTGGCGGCAGAGGTGCTGCGGACCATGCCCAAGCAAAACTCCATCCCACCGCCGACGATGCAGCCGCTGAGCCACAAGCCGTTCGGCAATGAAGAGCTCACCAAGCCGCGCACCCAAAATCCATTTTCGAACCTCGGCGGCGCGGCAGCGGAGGACGCGCTACCGCGCTTCGGCTCGGAAGATCCGCTGCGCATCTCCGAAGCCGATCTGATCGAGGAATCGTCCCCGCGCTTGTCGCCGCTCGCGAGCGCTGCTCGGGCCACGACCTTGGGCATTGGGCCGCCGGGGCCGAAGCTGCCTGGGCCGGGCAAAGCACCCGCCGCTGCGCGTCCCAATCCGCTGGCACCGAAAGCGGCGCTCGCTGCGAGCGGGGCGCTCGCGAGCAAGCCGATCGGAACGAGCAGGGCGGCCGTGCCGGCCAAGGTCCCGGTGCGCGGCGAGCAATCCGTGTTGTCGTCGGCGCCGACGGTTCGCGCCGACAACCTGCGCGCCGGCGCACGTCCCGAACAGTTCGAAGACGTGATCACGACCATCACTCCCGCGCCGTTCGTCGCGCCGTCTTGGCCGGAATCTGCGCCGGTTGCGCGTGGCCCTTTGCCCGCTCCCTTGGTTCCGCCCATGCCGGTTGCCCCGGCGCGCACGCCGGGCGCTCGCGCCGCGAGCGCCGCCGCCGAGACGGTCCAAGCGCCATACGTTGCGCCGCCTGCGCCGTACGTTGCGCCGCCCCCTTCGCCGCCTGCGCCGTACGTTACGCCGCCCCCCCCGGTCCGTCTGCCGATCTCGAATCGAGCTCCGGAGCCGTTCTACACCCAGAGTGAGAGCTCGTTGCCCGACGCGGGCTTGGTGCTGCAGCACCTGTCGCGGGTGGGCGTGTACGAGCCCGGCGGCGGCGCACCTCCGGCCTGGGAGAATCCGGTGCGTCAAAAGACGCGCGGCACCTGGGCGATCTCGGTGGCCATCGTGCTCATCGCGGGGGCCGGCATCGGCTCGTGGCAATATTCGAAGAAGATCCGTGCCGAGCGGATGCAGCACGCGACCTCACTCAATGAGCAGGTCAAAAAATTGCTCGAGACGGGCTCGGTTTCCGATCTCAAACAAACCGATCAAAAGCTGAACGAAGCCTTCGAGCTCGACTCGCTGAGCCAACAGGCGGCGCGCCTGTGGCTTCAGAACCGCGTACTGTACGAGATCCTGACCGCCGACGAAGTGCGCGGCATCGACTCCGCCGTGCATCGCGGAAAAACCGTGGATTTGCCGGAGAAAGACACCGCTTTCGGCAAGATCGCCTCGTTCATGTCGGAGGGAGATTTGGCCGGCGGTGCGGCGATCCTGTCCAAGTACGACGCGCTAAGCTCGCGCGATCCGTACTACCAGCTCGCAGCGGGCGCGGTGCTCGAGCGCGCGGGCGATTCGCGCGCCGTCGAGCGCTACGACGCGGCACGTCAGCTCGACCCGGATTTCATCCCGCCGCAGATGATGCTCGCGCGCCTCCTGCTGCTCGAGTTCGGCACCGAGCGCGCCAAGCCCGCGCTCGAGGCATTGCGCAAAAAGCTGGGCGACGCGCCAATCACGCGCGCACTCTCCGCTCTGGCATGGGTCGTCGATTCCGAGCGCCCCGAGGCCTTGCCCGATGATGCCAAGCTGCAAGCGGGCGACGCGGAGAAGCTGCCCGCGCCGCTGAGTGGCGTGCCGGCCATGGTGGAGGCCGTGCAAGCGATGCGCTCGGGCGATCTGCCCAAGGTGTCGCGCGCCATCGACTCTGCCGTGGCGTCGGCCATGACTCCGTCGCTCGCGACCGGGCTCGGCTTCCTCGCGATCGAGGCTGGGGACGAGCAGCTCGCGCGCAAAGCGGCGCTGCGCGCGTTGCAGTTCGCGGCGGTGTACCCGCGCGCACGCACGCTGGCGGCGCGCGTCGCGTTGCTCGGCGGGCGCCTCGATGAAGCCCAGAAAGCCATCGAGGAGCTCGACCCAAGCGCGCCCGACGTCGCCGTCGTGCGTGGCGTGGTCGCCTACGAATCACTCGAGCCCGCCGATCTGGACGCGGCGCTGCATTCGATTGGCGAAGCCGCGCAAACGCGCCAAGCGTACTCGGCGCTCGCAGCCGGGCCCGGTTTGCTCACGGGGCGCGCCTTCCCGTCGCCCGAGAAGCTCGAGGCGATGGCTACGCCGGCCACACCCTGGGGCGAGATCATCGCCTCGGACGCGGCGCTCGATGTGGGTGATTTGGCGCTGGCCGCGAAAATCTTGAATCGCCGGCAAGGCGACGCCGTGCGCCCGGTTCATTACCTGCGCTTGGCCCGGCTGTATCGCTACCAGGGCAAGCTGGATGACGCGCTCAAAGCTGCGTCCGCTGCGCGCGAAGGCTCGACGACCGCGAACGTGCTGATCGAATCCGTGTACGGCTTCGCGAAAAAAGAAGACGGAGCCGGCGCTCGCAACCTGCTCGCCAAGCACCCCACGGTGCTCGGCCCACTCACGGGCTTTCTCGGCGTCTTGGTCGACGTTGCGAACAAGCAAAAGGCTCAAGCCGCAGCGCGCGTGGCCAAGCTCGACCTGCCACCCGCTGAAACTCCGCTCACGCTACGCATCCTGGTTGCGCGCGCGCTGGCCGCTGCAGACGACAAGCGAGCACGTCCGTACGTTCTGGCGTTGGCGAAGCAGGCTCCAAAGCACCCCGATGTGATCGAGGCCGCGCTCGAGCTCCAGTGAGCCCGAGCGCGTTTCGAAGCGTCTCGCTCAGTTAGCTCAGAAGGTGTACGCCGCGCCGAGAGCGAGCGACGTCTGCGTCTTCTTACCGTTCCAGAGCACTTCTTCGTTGGCTCCGTCGACCCGGAACTCAGCGCGAACCAGGAGAGCGCTCGCGATGGTGTAGCCCGGGGTGATGGCGAAGTTCCACAGGCTCACCTTGTTCTTGTTGGCGGCGGCAATGCCGGACGAGAAGTAGCCAGTGCGAGACAAGCCCGTATCCGAGAAGAACTCGAAGCGAGCGCCGAGGCTCATCGCGTCGACGTGTACCATCGGTTGGATACCGAAGCCGGCCCAGTGCCCGCTCTTGTTCGGGTCCAAGATGTCTACCTTCTTCTCCGTGCCGTAGTTGCCTTGGAAGTTGATGGCGAGCATCGGGTTGACGACGGCAGCGCCGGTCAAGTCGAGGGACAGGCGTGGATCGGAATCGGTGCCGCCCTTCTCGACGCCGTATGTACCGGAGAAAGCAGCCCAGAACGGGGCCGTGGTGTACGCGAGGCGCCAGATCAGAGTCTTCTGCGAGTTGTTGTCGCCGGTGGCGAAGTAGCCGTTGTTGCTGTCCCAGCCGTTCACGACACCGACGCCGACGTCGAGCGCGTCCGCGGTGTAGTGGAGCTTGGCGCCGACGTGCGTGACGGGCTCCGCGAGGTAGTACAGGTAGCCTCGGGTGAGGGTCGGGTTGAGCCAACCATCGACGACCTCGATACCCTCGTACGTCGTGAATTTACCAGCGGTGAAGGTGAAGCCGCTGCCGGTCGCGACGGCGTACGCTTCGCGCACGTCGAACAAGCGGCTGGTGCCGAAGGAATTGATGCCCGCGTTGGCGCCCGCATCGAACCGGATTTGCGCGAACACGTGCTCGTTGAGCTGATGCTTCACGAACAGCGAGGCCTGGTTGAGCAGGAAGCCGTTGGCGGAATCATAGGCGCGAGTCGGGACCACGTTGTGTGGACCCATCGCGTCGGTGTATTCGGGCTGGTGAGGAGCGCCGAACATGCGGTTGTAGGTTCCTTCGACGCCGCCTTGGATCGTGGTCTGCGGATAAGTTGGAGCGGGCGGCGTCGCGTCAGCCGGAGGAGCCGGGGGGGCCGGAGCCGGAGCAACCGCGGCCTCAGACGGTTGGGGCGTGGCGGGAGCCGGCGCAGCAGCGGGGGCGGGGACGGGAGCGGGCTCGGCGGGAGGAGCGGCCGGGGCGGCATCCTGGGCGAACGCGGCACTCGGCAACAGACACACGCCAGCAACTAGCGACAGAAGGGAAAAGCCAGACTTACGCATCACGAATTCTCCGGGGGGTTCAAAGGCAGCGGGGCAGCCCGCAGGAGGTCACTAGCGACCGCTGTCGGACATGTAGGCGCGAGACTGCCGCCCCAACATGTCATGAATGTTTCGAGTAGATTTCGCTGTGCATGAATGCGTGCATTCACGACGCTCACCCGAAAAAAACCCCGGATTTCGAACCGGCCCCGTGGTTCCCGGGCCGGATGGAGAAACAATGGCTCGCGAGATCGACGAAGTCGCGTTTCAATTGCGTCTGAGTCGCCTTAAAAACGCGCTGCATTTTGCACCGTGCGGGTGCCTTAGGCAGAGCGACGTTACTGCGACAGATTGCCGCCTGAGACGCGCCCCTCGATCATCATCCGCAGCTCGTCCGTGTCATTGGACCGGCCCATCGCTTCCTCGAGCGTGATCAGGCGCCGCGCGTAGAGCGAGTAGAGCGACTGGTTCAACGTCTGCATGCCGTGCTTCGCCTGGCCGACCTGCATCTGGGTGTACACCTGATGGATCTTGTCTTCACGGATCAGGTTGCGGATGGCCGCGTTCGGGATGAGCACCTCGAGCGCGAGCACCCGGCCCGGCGCTCCGGCCCGCGGCAACAGCAACTGACTGAGCACGCCTTCGAGCACGAACGAAAGCTGAGCACGCACTTGCGACTGCTGATGAGGCGGGAACACGTCGATGATGCGGTTGATGCTTTGAATCGCCGAGTTGGTGTGCAGCGTCGCGAACACCAAGTGGCCGGTCTCGGCGATCGTGAGCGCAGCCTCGATCGTTTCCAGATCCCGCATTTCGCCGACCAGAACCACGTCCGGATCCTGACGCAGCACGTACTTCAACGCGTATTTGAAGCTCGAAGTGTCGCTGCCGACTTCGCGTTGGTTGACGATCGATTTTTTGTGCGGGTGCAGGTACTCGATCGGATCTTCGACCGTCATGATGTGCTGGCGGGTCTCGCCATTGATCTTGTCGATGATCGAAGCGAGGGTAGTGCTCTTGCCGGAACCCGTCGGGCCGGTCACGAGCACTAAGCCGCGAGGCTTGGTCGAAAGCTCCGCTACGGCCGGGGGCAAGCCGAGCTCATCGAAGCTCAGGATCTTGAACGGAATCGAACGGAAGGCGCCTGAGACCGCGCCGCGCTGCATGAAGATGTTGGCGCGAAAGCGGGACAGGTTTTTTACGCCGAAGGAGAGATCGAGCTCCTTGTTCTTTTCGAACTGAATCTTCTGCTCTTCGGTCAGCACCGAGTAACAGAGCTGCTTGGTCTCGATCGGTGACAGCGGCGGCAATTTGAGCGGGACGATCGCCCCGTCGATGCGCAAGAGCGGCGGCGACCCAGTCGTGATGTGCATGTCGCTGGCGCCCTTCTCGATCATGGCGCGCAGCAGTTGATGCAAATTGACTTTGAGGCCTTCGTCCGGGTTCATGGCAATTGCACTTTCGCTCTAGTTTCAGGCGCGGAACCTCGAACACTAGCGTATCCCGCTACCGGGAAACAGCGCGCTTTCGGGGGCGCATGAAGGTGCGAGTCGGATATCGACGCGCGGCGCCGAGTCGAAGCGGTGCCGACTCATAGTAGACTGAGCCGAGAGAAGGGCGGACATGGCGACGAGCGGGAAACAGATCCGGGCATTTTCTTTCATCGTGGCGTTCTCGGCGGTGCTTGGCCTCGTGGCGGCAGCCGTCGGAAGCTTGCTCGTGGCCGCGTTGGCGCTCGGAGGGTGCCTACTGGGCGCTGCCGTTTTGCTCACGCGCAAAGAACCCGAGCCCGAGCCGCCGGTCGTGATCGAGAAAGTGGTGGTCACGACGCCGGGCCTTGCGGCCTATGACCTGCTCGAGCTCATCGGCAGCGGAACCATGGGCGAGCTGTGGAAGGCCAAACACAAGGCGCTCGGCCGGGTCGTCGCGCTCAAGCGCATCAAATCCGCAGTCGCCGACGCAGAGGACAGCGCGCGCTTCAAACGCGAAGCGCGCGCCACTTCCGACTTGCGCTCTCCGCACACGGTCGAGGTGTTCGACTTCGGCGAGGACAACGGCGTTTTGTTCTACGCGATGGAGTGCTTGGACGGGATCGATCTGCAACGTCTGATCACGCGGGATGGGCCCATCCCCCCTGCGCGTGCCATTCCGATTTTGGCCCAGGCCTGTCACTCGCTCGCCGACGCGCACGCCCAAGGCGTGGTCCACCGAGATATCAAGCCGGCCAATCTGATGCTTTGCCGCTACGGGTTGGATCTCGACTTCGTGAAGCTGCTCGACTTCGGGCTGGCCAAAGCGGTCCACAAGGAAGGCACGGAAGGCGCGCTCACGCGGCAAGGGATCGTGCTCGGCACCGCCGCGTACGTCGCTCCCGAGAGCCTGAAGGGCAGCGCGTTGGTGGACGCGCGAGCCGATATTTACGCGCTAGGCGCGATCGCGTTTTGGCTCGTCACGGGTCGCTTGGTGTTCGATCTCGATAAATCGATGGCCATGGTGCGCGCGCACCTGTCGCAGATGCCGCCCTTGGCGTCGACCTGCTCACGCTTCGCGATCCCTCGCGAGCTGGACGAGACCATCGCCTGGTGTTTGAAGAAAGATCCGGACCAGCGCCCACAGACCGCGAGCGAGCTGAGCGAGCGATTGCTCTCGATTCACTCGCTCGATCGCTGGACCAAGCAGGATGCCGCGGCTTGGTGGGAAGCGTCGAGCCGCAGGGCCAGTACCGAAAATTCGCCGGCCGCCTGAGTGCGCCTCAGTCCGCCATCGTCACGCGCAGGATTTCTTCCGGAGTGGTCACGCCGTCCAGCACCTTGCGGATGCCGCTGGCGCGCAGCGTGGCCATGCCGAGCTTGATGGCGGCTGCTTTGAGCTCCGCGCCCGAGGCGCCCTGCAGCACGCGCTCTTTCAGATCGTCCTGGAAGCGCATCACCTCGTACAGCGCGACGCGGCCCTTGTAGCCGGTGTTGTTGCACGTGGCGCAGCCCGTGCCCTTCATGATGTTGCCCTTGAGCGCGAGTTGTTCTTCGCTCACGCCCAAGTCGAGCAACACTTTGGGATCGGTGTCGAAGGGCTTCTTGCAATCGACGCAGATTTTTCGCGCCAAACGTTGGGCTAGAACCAAGTTCACGCTGGCGGTGATCAAGAACGGCTCCACGCCCATGTTGAGCAGACGCGAGATGGTCGCGGGGGCGTCGTTCGTGTGCAGGGTGGACAACACCAAGTGGCCCGTAAGCGCCGCTTTTACCGAGATTTCCGCGGTCTCGAAGTCGCGGATCTCGCCCACCATGATGACGTCCGGGTCCTGACGCAAGAACGAGCGCAGACCCATGGCGAAGTTGAGCCCGATCTCGTCGTGCATCTGCACTTGGTTGATGCCGTGCAAGTTGTACTCGACCGGATCTTCGGCAGTACTGATGTTCACATCGGGCTGATTCAAGTCGCTGAGCGCGGAATAGAGCGTCGTGGTCTTGCCGGAGCCGGTAGGGCCAGTGACGAGCACCATGCCCCAGGGTTGTGAGATGGCCCACTTGAAGTCGGCCAGCGGTTGCGGATCGAACCCGAGCTTGGCCATGTCGAGCTGCAGGTTGCCCTTGTCGAGCAAGCGGAGCACGACCTTCTCACCCCACATCGTGGGCAAGACCGAGACGCGGAAATCCATCTCGCGGCCCTTGCCCAGCTTGAGCTTGATGCGCCCGTCTTGCGGCAGGCGGCGCTCGGCAATGTCGAGCTGGCTCATGATCTTCAAACGGCTGACGATGGCGGCCTTGAGCTTCAAGGGCGGCGTCATTTCTTCTTGCAGCACGCCGTCCACGCGGTAGCGCACTCGGAGCTTCTTTTCGTAGGCTTCGACGTGAATGTCGCTCGCGCCCTTGCGGATCGCGTTGAGCAGCAGCACGTTCACCAGCCGCACCACGGGCGCGTCCGCGCTTTGCCGCTCCAGCTCGAGCGCATTGACCTCTTCTTCGTCGCCGCCGAAATCGATGTCTTCGTCGCCGAGGTTGAAGTCGGCCATCACCTCTTCGTAAGAAGGGCCGGCGTTATAGTAACGCTCGATGGCCGCTTGGATTGCGGTCTCACTCGCAACGACGGGCTCGACGTTGTACCCGCTCAAGAATTTGATGTCGTCGATCGCGTTCAGGTTCGTCGGATCGCTCATGGCGACGATCAGCGACGAGCCGGAGCGCGAGACCGGGATGATTCGATGCTTCTCGCACACCTCTTTGGTGACGAGCTTCACGACCTCTACGTCGATCTCGTACTCGTCGAGGTTGATCGCGGGCAGGCGATACTGCGAGCTCAGAAAGTTCGTGATCTCACCGTCGGAGATGTAGCCGAGCCGGGCTAGCGTGTAGCCCAGGTTCTGCCCCGACTTCTTTTGCTCATCTTGCGCCTTGCGCAGCTGCTGCAGGCTGATCAGCTTTTCACGGACGAGCAGTTCACCGAGACGATTCTGCGACATCGAGCTTCTCTCTATCGGGGACGGGAAGTGGCCGAACCAGATCGGGCGACTTTAGCATTGTCCGCCCGCAGCTTTACTGTCTCAGCAGACGGCCGAACGAGCGCTTTCCGAAGGCGCGCCCCCCTTGTCTCTGGTGGCCCAGCGGGCGGCGCGGCCGTCCGCGTGAGTCGCAAACCCCGACCGGCCTGCCAGATCATCCAAAGTGCTAGCGAAAGCCCGTGGTTGGCGGGGAAGTCGCTTGACGCGCCCCCTGCTCGGTCAAACATTAGCGCGCTAGATTGTCACATCGGAATACGCGGCAATCTCGTTTTCGGCTTATGGGCCGGCCGACAAAGGCCGCTCAGATCCACATTTCGAGTGTATGAAAGGCGCCCCATGGCGAAGACCTACAGCGACTTGTTCTCGGAGATCCGCTCCAACGTGAAGCTCATTTCGCTCGAAGCGCTCAAAGCGCGCCTCGAGACCAAGGCCCAAAAGCCCTTCACGCTCGTCGACGTTCGCGAAAAGGACGAAGTGCGCGCTGGCTATATCCCGGGCGCCGTGCACGTCCCGCGTGGCTTCCTCGAGATGCAGGCCGAGCAGAAGCTGCCGAACAAGTCGGACGAGATCATCGTGTACTGCGCGGGCGGCACGCGCAGCGCCTTTGCGGCCAAGACGCTCAGCGAGCTCGGCTACGAGAACGTGACCAGCGCGAACCCCGGCTTCGTACGCTGGAAGGACCTGAAGTACCCGGTGGAGCTACCCGCCGAGCTCACGCCCGCGCAACAGGACCGCTACTCGCGGCACATCCTCTTGCCCGAGGTCGGTGAACGCGGCCAAGAGAAGCTGCTAAAGAGCAAGGTGCTCTTGCTCGGTGCGGGTGGTCTAGGCGCGCCCGCCGCGCTGTACCTCGCGGCCGCGGGCGTTGGCACCATTGGCCTCGTCGACGCCGACACGGTCGATGCCTCGAACCTGCAGCGCCAAATCATCCACGCGACCTCACGCTTGGGCATGAACAAGGTGGACAGCGCCGAGGTCGCCATCAACGACTTGAACCCCGACGTAAAGGTCATCAAGTACCAAGAGCGCGTCAACAGCAGCAACGTGGACCGTATCTTCGGCGCAGGTTGGGATGCCATCGTCGACGGCTGCGATAATTTCCCGACCCGCTACCTCGTGAACGATGCGTCGCTGTTCCACAAGACGCCCGTGGTGCACGGCTCGATCTTCCGCTTCGACGGCCAGGTCACGACGTTCATGCCCTTCCAAGGGCCCTGCTACCGCTGCTTGTATCCGGAGCCGCCGCCCGCGCACCTCGCGCCGTCGTGCGCCGAAGCGGGCGTGCTCGGCATCTTGCCCGGCGTCGTCGGTGTGATTCAGGCAACGGAGGCGATCAAGCTCATCCTGGGCAAAGGAGATCCGTTGGTCGGCCGCTTGCTGACCTACGACTCACTGCGCATGAGCTTCCGCACCCTCAAGCTGCGCCGTGACAAGAATTGCCCGGCTTGCGGCGAGAACCCGACGATCAAGGAGTACATCGACTACGAGGGCTTCTGCTCGCGTTGATGTGTTCGGCGCCGGAGCGCGCCTAGAGCGCTTTAGGCTGTGGCCTCGGCGGTTCCTCGGGGCCACAGGTGAGCGTGGAGCTCACGCCGCTGCCGGAAGATCAGGAGTTGATCTGAAGTATTAGTGACATGGGGCTGCACTTGACCCCTGTCACGAAGAGCGTCGTGTCCTGGCGGGTGTACGAGATCGTGAGCAAGGCAGGCAAGTTGCACAGGCACTCCAGCAGGTGCTTGAACTCGTCTTTAGGGACGTTGACGCTCAGGCTGTCTGACTCCGCATCCGTTGGTGGCGACGACGTGGCGAGCCCGCCGGCACAGACGCCAATCGTCAGGTATTCGAAATAGAAGGCGCTGCTCACGCAGGCCCCTCCCGGCTGGATCCACGCGGTTTCGCCATTCGAATCGGTGGAAGTCTCAAAAGAATCGACCTGAAAAATAAACTGCCCGCTAGTAGACATCGGTTGCTCGCTTTCTCACGCGACGTAGCAGCATCAAGGTTGGAATCGGTATTGGCCCGGAGTCACGCAATCTTGCTTGCACTCATCGTTGATTGGTATCTGCTCACCGCTGAATAGCTCGTAGATTTTCAGGGTTCCATCCGCGACTTGAAACGCGACCGATTTCGCGTCTGGTGACCACATGTAAGGAGCACCAGGGCGCTCGGCACCACACCAGCCGCTTGTAACGTCTTGGAAATCTTCCACGCACGGGGTTGCCGCCGTCAGGGTGTCGTTGATCGGCATCTCGATAGGGGTTGCAAGCGAAAGATCGAACCAGCTGAGCCGGGTGCCGCGGTGCTGCAGAAGTAGCTGATCGCCCGCGAAAAGCAGTTCGGTAGACTCACCAGCTGGCTCCGAATAGATCTTAGATGCGTTTTTGGTCGCAGACGCAATAGTCAATGAACTATCGCTCGCAAACGCAAACACATCTCCGTTCGGCGAAAACAGGCGCCGCTGAGTCTTCGGCACTTGGAGCGGTAGGTTCGAGGACAGGCTCAATGTATCGGAGCTTGGGCTGGCTCCGAGCGTGAGGTCGAAGAAGTTGAGCTCGCCTGTGGATTCGACGGTTTGGTGCGCGCACGCGATCCGTTCGCGATTTCCCGCCCAAGTGAGCAGGCTATCGCACCCCGTCAGGGTGAGCGGCGTAGTGCCTTTGCTCGATTCGGTCGGGTGGAACACCAACACGGAACCGGTCGCTGCCTTGGCCACGAAACGCCCGCTTGGCGCGACCACGACTTTGCTATGTGAGCGGGATGTCGAGCCGTCGCTCGGGTAGTAGATGATCGCGACCGTCTTGGGGATTGCGAAAACGCCGCTGCCCGACGTCTGAAAGTGAATCGGTGGCGGCAATGAATCGGTGCGGAAAACGGGTACGGAGAACGCGAAACCGACAACGTCACTGGTTTGTAGACCAACCGCCTCGAGAACCGGGAAACCGCCGTTATTCGCCACGAAACCAAGCTGTGGTGGATTGACCCCAAACCACACGAGCTCGGACATCGCGGTCGCGGCAATCGGGGTCAGGGTGGAAAAGGAGCCGCCCCCCGAGGCGCCGACCGCTACCCCACCCAGTACACCATCCGAGCCGACCGAATATGCGACGCCCAAGATCGCGGAATCCGGCGACCAAGCGTACTGCGTCACCGCCTGGAACCCGAAGCGCTGCTCTTGCCACGATACCAAGTCGATCAACGAGAGGGCGACGACGCTCGCGGCAGTCGTCACTCGGTAGGCCAGGTACCGACCATTGGGCGAGAATTTGAAGTCGGTCACGACGTCACCAGCTCCGGCAGCAGGAGCGAGCTTCCGGTTGCCGAGCTCCGCGTCGAAAAAGCTTAGCTTCGCATCGGTGGCCGACTTTGCGATGTACGCAAACCAGCAAGATGACCGGGTCGATATCTGATACTTGGCCTCGATCGTCTTGCCGTTGCCATCCGTGACCTGCACCGTGAGTGGCTCGGCGGCGGGCAAACTCGGGGCAGTCGGTTGATATGTGCCCGCGATTGCACCATTGGCAGCGACGGCAATGCCCGGCGGATGAACGCTCGCGGTCCACACATATGGCGCGGTTCCACCAGATGCGGAGAGCTGGCGCTCGTACGCGCCCCCGAGGCAAAGCGCAGGAGCGGACTTCGGGCTTAGCTCGCCGCTGATCTTGATCGTCGGGCATACGGTCGCATCTCCACCTTGCAGCTGGAGATTCAGTGCAAGGGGAGCCGCAACGCATTGACCGCCGTCCGCCACGTTCACATGGATGCTCAGCGAAGCCGGGCCTGCGGGCAGCCCCGAGAACTTGCCGGTCAATCGACCGTCGGCGCTGAGCACGAGCCCAGAGCTTGCCGGCAAATCCTCGCTCGACCATTGGTAACTGGAGGCGATGCCTCCTGCGGCCTTCAGTTGCGTGTCAACGACCTCGCCCGGGCAAATGGCTGGATCGACTGCTAGTTGCTGGATCACCGGCACTGTCAGCAGCTCCACCTTCGCCAAGAACGGGGCAGCGTGCCCGTCGTGGTCGCGCGCTTGGACACTCACTTGCATCGCGTGATCCGTGGTGCCGCTGAGCGTTGCCTGCTCATGATCGGTACCCGCAGTCTGCAGTTGCAGGGTGGAGCTATCGTCGAGCTGCCACACGTAGGGTCCCTGTCCCCCGACGACGCTCAGCTCGATTTTTATCGGAGCACCGGGGCAGACCGGCGTCGATTCAGGGCCGACAATCCTCGGGCCGCCGTCCGCCGCACCGCCTTGCGACGGGGGCTCTCCTCCCGCACCGGAGTCGCTTGCGCCCGAGTCGCCGGCGCTCAAGCTACCCGCGCCCGAGCCACCCACCCCGGTTCCCACACTGCCGGCACCAGCAACCTGGTCGACTTGGCCGGCGTCGCCGGCGGGCGCGCCGAGGTCACGCACCTGCGGCGAATCGATACCCAAAACGTCCGCGCAAGCACTTGCGCTGGTGCCGAGCAGCAGCAGGTACGCCAGACGGACCGCGGGCGCCCACGACGCCAAAGAGGTCAAGGGCTGGCGAATTCGGCTCACGTTCTCGACAGGCAAGCGTCCCATGGTTTCCATGCCTCCGCTCGCACCGCAGAAGCGATGCACCCGCAAGGGACGATACTCGCCTTTGCGTATTTGGGCGACTGCGGCAGTTCATATCGTTAGCGCGATGCCCGGTCCATCGCAGTTGATCGCATCCCCCGACGCACCGAGCGGGAGCGCAAAGCTGGCGCGGTTTCCGTGACAGCCTTCGTCATGATCATGCGCCGGCTCCAAGGTGCACAGTGAATGGCCAGCCGCATGAGGGTTCGCGGGGTTGACGCACATCGCCTGTAAGGCGTCGGCATTCCGCCACGTTTCCCTGGCGTCCCGGTCATAAGTGACCGGGCCGGCAGCCGAGATCGGCGCGAAGCGGGTGAAGCCCCCTTTCGCGCCTGTCCGGCTTCCTGTTAGAAAGCAGAGCCGCCCGCGTGGCACGAATTGCCCGCGAACGTGCTCTTCAAGGGAGACATCGAGAAAATGGCTGGAACAAAGCTCGTGCTGTGTAGCTTGGTCGCGCTGAGTGCGCTCGCCGGCTGCGGTGGTGACAAACAAGAGGCGCTCGCGCCCGGAGCAGCCACGACGCAATGCGCGCCTGGTCAGTACTTCGACGGCCGCGTGTGCCAGTCGCAGTCCGGTACCCCGGCCGCGACCGCGGCGCCGGCCGCCACCGTGCCGGGCGCTGCGCCGGCCGCCACGGCCCCGGCGATCCCGGGTCTGCCCGGTGTGGCCACGACGTCGGCAGGGCCGACCGCCACGCCGCTCGATCCCGCGACGGCGCAGGTCGTCACCTCCTTGATCGCGCCGCTCGCAGCGACCGCCGCCGCGCCAGGTGCCAAGGCAGTGGGCGCTGCCATCGCCGGTAACTTCGCGCAAGGTCAGTCGCTCGACCAGACCGTGCAGATGAATCCGGGTAAGTGCTACACGATCGTCGGCGTGGGCGTGCCCACGATCCAGAACCTGGACATCCAGCTCGTGCCTTCGATTGCAATCCCGGGTTTGCCGGCAGCGGTAGTCGCGGCCGACAGTAGCCAGGGTTCGACCGCGATCGTCGGTCAGCAGCCCAATTGTTACAAGTGGGCGCTGCCCATGGGTGGCACCATGAAGGTCGTTGTCACGGTGTCGGCCGGCCAGGGCATGGCTGCCGCGCAAGTCTTCGAGAAGTGAGCTGAATCAACCCGCGGGGCGGCCGTGCTCGGCTGCTCCGCGCGGTGGAGCCGCGCGAGCGATCAACTGTGCTCAGGCCGCTGCGACGCCGCCGGCCAGATTTTTGGAGCCCGATCCCGACGAGCCCGACAAGGGCGCGTTCGTAAACTCGGGCCACAGCTCACCGAGGTTCTCGCGTTTACGACGCGCGATCTCCCAGCGCACGACCGGGCGCGACAACAGAACCACGCTGACGGCGAGCGAGAAGCCGGCCACGACGTCGATCAGGTAGTGCCAGCGCAGGAACATCGTCGCGATGATGATGTTCATCGTGCAGAACGTGACGAACGGCCAAGTGTATCGGAACGGAAGCTCTTTCCTGTTTCGGTACGAGAAGAATGCCAGGAGCGTGGGCGCTCCGGTGTGCAGCGAGGGGAAAATGTCCATCTGTGCGCCGCCCGAGTGAACCGCGTTCATCACCAGCGCGTGCCACGGACCGGGCGGGAACGCGTGCTGAAAGGAGTCGGCCATCGCCCGGTAAGGGCCGTAGCCAGGGACGACCATGTACAAAGTGTGCCCGATGCTGAACAAGAGCAGCATCGCAAACGTGAACTCACCGACGATTTGCTTGCGCCGCCCGAAGAACAAGAGCGGCACAACGTGCACGGCCATCAGCAAGAAGTACCCGAAGTAGAAAAACGAGAACCACTCCGTCGTGGTGCCGTTGACATACTGATCCCAGGCCATGGCCGGCTCGACCTTGAACAGTGAGAGATCGAGCTCGTAAAGCTTCAGGTCGAGCGTGCTCGTGTTCACCAGCGGCAGGATGTGTTTGAGGAAGAAGTAGCTCACCTGCACGACGCCGTAGATCCCCAAGCGGTAAATCAGGGCAGCCACCCAGGATCGCTTCAAGAGCCGACCGCGGACCAGCAAGATGCTGACGAGGAAGGCAGCCATCAGCCCACCGGTGCGGACCAAGCAGGCGCTGCGCTCGGCAGAGCTCGGCGTGCCGAGCACAGCGCCGTTCAGGAACAGCAAGAAAGCGAGCACGGCAAAGTCGTGAATTGCGGATTCCCGCAATGTCCTCTTCCACCATGGCTCGCGGGCGATGGCGCGGGCTCTTGCTGCTTGCGACTCGGGGGACATCTTCACGGATAACGGTTAGGGCTTGCTCACGTCGACACGGGCCGCTTCTTCCGCGGCAGACGTGCTGGGCTCGGCCGACTCAGCCAGCTCCGTAACGCGCATCCGAGCCGGCAATTCAGCCGGTTGCTCGACGAAATCTCGCACGCTGAGCTCGGCCAGTAGCAGCTCCGCGCGGTGCTCGTCGATTCGCAGCGCGCTCGCGAGCTCGGCGCTGCTCATTGTGGCGGCGCCGCCGCGCGCGGCGACGACCCGTGAGGCTGCCAAAAGCCAGGCTTGCTGCAACGCTGCATTCAAGGCCTCCGCGTGCCGTTGCGCGCGCCGCCAGGCGAAAAAGGAAAGCGCAAAGGGAACAACGCTGGCGAGCAGCGCCGCGAACTTCGCAAATGCGCCCGGCGAGGTAACGAGCAGCACTACGCTGGTGAGCAGCAGTGACAACGCACCCGACGCTGCCGCGAAACCCGCGCCCGCTTTGAACGCCCCAGCGCGCAGCTGCTCGGCTCGAGCACTGCGCAAGAGCGCTGCTTCGGCCTCGGAGATGGGGCGTTCGGTCGGAGGAATGCGCGGCCCGCCGCAGGCCCGGCAACGATAGTAAAGAGTCGTGTTCGTCTCGACGTCGCTCAACGCCAGACAGAGCGGGCAGCGATAGGCCTCGCCAAAGACGGCGCCACACTTGCCGCAACGCCCGAGCGCATCCAGAGCAGCTCCGCACGCGGAGCACGCCTCCGGTTGCGCGGCGAGAGCGGCGTCGGGTGAGATCACGCGGCCCGCTCCTATCGCGGCTGCCGGGAGTTGTCCAACATCGCTCGGTTTTCGCCCGAAACGAGGCTAAACTTGGCCAGAAATTCGGCCAGAACCCGATAAGTCAGGCCCCAAACCAGGCTGCCGTCAATGTCCCAGGCAGGGAATTCCAGCTGCTGCCCGGCCCGGGAAAGGGTGTATTTCGTGCGCCGCTCACCGCGCAGGAGTGGGGACACGGGCACCCAAAGCGCACGGCGAACCTCGGCGTTCAGGACCATCACCGGCAGCGCCTGCAGCAGGTAGACGAAGGGGCGCACGGCGATCGGTACGCCGCGGACGGGTGCACAGTCCGAAAGACGCCCCATGCGCTCGCCAGCTAACTTCAGGTCGAGCCCCACCTCTTCGAATGTTTCGCGCTCTGCGGTTGCCTGCAAAGTGACGTCGGCCGGTTCTACATGGCCCCCGGGCAGCGCGATGTGCCCCGACCAGGGGTCGCCCTCGCGCTGGGCGCGCTCAATCAACAGCGCGTCGAGGGAGCCATCCCGCTCGAGCAGGACGAGCGCGATGGCCGCGACGCGTGCCCCTTCGAGCGGCGCCTCGGGTGCCGAGTCGGCGAGGGCGCGCAGCAACTGCTCGCGCATCGACCTTTCAGGCATCGCCCGAGTGTAGCAACCCTGCACGCGATTCACGCTGGAATACTCGAAAAATCTGATAGCCTCCCGCGCGATGAAAGTCGCAGGATTCTCGCTTTCGGCGCTGCTTGGCGCTTGTTTGTCGCTTGCCGTCGCAGCCCCCGCGCAGGCCTTCCCTGGGTTTCTCGCGTCGAAGACGAAGGCGGACATCAAGGTCAACTCGACTCAGATCGTGATGATGAAGAAGGGCAACACGACGGCCGTCAGCGTGATGTCGGACTACGAGGGCTCGCTCGAGCCGTTCGCGATGGTGTTGGTCGTGCCCGCTGACGTCACGGCCGAGCGCGTGACCACGCTCAAGCGTGAGTACGTGGATCGCGTCGATAGCATCAGCGCACCGCGCTTTCACGAATACTGGGAGCAAGACCCGTGCGACCCCGGCCCCGTCGAGCAAGAGTGGGAGCGCAACATGAAGGCCAACGCCTCGAGCGCCTTCCTCGGCGGCGGTGACATGCCGCAGCCCGCGCAAAAGGTGGCCAAAGAGCTGTCGCTCGACGTGCAGGCCAAGCAGAAAGAGGGTGAGTACTCGTTCAGCTTACTGGGAAAGGATGAGTCCGTTGGCGCTTGGCTCAAGAGCAAGGGCTACGCCGTCCCGGATGGCGCCGAGCAGGCCGTCCAGCCTTATCTTCAGGCTGGAATGCGGCTGGTCGTGGCTCAGGTGGACACCAACCGCGTCGAGCTGGTGGGCGGTGACCGGGCCCAGCTTTCGCCGATCCGCTTTTGGACCGAGCAACCCTACGACACGATTCCGGATCGAGTCGGCTTGCTCAACGCCAACGGCAAACAGGAGCTGATCGTGTACGTGCTCGACCCCGAGCAGCGCTACGAGAGCAAGAACTACAACAACTTGTTCCCGCCCACGAACATCGAGGTCGACTTCGCGGTCAAGGAGCGCATCGGTGAGTTCTATGCGGCTCTGCAGGACATCATCTCGCAGAAGAGCCCCAATTCTTTTTTGAACGAGTATGCGTGGTCTGCCGACGGTTGCGGTCAACCCTGCGCCACCGAGCCGCTGATGATCGCCGAGCTACTCAGCTTGGGCGCAGACGTGTTCGAGCAAGCCGTGCCGAAAGAAGAAAAGTACCCGAAGCCCGCGGAGCCGACCAAGGAAGAGGCCGCCGCCTTCAAAGAGGCGACCAAGGATTTGAAGCCCAAAGAGCGCAAGGCCAAGGAGAAGCAGGACAAGGAAGATCGCAAGACGGTCGCTGCTCGCCAAGCGCTCGTGGCACGCCACAAGTACGTCGTGTCGCGCCTCCACTATCGCTACGACGACAAGTCGTTGCCCAACGATCCCAAGTTCGGCCCCGCCAGCGGCGCGGTAGAAGGGGGCGTCGCGCAGCCCAAAGGGCAGAAGGGCGAAGCGTCCACGGAAGTGAAGGCGGCAAGCCTGAACAAGCTTCAAACCCGGTACAACAACTTTCACCCCTGGGTACCGGTGATTCAGTGTCCGAACCCCGAGCGCTATCGTTGGGGCAAGGCGCCGCGCGATTACCGCGGCCTGCGCAAGACGTGGATCGCCGAGGATCTGACGCGCAAGAGCCGCACCCAGATCAAGCCGGCCGCGATGATCAAGACGCCCATCCCTTCGCTCGGGCTCACCGGCGCCGCGCCGGTTGCTTCAGCCGCCGCGGACGCGGGCGCGGATGCGGGCACCGCGGGTGGCGCTGCCTCGAGCGGCAAGTGCGGTTGCAGCGTGCCGGGTGCGCCGACCAAGTCCGCCTTGCTATCCCTGTTCGGGCTTACGGCGGCGCTCGCCGTGTTCCGACGCCGCTCCGCTCGCGGCCGCGCTCAGTAACCGATGTCGACCGCGCCGCTCGCGCTGTGTGGCGTGGGCGGCAAGCCACTGCTCGGTGCGCTCGGCCAGGGCTCGGCCGGGGTTGCGACCTCCGCTGGCGGCCAGCGATCGTTTGCGGCGGCCGAGCCCGCCACCGCTGGGCGAGGCCGGGGATTGCTGACGGCGACAGCCGCGGTTTGCGGCTCGCGACAGCGAACGAGAAAATTGCCATCGTGGGGATCGAAGATGGGCGACAGATCGTAGCCGTGCGGGCAGCGCTCGCCGGCCAATTGAAAACACGCCACCTGCTCGTCCGCGCAATGCACGTGCAGCATCAACGTGCCATCCGGGCCCACGATGCGCTGCGCACCGGGCGGTTCGACGCAGCTCGCGAGTAGCAAGCCGAGCCCGAACAGAACGTTTCTACCGCGGTGCGTTCGGTTCACGATTCAGCGAGGCTACAGCGAATGTCGGCTGCGCGCCAACTCCGGTGGCCGACTAAACCGCCGCGCTAGCGCTCGTTGCCGGTTTGGCCAGCAACACGATCGGGAACGGCCGCGGCGAGCGGATCACTCACCCACGGCCTGCCATGGCCGTGGAAGTAGTTGCGCAGCACGTCACGCGCGAGCTCATTGGCCTTGTGGCGCCAGACAGTGCCGTTCTCGAGCATCACGCTGATGATGACCTCGGGGTTTTGGCTCGGCGCAAAGCCGATGAACCAACTGGTCATGCCTTCGTTGCTCTCTGGTCGAAGCGTACCGGTCTTACCAGAGACGCGCAGGTTGCCCAAATACGGGTGCCCCGTTTCGTCACTGAACGCGTGGCGACAGGTGCCGCTGCGCACCGTGACTTCCATCATGCGTCGCATGCGCTCGGCGGTGAGCGGCTTCAGCACGCGACCCACGACCTCTGCCTTGTCGTCTCCGTCTTCGGAGTCCGAGGCAGTGACTCGGATTTTGGTAGCTTCTCCGCCGTGAGCGATCACGCTGGCCAAGTATGCGCCGCCTAGAGGAGATAACGTGCTGCCCTGAAATCCAGCAGCTGTGCGAGCGAACTCGAGATCGCCGTAAGGTACTTCGAGGCTCCCGACCGGTACCTCGAGCTCGAAGGGGACCTGGCCATTGAAGCCGAGTGATTGTGCGGTGTCGACGAGCCCACTGCGCAGCAAGCGGTGCGTCGCCAGCTGTGCGAACACCGCGTTCTTGCTGTAGCCAATCGCGTACAGGAACGGCGAGCACTCGACGCCGTCACCGCGTGGCGCATCCAAGTGGCGCCGCTCGATGCCGTGCATCCCGCCCGCAATGCAGACCTGGTCCTTTGGGCTCAGGGTCGTGGTCTCGAACAGCGCCGCGGTCGTGACTAGCTTGAATACGCTGGCCGCCGGCACGCGTGCGGTCGTGAGCACCTGATGGTGACGGCCATCGCGTGCGCTCTCCGTCCAGGCCAATACTTCACCCGAGTGCGCGTCGATCAGCACCAGACCGCCGCGCACGGGGTTCGCGCTGGCCAGGATCTTCGTGGCCGCGCGCTGCAGATCGGGATCGAGCGTGAGCTTCGCTTCGCCGCCGGCCGAGAGCGGCGCGACGAAGCGTCCGTCGCGCGCCGTGATGCGATCGAGATCGATGGCTGGGCGAGACTCCGCGGCACCAGCCCGAGTCGCCGGAATGGCGGCCAGGGTCAGCAGCAGTGGAGCGGCGCGAAGGGCGCCGGATCGGGCCCAGCTCATCGCTTCGACCTACAGGGCTTACCCGTTTCGGCCAAAGTTTCGGCAACCGACGTTGCCGAAAAGTGCGGCTTTTCCTACTTATCGAAGTGAGTACCGTGTGTAAGTAATTTGCATACCTAAAACTACATTGGCGTACACTTCGTCCAATCGGAGGATCTCACCATGGATCGACGAGTGGGTCTCAGAACAAGAACGGACTTTCGAGTCATTGCCCAACGCGACCCGCTGCGCTCGCAGTACCGCGGCATCGACGTATCGCCGACGGGCATCGTGCTCGATCGCGGACGCCTGATCGAGGAGCACGACTGGCCGCTCTGGATGCGCCTCGAGCTGCAGTTGCCCGAGTACTTGAAGTCGGTACGTGCCGTGGCGCGACCCATCTGGTCGACCGGCACCCAGCAAGCGTTCAAGTTCGTGCGCATTGCCGACGTCGATCGATTGATCTTGGCCGAGCACCTCGACTTCATGAGTGTGCGCGGTGACCGCTTGCACTGAAGGTTTTCTCTATGTCTCTCTCTCGTCGAATCAAGAAGCTGTGGTCCAAACTGGCTGAGGCCGGCACGCTGCGCCTGCTGTATCAGGGTGTAGCGCTCGCGCCGCGCTTGATCCTGCACGTGGCCTCCGTGGCCGCGCTCGCGGGTTTGCTCGGCGCGTGCGTGCCCGCAACGCGCTATGAAGAGGCGAAGTCGGCTAGCGAGGTGGAGCTTGCGGCGCGGCAGCGCGCGCAGGCAGAGCTCGCAGAGACTCGGGCGAAGCTCATCGCCGCCCAGGCCGAGCTCGAGCAGCGCTCACAAAAGCTGGCTGAAACCGAGCAATCGGTGTCGGAGTCCAAGCTCGAGAGCAGCGTGGCCGTGAAAGAGCGCGATGAGGCGACGGGGGTCGTCGAGCAGTTGCGCGGCGAGCTGGCTCGCGTGGGCGACAATCTGCGCTCCTATGCCCAGCAAAAGGCGGAGCTCGAAAAGAATTTACAGGTCGCACAAGCGCGCAAGCTCGAGCTAGAGCGCAACGAGGCGCACACGGTCGCCATCGCGCGGCTGACTCGTGATTTGACGTCGGCGCTCGGCGATCGCGTGCTGAGCGGCGACGTGACCATCGATGTGCGCGACGGGCGCGTGGTGCTGAGCAGTGCCCCGGAGCTGCTGTTCAATGACGATGGCACGCTGCGCCAAAATAGCGACGGCGTGCTCGCGGCGGTGAGCCGCGTGCTCGCGGTGCACACGGCCTCTTCACTCGAGCTGAGCCTGCCCACGGCGAATGCCGAGCAGCGCGCTCCGACCTTGCTCGGCGCGCTCAGCGCCAAGGGCGTGCTCGCGACGCGCATGCACGTCGCCGTGCGAGTTCCCGATGCGCTCGTCGCGGGCAGTGATGCTCCGAGCAAGCCAGCTTCACCCGACTCGGTCGAGCTCGCGTTCAGCGCCGGCTGATCTCAGCTCGGCTTGGGCACTTCGTAGGTCACGTCGAGATCCAGCGCGGACTCCGGATCCCGCCCACGCGGCTTGGATACGGCGCGGAAGCGCGGGTGCGCGCGCAGCGCCTCGTATACCGCTGCAGTCACCGCGGGGCGCACGCTGTCCAGGAAGCGCTCGTGCCAGGCGTAGCCGTCGTCGTCACCCGTGTACTCGTCGCCGAACTCGGCCGACAAGTGCAGGGTGATGCTGAAGCTCTTTTCCTCGCGGTGCGTCACAGCGAAAACGTGACCTTCGCCGGCCAGCTGCCAGGCGACGGAAACGATGCGCCCTTGAGCGCATCCACCAAGCAATCGACATCCGCTTCGCCGGGCTCATCGGGCGGGGTGACCCCGGCCGAGAGCACCGAGCCGTCGGTGGCCACGTAAAGCGTGGCTTCGAACGAGCCGGTCACGCCTTTTTTGCACGCCGAGAGCTTTTTCGAAAGCTTTGCTACGACGTCCGAGACGTGATCGCCGTTCCAGCTCGTGGGCGCGCGCACGTCGTTCGGCGGATCGAAGTCGAACGATTTGCGCGCCAGGCCGTGCAGGCCGCCCACCGGTTTCGGCCAGCGCTTGCGACCCAAACTGTCGAGCATGCACTTCTCGGTGGCGCGATCGCCCATGGTCGACTTCTCCAGGTGCGCGTGGTCCACCTTGCCGCGTTCGTCGATCTTGACGAAGAAGCTGACCGAGCCGCCCAAGAACTCGACGCGCTTCGCGCCGTCGTCCAGGCAGCGTTGGAAATCGGAGAGCGCGCTCTGGAAGGTCTTGTCGACCTTCTCTTCACTCAGACCGCCGATTTCGGCGGAGACTCCGACGCCGCTCGGAGCGTCTTCATGCGCCTCGGTCGTCGGCTCGGGAGCTTTGGGTGCCGGCTCCCCTCCGCCGCAGGCGACGAGCGCAGAAACGGCGAGCACACTGCAAGTGACCTGAACGAACGAGCGGAAGCAGAGTGAGTTCGACATGCACCCATTCACGAGTAGCGCGAAGGCGCCCATGGGACAACAGGACTGTGGTTGCGCCGGGCCGAGCCGAGTTTTGGCGCTTTACTTCACAGAGCCCGCGCTGTCATTCGACAGCAGCAGCGCGCCCGGGACCTCCGCGAGCCGGGCGCGCAAGGCTGGCTTGGGGCGCACCGCGACGCCCACTTCGGCCTCCAACAACATCTCGAGGTCGAACACGTTGTCCCCGAAGCTACCGAGCCAGTGAGCGTCGCCCAGTAGGGCCCGGCCAGCGACGCACTTCTGTTCGGCGTAGGGCAACGCGCCGTCCATTTGCGGCGCGATCACGCCCGAGACGACGAGTGGGGTGCTCGCGGCCACGTCCGTTTCGGCAAAGCCCCACGCGGCAGCCGCAAGCTCGACGATCGCGCGCGGTGACGCGGAGACGACGATCGTGCGCACTCCTCGCGAACGCGCAAAGCTCAGCACGGGTGCGAGCTCCTGATGCAGGCGTTCGGAGTGCGACGCGGCGAGCAGAGCTTCGGCGGCGAGCTGTTTCATCTCCGGAAGCGTGTGGCCGGCGAAGCACCAAGTCATCAGCTCGCACATCTCGCGCTCGGGGTAGCGGTGGGCGAGGTAGGCTTCGAACAAGTGCTCGGCCGTCGCGTTGACGTTGGCAAACGTATCGAAGCCGCGCGTGATCGCTTCGAGCTCGATCTGCGCGCGAGCCGCCTCGCGCAGGCGCCCGTTCCGGACCGCAAAGCGGAACACGTCCTCTCCGACGTCTCCCGACCAGAGCGTGCCGTCCCCGTCGAAGGCGAGCGCGCTCGGGCGATCGGCGTGCAAACGACGTTCGAGCTCGCTCACTAGCTCATCGGCCGTGATCTGGCGCGCGCTCACACTCCGGCTCCCCGCGCTCGATCTCGCAGCCAAGCGTCCCACCAACCCTGGGCCATCGAAAGATCCTGGCCCGTGTCGATCTCCATGTAGCCACCGGCCGTGTTCTCACGGTGCATCGAAGCACCGGCTTCGAGCATCTCTTGTAGCAAGTCGAGCAGGTACGCTTTTTGGAAGCTTCGGCCTTCGCGGAATTGTCCGCCGCCGTACGCCTTTTCGGCGCGGTCGAAGGCGTCAGTGAACACGCGCGCGCCGTCCGCACTGAGCTTCATCACGCCAATGAACTCACCATCGGCGCGCTCGCTTTCTATGGTGCGGCTGATCTCGAGCACCCGAGTGCCGTCGGCGCGTAGTTTTTCGGCGTCGGTTTCGGGGTGCTGGGTTCGCCCAATGTAACGCCTGCGCCAAGCCGTGTCACAGCCGAGCGCGATGTCGGCCTTCGAGGCCACGAGCTGCTGCACGATCTCGCCCGAGTATACGATGTCCGCGTACGTCGATAGGAAGCCTTCGTGCAGGTACTCTCGCGCACACAACAGCGAGAGCAGGATGTTGTTGTTCGCCCAGTCCGCGTTGCGCACGAAGGTGAATTCCGGGTACCGCGCGCGCACCACGTCTTCGGCGTAGCCGCAGACGAACACCACGTCTTTGCGGGCGAAGCCGGCGCTGCTCAGCGCTTCGAGGATCCAATCGAGCATGGGGCGTCCCATGACCTCGACCAAGGTCTTCGGGATGTGGTCCGTGTTGTGGCCCAGGCGGCTGCCACGACCGGCGCCAATGACGATCGCTCGCACACGCGCGAGTCTATCTGTTCCGCCCCCCGCTGTCCGTCGTCAAACGCGGACAGCGGGGCCGCGCCTCGGTCATTCCTCGCGCAACTTCGCGAGCACGTTCAGATCTTCGAGCGTGGAAACGTCACCTTTGGTCTCGCGGCCGGCGGCGATGTCCTTGAGCAAGCGGCGCATGATCTTGCCGCTCCGGGTCTTCGGCAGATTGTCGGCGAAGCGCACCGAGTCCGGGCGTGCGAATTTACCGATCTCGTTGGCGACGTGCTCCGACAACGTTTTCTTCATTTCCGGCGATGCCGTGTGCGGCGGCTTGAGCGTCACGAACACGACCAACGCTTGGCCCTTCAGATCGTCGGGGCGACCAACCGCTGCAGCCTCCGCCACCGCGGGGTGGGCCACGAGCGCGCTCTCGATCTCGGCGGTGCCGATGCGGTGACCCGACACGTTGAGCACGTCATCCACACGGCCCACGACGTGGAAGTAACCGTCTTTGTCTTCGCGCGCGCCGTCCCCGGTGAAGTACACGCCGGGGATTTCGCTCCAGTACGCTTGCTTGTAGCGCTCGTCGTCACCGTAGATGGTGCGCAGCATGCTGGGCCACGGCTTCTTCAGCACGAGCAAGCCGCCTTCGCCGGCGGCCACCTTCTGACCCTCTTGAGTCACGACTTCGGGCACGACACCAAAGAACGGTAGGCCAGTGGCGCCCGGCTTCGTGCTGTGCGCACCGGGCAAAGTGGTGAGCATGATGGCGCCCGTTTCGGTCTGCCACCAGGTGTCGACGATGGGGCAGCGGTTCTTGCCCACGTGCTCGCGGTACCACATCCAAGCCTCGGGATTGATCGGTTCACCGACGCTGCCGAGCAAGCGCAAGCTCGAGAGATCCGATTTGGCGGGCCAGTCATTGCCCTGACGGATGAACGCGCGAATCGCGGTGGGCGCCGTGTACAGCACCGTGACCTGGTGCTTCTCGATGATTTGCCAAAACCTGCCCCAATCCGGCTGATTCGGCGCGCCTTCGTACAGCAAGCAGGTCGCGCCGTTGGAGAGCGGGCCGTACACCAGGTAGCTGTGCCCGGTGATCCAGCCGACGTCGGCCGTGCACCAGTACACGTCCTTGTCTTGCAGATCGAAGACGTACTTGCTCGTGAGGTGCGTCCCAGTGAGGTAGCCGGCCGTGGTGTGCAGCACGCCCTTCGGCTTACCCGTCGACCCTGAGGTGTACAGGATGAACAACGGGTGCTCGGCGTCGACGACTTCGGCGGCGCCGTTCGCCGGGTCCGCCGCCGCTACGGCTTCGTACCAATCGATGTCCCGACCGGGGGTGAGCGTGGTTTCGGCTTTTGCGCCTAGGCGCGAGAACACCACCACTTTTTCGACGCTGTTCGTGCCTTCCAGCGCGCGATCGACCGTCGCTTTGAGGGGCACGATGTTGCCGCGGCGCAGGGCGCCATCTTGAGTGAGCACGACTTTGGCGCCACAATCATTGATCCGGTCGCGCAGCGATTCAGCGGCGAAACCGCCGAACACGACGGTGTGCGGAGCGCCGACGCGCGCGCAGGCCAGCATGCCGATCATGACCTCTGGCACCATGCCCATATAAATGGCGACGCGGTCCCCCTTCTTGACGCCCAGGCCGCGCAGCACGGCGGCGAACGCAACCACCTTTTGATGCAGCTCGGCGTAGCTGAGCGATACGGTTTCCCCGGGCTCGCTCTCCCAAATGATGGCCGCTTTGTCTTGGTTGGCGGTGCCAAGGTGGCGATCGAGGCAGCTCTCGCTCGCGTTGAGCTCGGCGCCGACGAACCACTGGGAATGCGGCAGCTTCCAGTCGAGCAGCGTGGTCCAGGGCTTGCGGAACACGAGGTCCGCGGTCTCACGCTTCCAGAACGACTCCGGTGACTCGAGGCTCTCTTTATAGAGCTCATCGTACTTCGCGCGGGAAGAGATGCGGGAGCGTGCCACGAACTCGGCGCTCGGTTCGAAACTACGATTTTCGGCGGAGTACGTCTCGATGGCGTTGTTTTCGGTCATCGTGCCTCTGGCTCCTCTGGCTCCCTCGGTCTGCTCGCCGAGCGCTGTGCATCCGTGTTTCGGACTGCAAGCGTGCGGCAGTATGAGGGTCGAGTAAAGCGCCAGCGCGCCGAAAATTATCGATTCTGTGGCTATTCTGTTGCGTGTGCCGCTACCAGCGGCTGAAGCCGCCGTGAATGCTCAGGCCGAACAGCGGTAAGGTATTCGTGTTGCCGAACGCCTTCGTTGCGCCCTCCAGCTGATTCTTGTTCAGGCTCGATGCCCCGTCGATCAAAGTGACGACCTCGGCGCCCAGCAGCACGTGGCCGATGCTCCACTGGGCGCCGAGCTCCAGCAAAAAGTAGGGGTCGAAGCCGCTGGCGCTGCCGCCGGGGAAGGTCGCATCGTTCACGACCGGGTCGAGGACCAGCTTGTGATGCACGACGCCCGTGCCGATGGTCGAGGAAAAGCGCAGCGTCTTGCCGGTGGTCATGAGGCGCAAGTTGGGGCCGAAGCGGAACGCGGACAGCGAGTACTTGCGCGAGACGTCGCTGCCTTCGCTCTTGGCGTCTGTCACGTTGAGCTTGCCGTAGTCGAGCACGAGCTCCACCGCGACGGGGGCCCACAGCCTGTAACCCGCGCGCACGCCGATCGTGCCCATCGCCGAGTCGGAGCGGGTGCTGGTGAGCTCGAGCGGGTGTTGCCCGAGGCCGAGCACGCCGAGCGTGAACAGACCGTAGTAGCCGCGCGGCACGCGCCGGGGCGGGGGAGCGGGCATGCTGCCCGGCTTTTCGGCAGGCAACAAATCGATCGTCGCGCCGTCGAGGCGCGCCCCGAGCTCGGCGTGCACTTCCAGAGTCTTGCCCAGAGCCACCGTGACGTTGCTCTCGTAGCCCTCGTAACCCTCACGAAACACCTGAATCAGGTGCTCGGTGTCCGGCTTTACCGGACCGCGCCATTCGTGGATTGCGCGAGTCACGCCGTCGATGGCGATCGCTGCGTGCGCGTCACTGGCGACGATGTTCAAAAAGCCGTCCGTCGCTTTGAGCTTGAGCTCGACCGGCAGCAGCTTCTGCCCCGAGGCGACGCTGACGATGCGCTGCAGCCGCGCATAACCCGCGAGATCGGCGACCAGCGTGTGCTCGCCGACATTGAGCTCGAGGCCCGCCCGCAGCTCGCTCGGAGAAACGGCGCGGCCATCGATCGTGACCTTGGCCTCGCTGGGCTCCACGCTGACGACGATCGACCCGACCAAACCGGTGAGCTCGGTAATCGCTTCGCTGACTGCCTTGCGTTCGCCTTCGTTCAGCTCATTGCCGTGGCGCGCCAAGAGCTGCTGCAAGGTATCCGCGGCTTCGCGGTAGCGAAACAAGGCCTTCTGGCTGAGCGCGACGTTTTGCAGCGAGCCCGGGCCGGGCTTGGCCGCGTACGCGGCATTGAACTCGGCCAGCGCGCCCGCGTAGTTCGTGTCCTGATACAGCTTGATGCCGAGCTTGAAATGACGCCGGGCCTCGGCCGTGGCCTCTGGGGTATCGCTCGGATTCGGGCTCGGGCTCGGATTCGCTGCAGCGGGCTCCGCGGGAGCGGCGTGCGCGAGGCCGCTCGCTCGTGCGAACAGGCACAGAGCGCAAAGAGCCGAGCTGGCGCGGAGGCGCATGGTTTCTCCGCTAACACGTTTTTACGGCTCTTTGGTACTGAGTTGCAGGCCGCCGGCCACGTGGGCACTCGCCTTGGGCGGAGCGCTGCGCCGCGGTTTGTCGGTACCGATCGGCCCGCTCGGGCGAACGGGCGTAACGCGCTGCGCGCCGCTCGCGCTGTCCGCGTTCGTTACGGGCAACACGACGGGGCCGCTCGGTGCGCTGGCAGAGAGCGTCGGCGCCTTCGCACTCGGCGCGCTGGCGGGCTCTTGACTCACAGGGTGCGAGGCGCTGCCCTGCGCGACCAGGTAGGCCGTCAGCGCAAAGCCAGCCAGCGTCGCGATGATGCCCGCGACCAGCGTGCCATAGCGCTTTCGTCTCGGCACTCCGCCAGCCATCGGTTCATGGGGCCGAGTGCGCGGGGTGCGCGCGCTGCCTTCGCCGGAGAATGGCCCTTCGAGCTCGGCGACCGCATTCGCGAATTCGCGAGCCGACTGAAAGCGCCGCTCGCGGTCGCGTTCGAGGGCGCGTGCGACGAGCGCCGCCACGGCTTCTGGAACCTCGGGCACGAGTGAGCGCACGTCGGGCGCGTCGTGCGTGCAAATCGCAATCAGCACTGCCTCGTAGGTGGGGGCTACGTGCGGCGGCTTGCCGCTCAGCATCTCGAACAAAATCGCGCCCACGCTGAACAGATCCGTGCGCCCGTCGATGTCCGCGAAGGATTGCGCTTGCTCGGGCGACATGTAGAAGGCGGTGCCCAGCACGGTGCCGCGGCGCGTGAGCGTATCGGCCGCGCGTGCACGCGCGACCTTGGAGATCCCGAAATCGACCAGCTTCACGAACGACGGATCGTCGTCGCGCGCGCACAGGAACACGTTGTCCGGCTTCAGATCGCGATGCACGATGCCTGCGTCGTGCGCGCGCATCAGCCCGCGCAACACTTGGCTTACGATGCGCAGCGCCGAAGGCACGGCCAGGCGCTGTTCGCGCCGCAACCGACCGCGCAAGTCCTCCCCAGTGAGCAACTCCATGACCAAGAACGGCAGGCCCGAGTCAGTCACGCCGGAGTCGAAGATCTGCACGATGTGTGCGCTCTCGGCCATCCCGGCGGCTTCGGCCTCGCGCTGAAAACGTTGGCAGGCTTCGGTGTTGCGCGCGGCCTCGTGGTCCAGGAACTTGAGCGCGACGCGTTTCCCGATCGCGAGGTTCGTGGCTTGGAACACTGCGCCCATGCCGCCTCGCCCAATCAGGCGATCGATTCGGTATTTACCGGCGACGGTGGTCCCGACGAGCGCATGGAGCTCGCTATCGGTGTCCTCTTCCAGGCTGGGCATCGCCGCGACGTCTCCCGACGTGCGCCGTAGGACGCACGAGGACGAAGCGTAGCACGCTCATTCAGCCAGTTGGGGGCGGTCAAGGACCGCGCGGTCGCGATGTGCTTGCTTTGCAAGCGCGCGAGCGACACCGGATACGCGGGCCGAGCGCCCTCTCAGACGCCCAAACCGCGGTTCACCGACTCAGCGCGCGTTCCCCAGGGCGCTCAGCGCGCGTTCCCCAGGGCGCTCAGCGCGCGGCCTTGTGGAGCGCAGCTTGGATGCGAGAGGTCGTGCGCGACGCATTGCGCGCGTGAACGACGCCCTTGCTCACGGCCTTGGCCAACGCGATGGACGCCGCGGCAACGGGGCCCTTGGCGGCGGTCAGGTCGCCAGCGGCGATCGCGGCGCGAGCCTTCTTGACGGCGGTGCGCAGCGAGCTGCGCACGGCTTGGTTGCGCTCGGCGCGCACGAGGCGCTGACGGTTACGTTTCTCTGCGGACGGGTGATTGGCCATCGTCGGATATCCTTGAGGGAATGCTGGGCTGACGCGGGAGCGTCAGGCCTTCGGCTTGGGCGCGTCGGGCGCCTTGGGATCGTAGCCCTCTTGATGGACCGGGAATTTGGGCGTAGCGGCAGCCTTGTTGTTGGCGCCTTGGCTACGCGCTCGGATGTACCGACGACGTTCAGTCTGCCGAGTAGAAGAAACCATCAGAATACCTTCAAAAAAGGCCCGGTTGGGCTCGAGGGGCCGGGACTATGAGCGAAGGCCTTGGCCTTGTCAACGCGCAGCTCTCGGGATTTTCGGTTCCGGGCCGGGTTTGTTGGGCTCGCGAGCGGCTACGAGCTCTGAAACGGTGTTCAGGCGCTCAATCGGGCCGGATCGTGGCGTTGACACTGAAATTCGAGGCCGCGAACGGCTGGACCCGCGCTTTGGTCAGCTGGGCCTCGATGCACGCCCCGGACGCTTTGCCCGACGCGGGCCCGCTGACCGCGACGCTCTGCACGCGCCCATCCGAACCGAAGCGCACGACGGCGCTCGACGGCGCGTCGTCGCCTGCGACGCAGTGACGCGCGCCGCTCATGACGGCTCCGAGCGCGGCTTGCACTGCCCCGCTCGATGGCTTCACGGGTAGCTCACCCCCGCTGCTGTCGGCGGGACGCAGCGCAGGATCAGGCGGGAGCGTCTTTTCGACGACCTTTTCCTGCTCTGCAGGCGGCACCGCGGCGACGGGTGCGGACTCTTGCTCGTCCAACACCACCTTCTCGGCAGCGGAGCGCGCGGGCGTGCCGGCAGCCGGAGCTGCCGGACCGGCCACTGCCTTGCCGCGCGCGACCTCGGCCGGCTTGGCTGCGGCTTCACCGGGCAGCGTGCTGGGATCGATGCCCTGCGGCACGCTCGGCCCTGGATCTCGCGCAGCGACGGCAGCTGGGCTTGGTTTGGCTTGGGGCGCGGCAGCTGGCAGCGCGTTGGTCACGAGCGGCGCGGGCTCCGCGGGGCGACGCAACCAAAGCAATGCAGCTGCGGCCAGCGCCAACAGCGGCACGCCGAGCGCGAGCTTCGGCCACGGCCTCGGTGTGCCCTCCGCGGGCTGCTTCGGTGCTTCGGGTGCCCGCGTGCTGGCCACCACTGCGCTGGCCACGACGGCGTTCGGTGCGCTCGGTGCGCTCGGGGGAGGAGCAGGAATGGGTTTCTTGTTGGCCGCAATCGCGAGGCTGGCGCGAGCCATCTCGCGCTCTTCGGTCTGCTTCTTTTCTACGCTGCGCCGCGCGAGCTCTGCCAGGCTCTGCGTGCGAACTCCGGAGTTGGTGAGGGGAGTCGCAGTCGCCGAGGCATGGCTAGGCTCGTCCGCTTCGGCCGGCAACGGCGCCGCGAACAGCGACTCGTCGATGGGGCCGCTCTTCGAGAGCCGTGCTTCGATGGCGCGTGCGTCGCTCTCCCAATCCCGCTCTGGGATCGGGAACGCGCCGAGCAGCGCTTCAGCGCCCGCGCCCAAATCAGCCGCCGATCGTCGGTCGCTCATGCCGCGCCTTCCTCACCTTGAGGGGCGAAGCCGCGCTCCGCGAGGAACACTTTGAGCTTCTTGCGTGCTTCATGGACGCGCCAGGCGACCGTGCCCTCGGGACAACCGAGCACCTCACCGGCTTCGGCGTGACTCAGGCCGTCGACGCCGACCAAGATCAAGGTGGTGCGCAAGGTGTCGCTCAGGCCGTCCATGCCTTCACACAGCACGCGACCGAGCTCGCGATTCTCGCTCTCGCCGAGCGGGTTCGCGCTGCCCGGGCGCGTCTCGACCAGCACGCCCTCGAGCCGCGGATCGTCGCTCGAGACCGCTTTGCGATTCGGTTTGCGCGCTCGAATCACGTTCAACGACAGGTTCACGGCGATGCGATAGATCCAGGTGAACGCCTCGCTTCGGCCGTCGAAGCGCTCGAGCGCGCGGTACGCGCGCACGAACGTCTCTTGCGTCGCGTCTTCCGCTTCCGCTGCGTCGCGCAGCAAGTGCAACGCGAGGCGGTAGATGCGCCGTTGGTGACGACGCATCAGGACGCCGAATGCTTCGCTATCCCCGGCTCGGGCAGCGTCTACCAGTTCGCGATCCGTACGCTTGGACATCGCTGAGCGCGCGTTGACCCGCGCGGAAGCCTCGTGGGTATGCAGCTTTGAGGGCGAGCTCGCCCTCGGTCCAAGATAGAGTAGCACTGCACAGTCAGACAACCGAGCGCCGACGAGCCTTGGCCACAACTTGACGCAAAGCCGCCGAAAGCGGCCCCGTGGGGGCCGGCTTGGGGGCGTTAGTCGATAGATTCCGAACGGTTACGCGCCACGGAGCAGCGGCGCGAATTACTTCGAATCGCTGGCGCCGAGGCGCGCCTTCAGCAAATCCCCGAGTGTGCCGAAGCCGCCTTCGGCCTTGAGCTTCGCGCGATACTCTTTGTGCGCGCGTCGCTCTTCGTCTTCTTTGAAGCCGCGCAGGCTGAGCTTGGGCTCGCCGTTGCGCGGATCGAGATCCACGACCTTGAGGTCGAGCACGGTACCGGGCTTGAAGACCTTGCGCAGGTCCGTGCCACGCGCGGTTCCTGTTTGAGCGCCGGGGATGAAGCCGCGCGCCGCGCGACCGGTGACGCCCATCAAGCGTACCAGCACGCCCGCTGCCTCACCCTTGACGACCTCCGCCTTCACGAGCGCGTTGCGCACGATCTTTTGCGGGGGCTCGTTCGCGTGCTCGGGCTTGGGCGCGAGGTGGAAGGTGAGCTTCTTCGAGCGCGGGTCGAAGTGATGCACGATCACGTCGACTTCTTGATCGAGCTTGAGCACCGCCTCGGGGTGCTCGATGCGCTCCAAAGAGAGATCCGAAACGTGCAGCAGGCCGTCGATGTTCGGCTCGAGCTCGACGAACGCGCCGAACTTCTCCATCCGCGTGACCTTGCCCTTGTGCACCGAGCCTTGCGCGTACTTCTGCTTGGCTTGTGCCCAGGGATCTTCGACCAGCGCTTTGCGGCTGAGCCAGATCTTACCGCGCTCGTCGATCTTGGTGATCTTCACTTCGATGCGGTCGCCGGCGCGGAACAGCTCGGTGAGCGGCGTGCGCGCGTCGTGGCTGGCTTCGGAGGCGTGCACCAAGCCTTCCAAGTTCTCCGCCTCGGGCAGGGCGACGAATGCGCCCCACTCCACCACGGTGCGGACCACGCCGTTCATCACTTGGCCCTCTTGCAGCAATGTGATGGCGTGCTTGCGGCGCTCGTGCGCTTCGGCCTCCAGCATCGGCCGGCGCGAAACGACCACATCACGGCCGCCCTTCTCGTACTGCACGACCTTGAACTCGACGCGCTGACCCACCAACACCGCGAAGTTCGCGTTCGCGGGGTGCAAGTCCATGCCCGAAGCCGGCGCGAAGGCGCGCAGGCCGTCGATGTCCACTTCGACGCCGCCCTTGATGACGCCGGTGATGAGACCGCTGACCAACGTGCCGTCTTTGGACGCTTGTTCGACCTTCGGCTTGGCCTCTTCTTCGCGCAACGGTTTGCGGGTCAGCACCACGAGGCCGCCGCGGAGGCCATCGTTGTGGATGCGGGCCACGAAACGATCGCCCACGGCGGGCACGAGATCATCGGGCTCCATCTCGTTGCGATCGAAGATGGCGAGCGCCTTGCCAGACAGGTCAACCATGATCGCGGTCTCCAGTACCGCGGTGACCTTGCCGAACACCTCTTCGCCGGTGTGAAACGGAGCGCGATCGCTGGCGCGATGGTGCTGAGGCCGCGCGCCTGCCGGAGCTGCACCTTCGCGCGCTTCGCCACCACCCGTGCCGGAGCGCTTCTTCTTGCGGCGACGCTTCTTCTTCGGCTTGTCACCGGTGGCAGGCCCCGTTGCTCCCTCGGCCTCGGCGGACTCTCCGGCTTCGGCTTCGCCTTCGCCTTCGTGCTCGGCGTCGCCCTCACTGGCTTCGGCTTCGGCTTCGGCTTCGGACGACGAGCTTTCGCTCACTGCCAAAGCTTCGGCGGCCGCGTGCGGCGTGGCCGCTTGCGGAGCGCTCTCGCTCGACTTCGGTTGCGCGCTCCCCAAGGTGCTGTCGCCCGATTGCTCGGCGCTGGGAGTGGACGGTTCGTCGCTTGAAATGGTGTCGGTGGACGTCATGGCGGGAGGGGGCGAATGCCCTATATCTCTCTTGCAGCCCCCTGCCAATCTTCGGCAGGCGGCGAATTGTTTCTCAGGATTGCGAGCGCTGCAGCTCCGTTCAGCGCGCGATGGGCAAACGTCGGTTCACTCCGCCGCTTCGATCGATCAGAAGCTCTGCTTCCGGTTCGCTCTGGCCCAGGTTTTCCAGCAGTTTCGTGGCGACATCGACGAACGCCTTCGCGGTTTCGGACTCCGGGGCCGCCTGGACGACCGGCGTCCCCGCGTCGCCCCATTGCCGCACGGACGGATGCAGCGGAATTTGGCCGAGCAGCGGCGCCTTGGCGAAATCCGCAATGCTCTGCCCGCCGCCGCTGCCGAACAGCTCGTGCCGCTTCTCGCAACCGTCACAGATGAAGTAGCTCTCGTTCTCGACCACGCCCAGCACCGGGATGCCGACCTTTTGGGCCATCGATACGGACTTGTACACGTCCTGCAACGCCACTTCTTGGGGCGTGGTCACGATCACGGCGCCCGTGCTGCGCACTTTTTGGGAGAGCGTAAGCGAAACGTCGCCCGTGCCGGGCGGCAAGTCGAGCAGCAGGAAGTCGAGCTTGCCCCAGTTCACGTCTTTCAAAAACTGCATCAAGGCGCCGTGCAGCATGGGCCCGCGCCAGACCACGGCCGACTTCGGATCCTCCAGCAAAAAGCCGATGCTCATCAGCTTGATCCCGAAGCGCTCGAGCGGTTGGATCTGCTTGCCATCGCTCAGCGGCTGCCCGGTGATGCCGAACATGGTCGGGATACTGGGGCCGTAGATGTCCGCGTCGAGCAAACCGACCGAGTGCCCCGCGCGCGACAGCGCGAGCGCCAAGTTCGACGCCACGGTGCTCTTACCGACGCCGCCCTTGCCGCTCATGACCAGGATGACGTGTTTGACGCCCGGCACCGGATCATCCGGGCCAATCTCTCGCACCGCCACTGCTGGTTCTGTCATGACGCCCGGGGCGTAGAGCCGAACCCTCAGTCTGTCAAATCAGAGCGGGCCCCACCCCGAAAGCTCTGGTTGCCCTGGCACGAAAGGGAGCCTCGGCGGGCGCCGCGCTCAGATGGCGCCGGACAGCCAGGCGATGATCACGCCCAGTCCGAAACCGATCCCGGTGGCGATCAGGGCCGGCCAGGCGTTGCTGCCGGCGCGCTGGAGGCGCGGGGGGTGCGTCGAGAGGCGGCGCTCCTGGGCCTCTTCCCAGCCGGGCTCGCCGGGTGACGGCATGAAATCCTTACCCGCTTCGAGGCGCGGGGTGCTGGCTGAGCGCGGGAAGCGGGGCGCGACGAGCAGCGAGTCGGTGACGCCACGCGCGTAGGAGGCGACACGGATCGGGATCACCGACGATTCGCGCGGCGCGCGTTGCGAGGCCGGCGACTCGTGGATCGTGACGTCGCGTTGCACCACGGGCGATTCTTGAATCGTGATTTCGCGCGGTGACGCGGCGACCAGCGGGATCGGGTCGCTGAACATGCGCCGCTGTGGACCGAGCGAGAGCGCGTGCGTGGCAGCACCGATGAACGGATGCAAGAGCTCGGCGTACTCTTCGGCGCTCTCGATTCGCCGGCGGGGCTCGAGCGCGAGCCCGCGTTCGACGATCGCAGCTAGCAGCTTGGGCACCTGCGGGTTCACCTGCGCGAGCGGCGCGAAATCCCCGGCCACGACTCGTTGCAACACCGCCACGGCGCTCTTGCCTTCGAACGGATCGTTGCCCGCGAGCATCGCGTACAGCATCGCGGACGCGGAATAGATGTCGCTGCGTGCGTCGACGGCTTCCCCGCGCGCTTGTTCGGGCGCCATGAACATGGGTGTGCCACCGACGCCCCGGGGCGCGCTGCCATCCGACTCGGCCATGCGCCGCGCGATTCCGAAGTCGAGCACCTTCACGTGCGGGCGATCCGGACGCGGATGAGTGATCATCACGTTGGCGGGTTTCAAGTCACAGTGCAGAAAGCCTTGCGCGTGTGCGGCGGAGAGCGCGGCCAGCACTTGCAGCATCAGCTCGCAGGCGTATTGAGCGGGCAGGGCGCCGCGCGTATCGATGATGTCCTCCAGCGTCTCGCCGCGCAGCAGCTCCATCACCAGGTAGGGCACGCCGTCGGGGGTGACACCGAGATCGTGAATGTCGACGACGTTGGCGTGGGCGATGCGCGCTGCGGCGCGTGCCTCGGTCACGAACTGATCGCGGTGCTCCGGATCGGCGAACGATTCCCGGTTCATCACCTTGATGGCGACGAATTTGCCCACCACCAGGTGCTCGGCCTCGAACACCGTGCCGCTGGCACCCGCGCCGATCTCGCGCAAAAGCGCATATTTGCCATCCAGGACCTGGCGCGACTCGAGGCTTTGAGCGACCGACATCTCTGCAAAGGAAGGAAACGGTCGGATGCAGCCAAACTTGAGGGCGCGTGGTTGCGCACGGGCCGGCTCAAAGTGAGACAAACGCAAAAACGGCGCGGTCCCGAAGGGCCACGCCGTTCCGGCGCTTCAGCTGGAGGAGCTCAGCTCTTCACGCCCACGGAGCCCGCCACTTCGAGCGAGCCATCCAGCGCGGCCTTGAAGTTCGCGGTCGCGGAGACGAGCGCATCCACGATTGGCGGCACGCAAAACACGGCCTCACCCGACAGGCTACCGAGGTTACCACTCAGCGCGTAGCCCGCGTCGTACGAAGCCTTGATACCGGCCGCGAACGAATCGCCACGCGCTTTGAACACCACCAGCAACTGCGGTAGGTTCGTCTCGAGCGAGGCGATCGCGACGTTGAGCTGCGATTGCACGTCGACGTCGAGCGTGGCGCTCGTCTTGAGCACGACCGCGACTTTCGGCGGCGTGCATTCGGCCTTGGCCTTCACGCTTGCAGAACAATTGGCCTTGCACTCGGCGCTCACGTTGCAATCGAGCTCGGCAGAGCCTTCGCACTTGGGCGGGGTGCCCGCGGTGACGTCGCACTTGCCATTGCACTCGAACTTGGCGCTGCCGCCGGTGGCTTTGCAGGTGCCTTTGCACTCGCCACCACAGGTTCCCTTGCATTCGACCGCGGCGTTGGCGCTCGCGGTGCAGGTCCCGTCGCACTTGCCCTTGCAGGTGCCGTCGGCTTGCACGCCAGAGCCGCTGGCAGCCGTGCCGTCGACCGTGCACGTGCCGTCACACTTGCCTTCGCAGTCCACCGCCAAGTCGGCCGTGCCCGTGCAGCCGCCGGTGCATTCGCCCGTGCAGCTACCCGTGCAAGAGACGGAAGGAACGTCGACAGTGGCGGCGCAGGAGCCGGTGCATTCCACGGACGGCAGCTTCCCGCCCTCGCACGTCACCATCGCGTCCGCCGTGCACTTGCCATCGACAGTGCAGCCGGCTTCACAGTTGGCTTGAGCGGAGACGGAGGCGCTGCACTTCGGCGGCTGGAAATCCACCCCGATCGTGGCTTTGAACTTGCCGCTGGCGCTGAAGCTCGCCTTGACCGTGGCCGTGGCGAGATCACACCAAGCTTTCGTTTTGGCCGCGGGGTCACCCGTCATACCGTCGACCTGATTGATGTCGTCGGCGCTGGCGCCCACGTCGCGCGCGATGCTTTCACAGGCCACGGCTACATCAGTGAGGGCGCCCGAAGCGACCGCGGACAGATCGGCGCTCGCTTGCGCGAGGGCAACGAATTGGCCTTTGACTTGACCCTTCAACCCGAAGTCTTGACCCGACAAATCTGCGCCGATCACGAAGTTCTTGCAGCACAGGCCGTCCGTGGCGGACGACAGGGGGTTGTCGGAATTGCACGCCGAGGCGAGCAGCGGCACCGCAACGGTGCAGATGGCGAGGGCAGTAAACGGCTTCAAGCGACTTTTCGACTTCATGCAAAGGACTCCTTAGCGTGCGTCGGGTGCCACCCACCACCACCATGCGGATAGGCGCGTTCCCTTCTCATCCGACGTTATTCAAAGCGACGGCGGCGGCAGTGTACAGCAGGTGTCGTCAGCGACGAAACCCGCAATCGCACTAACGTTGCGCCCTCGTTCTGCTTAGACGGACGACGCGCGAAGATGATGCTTCATGCGCGATGCAACGCGTAGCGACTGTGTAGGTGAGCCGCGCGAGCCGCGTCAGCCGCCGTGAACGGACGCATGGCCGGCCCTGGCGACTCTCGCCCGAACACGAATAAACGGCGCATCAATCGCGTCAGCCGCTTCAAATCGTGAAACGCTTCGGCCCCGTCAGCGCGCGGGCCAGCAACCGGTCTGTTGCGAAGACGCCGCGATGATCCCGGTGCTGGTGTTGGCGCCGAAGCACACGCCGTCGTTCGGCGTATCGGTCGTGGAATCCGAGCACAGCATCGCGAGGCCACCGGGGCTATTGCCGCAGCCGCCACCGGTACACAGGCCCGTCGTGTTGTTGGCACCGCAGTCACAGCTTTGATTCAGATCGACGCACCAGCGCTCGCCCGTGAACTGCGATGCGTAGCAGACGCCGTTCGAGCCGCAGTCCGAGTCTTTCAGGCACGGCTCGCACGGCTTGCCGGTGCCCGTGCACTCGCCGAAGCGGTGCGAGCAGGTGGCCACGCCGCCCAAGCTGCTATCCCACGCGCCGCAAGTGGCCGCGTTGCCCCAAGGGCACGACGGATGCTTGAGGTCGCACAGCTCGGTGCAGATCTTCGCGCCGCTTTGGTCTTTGGCGCAAACTTGGTTACCCACCGCGAGACAATCGGAGTCGACCTCGCAGGTGCTGCAGAACTTGCGCGGCCGACACGCGCTGCGCACGACGCCGTGCTTGCCGCATTGGTAGGCCTTGCCCGGGCCGATCTGAGCCAGCGGAATGCAGCTGCGATCTTTGGCGTCGCCCTTCAACCCGCAGGTGTCGACACACGGGCTGCGCGTGAGCGGTGTACAGGCGTAGCCGTCGGCGCAGGTGCTGTCGTTCGTGCAGTCCGTCGTGCAGTAGGCGTCGAGGTCCCCAGCGCCCGCGCTGACACAGAAAAAGCCATTCGCGGAGTCACACTCCGCGTCCGTACCTGACGGGCAGTGCGTGAAAAATTGGCCAGCAGGCTGAGTTTTGCCCAGCTCGCAAAAGTGACCGCTGTTCCCCGCGCCATCGGTGCTCGTTTTGCACACGCCGAAGCCTTGGCAATCGAAGTGCGACGCGCACGGCACGCGGCAGGTGCCGTCGACGCACGCTTCACCTTGCGCGGTTTGGCAGGTTTCGTTCGCCGTGCAGGCCTTGCCCGTGGGCGAGCCGTTGCCTGCCGCGCCGTTCGCGCCTGCGTTTCCTTTGCCGGCCACGCCCGTGGCGCCCGCGCTGTTGGCACCCGCCCCACCGGCTTCCGATGGTACTTCGGTGGGGGCCGCCGATAGGCAGTCGTCGCGCAGGCACTCGCTCTTGCAGGCAGCGGAAGAGAGCAAAGCGAAGAGCGCGAGCAGCGCTCGGGCCTGTTTCGCGAAGCGCACGCGGCGCGTTGCGGCTCGGCCACGAGCGCTAGAAACAGAGCAAACCGAGCTTGAAACCATTCGAGAAAATGCCGAACGCTTGACGGGACGGACCACGGGGCTACCGTGCCGGATAGTACTCGGTTTTTTTCGGGCTCGCAGAGCCATTCTCATCCCGTTCAGGACTCCTCGCATGAACCCGTCCGTCGCAAGTGCATTCTTCGGTGCCGCATGCTTCGTGTTTGGTTGTTCGAGCAGTCCGCTGACGGGTGAGCCCGCGGGCAGCGAGCCGCTGAGCAGCGCACCGCCCACGTCCGGCGCGCCAGCTGCAGCAGGCGCCAGCGGTGGTGATGTGGCGCCCCCCGCGCTCGGTCCCACCTCGACGTTCGCGGCTTATCCCGCAGGCCCGTACGGCACCACGCGCGGCGCGACGATCGAGAACCTCTCCTTCACGGGCTGGCATCACCCCGACTCCGCCGGCTACGACGTCGCCAAGTTCGAAACCGTGCGCTTGTCGGACTTCTACGATCCGGATGGGCACAGCGGGGTGAAGTTGCTCGCCATCAACGCCTCGGCCGTCTGGTGCGGCGTGTGTCGCTCCGAGTACCAGGACATGAGCAAGACGGCCGTGTACTCGACCGTACACCCCAAAGGCGTCGAGATCTTGGGCACGCTGTTCGAGGACAGCCAGTACTACCCCGCGCAGCCGCGCGATCTGCACAACTGGGGCGTGCCCACTTCGTTCGACGTGAAATTCCCGTTGGTCTTGGACCCTGGCTTCAAGATGGGCGCGTTCTTCGATTCAGACGCCACGCCGCTCAACATGCTGGTCGACGTGCGCACGATGACCATCGTGCAAATCACGATGGGTTACAGCACGACGTATTGGGCGCAAGTGCAGGCCCTGCTCGACAAGATGTGATGCTAGGGCGGGCGCTGCGGCTTTCACTCGCCGCGTTTCTCCTCATCGCTTGCTCGGGCGCTGGCGCGTCAGGGCCGAGCGGCGGCGCAAAAGTGCCCGCTCAGGTGGCCCCGCCCGACTTCGAGCTGTCCACGGTGGATGGCCGCAGCGAGCGGCTGAGCGAGCACTTGGGCAAAGAGGTCGTGCTGCTCGACTTCTGGGCGACCTTTTGCGAGCCGTGCCTGGCCGGGATGCCGCACCTCGACGCCCTGTATCGCAAGCATCGCGCCGAGGGCTTCGTGGTCCTCGGCATTGCGATCGATGGGCCCGACTCGGTGGCGCAAGTGAAGACCGCCGCTAGCAAGCTCGGCATCAGCTTTCCGATCTTGCTCGATCAAGAGACGCGCGTGGTCGCGCTGTACAACCCCAAGACCAGCGCTCCGTACAGCGTGCTGATCGGGCGGGATGGGCGGATCTTGAAGAAGCAAGAGGGTTACACGACCGGTAACGCGGCGACCGTCGAGCACGATATCGAGGCGGCGCTGGCGCTCAAAGCAACGCCTTGAACGGTGAGAGCCTGCTCGGCTTTCGCGCTCGCACACCAAGGCTCACGCTTCACCGCGGCGATCGACGTGATGGACCTGGCCGAGCTCTTCGTCGTGCGTGGCGCACGCGGGCGAGGCGTGGGTCGGGCCACAGCGCAGACGCAGGCGCAGGCGCTGCCTTCCCGGCCGCTGGGAGATCCGCGTGCGCGAGACGAACTTGGCGGCGAAACGCTTCTGGCAGGGCGTGGCGCAAAGCTGGCGCGGCCGGCCGCTGCCGTTCGTGCCAATCAGCGCCGTGGGCGTCGCTTGGCACGTGCTCGAGCTGCCCGTCATATTCGAGAATTAGCCGCGCTCAGCCAGAAATCCGCAGCCTTCGCGCATCCTTTGGCCTAGCCCAGTCGTTCTTCTAGCGAGGCCCTTCATGAAGACGATCATGGTTCGATACAGGACGAAGCCCGAGCACGCCGAGGCGAACGCCGCCTTGGTGCGCGCCGTGTTCGAAGCGCTGCGCCAGAGCACGCCGCACCGGCTGTGCGACGCCAGCTACCGGCTGTCAGACGGCGTGAGCTTCGTGTACGTTGCCACGCACGCCGAGCCCGATCCGCTCAGCGAATTGGGCGCTTTCCAGGCCTTTCAAGCGCAAATCACGGAGCGCATCGAGGCGCCGACGGAAGTGAGCGAGCTGTTCGCCGTCGGAGCGTACGGCCTAACGCCGGCGCCCGTGGAGGCAGCGTGAGCAAGGACCAAGGCGCGGGCACGCCGGAGAAACCGTGGCAGCTGAAGACGCCGCCTGGCACCGCCGAGTACCAAGCGTATCGCGATGAAGCCGCCGATCCGCCGGCGCTGGTCGTGCAGGTGGGCAAGACTCAGCTTCGCTACCAGCTGCGGGCCATCGAGGACCTGCACAAGCTGCTCAAGAAGCACGGCGATTGGCTGCCGCTCGGCAGCGCCGACGAACAGAAGCCAGCGGCCGAGGGCACGGTCGAAGCTTGGGCGCGGGCTACCAACAATCCGGTCAAGGGCTGGTACGGCCTCAAGAAAGGGCTGCGCGGGCGCTTTGGCATGTACGTGCCGCCCGTGCTGGAGGCGCTCGGGCTGGCGGAGGTCGAGCACTTGCCCAAGAACAACCGCATGCGCGCGAAGTGATAGGGTCACCGCGTGACCGAACCCCCCCCTTGCGGTCGCGCGCGAGCAATTTTTGGTAGAAGTTGCTGCAGCAGTCGAATGAGGACCCCGCGGCGCCTTCTCTGTCCGACCTGCAGCGCTATGCCAGTCTGTTCAACGCGCGCGATTGGGACGGCGTGCGAGCGCTGGTAAGCGACGACTGCCGGCTCGATCTGGTCTCCAAGTCGCAGCGACGCGGCAAGCAGGTCGGCGCATGTTTGGCCCGCTACGAAGGAGGAGCAGTTCTCAGCGCACGCCGCGCGGGTCGAGGGGCGGCCCGCGCTGGCGGTGTTCCGGCCTGGCGAAGCCAAGCCGTCTTATTTCATCTTGCTCGAATTCGCGGGCGGCCAAGTGGCGTTTATTCGCTACTTTCGCTACGTGCCGTACATGGCACTGGAAGCCGAGCTCGAGCTAGTCGACTAGCTTGCTCTGTCCAATTGCTGACGAGCGGAGCTCGCGCGCGTGGCGCGTGGCGCTTTTGCGCCTGCGCTCAGCGAGTCCGGGATAGCCGCCGGGGGGGGTGAATAAGGCAGCCAAAGCATCCTGCAGGATGAGTGCGACGAAACTCCAGGCGGCCACCCCACTGACAGGCCATGCGTCGACGTCATGGACGCGCTTCAGGAGCTCGGCCCAGTCAACACGTGTCGATGGTTCACGAAGGGCGGCAGGCGCGACATACCTGGGAGCGACGGCAGCCACGCAATGCGGGGCTGTGTCACTGCATCGGCGAGCGAGGATTGGCAAGGTGGACGGTCCTTGCCTGACGATTTCGTCGCCCGAAGATGGAGGTGCACGCACCGCGCACGGTATCGGAGCCGGCGAGGGTGAGCCGGAAGCCCGGGCAGTGCCTTGAGCAGGGCGGCTCGAAGTATCGAGAAAACAAGCGGGCACCTCAGCGGAGAGGGAGGGATTCTCTGCGCTGCTCGGCGTCGATTCGCCCCGCATGCGCTCCTCGAAACCTCGGGTTCACGGACAGTGATTCGCGGGCGCCCAGGGCTTCGTGCATGAGTGGGCGCGATGCGGCTCGGTTCGAACCCTTCGGGCACCCGCTCAAAAACGCAGCGTCAAATCCAACGCCGCGCCCTCGAAGGGCGGGAACACACGACACACGCCGCCCACGCAGCGCAGCGCTCCGCGGCGCTGGCCGACGAATAGAGACACGCTCGAGTCCGAGCTCAAGTGGTACGCGAGCTGGCCATTGACGTAGGTCGGGGGCACTGCCGGATTCGTGTCGTAGGAGAAGCCGAGCGCGGCTGACCAGTGGGGCGCGTAGTCGAAGCCGAAGAGCTCGTCGCCTTCGTTCCAGGGCGTGCCCGGCCCGCCGATGGTTTGATAGCGGCGCCGGTGCCAGCCTTGGACCTCGAGCGCAAAGGGGCCGCCGAGGGCGAGGGCGGCTTGGTGGCGGGTGTACACCTCTCGGTAAAAGACGTGCGTGTCGCCATTGTCGGTGACGATCGCGCGATCGCTGTCGTCGAAGCGGCTACCGACGGAAAGCTCGGCTTTCGACCGGCGATCGTGGCTGTGTAGCTCGAAGCCCGTCGCGCTATCCAGAATGCGGTTCCGCGTGTCACGCCCGATGCGACACGACTCGTTGGCCACGGACTCGGCAAACGACTCGTAGTAGCCGGCCCAGGCGTACGCGCTCACCACTTTCGAGAGCTCGAGATCGGCGCGTAGGCGACCGCCGCTGACGCAGGTGTTGAAGCCTTCGAACGCCGTATCGATGAATAGCGCCTCCGTCGTGGGCGGCGCGCTCGCGGCGAGCGTGCTGAATTCGCGGGCGCGCAGCGGGCTTACGTTGGCGAGCAGCGGGAAGAAGCGCCGGTAGTGTTTGCCCTCGAACAGCAAGCTGAGCGGCCCCGCGAGCACGTTCACGCTCAGGTACACGGCCTCTCCGAGGTCGAGCTTGGGGGTGGTTGGGTCTTCGTGCCCCAAGTCTTGGAGCGCGACCTCGAGGTACGCGCCGCCGTGGCCGGCCAGATCGGCGAGCTCGAAGGATGCGCTGCCCGTGGCGATGCGATCGGCGCTGCGCACGACGTCGTTGGCGAGCGGCGTGCTGCGTTGCAAAAACGAGCCCTGGACGGCAAATTTCGCCGCTTTGTGGCTGAGCTCGACTTGCCCGCCAATGATGCGATCGGGCGCGTAGCTGCACGTGGCGGTGGTCGCGCAATTGCCGGTGTCGGGTGCGAAATCAGTGCCCACGGCGCGTGGCATGCCGGCTTCGGTGACGGCCACGAGGCCCGGCGTGACGCTCGAGCTGACGCCGAGGTAGCGGCCGCTCGCGGGGTCGATGCGCAGCGGGTTCAGTGTTCCGGCGACGACCGTCGCGCGCAGCGCGAGTGAGCCCGAGCGAATGCGCGCCGTGACACGCGCGCCGCGCAGCGTCGTGTCACTCGCCAGCTCGTCGAGCTTGCGCAGGCTGAGCACCAAGCCTCGCCCGAATGCGACGTAGCCGTCGCCCAAGCCGAGCTCGAGGCTCGGGCTCTGGTAGGTGACGAAGTATTTGGCGGGGTACAGCCAATTGATGTAGCGATTCGAGAGCTCGACGCCGGCCTCGTCTACCTTTTGCCGAAAATAGATCGGGGCCGTCGCGCCGCCCGCCGACGGGGGCCGCGAATTGACCAAATCCAGCCCAATTTGCGTCGCATTTGGCGACCGGTAGAACCAAGCGTTGTCGAGCCGCAAGCCGGCTTGCCAAGCGCCGCCATTGGCCAGCACGTTCACTCGATTGTAGAAGAGTCCCCAGTCGTCGTTGGCGCGCGTTGCGACTTGGTTGGGGCGCGTGTCGCGGTTGTCGAAGTTGTACAGCAGCGTGGAGCTTTCGGTGACGTCGAACGCCACCGGTGTGCCGAACACGGTGACGGGCTCGAGCGCCGAGAGCGGTCCAGAAAAGCCGAACAGGCACAGAGCGCCGCCGAGCCCGAGGCATCTGGAGAGAGCGCGGCGCTCGTTATGGCTGCGCAAGCGAAGCATCGATGAACGGCCACATCACTTGCGGTTGGTCGCCGAGCAGTTTCTTCTCGATCTTCATCGTGCGCGCGTCGACCACGAGGTTTAGCGGTGCGGTCTCCGCGCGCGCGAAGCTACCGAGCTGATAGTCCGGATCGAGGGCCATGGCGTAGTTCGAGGAGAACGTTTCGACCCAGTTCGTCAAATCGCGCAGCGTTGCTGGATCCCGCTTATTGTCCTGGAAAAGCGTGCTCAGGATGCGCAAGCCCCGCGGCGCGTACTCGTCGTTTTTGTCGGATAAGCCCTCGTGCTCGGTGCGGCAAGCGGCGCACCAAACCGCCGAGGTATTGATCAGCACGAGCTTCAGCCCCTTGCTGCCGGTCGGGTCGTAGTAATCGGAGAAAGCGATCGTCTCGAGCGAAGCTTCGTCGTGAACGACGTTTGCTGGGTTGCGAAAACCCTTGAAGCAAAGGTTGGCGAGCGTGTCGCCTTCCTCGGTACCGAACGGGCCGTTCGGATAGTCCGGGGACGCGCAGCCACCCGAGGAGGCCAAGAGCTCAGGTGGGATTTTCGGTGTGTTGCTGCCGCAGCCGAGCAGTACGAGGCCGAGTGACCAGGCGAGCCCGCGAAGCCGAGTCGTCTTCATTTTCTACGCAGCGCGATCGAGCTCAGAATCGGGATGCCGCCGCCCGTGGTGTCGATGCTCTTGCCGTCGCTCGAGACGCCGGCATCAGCGACTTTGGTCCACGTGCCGTAGGCCGCCCACAGCTCGTTGGTCTCCAGGCCCTGCACGAACACTTCCACTTCCGTGCCCGGATCCCAGCCGAGCGAGTTTTTCACGCTCAGGCCCGCAGCCGGGCACAGCTTGGTTAGGATGGGCGCGACCCCGAAACCGAGCTCGAAGCCGAAGCTCGGCGGGAACGCGAGCTGACTGTCGGAGAGCGGCACCGCCGCGCTGCGGAACACTTGGTCGGGGAGATCTGGGTAGCTCAGCTCGTCAATGTCGACGACCGTGCCCGCCTCGAGATGCAGGGTGAGGTCACCGTTGCTGACGTCGCCGCTTTTGGGGAACGTGGCGCCGTTTGCGTAGCTGGGCAAGGGCACCGCGACCACTCGGCCCACGTCTTGCTCGGGCTCGGCGCCGAGCGGAGCCGCGAGCTCGGCGAAGTCGTAGCCGTCGCCGTACTTGAACGCGGGCAGCACGAGCGGCTGATCGACGGTGACCACGGTCTTGCCGCCGCGGTCGCTGAAGCCCGTGTAGCACTCGTTGATGCCGCAGACCTGTACGTACACATCTGCCACTGGGTCGCCGCCGGGATCGACGAGCGATGCGCTCACTTGGGTGAGGGGTTGGGCGTCGGCCTCGACGTGATAACCGGGCCCGGTGCACACGTGAGCGCCCGCGCTGCCGTTGCCGCCGCTGCCGCTACCACCCGCCCCATCAGTGACGAGTGGGCCGCTCGACGAGCAGCCGAGGAGTGTCGTCCAGCACAGCGCGCAGCCGAGCGCGAGGTTGATTGCGGGTCGCATGAGACGGCCCAAGCGTACACAAGGCAACGCGCGCTCGCCAATGCGAGCGCGTTTCTCAGCTGTTTCTGAGCGGAATGCGCGCTCGACTCAGAAGTACACGCCCATGAACCAGCGCAAGGTCTGCGCGGTCTTGAGGCTGGTGGACACGTTGGCCTGTGGGTTGGCCTTCTCAGCGTCCGTGTAACCGAGCCCGGACATCGGGAACAACACGCCGTACTCGAGCTTGGTGAAGAAGCCGCCCTTCTTCGATGGGTCGTCGTTGCGTGCGCCGTCTTTGGACTGGAAATAGACCTGAGCGTTCAGCTCGACGCCAAGATCTCGGGCGTGCCCCGGGGCTTGCACGAACTCGGAGGCGCGTGACCAAATCGCGGCCAGGCCACCACCGAGCTTTTGACCCGACGGGTCGCGCAGGAAGTCATACGTAACGCTGGGGCGGAAGTAGTAGGTGCCCTGCACGCGCGTCAGGATGTTGCGGTACAGGATCAAGTCCAGATTGTAAGACGGGTGGAAGCGAAACGTGGAATCGGTGCGGTCGCTGTGTTGGTTCTGTGCGCCGACGTTGGGCGGCGACAAGCCCTGCACGTCCGAATCGCCGGAGGCCCAACCGAAGTTGAAACCGAGGCGCAGCTTGTCTTCCACGACCCGCTGTTCGATTTCCGCGGCGACGCCCCACTGACGGATCTTGTAACCGACGTTCTTCACGGCGTCGGTGTTGCTGAGGTCGCCGGCGTAGTCGAGCGAGCCTTGGATGGTCACCGCCTCTGTCTCGAAGCGAAACTTCTTGTAGAGCAGCTGCAACCAGAGGTCGGGCGTCCACGAAGACGCGCCCCGGCGGGTGAGCTTCAACTGGTCAGCGTATTGATTGTTGCAACCGAGCGCAGCTGCGCCCACCGTGCAGTCGCCGGCTGCGTCATCGGACAAGAGCTGCTTGCGGTATTGAACCTGCAAGCCACCGTTGATGACCAAGTCACCCTTGGCCAGCGCCAAGCGCGTCAGCTCACGGCTCTTGCGGTGCGCGATGGACAGCACGTACTGCGTCACGTCATCGGACTGAATCGCGTCGTACGGCTGACCGCGGTAGATGCCGAGGTTGTCGCTGGTTGCGCCTTCGTTGATGAAGTCCCAAGACCCCGTCACGTACAGATCGAGCGGCTTGATGCCGGTCGTGAACTGAATGCGGTCGACGGTCGACTGATAGTTGTCGTCGTAGCCGTCGCCGGCATTGTTCAGGATGCCGAGGCCCCAGTGGTTGGGCATGCGCCCGAAGCGCAGCTCGCCCACGGGCGTCGCGTATTCGGCCCACACGCGCTTCACCTGGATCGCGTCGCGCACGCTGTTCACCCCTGAATTGGGCGTACTCTGACTATTGGCGTAGAAGCCGATGGGCGTGTAGCCACTCCGCCCAGCGACCGCGTAGCCGCTGCTGGTCGGCACGTTGCGGTACTCCGACGGCGTGGAGCCCATGACCACGTTGTCGAGCAAGTTGATCTGGCTGATGATTCGCAGGTTGTCCGAGATGTGGATCTCGGGGTCGAGCCGGAAGCGCAGATTCGCGCCGGCCTGCGTGCCGTTCTTGCATTGGTAAGTGGCGTGCGTTGCGCTCGTGTCGCTGCCTGAGTTCGCCTCGTCCGGCGTGCAGACAGCGGCACCAGTCCCGACGCCGGTTCCGACTTGGTAGTAGTAGTTGTCTGCCGGCTGCGGCCACATCGAGTTGCTCGGCGCGTCGCTCCGACCCAAACCGAACTGATAAAACATCTCCGCGCGGACGCGGAAATCACCGTGCAGCTCGAGCACGGGGCGGGCATGCGCCCACCAGTCTTCGGCGAACACGTCTTGCTCGCCGCGCTTACCCGCGCTGACGCTGGGGCGCTCGCCGTTTTGGCGCTTGAGCTCAGCGGCGTCACTGCCTGGCTCGGGCCAGGCGGGCAGCGGAGCAAAGCCGCCGGTCGGCGCGCCCGGGACGGGCGCGGCTGCGGGGGCTTCTTCGGGAGCAGCGGCAGGGGCAGGCTCTGCAGCAGCAGGCGCGTCCTCGTCCGGGGCGGTCGGTTCGGCGGCTGCACCCTTGGGGTCAGCAACGGCTGCGCCTGCGGGTTTGGGCTGCGCGTCCGCGAGCGCTGGGATGGTTAAAAAACCGAGCGCAAACAATGAGGCGACGGAGGCTTGTTTCATGCGGATCTTCGCGGTGTACCGGCGGCCGGCCCGGGGGGGTTTCGCACGCGCGGCCAAAGACTGTCAACCGCGCGTCCCCGGGGGGAGAGAAAGAGGGAGAAAGAGTTCAGAAAGCCCGGGTTTGCGGGGGGCTACTTACGAAAAGCGGCCATGATGTCGGTGCCCACTTGGGCCGCCCGCTGGCCGAGCTCGGCCCCTGCCTGGGCCGGAAGCGCGAGCTGGGACATGGTCTTCGCCACCTCGGCGAGGTTCTGTTGAAGTGACCAGCCGGGCGTTTCGGGCAGCCCGAGGGCGAGGCGAAACGTCTCGCCGAGCTCCACCGCGGAGCCGTAGCGAAGCGCGGGATCTTTGGCGAGCGCGCGCGCCATCAACAGATCGAGCACGGGCGGTGCTTGCTTGATGAGCGAGCTGAGTGGAGCCGGGGCTTCGTCGATCTGCGCGGTGCGCACCATGAGCTCGTTGCGATCCGGCGTGTCGAAGGGCGTGACGCCCGTGAGCATTTCGTACAATACGATCGCCGCGGAGTAGAGATCGGAGCGCGGATCGAGCGGCTTGTTCAAGACTTGCTCGGGTGACATGTACGCGCCGGTGCCGGGCGCCATGCCGCCCGTGTTGCGCGCTTCCTCAGCTGGGATCTGCGCGATTCCGAAGTCAGTCAGCTTGACCACGCCGTCTCCGCGCACGAGCACGTTCGACGACTTGATGTCGCGATGCAGAATGCCGAAGGCGTGAATGGCGGCGAGCGCGCCCAGCAGCTGCGCGAAGTAGTGCCAAGCTTGCGCGAGTGGCAGCGCCGGAAGCGGACCGCGGCGCGACTCGAGCCGCACGCGAGCGATCAGATCACTGAGCGGCTCGCCGTGCACGAGCTCCATGACGAGCGCCAATTGTCCGTCGAAATCCGACAGCCCGAAGAAGTGCACGATGTTCGGATGCGAGAGCCGAGCGAGCGCCGTGGCTTCGCGTAGGAACAATTTGCGTGCTCGCGCCTTGCCCTGGAGAAGGGGGTGCAGCAGCTTGACCGCGATTGGGTGGGGCGGCGTGTTGGCGAACCGGCCGGCGGGATTGTAGTACAGCCAACCGCGGTACACGACGCCCATGCCGCCTTCGCCAATGGTGTGACCGAGCACCGCGCGACCCCAATCATCCAAGTCGAGCTCGGCGCCCGGCCCGATGCTGAGCTTCGGTTTCAAGATGGCGACGCCGCAGTGCGGGCAAAAGCTGGCTTCGTCGACGACGACGCTCTTACATCCCGAACAGACTGCCACGGTTCGATAAGCATATACGCGTTGTGGCCGGTATGCGCGCCCGTGCTGAAATGTGTGAAGCAGATCCGTGGCGCACGCGCGCATTGCGCCTTCCGCTAACGACAGAAGGCGCACGGCAAGGCGTGGGAGTGCGCGCCGCGAGCCCGCAATCCGCGTTGCGGCGAGCGGCCCCCCTGTGGGAGTCTCAGTGCCGATTCTGCCGAGTATGGCCTTCTCGTGCGCGGCAGTGATCAGGAGGAAAGCACAGTTGCTTCGTAAACTTCGCTCGTTGCCCGCGCTTCCGATTTCTTTCCATTCGCACGCGCCCAACGCGCTGCGTCGCGGCGTGTTCGTCGCTGCCTCTGCGCTCACCGCAGCGGTGTCGTTGAGCGCTTCCACCGCTCACGCGCAAGCGGTGTCGGGCGACTTTGCCGTGCAGCGCTTCGACCCCGCAGCTGGCCCGCACAATTACTTCACCACCCGCGGCGCGCGCACCGACGGCAAGATGGTGTGGAGCTTGGGTCTGTACGCCAACTACAGCTACCGGCCGTTCGAGGTGAAGAGCTGCACCGTGTCGCAGGCCGATCAAGACGCCGGAAAGACCTGTAGCGACGCGGGGGTCGCCCGCGGCGTGCGCACCACGCGCGTGATCGAAAATGAGATTACGGGGGACCTGCTCGGTACGCTCACGCCCATTCCGCGTTTGCAGTTGGCGCTCAAGGTGCCGGTGTCGTGGGTCAAAGGGCAGGGCATCGATCCGACCTCGGGTGCAAACACCAAGACTGGCATCAACACCGCCGGCCTGGGTGATGCGCAGCTCGAAGCCAAGTTCCGCGCCTATGGTGAGGTGACTTCGCCCTTCGTGCTCGGTGTGGCCGGCTTCGTCACCGGTCCGCTCGGCCACGCGACGGCCAAGGACAAGTACGTGGGCGACACGTTGCCCAGCGCAGGCTTGCGCTTGATCGTGGACGGTGAAAAAGGCCCGCTCTCCGTGGGCGCCAATATCACCGGCGTTTTCCGTGACAAAGGCTCGGTCGGGGCAACGACGGTCGGCTCCGAAGCGCGCTACAGCGTGGCCGCCGGCTACCGCATCGGTCCCGTGTTCCGCGTGCTTGCCGACGGCTTCGGCACGACGCGCTTCTCGTCCGTAGCTGGCGAGAACACGCTCGAGCTCGACGGCGGCTTTCAGATCAACCCCTTGAGCTCGCCAGTCACCGTCTCGCTGGGCGCCGGCACGGCGATCGTCGAAGGCGTGGGCGTGCCCAAGTTCCGCGGCTTCCTCGGTGTGTTGTACGCCGTGGAGAAGCGCGATCGCGACGAGGACGGCATCGACGACGCGCTCGATCAATGCCCGACCGACAAAGAAGATCGCGACGGCTACGAGGACGGGGACGGCTGCCCCGATCCGGACAACGATCTCGACACGGTGCTCGACGCGCAAGACAAGTGCCCGGACCAAGCCGAGGACCAAGACAACTTCGAGGACCGCGATGGTTGCCCGGATCCGGACAACGACAAGGACGGCATTCCCGACGTCTCCGATCAGTGCCCGAACGAGCCCGAGACCAAGAACGGTTACAAGGACGAAGACGGCTGCCCGGACGAAGCCGACAAGGACAACGACGGCGTGCCCGACTCGCGCGACAAGTGCCCGGAAGAGGCCGAAGACACCGACGGCTTCCAGGACACCGACGGCTGCCCTGATCTCGACAACGACAACGACGGCATCCCGGACTCGCAAGACGAGTGCATCGACGAGCCCGAAAACAAGAACCACTTCGAAGACGAAGACGGCTGCCCCGACGACCCGAAAGCCGCTAAGAAGACAGCCAAGTGAACGGCCTGAATCGACGCTCGGTCCGGAACGGGGCGGTCAGCGTAGCGCTCGCGCTGAGCTGGCTCGGCTGCGGTTCCATGGGTAGCGGCGCGAGGAGCTCGGCGGACGAGCAGCACCCGCTGCTCGGCGCCGCCGCACCTCCGTTCGAGCTCGCCTCCCCGGGTGGCAAGCAAAAGGTCAGCCTGAGCGAGTACGCGGGCAAAGTGGTCGTGGTCGACTTTTGGGCGACGTGGTGCACGCCGTGTCACGAGTCGTTCCCGGCATACCAGCGCTTGGCTCAGAAGTACGGCGGCAAGGTCGCGGTCATCGGCATCAGCGTCGATGAAGATCCGGCGGGCATCCCCAAGTTCGCAAAAGAGACCGGCGCCACCTTTCCCCTGGCTTGGGACGACGGACAGATCACTTCCAAGAGTTATCAGCCGCCGACCATGCCCACCTCGTACGTGATCGACGCGAGCGGTGTCGTGCGCTTCGTGCACTCCGGGTTTCACTCGGGTGAAGAGCAAGAGCTCGACACCGAGGTAAGCTCGCTCTTGCACTGATCTCTCCCTTCTAGACGTTCGAAGCGCGCGCCGCGCGCTTCGAAACACTTCGCTGCGCGCGAGAGCTGTGCGTTTCTTCTAGAAGCGACCGCTCATTTGCGCGCCAGCGACGCGACGCCGACATGTAGGCTGGGGCGACACGCCAGCAGGCGCTGCACGGCGCATCGGAGTTTTGGCTCGAAATGCGATCGCGGCCCAGCACCCAGACATGTGTCATAGCCGCTGCCGGCAGCGTACTTAACTGATACGGCGTTCGGAAATGCGCTTGCTCGGAGGAACCGGCGAGGCAGATGATCAGTACAGTTCGAAAGTACATTGATGCACTGGTCCCGCCGTTCGCTCCTCACGCTCGCAGTCCTGTTCTCTGTGTCGTCCGCCTTGGCCACTCCCGGCCTGGACGAGCTCGTCGACCAACTCAAAACCGGGACTGATTTCCGGGTCCGCGTCTCCGCCGCGCTCCAGCTCGGAAAGTCGCTCACCGGTGACGCCGCGGCCCCCCTGGAAGCCGCGCTCAACGACTCGAACGCCTCGGTGCGTGCGGCCGCTGCCGCCGCCCTCAAAAACCTGGGCGACCAGAAGGCGCTCGAGGTGCTGAAGGCCCACCGCGGCGACCGTTCGGAGGCCGTGCGCGCGCAGGTGCAGGCGGCCATCAAGTCGCTCGAGGAAGAGCGCACCACGGGGCCCAAGCCCAAGGTGCTGATTAAAATCGGCATCATGAAGAACGAGTCGGGCGTCAAATCGAAGAAAATCGAGAACGAGCTCGCCGATTCGTCGCGCCGCAAGCTGAGTGAGCTGCCTGGCGTGCGGGTGCTGGCGGCCGACGGCAGCGGGAGCACTAGCGGCGCCAAACCGAGCACGCTGCCGGTCGTAATGGTGACTGGCAACGTGTCCGAGCTCAAAGCCTCACGCGAAGGCCGCTCGATCACGTATTCCGCGAGCGTGGAGTACGTGCTGCACACGATGCCCGAGCAGTCGATTGCGGCCAAGGTCTCCGGCCGTGCCAGCGCGACCGCCAGCGAGCAGGACTCGGGCGATGCCGACAAGCTCGCGGAGCTGCGCCGCTCCGTGCTCGAAGCCGCCATCGCGAGCGCGCTGCGTCGCGCACCGCCCGCCTTGCTCGCCGCTGCGCGCTTGTAAGCCGCACTGCGCGCTCGTTTCGAGCCGCTTGTTGGCCTCCGAGCGCGCGCACGCTTGTCACAGCGGGCTCGTGATTGTACGTCGCGCGCGTGCCGCCTCGCGTGCTGTTCATCTCCAAGCCCATCGCGCCGCCCTTTCATGACGGCAGTAAATGCTTGGTCCGCGACGTGGCCACGCACCTCACGCGAGTCGAGCCGACGGTCCTGACGACACCCGGCGCGCCGGATCTCAAGCCTTTCCCCGGCGCGTTGCCGGTGCGCTCGGCGGCCGCCTATGGCGCCCCCGGCGGCTTCACGCCCGCCTTGTCGGCCAACTTGCGAGCAGCGAGCTGGGTGCTGCTGCACTCTCGAGCCAACGTTTGGCACTTCGTGTTTGCGCCGAACGCGCGCACCAGCGGCGCGGGCCGGCTGATGAAGCGCGTCCGCTCGGTACCCGTGGTGCAAACGGTGGCCTCGCCGCCGCGTAGCTTCGCCGATCCGGCTGCGTTGTTCTTCGGCGATGTGATCGTCGCGCAGAGCGCATGGACGCGCGAGGCAATCGAGAGCAGCTACGCCAGCTCCGGCCTGTCAGCGCCGCGCTTGGCCGTGATTCCGCCGCCAGTTCCAGAGCTCACGGCGCCGAGTGAGGCGGCCGTGGCGCGGGTGCGCCGAGAGCTCGGCCTCAACCCCGAACAGCGATACGTTCTGTATCCGGGCGATCTCGAAACCAGCTCCGGCGGCGAAACCAGCGCTGCGCTCGCCGAGCGCCTGCCGAGCGCCGGCCCGAACGTGCTGACGGTGTTCGCGTACCGCAAAAAAACGCCGCGCGCGGCCGAGATCGCGGCCAGGCTTGCGGCTCGGCTGCCCCGAGCAAACACGCGCTTCGTCGAGAACACGCCGGATATTTTGGCGCTGGTCGCCGGAGCCGCCGCGCTCATCTTTCCGGTCGACGATCTGTGGGGCAAGGTCGATTTGCCCATCGTGCTGCTCGAAGCGATGGCCCTTGGGGTACCGGTAATCGCGCTCGATCAGGGTCCGCTGCGCGATCTGCGCGGCGTGCTGAAAGTGCCGAGCTTGGACGTTACGGCGTGGCTCGACGTCACGGCTCGCTTGCTGGCTGACGCGGGCCGAGCCGAGCACGTTCTCACCGGGCAGCGCGCGGCGCTGGCGGAGCGGCATCGCGCGAGCGTGGTGGCGCGTGCGTACGAAGATTTGTACTTGGAGCTCGCGCGTTGAGCCAAGGGCCTGCGAATGGCCAAGTCGATCGCTCTCGCGGTCGATGCATCCCGGCTGGTTTCGTTGCGGTTCAGTTACATACCTGCAGTCTGCCGCCCTCGTCGCGCCTCGCCAGCCGGGCGCGTCGACCGCGATCATCGACCGACTCAGCCATTCGCGGGCCCTAACACTACTTAGTCAGTTCTTGAGCAGCAGCAGATCACGATCGACGCGAGCGGACACGAGTAAACGAGAGAGCCGGCGGGACCGGGCGCCTGCTGCCTCGACAGTCGGAGGTGACGCGGGACGTCCGGGCTCGCTGCACGGCCAATATTCAACGGCCGCCGCGGCCTCTAATATCTCGGGACGGAAGTGACCAAGTCGTACTAAAGTCAGCACCAAGCGTCATTTGCGCACTGGCAAGAGCGCGCGCAGCGTCTCGTTGCGCAGGTAAAGCCCGCCCCAGACCATGAGCGCGACGTACACCGGGAACACGGTGTGGCTGAAGAACGGGTCACCGATCCGCAAATGGGTAGAGATCGCGCCGCCCAAGAAGCCAGTGAGCAGGATGGCTCCGAGCACGGCCGTGCGCGGAATCACGTAGCAAGCGATGCAGGCGAGCTCGAGCAGCCCGAGGCCGCGCGCGAGCGAGTCCGGGTAACCG
>JBEQTH010000065.1:0-108244 GCA_040348785.1 Myxococcales bacterium | reverse complement strand
AATTCTGATTGCGACGACGGTCTGACCTGCCAGCTGATCGACAAAACGAGTGGCACCTACCGCTGTTGCAACCCGACCCGCATCACCAATGCGCGCTGCGTTCCCGTGACGACTCCGGCGACCGGTGGGGCCGCCGGAATCGGTGGTGCGAGCACGGGCGGCGGCGAGAATACCTCCGGTGCGAGCACGGGCGGTGGCGGCGCGAGCGCCGGTGGTGAAGTTGGCGTCGCGGGCGACTCGAGCGCCGCGCCTGAGGCAGGCGCCGGAGGCGCCTGACATGCCGTCCGGGTCAGCGCTGGCTGCCCTGGGTCAAGAGGCGCTGCTTCTCGCGGTCGCCGTATCATTGCCGGTCGTGGCTATCGCCGCGCTCGTCGGCCTGCTCGTGGCAGTGCTGCAAGCAGCGACCCAGGTTCAGGACGCCACGCTCGGTCACTTGCCACGGCTGCTCGTCGTCGCCGTGGTGCTGGCGTTGATGGCACCCTGGATGGGCTCGGAGATCGCGAGCTTTGCGGTGCGCGCCTTCCACGGCGGATGACCCAAGTGGGCCCACTTTCGCCGAGTGATCTGCGCCCACAGCAAAGCGCTGGGCGGGTGAGAGTTGCCGGCCGAGTCGGCTCGCTGAACGGCACTTCCTGCACAGTGGTCGATGCGCTCGCTCAGGTTCGGGTGACCCTGCGCGAAGCCACACCGCTGTCGCCCGGCGATCTCGTGGTGATCGACGGGCAGTACGTCGAGCAATCGCTCAGCGATGCCGAAGTGATCGAGCACCGAGTCTGCCCCGAGCCGCGCGGCGACGGCGAGCTCGCGCGCTTCGCCTGGCGCGGCGTGGGCGCGAACCTGGTAGCGCGAGCGCGCGCCCTGGGTGCGGTGCGCGCCTATTTCGCTGCCGAAGCCTTCCTCGAGGTCGAAACGCCGCTGCGCGTGCCGGCACCGGGCGTCGATCTCCACCTCGACGCCATCCCGACCGCGGGCGGCTATCTCATCACCTCGCCCGAGCTGCACATGAAGCGGTTGCTCGTTGGCGGCCTGCCGCGGGTGTATCAGCTGGCACGCGCCAGCCGTCGGGACGAGCTCGGCGTTTGGCACGAGCCCGAGTTCAGCATGCTCGAGTGGTACCGCGCCTTTGCGGGGCTCGAAGCGGTGATCGCGGATACCGAGCAGCTCCTGCGGCGAGTCGCACTTGCCGTGTCGGGCAGCGAGCACTTGGTCGGCGCGTCCGGACAAGTGTACCCACTCGATCTCCCCTTCCCTCGCGTCACCGTGCGCGAGGCCTTCCGCGAGCACGCGGGGATCGCCGACGCCGTCGATCTCGCACACAGCGACGAGGCCCGCTACTTCGAGCTCTTGGTGAACCTCGTGGAGCCGGCCCTGGCCCTTGAAGCACGGCCGCTCATCCTCTGGAAATACCCGGCCAACCAAGCAGCCCTGGCGCGCTTGTCAGCGGACGATCCGAGCGTGGCCGAGCGCTTCGAGCTGTACGTGGGCGGCGTCGAGCTGTGCAACGGCTTCGACGAGCTGACCGACGCTACCGAGCAACGGGCGCGCTTCGAACAGGACAGCGCCCGTCGTGCCACCGAGGGCCGTTCGGTCTACCCCATCGACGAAGCGTTCCTCGCGGGCCTCCGCGCGGGCATGCCGCGCGCCGGCGGCAATGCGCTCGGCTTCGACCGCTTGCTCATGTTGGCCACGGGCGCGCGAGAGATCGCAGAGGTGATCGCGTTTCCCAGCCGTCAATCGTAACGGACGATCGACAAGCAGGGAGCCGGGGCGAGCCGCTCGCGCCCGCCCAAGGAACCCAGCTCGATCACGAACGCATACGCGATCACGAACGCGCCCTGACGATCGACCAGCTCACCCGCAGCGGCCGCAGTGCTGCCCGTGGCCAGCAAATCATCCACCACTAGCACTTGGGCGCCCTCGCGCAGGGCGTCGCGGTGCATCTCGAGCTCGCTCTCCCCGTACTCCAGCGAGTAGCTCACCTTGTCCGTGCGATGCGGCAACTTCCCGGGGCGCCGCACGGGGACGAAGCTCGTGTTGAGGCGCGCGGCCAGCGCACCACCGAAAATAAAGCCACGCGATTCGACGCCCACCACTGCATCGACCTGCTCGCCCACGAAGCGATGGGCGATCGTGTCGAGCACGATGTGAAAGCCGCGCGGATCGGCGAGGAGCGGCGTGATGTCGCGGAACAATACGCCGCGCTGCGGGAAGTCCGGCACCTCGCGGACCAGGCCGCGCACGTAAGCCAGGGAGTCGAAGATCGGGCCTGCGTCCACGTGCAGCGCTTTGACGGCGGACAGCTCGGCGGCCTTCTTCACCTCCACGCCGCGCGGGGTTGGCTGAGAGCGCGCCGGGACGGGCTTGCTCGGCTTGGCGAAGGTGCCCTTTCTGACGGCCATGCCCGCATGTTAGTCGGCCGCAGCCAAACTCACAAATCGCGCGACCAAATCGGCGATTGCCGGCAACGTGGCGTTGCCGTCACGCGAGGTCGGCGAGCACGCGCGCCACGACCTCGTCGGCTTCGCGGGCCCATAGATCGAGTGAAAGCGGCGTCAAGCTGGCCACGCCCGCGTCGAAGGCTTCCGTGTCCGACCCGGGCAGGGCTTCCGCCTCGGCGCTCGGACCGCCGAGCCACAGGTACTCGCGGCCGCGCGGGTCGCGACGAAAGTCGACCACGTCATGGTAGATGCGCCGTCCCAGGCGCGCAGCGCGGAGCGCGCTGTAGCCTTTTGGGACGTTCAGGTTGAGCAGCAGCGGCCCCGTTACCGGACGCAAGAGCAAGGCTTGGCTGACTCGGCGCGCGAGATCGGCGGCGCGGTCCATGTCGGCGTCGTGCGGCGTCGAGACCGCGAGCGCGGGGATGCCCTTCAGCGCCGCCTCGCGCGCGGCCGCCACCGTGCCGCTGTAGAAGACGTCGTCACCGAGGTTCACCCCGTGATTGACGCCCGACAGCACCAGGTCCGGCCAGCGCGGCAGGATGCGCGTCTTGCCGTGCAGGGCGACGTACACGCAATCGGCCGGAGTGCCGTCGATCGAGAACACTCCGGGAGCCGGCTCGAACAGGCGCAACGCGCGATGCACGCTCAGCGCGTGACTCGTCGCGCTTTGCTCGATCTCCGGCGCGCACACGATGACCTCGGCGAACTCGCTCAAGGCCTGTCGGAGCGCGTTGATGCCTGCCGCGCGGTAGCCATCGTCGTTGCTCAATAGAATGAGGGGGCGCACCATCCCTCGAGGCTAGCATCGGCGCGGGCCGTGGACTCGCTCCGGGCGATCGGACTATGGTTCGGGCGGTGGTCACGGGTGAGGTCAGTGACGAGCAACTCGTCGAAGCCGTTCGAGGATGGGTGGAGCAAGAGCTCGCGCTGTTGGGGCAACGGGCCGCACTGCGCACCGAAGGCGCGTGGCTCGTGCTGGGCAAAGGCGCTACACAGACGCGCGCGGAGGTCCAGGGCACGCTCGAACAGTGGCAGGGCATGCCCGACGATCTGCGGCAACGCCGCTCTCGCCAGCTCGCCGAGCTGCTGCTCGCCAAGCCGGCCAATGCGCCGGTCGTGGCGCGGCCGCAACGGCTCTCCAACCGCCCGCGTTGGTATTCGGTGATCGCGCCACTACTCGTCGTCCTCGCGACGGGCCTTGCGCTGTTGGTCGCGCATCGCCTGCTAGCGCCGAATGGCGGCGCCACTTGGGCCAAGCTGAGTGAATTGTTCGGTGGCAGCGCGCCCGCCAGCGCGGCCTCTGAGAATCTCAAGCGCGAACCGGCCGCCCCCGTCATCAGCCCTTGCGACCAAGTTCGCGCCCGGGTCGCGCGCGGCGCCAGCATCGGCCCCGCCGACGTCGACGGCTGGGAAGTCGAGCTCGTCTTGCTACGCCGAGGTGCGCCCGAGGACCTCAGCCACGCCCCCGCGCTGAGCGCCTTCTTGCGCCCGAAGTCCGATTCTACGGCGAGCACCTGGGTTTGGCCGAACGCAAAGTCGTTGATCTTGACGCAACGTTTCGACGCACAGGTCGCGGTGCACGCGCTGCCCGCGCTGGGCTCGGGCCAGCTGAGCGGCGTGCGCTTCGTGTTCTCCGGCCCGTACGTCACGCCTTACTTCAGCGAAGAGTTGCGCTCGGACTACTTGCTACTCGCTGACGCGCTGGCAGACGCGTTGCGGGCGACGGATGGCGCGCTGTTCGCCCATTGCGCGAACCCAGACGCGCACTCCATCGGTTCTTGGTTTCTGGGGGCGACCCCGGGCGCGGCCTTGGGCTCCCTCGTCTATTTCATGGCCGGCTACAGCGATCTGCCCGTTCTCAAACCCGAAGTGCTGGGCAGTGGCGACGAAGCCACGCGCCGGGGTCAGGCCTTCGACACCATCAACAAAGCCACGGCCGGGGTCGACCGCGCGAAATCCGCGACGCTCTTGGGGCGCGAGCTGGGCATGATCTCGGGCCGCCCGCACATGCCGAGCCGGCTGACCTTTCCGTTTCGAGACGCGAACCGTGCCCAACGCTCGAGCCTGGACGTCGCCCGAGCGATGGGCCTCACCGCCGACCGCTGATCCCGAGCTGCTCAGCCGAGGCCGAGCACGCTCTTCAGCTCGCCGCTCTCGTTCAAGCTGGTCACGATGTCGCAACCGCCCACGAGCTTGCCGTCGACGTACAGCTGCGGGAACGTCGGCCAGTTCGAATACTCCTTCAGGCCGCTGCGCAGATCTGCGTCCGCCAGGATGTTCACGTCTTTGAACTCGGCGCCGTTCTGCTTGAGCATGCCGAGCACCTGAGCCGAGAACCCGCACTGCGGGAAGTTCTTGTTGCCCTTCATGAAGAGCACGACTTTGTGGCTCTCGATGGTGGTCTTGATGCGTTCACGTAAGGCTTCGTCCATTGGATCCTCCGCTGACTTTTGCCCAGGCTTCGGGCGTGTAGGTCTTGAGTGCTAAAGCATGAATGGGGCCGCTCATCGCCGCCCCGAGCGCGCCGTACACCAGTTGATGCTGTTCGATCAGCGACTTACCGCTGAACGCGCCTGAGACGACGCGCGCTTGGTAGTGGTCCTGAGTGCCGGTCAGGTCGACCAGCTCCAGCTCCGCGTCGGCAAAGCGCGCACGGAGCAGGCGTTCGACTTCGGCAGGCGCGATCATCCGAGGCCCTTTTGTGACGCGGCGCCCCGGCGTTGTCAACTGCGGCACCGGGGCCCCCGCGGGCACAAGCTCGCGTATTTCGCCGATTTTCAATCCTTGGGCGGCAGCGGCGCGGTCAGGTGCAGCTCCCGGATGGCGTCGCGGAAGCGCACTTCCAGCTCGGACGTCCGCATGTTCAGCTCGACCAGCTTTTTAGTGATGCCGTCCAGGCGGTTGGTCACGTCGCCCAGCCGGGTCGTGAGCTTCGCGCGCAGATCGCCGGCCTGCTTGTTTTTCTCGATCGCTTCCAGGCTGAGGCGCGTCTCGCGCGCCGATTTTTCGAGCTCGCTCTGGCTCTGGATCAGCGAGTCTCGCTCGTCACTCGCCTTCTTCAAGGCGTCGCGTTGGGCCCAAGCGCTGCTCAACGCGGCCACCAGTGCCTTATCGGCGCGGGGGTCTGCGAGGTACGCGCGCACGGCTTCGTCCGCGACGGGTGACAGCCAATTGGTGTTCTCTTGGGTCGGCTGGCGCTCTTCGACGGTGAGCTCGGCTCTGCCCGCGGCTTGCACCGAGATCGGCACGAGCGCGTTGCCCGCGCCCAGGTTGTCCTCGGTGCCCGCTGGCGGTTTGTACAGGCGCGCGGCGCCGAGGCGCGGATGGCGCACGAGCAGCTTGGCGTTGCTGTCCCCGCCATTTTTGATTTTGTAGATCGTGCGCGTCACGCTATCGCGTTCCACGTACAGCTCGCCGGCTTCGATCTTGAACAAGCGCGCGCCGAGCTCCAAATTTCGCGTCTCGCTCTCGACGGCCAAGCTGCGCTCGAGCGCGAACGGCACGGTAGCCGTTGCTTGCGGCGGCAGTGGATCGAGCATGCCCTGCCCGAGAAAAGCGCCCTTCTCGAAGACCGCAATCGGCCCGCGCTCGAGCAAGCCCCTGGTCGCGTTGGTGAAGCGCGCGACTCGGAACGGATGCGACGTAGAATCCGGCACGCCGCCGTCCGGCGCAAACAAGAACACGGCTTCGCCGGGCACGCGCTGGTTGATCAAAAGCACCATCGTGGCGCTCGAGTCCGGTACGGTGACGCGCACGGGCAGCACGTAACGCGTCGCGCCCGAGCCGACCGACACGGCAGCCAGCGCGCTCATCTGGCGCGGCGCGCTCAGCCCGACCTTGCTCAGGTTATCGAGCGCGTCGCGGCGCTCTTCGTCTTTGTCGCGCTTGGCGTCGTCGGCCGCTTCCGGCTCTGCCATCGGCTTCGACGCGCGCATCCGGGCCGGCGCGGATTTCTTCGGGCTCGGCGTGCCCGGCGCGCCGGCTTGGAACCGATAACCGTAACCGGCGGAGCCCGACGCGGCCGCGCTCTCCTCCACCACTGGCGCAGGCGCGGCCGCGGGCGGCGGAGGCGGAGGCGCAGGGGCATCCGTGGGCGGCCCCACGCGATTCACGTCACCGCCCGCGCGCTCGTTGAGTGAAGTCACCCCTTCCGGCACTGCAGCGATCACCTCACCGGAGTCGGTGACGACTGGCCGCGGTGGCGTAACGGGATCGCCGAGCGTCGACTCGAACGCCAAAGGCGCGCCCGCGACCAACGCCAATTCGACGTCCTTCCAATCTTCGCCAGACACGTTCTCCACGATGCCCCACGCTTGCAGATCTGCGCCGCCGTCCTGCACCACGATCCGATACGAAGGCCGCCAAACCGGCGTCGCTGCGACGTAGCCGACAGCCAGTTCGTGTTGCTTACCATCCAAGCGCAGGATCACGTCTCGCAGCTTGTTGCGCCCGTTGTTCCGCGAGTCTTGGGGAACTTCGGGGTGGTCCCAAGCCTCCAGCATGCGCATGAACTGCGGATCCGGAGCGGTCGGGTCATCCGCCGATACGTCGAGCGGGAACGACGCCGCGTGCACCGAGCTGCCGCCGCGCTCCACGATCGCGAGCGTGGCCAGAAAATCTCCGACCATGCGCTGCCGCATCCGAAACTGCACTTTCTCCCCATCGACTTCGCCGGAGCGCTCGAAGTAGCCGACGCCATTTCGATACACGACGACTTTGCGCAACGGCAAGCCGTCCACGCGCAGATCCGCGTGCGCACAGCCCATGCTGAGTGCGCCCGCGACGCAGCACAGCGCACCCGTCAGGAGTGAGCGTAAACGGGCAGACGAGGCAGACGAGACAGACGACGTGGCCGAACGTGCCGAACGTGATGGCGGTTGCGGGTGGCTGTAGGTGACGGTAGCGACAGTCTTTCGCATGGCTCCTCCGGATCTCCCGGTATACACCAAGCGGCACCGGCGGTAGCCTCAGCGATCGTGACTGACGCCGCTCCGCCGAAGCCGCCACCTCGCGATGGGGCGCCACCTCGCCCGCCACCACCTCGGCGCCCTGCCCCGCCCGCGGGGCCGGCAGGCGCGCGTCCGCCGCTTCCCCCGCCTGCACCCATGACGAACGTGCAGAAGGAATCGCTCGCCGTTCAGGCCCTGGGGTTGCTCAACGAGCAGGTTCAAGCCCGCATCGTGCATTACAAAGGCGAGCTCGAGACCAGCCCAGAGCTCGACGCGATCACCGCCCAAGTCGTGGCCGAGCTCAAGGCGATGCAGGCCGCGGCCAGCAAGGAGCTCGCGCAAAAGCAGAGCCCCGAGCAGCGCGAGGAACAGCAGCTACGCGCGTTTACGGCCTTGCTTACGCGCGTCTTCGCGCCGCAGTCGCAATACACGACGCGCATCTTGAAACCGATCGGCCGGCGCATCGCCAAGCTGTTCTTCGAGAGCGAGCTGCACGAAAAGACGAAGGGCGACAAAGAGAAGACGATCTTCCACGCTGAACAAGGCGTGTATTACGTGCTCTCGCGGTACAAGAACCGATTGCGCGCCGAGCTCGAGGGCTTCGACTATTCGAGCGACGAAATCCGCGATTTGACGCTGCAGTTGCTGGCCAAAATGGAGCGCGACTTGCAGGTCGGGTTCTTGTCCCGCCGCTCCCCCGAGCTCAACCGCGTGATGACGATCTACACCGGTGTGGTCGCCGATTTCGTGCACAAGCACTTGCCGCCGCGCGTCGAGCAAATGGCCAAGGTCACCTTGCGTGTCGCGAAGACCGCGCAGCAAGCCAACAGCGTCTCGTACAAGGTGCTGGCCGATCGCTTCCCTGCCTTCCGCGCGCAGTGGGAGCAGCTGTTCATGCAACAAATGGTGTTCTTCGCCGGCGACGAGCTGCTCGAACGTTTGACGGAGCAGCAACAAGGCGATGAAGATTTTCGCGACGAGACCGTGAAGTTCTTCACCGATCCGCACATCTTCAGCGAGACGTGCGCCGTGATGTGCTCGGAGCTGTACGATTTTCTGTGTCTGGAGGGGTTTCTGGATTTGCCCGTCGATTGGCGAGTCAGCGCCGAGGCCGAGGCGCGTTGAGAGCGGGCTGAATCCGCCGCTCGGCTATTCGCGCAAAGGAACCTTTCTTGGTTGGGGTGCCCCAGGCAGGGGCGGAGATCACGTCACGCCTTGGGCGGTGGGGCGTGACCATTCGGCTGCGAATTTGCGGCTTCGGTGTCGGGCTCACAATCAGCGCTATGGGCGGCTTTGCTTTGGGAAAGCGCGGAGGCCTGCTGTGGGCTTTGAGGCGGCGTGTGGGCGCTAGGCCCGCTACCCCAACCCATCCGGAGAATGGGGCGGCGCGGGCTTCAGGTTGAGGACGTCGGGCTCAGAAGTTGTCGCTGGCGTCGCCCAGCTCGACCACGTGGGCAACGACGGCGGTGTTGCCGCCGACCACGCCCAGGGGGTTCCAGGGGGGATTGACGGTGCCGACTTTGGAGCTGTTATCGAGCACGACGTAGTATTGGCCGGGCGGCAGGGGGATTTTTTGGCGCTGCTCGTTGCCTGGCATGAGCGGAAATTGCATCACGGGAGCTTCGGGGGGCGGCGAGAGGGCGGCGCCGAGTTGCAAGCCGCTGCGCCAGAGATCGGCGGTGCCGCGGCGGAGGACGAGGACATCGAGGGTCGGACCGGTGAGGCGGAAGCGGCAGAAGAGGGCTTGGCCATTCTCGAGGACTTCGAACGGGCCGATCATGTCGACCTGCTCGGCGCGCACTTCGGTGGTGTCGTTCACGAAAGCGTAGCGACCACCGGGGGGAATGTTGAACGGCTTGGGCGGGTGTTGCGGCGGTTGCAGCATGCCGAGCGCGAACTCGTCGCCGTCGTCCGAATGGATGACGGTGAAGCCGCTGGAGATTTGGCTTTGTGCGATCTGGGAGCCGAAGGTGGTGGCCATGTAGCCCGCGGGGCCTTGCGCGGCCCAGTTGACGAGCTTGTTTTCGATCGCTGCGATTTTGAATTCGGGGCCGAACGGGATTTTGGTGGGTTTGGCCCAGACGTAGATGGCGTCTTCGGCCATGTAGAAGTCCATGCCGTATTCGACCGAGGTGCGGACCGAGAAGCCCACGCGGCCGGCGATGGGGGTCCACGCAGAACCGGTGCCACCGAAGCTTAGCGTGACGGTCTGGGCTTGGTCGTTGACCTGGTAGTTGCACTGATCCGGATACAAGCGGCCCACGGTGTTGCCGTTCGGGACGAGCTTGAGCGGCACGCCGCGCTTGAGCATCTCGGGGCACATGCGCTGCGCGCCGAAGTTGGAGAACAACCACCAGCGCAAACCGGGGCTGGCGTTGACGGCGCTGCGCACGCACGGGCAACCGACGCCCAGCACGAGCACCAGGAACAGCCCGAGCAAGCGGAGGCGGAGCGGCGGGATCGAGTACTTCATGCTGCAACTCCGAGCCTAGACCAAGGGCGGCGCGCCGCCTATGGCGCGAGCGGCGCGTTCTGCGCGGCCGGCTCGATGGCGCGTAATGCGACGTTGGCCAGGGCTTCGATCAGGCCCGGCGCGGTGTTCAATGCCGGCACGCGTTCGAAGCCGAGGCCCAGGGCGCCCGCCCAGGCGCGCGCCTCGATATCCAGGTCGAACAGGGTTTCTACGTGATCAGCCAGGAAGCCGAACGGCGAAAGCGTGATTTGCCGCACGCCGGCTTGCAGCAGGCGCTCGAAGGTTTGACGCAGATCGGGGCCCAGCCAGTCACCGCCGTCGGCGCCCTGGCTTTGATAAGCGAGCTCGCACGGCCGCCCCAAGCGCTCGGCGATGGCGCGCGCGCTCGCCTCGACCTCGGCCTGGTAGCGATCACCGGCCCGAATCGCGGCGCGCGGCAGGCTGTGCGCGGTCAGCATGACCGCGCTGTTCCGCGAATCCACCTGCAGGTGCGCGCTGAGCGCCGAGTATTGCGCCTCGATGAACGCGGGCTCCGTGCCCCACGCTGCGCAGCTCACGAGCTCCGGCGTTGCCGCGCCCAGCTCGGCGCGCACGGTCTCCAGTGAGCGCCGAGCGGCCGCAGCGTACACGTCCACGCTGAACGGCGCGAGGGGCACGAGCACGAGCCGCGTCAGCCCGCGCTTGGCCGCCTCGCGAAATGCGTCTTCCACGCTCGGCTCCCAGAGGCGCATACCCACGATCACCGGTAACCCGGTGCGCGCGGAGAGCGCGCTCGCTTGCTCGGCCGTGACGCGCAGCAGCGGCGAGCCGCCGATGGCCTCGTAGCGATGGCGGAGCTCGTCGATCAAGCCGGGAGGCGGCGGCCGGCCATGGCGAATGCGGGCGACGAACGCCGGCAAATCAGCCAAATTGGCGACGGTGCCGTGGGCCACCAACAAGATCCCCGTGCTGCTTTCGGTGCTGCTCATGATCGGCGCGCGCTGTCTAACTTCTGAGAAAAGGATACTTGAAGTCGTGCGGCGGTTTCAGGTTTTCTTTGACTACGCGCGGTGAGGCCCAGCGCATCAGGTTCCAGGGTGAGCCGGCTTTGTCGTTCGTGCCCGAGAGGCGCGCGCCGCCGAACGGCTGTTGTCCAACTACGGCGCCGGTCGGCTTGTCGTTGATGTAGAAGTTCCCTGCGGACATCCTGAGCCGGGCTCGGGCCAGCTCGACGGCCGCAGGGTCTTGCGCGAAGACCGCGCCGGTGAGCGCGTACGGCGTGGACTCGTCGCAGACGGTCAAGATCCGTTCGAAGCGGTCGTCCTCATAGACGAAGTAGCTCACGACTGGGCCGAAGATCTCTTCGCGCATGAGCGCGTGCAGCGGATCGCTCACCTCGATCAGCGTGGGCTCGACGAAGAAGCCGATGGCGTCGTCTGCGCCGCCGCCGCAGGCAACCCGGCACTGGGCATCGAGCCGCGCGCGGTCGAGGTAGCCCGTGATGCGCGCGTACGCGGCGCGCCCGATCACCGCGCCCATGAAGTTGCGATCGTCGGTCGGATCACCGACGCGGATTTGGCTCACCATTTCGCGCACCGCGGCCTCCACCGCGGGCGCCAGGCTACGTGGCAGATACACGCGCGACGCCGCCGAACATTTCTGGCCCTGATACTCGAACCCGCCGCGCACGATGGCCACCGCGAGCGCCGTCACGTCCGCGCTCGGGTGGGCGACGATGAAGTCTTTGCCACCCGTTTCGCCGACCAAGCGCGGGTAGCTGCGGTAGCGCCCGATGCGCTCGCCAATCCCGGCCCACAGCCCCTGGAACACCGCGCTCGAGCCGGTGAAGTGCAGCCCGCAGAAATCCGGATGATCCAAGACCTGCCTCGAGATGGCCGCGGCATCCCCTTGCACGAGGTTGATCACGCCGGGCGGCAAGCCAGCCTCGCTGAGCAGCTCGAGCACGAGCTGCGCCGACAAGGCCGCGAGCGGCGACGGCTTCCAAACCACGGTATTGCCGAGCAACGCGGGCGCAGTCGGCAGGTTGCCGGCGATGGCCGTGAAATTGAACGGCGACACGGCGTACACGAAGCCATCCAGCGGGCGGAGCTCGAATTGGTTCTGCTCGCTGGCCGTCGAGATCAGCGGCTGGTCGGCGATCTGTTCGGCGAAGGCCGCATTGAATCTGAAAAAATCGACCAGCTCGCACGCCGCGTCGATCTCCGCTTGGTGCACGGTCTTGCTCTGGTTGAGCATGGTGGCGGCGAGCAAGCGCGGCCGCCAGGGGCCGGAGAGCAATGCGGCCGCGCGGCGGAACACGAGGCCGCGCTCGGCGATGCTTTGCTCGGCCCAGCTCGCTTTGCGGAGCAGCGCGGCGTCGATCGCACTCTGCACGTGCTCCGGCGCGGCCAGGGAGTACTGCCCAAGCCCGAGCGTGTGCTCGTGCGGCGCGCTGAAGGACTGCGCGGCGCCGAACACCGGCGCGCCGTCGATCACCAACGGCAGATCGCGGGGCGCGGCGCGCTGCCGTTGAATCTCGGCGTCCACCGCGGCGCGCTCCGCGCTGCCGGGTGCATAGGCCCGCACGGGCTCGTTGACCGGTCGCGAAGCTTCACTCCCTGTCATGAAGTGAAGCTTACGCGATCATTGGTCGCCGTACACGCAAGCGTTCACGTCGCCCGTGGTCGGCGCGAAGCTCACCGAGTCCGTGTAGTAGCTCTGCATGAAGTCCGTGCCCCAACATTCTACGGCGTTCACCATCGGAATAGTGGCTGGCAAATCCCCGCCCGCGATCGCGATGTTCGCGCGCCCAGCACCGGAAGCGGCCCAGCGGCTGTCGATCACGACGTCTTCTAGCTTGGTGTTCTTCCGCTCGTCGATGTCGACGTGCGCATCCACGTGGATCGCGCCGGTATGGTCGGTATTTGCCTGGGATTCGACGGTGTAATGGGCCTCACCCGCGGGCGTCACGGCGGCCGTAATCGTGCGCGGGAGCGCGCCGAAGCTCTCGGAAAACTCGTGCGGCAAGACGTGGGTGACCGTCACTTTGCCCGAGTCGTCCTTGCCTTGGTGCTTGTACGGGTCGAGCGCTTTTGCCACATCCAGATCGATGGTGAACGTGCCCTGACCGTGCTTGGCGTGCGGCTTGCCGTAGCCGTGGCCGGTCAGCACCGTTTGGTAGTCGGTATCCACCGTGGACGCCCGGTTGTGGCCTTCGAAGACGTAATCGTATTCGTCGAGCGCAACGCGCGTGACGCGAATACGATAGCGCGCCGGCGAGAGCTGATCGTCGTCCCACGGGCCCCAGGTCGCAGAATCCGCGCTCACCGAAGTGGGAGTCGTTTGCACGACGAGCCACACGCTGCCCAACACTGCCCCCGTGATCGCATTCACGCCGTCGCGCATGTCCCGAGTGAAGCCGTACCACTTCGCGTACGGCGTACTGGGTCCAGTAGCCAACGTGCGCTGCGAAGGCCCCGCGGCTGCCGTCGAACCAGAGCTGCTCGCGTCCGGGCCGGACAAAGCAATGGATTGTGACTGCGGCACGGCTTCGCGGAACTCACCCGCGTCGTCCTTCTTCTCCAACGTGCAGCCGGACATCACGCCCAGCGAAAGAGCAGCCATAGCGCAGCCAGCGAGCCTGAAGCGGGTCTTTGAATACATTGTGGGCGTTCTCCCTGTGACGCGGTCCCCAGCTGATTACAAACTCCAGGCCAAGCTCGAGTTTCGAGCGAATTGCCCGGTTTCGTGCAAGCACCAAGGGCTGTGTGGTGGACCGGCCACGCACGCGACGTGAACGGTCGTTCGCAGACGTTCGTGAGCTTCACTGGACGGAGCAACGTCAACGCCACGATGTGCGAGGCGCACCTGCGGTTCCAAATGCGCACAGCTGGCCGCGTCGGGTCGAGTGAGACGCGCAAAAATGCCGTGGGTTCGTGCGATTTTGACCGTAGACTAGTGAGCTCCCACCGATGCGCGGCCGCCCCAACCCCGTCGAAGCCCTCGCCACCCTGGTTCGCGTTCAAGACGAGACCGAGCGGCGCGCCAATTTTCGTCAGGCGATCACTGCCCTGGGTCAGAGCAGCGGTGCATCGGGCCCACCACCGCTCGATGGCATCGATCCCGAGGTGCTGAGCCGCGTCATGGGCATCGCGCTCGAACGCGGATTGGTCGACGATTTGGATTGGATTGCGCCAGGGCCGGCAGCGGTCGCGCTGTACGAGATCACGGCCGCGCTGCCTCAAGGCAAGCCCCGGCGTGAGCTCGGCCGGCGAGTGTTTGCCCGCGTTTATGAGGGGAGCGCGGGGACGTTCGCGGCGGTGGCGGCGCGCATGGCGCTGAGCTCCGGAAAGCCGCTGGAGGCGGCGCCGATCCGCGCGCGCATCGGCTTGCTCTTCGATCTGCCCGTGGGATCGTCGGTGAATGCCGACGCGCTGGCGCTCACCTTGGTCACGCGCCGCGAGCTCCGCGAACGTTGGCTCGATCGGGCGCGCAGCGGTACCCTCCCGGCGCGCCGGTTGGCCGCAAAGCTCATGGAGCACGCCGCGCGCGAAGCGGTGGTGCGCGCCCAACAGGGCGATCCGCACCCGAAGGATCTGCTGTTAGCCGAGCCGGTGCACGGCATTTATCAAGCGCTGCTGAGCGATCGCGAGCCGCTCGTGTGGCGCCATGCGGCGGTCGCCCGCGGCTTGCTCTCCACCGTGGATCACGGGCTGCGCGAAGAGATCGACAGTGCGCTCGACCCCAACCTGAGCCCGACCGAGTGGCGGCGCGCTGCGGTCTCGCTCGTCGGTACCCTGCCCTCCGATCCGGACGGCGCGTTTCGCGCCTGCAAGCGCTTGATCGAGGGGCCGATCGCGCAGCACGATCCGGGGATCGTGGCCACCATGGTGCTCGGCCTGCCGCGCGCCATCGAGGCCGAGCCCGACACCGCCGAAGCCCTGCTCGACGTGATCGCCGCCACTCGCCGCCCCGACGTGGCGGAAGCCGTCGCCACGCTACTGAGTGATCTCGCCAGCCAAACCTTCGGCGAAGCGGCCGCCAAAACGCTGCGCAAGACATTGGCCTCGCGCGCGCAAGCCCAGACCTCGGTCCTGCGCGGCGTCGCCGAGCGCACGGTTCGGATCTTGGATCGCGAACAGGATGAAGAGACAGAGCTCGTGGGTGCCGTGCGCCGCGCGCTCTGCGCCTACGAGACGCGCGGCGCGCGCGCGGCATTCGAGCTGGCGACCCAAGCGTTGGCCGCGGGCCATCGGGCCATGGATTTCATCGGCTCGCACGATCCGCACGATCTGCAGGTGCTGCCGTACGTGGTCGGCGCCTTGGCCGATCTCGACTTGGGGGTGCTCGAGACCCCGCGCCTCTCGGAGCTGCTGATGCTCGGTCGGCGCCCTGGCGACAACGACGCGGCCGCGCCAGACATCGATCGCTTGTACGATCGTTTGGGCAGCTGGGTGCTGGATGCCGAATCGAGCGCCGAGCACGCGCAGCACTCCAATGGCGCAGCGCTCGGCGAGCAACGCCGGCTGAAGGCCCTGCTGCACCTGGTCGACCTCGAGGGTGCCCGTGGCGAAGACGACGTGAGCGTACGTGGGCGGGTGCGGCGCGCGGTGCAAGTGATGCTGCGCCGCTTGGCGAGCCGCCCGGACGTGCTGGTGCATCGCATCGCTTGTGCGACGCTCGCGCGCAGCTTCGACTCGGCGGTTCGTGAAGGCGTCTCCGAACCCAGTGATTTGCTGCTCAGTGTGGCTCATTTCTTGGTCGAGCATCAGAGCTTCGAATCGATCGCCGAAGCGTCGACCAACCCCGACGTGCGCGCGGTGCTCGAGGCATACGTCGCGTTCCTGAACCCCCACGTCGACTCCAACGACGTCACCGACGGCGAGAGCGTGCGGCTCATCCCCTTGGAAGATCCGGTGCGCGTCGCGGAGCGCGTGACCAAGCTGAGCCGCGGCCTGGGCGCGGGCGGCTCCTATCGCGGCGAAGCCCTGCGCCGCGTCGTGCAGCGCCTGGGCCGGGCGCTGGAAACCGTCGCGCACGCGCGCGGGCAGACCGAGCTCATCGAAAATTCGAGCGGCGAAGCGGACGTGCTGAACGATCTCGAGCATTCGGTCGGCGAGCTGCGGCGCTTGATTTCCGGCGCGTTGCGCCGGATCGTCGAAGAAGATCCGATGGCCATCGAAGTGATCGGCGACGTGCCGCCTACTTCCGCCTTGATCGAGCGCACCGTGCGCTCCGGCGTGCCGTCCACGCCGCAGCAGTTCGCTATGGCCATTCAAGAGCTGGTCGCCGACTTGCCCGTCGCGATCGGCGTGGCCATCTCGCGCGTGCTGGAGCGCGTGTCGTCCCTTCCCGTCTCCGTCTCCAGCGACGTGTTCGCACTGCCGCTCGAAAAGCGGCGCACCGCCCTGCCCGACTGGCTACTGCCGCAAAAGACGATCGGCGCATTCTACGTCGTACGCGCCCTCGGTGGCGGTGGGGCAAGCTCGGTGTTCATGGCGCGCCGCCTCGAAGAGCGCAAGAACGCCAAGGCCGAAGGCTTCGCGCTCAAGGTGCCCGCCTACGATCCCACGACCGCGCGCAGCCTGTCGGAGCAGGAGTTCTTGCAGCTGTTCCGAGAGGAAGCCGGAGCGCTCTTGTCTTTGCCGCAGCACGTGAACCTGGCGCGCTTCGTGACCTTCGATCTCGCGGCCCGTCCGAAGCCGATCTTGGTCATGGAGCTCATCGGCGGCCTCGGTTTGGATCGCTTGATCCGCAGCCGCTCGCTCTCGAGCGAGCAGTCGTTCCAGATTTTGGATGGCATCCTGGCCGGAGTTGAGGCCATGCACGGCGCCAGCATTGGCCACTTGGACCTCAAGCCCTCGAACGTGATTTTGCGTGACGGCGAAACCCCGGTGCTGGTGGATTTCGGCTTGAGCGGGCGCAAGTTGCGTCCGGGCTGCGGCACGCTCGATTATTGCTCGCCGGAGGTGCTGGGCAGCGCGCCGGCCGATTACTCGCCGTCCCCCCTGCCCGCAGACATTTATGCCTTTGCCTGCATGGCGTACGAGACCCTGACGGCCGAGCTCTTGTTCGACGCGGAGGACGAAACCACGATCCTCGCCCTGCACGTCAGTCACGACGGCTGGCCGGATCGTTTGGCCGCATTCGCGCAGATCCCCGAATACAAGGATCTGGCAATGGTATTGGCCGCTTGCTTGCGGCAAGATCCGCGCAAGCGTCCGACGGTTGGCCAAGCGCGAGTCGCGCTGACCCGGGCCAGTAGACCTCTGCGCGACCGCCCGTGGCCCCTGTCTTTGGAACGACCCCGCGCCGAGCTCTCGGCCTAAGCACCTGGAGCGTCGTTGCGTGCGGCGCGCTGCTGGGTTCGAACGCATGCCATCCGCGTCAGCATGACTCGGTGTACATCGTCGCCGGACCCGAGCCGAGCGCGCACGTCGAGTTTCGACCCATCTCGAGCTATGCGGAGTACCTCGTGCTGCCCGGTGAGCGTCGCGAGCTGAAGCTCACGCTCACCAGCTATCAGGCCTCCTGTGAGTCATTCAGCGCGCCCGGTGACGCGGATGCGAGCGCTACCGTGACGATCAGCGTGCCAGTGGACAGCGAGCTTGCACCGGGCAGTTTCGTCTGGGCAGGTCACGAGGCACACGGAGGGAGCGACCAACGTCCGGAGCGCGCCTACGCGCTGCCCACGGTTCGTCTCGGTCACCGCAGCCAAGTGCTGCCGCCCGGTGGCGAGGTCGTGCTGGAAACCGTGAGCAACACGCCCGACGGTCGCGTCCGCGGCATGCTCGGGTTCGAGTTCGCGGGCGACGCCGAGCAGCCCGCGACCAGCCTGAAGGGCCGTTTCGAGGCCAAACTGTGCCGGGTTCGCCTTTAGGAGCCGATCGCAGGACCCGCATTGCGGGCCAACGAATCAAGCATTAGCCTCCGCCGCGTGATACGCCCTGCCCACCGCTCCACTCGCTCACTCGCCGTTCGCTCTTTCGCAGCGGGCGCGCTCACGATGAGCATCGCCTTCGCTTGCTCGAACGACCCGGCGCCGCTCCCCGCCGGTTTCGATGATCCGGCGCTGCTGTGCATCAAGGGCATTTCCGCGAGCACCGGCAACCTGTTGGGTAGCGACAAGGCGCTTGCTTGTGACGAGAAGAGCACCGGCAGTCTGCTGGTCCCCGGCTCGCCCGTGCTGGCTTGTGATTACCAAATCGCGATCGCGTTGAACGTTCAGTTTTGGGACCTACGCCAGCCGGGGGCGTGCCCGGTGACGCAGTGCGGGCGCGTGCGCATCCGCTTGAGTGACGCGACGCACGACAAGCCCCTGATCGATCGAGAGTTCGCCAGCGCCGGCATCAGCTTGGATCTCAGCTCGTTCTTTCCGACCGGCGGAGATCCGCAGCTCGCAGCGGGCACCTACACGCTGAGCGCGGATCTGATCAACGACGCGGGCAACCCGTACAACCCCGGGGACGCCGGCATGGGCTCGGCGCAAGAGTCTTTTCAGCTGGAGTTGCCCACGAATTGCGACACTGCTGACGGTGCTGCAGGCGCGGGCGGGTCTCCTGGCGTCGTCGCGGAAGGCGGGGCGGCTGGGCTTGCAGGGAGCGCCGGCAGCTCGGAGAGCGCGGGCGCAGCGGGCGAGCCCGCGGTCAGCACCGGCGGAACGAGCGGCGCGGGCGGTAGCGGCGGTTCTGGCGGCTCGCCGCTCGAGGCGGGCACAGCGGGCGGGTGAGTCAGGCGTGCACGAAGACGACGGTGCCCTTCAGCGGCAATAGCCGCGCGTGCCAACCGGGCGGCACCTCTGGTTCCGTGAAGAAGAACAGGCGCCGCGCGTCTTCTGGCGCCAAGTTGATGCAGCCGTGACTCTTGGGCACGCCGAAGCGGTCGTGCCAGTACGCGCCGTGTAGCGCGTAGCCGTCTTCGAAGTACTGCACGTAAGGCACGTCGCGCAACTCGAACTCTTCGCCCACTTCGTCGGACGCCATGGTCGTCGACAGGTGCTTCGTGTGGATCCTAAAGATGCCACGCTTCGTCGCGGTCGAGTGCTCGGGATCGTCCAGCCCGGCTTCGCCGCTGGAAACGAGCGTCGCGTACACTGGCCGCGTACCCTCATAGGCCACTAGGGTTTGCTTGGTTACGTTGATATCCAGCCACTTCTCGCCGTTTTTACCCCACGCAGGCATGCGCTTGGCCGGATCGATGCGCGAAGCGTCGCGATCGCTGATCCACTTGCCCCCGTCGACCTCGAAGTGCAGGTGGCCGTGGAAGAACTGCTGTTTGCCAGTCAGGTGCACGGCCGCGCGGTATTCGGCGGCCTCGGCCTCGCGGAACCTCTTGGCGCGCTTGTCGTACTCCCAATACTTCGCATCCGGCGAGCGCACGAACGCGAACGGCAGAGCCACGTCCTTGCCCACCTCGACGCCGTGAAAGCTCGAGCCCTGGATCGGACGCAAGCGATCGATCGGCACGAGCGTGAGATCGCTGGTCACGCCGTAGCGACGGCCATTGCTCAAGAAGGTCTCGAGCAACGAATAGCCGACCTTGGGCTTCATGCGCTCGGCCACGGCGGGTCCGCTGTTCGACTTGGCCGCAAGCTCCAAGAATTTCGGCAGCGGATCGCTGCTGTGCGCCGCCCACGCCTGTTCCGCATCGAGGCCCGCCTTGCCGCCACCGAGCCACACCTGGGGCGCGTACCGTGCTCCGATTTCACCGTCGGCCGCGAGCCACGCGCTCATCCGTTCCCCGAGGTCAGGCTCGGCTTGCCCGAGCTCCGCCACGCTCGGCACACGCGCATAGACGGGCCCCGGCTTGCGAACCGTGCCGTAAATATACGGCAGGCGCCGCGAAACATCCGGCAGCGTGCCCAACGTCGCCACGACCGCGGGGTCGTTGGGATCAGTGGTCGCGGTTGGGCCCGCACACACGAAGCCTTCCGGTTCGATATGAAACCATCCGCCCGGACAACCGTCGAAGCCCGCCGCCTTGCTCGTGCTGCGCGACCAAGCGCCCGCTCGCAGGTACCCGAGCTTGGCGGCTGCGGCCGAAGGCGTCGCAAACACCCAAGCGCGCAGTGCCTTCGCGAAAACTCGCGGTCCGCCGCTGGCATCGGCGGGAGCGGGCTCGTGAACGAGCCCGTCGAGGGTCACCCGTGGCGCGCTCGGCGCAGGCCGCGCGCTGCTCGCGGCGGCTGCACTCGCGGAGTTGGCCGGCGGGCTGGCTTCGACGACGCGGGTGAGCGGCGGCTCGCCTGTCGGATCGCGGCGGCAGCCAACGCCGGCTAGCAGGACTACAGCAACGCTGGCTCTTCGCATCTCGAGCAGCGAAATCGCACGAACTAGCCGGTAACGGCTAAAAATCGGCGAAACCTTGGCTGCTCAGAGCGTTACGAAGACAAAAAAAGGGCAGCAGCCCGGGCGGAGGGGGGGGGACACCTCGGGCTGCTGCCAAGCGCACATTAGTGCACGCACCGTGCCGGTTTTTTGACGCACGGAAACCGTCACTTAGACTGAGGGATTGCCGTCTTGTATTTCAATATTGAAATACGGATTGCGAATTCGGAAGTCGAAGGGGCCCCAATAGCTCGTCAGGCAAGTTCGCCTCGAGCGCTAATTTGTCGCCCAATCCAAGCCTGTTCTCTACTGTGGCGCCCGCTGCGCCGGAGCCGGATCCGGCCCGTGGAGCACCTCCTATCGTGTCAGTAACCACTCCTAAGAAAATCAGTCTCCCAAACATCCGGACTGCTCGCCCCTCACGCCGGGTTCCGGTCTTCCTCAGCTGCGTCACCGGCCTCGCGCTCGTCAGCGGCGTGTTCGCAGCTTGCAAGGAGAAAGTCGAGCCCCCTGCCCCGGCGGCGTCGGCCGCGCCGGTCGCTTCAGCTTCAGCGAGTGGGCCGGCCGCGCCCGTCGCGGGCACCAGCGCCGCGCCGGCTGTCGAAGCGCCACACGCCCCACGCAATGTGCTGCTGCTCACCATCGACAGCTTGCGCGCGGACATGCCATGGGCCGGCTACCCGCGAGCGATTGCACCCAACCTGACGAAGCTGGCTGAAGACAGCGTGGTGTACACGAACGAGTACGCGCTCTCGAGCTACACCGCCAAGAGCGTCGCTGGCTTCTTGACCAGCCGCTACCCGTCGACGCTGTACCGGAGCGGCTACTTCTTCGCGACCTACCCCAAATCCGATTTGTTCTTGGCCGAGGTGCTGCACGAGCACGGCATCCCCACCACCAGCTGGCACGGGCATTTGTACTTCCGCAGCGCGGGGCTCGAGCAAGGCTTCGACACCTGGCAGTTCGTGCCCGGGATCCGCTTCGATCCCGAGACCGACAACTCGATCACCAGCCAGGACATGACGCCGCTGGGCATCAAACTTCTCTCGAAGACGGAGAACACCGGCAAGCAGTTCTTCGCGTGGGCTCACTACATGGATCCCCACGACCAATACAACAAGCACCCCGAGTCGCCCGACTTCGGCAACAAAAACCGCGACCGCTACGACAACGAAGTCTTTTACACGGACCTATGGCTCGGCAAATTGCTCGACTTTGCCCGCGCTCAGCCGTGGTGGAAAGACACCGTGCTAATCGTGAGCGCCGACCACGGCGAGGCTTTCGGCGAGCACGGCTTTTACAAGCATGCGTTCGAGATCTGGGAAGTGCTCACGCGCGTCCCGCTCTTGGTCTCGGGGCCCGGCATCAAGCCGCGGCGCATCGACGAGCGCCGCTCGCACATCGACTTGGCGCCCACCATCCTGGACATCATGGGCTTGCCCCCCGAGCCGAGCTTCATGGGCAAGAGCGTGCTGCCCGAGCTGCAGGGCGCCGCGCCCGACAACCGCGAACCGATCCTGAGTGAGCTCACCGAAGACTCGCACAACCCCCCTCGCCGCGCGTTCATCCTCGGCGACTACAAACTGCTGGTGATCAAAGAGCGCAAATTCATGCTCTTCAACCTGCGCAAAGACCCAGGCGAAGAGACCGATCTGGCGGCGACCGAGCCCGAGAAGCTAACCGAGATCAAAGCAGCCTACGACGCGTTGTACGCCAAGCTGCCCGTGGTCGAGCCCTACGGGGGCGTGACGCTCAAGGAAGGCGGCAGCGCGCGCGGGCCGCTCGGACCATCGCCTGCCGCAGGCGCGCCCGCGAAGTGATTCAAGCCGAGCCCAACCCCTAAGGCTTCTTCGGTGCGGGCTTGGCCGGCGCCGCAGGCTTGGCTGGCGCTGCGGGCTTGGCGGGAGGCGCCTTCTTGTCGGTTGGGGTCTTGAGGTTGGGCGCACCTGGTGCGGGAGGTTTGGCAGATCCGGACCCAACCGGCGCGGGTGATGGTGGCGGCGCTTCACGGCACTTTTGGGTGCACGCTTCGGATGCCTTCTTGCACTCGTCGACGCACGAAGCGACTTGGTCGCAAGCGAGATCGCAGTCGGTCTCCTTCGTTTGGCAGCGCGTGTCGCACTCCTGCACACCGAGCGGCAACGCTTCAGCGCCGCCCAGCGATTGCCCGAATAGCGATGGGGCGAGCAGTAGAAGACCGCTGCCCAAGCAGAACCAACGCAGCGACGAGAGCATGCTCACGGCGATCAACGGCCACCCCGGTCGACATTTTCAGTGTCGCATTCCAGGCTAGCAAGTCGCGTGCAATTTCCGCTACTTGAGAAGCGAGCCTAGATCCTGATCGACCTGCTCGGCGGAGCTCGTGACCACGCGCGCGTACCAGCGCCCATACTCGGAGCGCGCCAAGTACTCACTGCCCTTCTCTCCGGCCACTTTGTACAGGTCGACGCTCCCGAGCGCCTTGGAGCCCGCGAAGTAATCCACGTGCACCACGGTGTTGTCCGCAGCGAGCGGCTGGCTGGGCTTCTCCACCCAATCTTGCACGTGCAAGCGACCGAGCTTGGTCATCCAGTTGCCCGCGGTCTCGTCCAGCTTGGACGGCGTGGCGCTATCGGCCCAGCCGTCCTTCTTGTCCGGCACTCGCGCGAGCTCACGCGTTTTGCCGGCCTTGCTGACGCGCACTCGCGTCGCTTCATCGGGCTTGAATGGCTGTAGCTCGCGCTCCGGCAAGCGCGACTCGGCGTACAGCAGGCTCTGCACGACATCACCCGAGATCGCGAACACGTCGCCCGAGCCGGCCTTCGCGTAACGCTCGCTGCCGCCGGGCGTCGCTCCGCCGATCACGAGGCTCTGGGGCTTACCATCGACGGTGAGCTTCAGGGTGCCCTCCGGCTTGTCGAGCCCGAATTCCTCGGCACGCGTGCCCTCCACTTTTCCGACCGCGCGCAGCGCATGCAGCGGCGCGAGCGTCTTCAACAGGTCGTCCGCGGCCTTCACGGCGACGAAGCGTACGGTCGTGTGCTTGGGCGGGTTCGGCGCGGCGCCCGCGTCCGCTCCGTGCGGCGGCGTGATGAAGGCGGCTTCGTCTTTGTCCACGGTGCCCACGTACCAACGCCCGAGCGCGTCCTTCTTCGGCTCGATGCGAACCTTTCGAGTCGGCGATTCGAAGCTCAGCGAGCTGATCGAGTCCGGCGTGCCGCCCCAGACCTCGACCTCGGTGGTCTTGGACGCTAGCTTTCCGTCGTCGTCTCGCGTCCAGACGCCAAGCGCGAGCACGCCCGCAACACCCAGCAAACCAAGGTGCAAAAGCTGACCTTTCAAGAGCGGATTCATCGTTTGGCTCCTGCGACGCGGCGCGAGCGGCGGCTGATGAACACGCCCGCGGCCAACACCGCGCACGGCGCACCGAAGATCGTCGCATAAAACCAGCTCAGATCCTGCTGCTTCGTGCTCTCGAGGTGAATGTCTTCCTCGCTCGTCTCGGCCCCCGCGAAGCTCGCTTCACCCACCAACCAACGCACGGCATCGACCAAGAAGTACTGATTGCCGCGCACGTTGCTCATCACCAAATCGCTGAAGGCATCGGTGTCGGACACGACGAAGGCGCGCATCTCCTTGGCTTCGGGCTTCTTGTCGCCGGGCTTCTTGTCGCCGGACGCGGGCGCCGGCGCTGGCGGTTGACCGGTGATCGGGTGCGACACGGCAGCCGCGATGTTGAACGGATTCGCTTTCTCCGTGTCCTTGTCCTGCAAGAAGTTCTTGTTGCGGTCGGCAAAGCTGCCGCTCGGTGCCTTGACCGCAAAGTCGATCTTGTCCGTGGCACCGGGGGCGCGCTCCAAGCTGCCCGCGCCGAAGAACACCACGGCCGCCGCCGGAGCGTTGCGGCTCAGGGTGGAGACCGCGGCGTGTGACGAGAAGCTGTTACTGATCAAGCGTGTCTGGTCCGAGTTATTGAAGGCGAGCCGCACGTGAGCGTGATCGTTGGCAAGCAGCGTCGGCGAGTACGTGAGCTGTGCCAGGCCTGCGAGCGCCGCCAAGCCCGGTGGAGCCGGCTCGGGCGGCTCTTCCTTGCCTTTACCCTTGTCGCCCGCCTTCTCCGCGCTCGCCGGCTTGGCACTGGGAGCAGGCTTGGGAGCTGTAGAGATGGGAGCCGCGCTCGGCACCGGCGCGCGTTCCGGCTCGTTCACGACGCCTTGCGGCGTCGTGATTTGCGAGCCATTCGCGTCGGGATCGAGGGCGATGAACAGGTGGCCCCCGCGGTCGGCATAGCGCTGCAGCGCGCCGATCTCCTCCGGGCTGAACGGATCACTCGGACCGAGGATCAACACGACATCGGCATCGTCCGGCACTTCGTTGGCCAGGCCCTGGGCGAGGCCCAAGTCCTTCAGTGTGAAGTTCTGCTTCTGCAAGAGCGTGCGCGCGATGCTCGCCGAACGGCCCGGATCTTCCTTGCCTTTGGCGGCATCGTTCAGCTCCCCGTGGCCCACCGTGAGGTACGCGGTCAGGTGCGCGCGCGCCAACTTGAGCAGCTGCTCTTTGACGTCGCGGTCCAGGGTCTTCAACTTGGGCCGCGCGGCCTCGATCTCGGTACCCAGGGTGACCGTGTAATTGACGCCGCCGCGGGCGAAGATGATCACGCCGTCTTGGGTTGCGCGCAGCTCTTTGGCGAGCTTCGGCGAGAGCAAACGATCGGTGACCTGAACTTCTAGCTTGGGCATGCCCGCGGCCAGCTCACGCAGGTAGCCGGAAACCTCGTTGCGGACTTCGTTCACGTCCGGAAAGAACGCGACCACTTTGACCGGCTCGGCCAAGCTGGCGGCGATCTTGCGGGTCGGCTCGCTCGGCCGCGAAGTCTTGAAATACGAGTAATCCGCCTTCCAGGACACGCCACCGGCGGCATACACGAAGAGCGCACCGTAGAGTGCGGCCACCACTAACGTGAGCCCCGCGCTCGCCGCTGCGCGCACGCGCCGGCTCTCTGGGCGTTCCGCGCGGCGCATCGGACCGAGCGCGGTCTCGGCGAATAGCATGGGTACCAAGCTCACCGCGACCAGGGCAATCCAAAGCACCCGCAGCACACCGAGCACGTGCTCTTTCTTGGTCGCAGCGAGGCTATCGAGCCCAAGTTTGCTGGCCCCGGAATCGGTCGTGGCGAAGTACAAGCCCAGCGCCAGCAATCCGGTCAGGGACAAGATCGCGAGCAGCGACTCGATCGACTTGCGCTCCCCGCCGCTCTTGAAGCGTGGTGAGAAGCGGATCCCGGTCGCCGCGACGACACACAGCGCGCCCAGGGCCGTCGCTGCACCGCCGCCCTTTTCGAGGCCCGATAGCACGCGCTCGCCCACAAAGACCAGGCCCAGGCCAGCGGCATACAGCGGGAACACCCAAGCGGGCGCGGGGCGCCCTGCAGGAGCTTCGTTCAGCGCCATCGGCGAGCCTCCAGCACCTTGGTGGCGGCGAGCAAGAAGAAGTACGTGACCATGAGGTAATACGCGACGTGATCGAGCTGCAACGTGCCGGTCATGAACGGGCGGTAATTCTCGTGATGCAGCGCGAGCCCCGAGAAGAAGGTGTTGAACGGCGGATCGACGGCGCGCGCGACCACCCAGAGCAAGATCATGGACGCAGTGACCACCGCGCCGATGATCGCCGCCACCACCTGCGAGCGCGACAGCGAGGACGCAAACAGGCCGATCGCCGTTACGGCCGCGCCGAGCAGCGTCATGCCCAAGTAGCCCACGAGGATGTGACCGATGCTCACCTTGCCGCGCAGGTACACCATGAGCGGCATGTAAAAGGTGAGCAAGTTCATCAACGTCAGCATGCCGAAGGACGAGATGAACTTGCCGAGCACGATGTCGCGATCGCGGATGGGTGCGGTGTTGAGCAGCGTCATCGTGCCGGACTGGCGCTCCTCGGCGAGCAAACGCATCGCCAACATCACCCCGGCGATCATCGTCGCCGCGGAAGAGTCATAGAAGAACTGCGTCAGAAGCTGGGCCGAAAGCCGCTTCGGATCCAAACCGTCGAAATAAAACAGCAGACCATCGAGCAGCAGCGCGCCGGCGATGATCGCGGAGCCGAGCGGAGAGCGGAGGTAGGCATACAGCTCGCGGCGGGCGATGGTGAGCGCGCGCATCAGGAAATGCCCCCGCTCTTTTCGGCTGCGGCGCTGGCCGCGGCGTCGGCCTCAGCCTGCTTCTTTTTGCGGCGTTTGCGACCCGGTTGCTCCGAGCCCTCGCCCAAAAGCTCCAAGAACATGCTCTCCAATTCCTTTTCGCGACTGAGCTCCAAGATCCCGAGCCCGGCCTGCACCAGGCTGTGACCAACGCGCTCGCGCACGTCACTGGTGACCGCCACACGCAGCGAGGCAATGCCCTCGCCCGCCTCGGCCGGTTCCAAGATCTCGACCTCGCGCACGCCCTCCAAGCCGGATAGCGCGGCGCGCGCCTTGTCCGCGGCCACGCTGCCCGCGGCGCCCGGCGCACGCACCGTGAGGCCGATGCGCATGCCTTGTTTGAGCGTCGCGCTCAGCTCGGACTCGGTGCCCGACCAGGCTATTTTACCTTCGTTGATGACCAGGATGCGATCGCAGGTTTCGCTGATCTCCGTCAGGATGTGGCTCGACACGACGACCGTGTGCGCCCCGCGCAGCCCGCGCACGAGCTCACGCATCTCCATGATCTGCACCGGATCCAACCCCGAGATTGGCTCGTCCAGGACCACGAGCTCCGGACCGTGCACGATCGATTGCGCGATGCCCACGCGCTGCTTGAAGCCATGCGACAAGGAGCCGATCAACTGATTGGCAACGTCGCCAATCTCGGTCAGCTCCTCTACATCAGAGACGCGCTTCTTTAGTTGAGCCGGGGGCACGTTGCGCAACCGCGCGGCGTAGCCGAGGTACTCGCGCACGGTCATGTCGTCATACAAGGGCGGCCGGTCTGGCAGGTAGCCGACCTTGGCGCGCACGTCGTCCGGGCGCTCGACCACGTCGAAGCCGGCCACCTTCACGCTGCCGCTGGTGGGCAGCAGATCACAGGCCAAGACCCGCAAAGTGGTGGTTTTCCCCGCGCCGTTGAGGCCCAACAAGCCAATCACCTCGCCTTGGGCAATGGTGGTGGAGAGCGGGCCTATCGCGCGGCGATCGCCGTAGTACTTGTAAAGTTCCTGGATCTCGATCACGGGATTACCGAAGATGCTGTGGGCGGGCCCGACGCCCAAACCGGGTCCCGCCGTTACCACAATCTGCCGCCGCCTGGGACCCCGGAGCCGCGCCAGATATTCCCGAACCCGCTAAAGTGCCCTCAGAGCTCAGTCCGCAGCCCCTCAGCGAAGCCCATGGCGCGGATGGCGCGCGCCTGCATCATCCGCTGCCTGGCTTGCAGGAGACGGCGCTGTCGGCCGTCGAGCTGGCGACGCGCGTCCGGGCGGCAGGCCAGGATCTGGGCTTCGTGCGTGTCGGCTTCGCCGCCATCGATCCGTTGGAGCTGAGCGCCGAGCGTTTGTCGGCGTGGATCGAGGCCGGCCAGCACGCGGAGATGGACTACCTGCTCGAAGGGCCGCGCCACGATCCGCGGCGCTTGTTGTCGGAGGCTAAAACGCTGATTGCGGTCGCCCTTGCCTACCCGGCAACCCCCGACGCCGTGCCCCTGCGCGCGAGCGCGGACGGTCCACCGCTGACTGGCATCGTCGCGCGCTATGCGCGCGGTGAGGACTACCACGACGTGATGCGCAAAAAGCTGCGCCGGTTGGCGGACGCCGTCGCCAATTTACTCGGCCGCCCCGTCCTGGCGCGGCATTGCGTGGACACCGCGCCGCTGCTCGAACGCGCCGCGGCCGAGCGTGCGGGGCTCGGCTTTGCCGCCAAGTCGGCGATGACGATCATCCCCGGCGTCGGCAGCTATGTGATGCTCGGGGAGCTCTTGGTCGACGCCGAAATGGCGGCCGATGCGCCGCTAGCGCCGCGCTGCGGCTCGTGCCGATCGTGTCTAGACGCCTGCCCCACGGGCGCCATCGTGGGCGACCACGTGATCGATGCGCGCCGTTGCATCTCGTATTTGACCATCGAATCGAGCGATCCGATCCCGCGTGAGCTGCGGCCGCTCATCGGCCTGCGCGTCTTCGGCTGTGACATCTGCCAAGAGGTGTGTCCCTTCAACGCCAGCGCCGAGCACAAACCGTCGGCGCCCGAGCTCGCTCCGCGTGCGCACCTCAACGCCCCCGATCTGATCGGTCTGCTCGAGCTGGGCTCGGCTCGCTACCGGCAATTGGTCAAGGGCTCGGCCTTGCGCCGGACTCATCGCGCACAGCTAGCGCGCAACGCGGCCGTGGCGCTGGGCAATACCAAAGACGTGCGCGCCGTCATCCCGCTCGCCCGCGCGCTCGCGGCACACACGAGCCCGCTCGTGCGCGGGCACGCCGCGTGGGCGCTCGGCGAAATCGGCCCCGCAGCGCGCGAGCACGCGCTGCAAGCACTGCGCTGTGCGAGCGATCACGACGCGGACCCGTTCGTACGCGAGGAAGCGGCATTCGCGCTCGGACGCCTGGGCAGCGAGCCAGGCTGAGCGCTCAGTTCTTTCCGGCCGCGGCCGCTTCGCTCGCCCACTGAGCGCGTTGCTCTTTGGTGTCACGCAGATCGAAATCATCCGCATTGCGCGGAAAAACCGGGGAATGCGCCAAGCTCCGCAGCATCGAAAGCGTGGTCTTGGGGTGCGCGTCTGCCAGATTTTCTTCGTCGGGCTCGCTGTCACTCAGATCGTACAGCTCCGGCAGCGCCGCTTCGAACGAAAGTACGAGCTTCCAATCGCGCACCGGATCGAGCATGCCCACGCGCACCAGCACGTCCTTGGATGCCGCCGTGAGCAACAACGGCAAGCGCCGCGGTGGCCGGCTGGGTACGGTGTAGCCCAACAGATCTTCTCCCTGATAGCCGGCCATCGAAGGCGTTGGCACCATGTAGCGGGCGAGCGTGGGCGCGACATCGACCAGCGAGACGCGGGTTTCGATGCGCCGCGCGCCTAGCCCCGGCGCGTGCACGACCAGCGGCACACGAAGCAATTGATCCCAAAGAAATACCGAGTGCACCCAGAACCCGTTTTGACCCAAGGCTTCGCCGTGATCCGACAAGAAGAGCACGACCGTGCTCTCGAGCAGCTTCCGCTTTTCGAGCTCCTTCACGAGCCGCCCGAACTCGGCATCGATACCGGCCGCGATTGCGCGGTAGCGCCAAGCGTCCTGACCCCCGCCCTCGATCGGGATGTGGTGCGCTGCCGCCAGGTGCTCGACGTACGGCGTGTCGAGCTCGTGCCAGTTGTGCTGATCGAAGTTGAACAGCCAGAGCAAAAAGGGCTTGGTGGTATGGGTGCGCGAGCCGAGGAACTCGATCGCACGATCGACCAAGGGCCGGGCCGTGCTCTGCTGGGCGCCGTAGCCCCAGACTTGCATGTCCTTGGGGTAGTCCTCGACGTCGACGGCCCGGTCGAAGTGAAACTCGGGCCGCAGCTTGCCGATGAACTCGCGCGCGGACTTGGCGATCACCAAATGGCGATCATAACCCGCGCGCTTCGCGACGCGGAGGATGTCGTTGTCAGGAGTCGAGGAGACGTCGTAGTTACCGCCGGTGATCGCAGGCAGCGAGCGCAAGGTGTCCGAGCCGGCGGCGTACGCGCGCCGAAAGTCCAGCGAAGTCTCGGCGAAGCGCGCCAAGTTGGGCATCACTCCAGGATCGCGAGCCACGTCGTTCCGCAGCGTGTCTACGTAGTAGACGATCACGTTGTAACCACGCTTCGGCTCGCGTAGCGCCTCGATCTGCGCTGCGAATGCCGGCTCTTCGCTGAGCGGTGCGAGCCATTCGGGCGCCGTGGCGGGCGAGCCGAGCGGAAAGCGCTTACGGACGCGCTCCACGCGCGACATGTAGATCCCCTGCCAATGCAGCGGCGCGCGCAGGAAGGCTTCGGCGATCTGCTCGCGGCGCAACACCCGCCCGACGTAGGCCTCGTCCAGCCACACATGGCGCAGCCAGTCATCGATCCGCAACCGGATGCGCGGCACGCACACGAAGAGCATGAGCCAACCGAGCCCAAGCCAGGCAAAGCCCCGTACGAGCTGAGCGCTGCGCGGCGAGCTGCGCCAACGGTCGTACAGCCCGAGCGCAAACACCGCGCCCCAAATCAAGGCCGAGCTCAGCTCCAGGATCGTGTGAATGCGCGAGTACAATGAGACGTACTGCGTGAGGTCGATCCAAAGAACGAGCGCCCCCAAGGCGGCAAACAGCGCCACGATCAGCCAAAAATGCCGACGCTTGCCGGCGTGAAGCGCGCGCAGCGCGAGCATCAACAGCGCCGCACCGAACGCCGTCGCGCCGCCCGCGATGGCCATGAACGCGATCGGCCCCACGGTTCGGGCCAGCGTGCGCGCGACGTGCTCGCCGCTGAAGGTGTAGATGGCCGTGCTCATGCTCGCCAGCGCACCGACGACTCCGTACGCCCCAGCCCGTGCTACCAGCGCTCGTCGCCCCGGCTCTGTAAAACGACGTCCGAGGACGCGCCACTCGAGCCACAGCAAGCAGGTCGTGAGCGCGCCGAGCAGCACGCCGACCATCGCGTACAACCCGAGTGACGCCGCAACATGGCGCGCCGCGGAGAAGTACTCCCAGCCGGAGCGCACGCAGGCATCGGCCGCCACCATGCACCAAGAGGCGCACACCCCCGCGCTCACCAGCAGCGCCAGCAAACCAAGGAATTTCAACGGGCTATTCGCGCGCTGGGAAGGAAGCTCGGATCGCAGAGGACGGACGCCGGCTGATGGAAAACGAGGGTAGTCGAGGTGCCTGGCTCGAGTGCCGGGCGGAGCCGCCGAAAGCATATTCAGCGCGGCCACCGTTGTCACGGCGCTGGAAACGTTTTAGGGCAAGTAGCGCGTCGAAAAGATGACCGAGCCCCAACCCCCACTGTCTCGGATTTCCGCGGCGCCGAGCGCGGCCGCCGGGTCGAGCGTTCACGCGGGCGGCGTTTCGCCGAAACAATTGGCGATGATCATGCTCTTCGGCACGCTGACCATGTTCTTCGGGGCGAGCGTCGTCGGCTACCTGATCACGCGTCATCAGAATGCGGTCTGGAAAACGGCGTCCATGCCCGGGCTGCCCCTGGGCCTGATCGCGAGCTCGATCTTGATCGCGAGCTTGAGTGTGTCGATGCATTACGCATTGCGCGCGGTACGTCAGAATCGTTTCGATGCGTTGCAGCGCGGGCTCAGCGTGGCGCTTTTACTCGGCGGGGCATTTGTCATCGGTCAGATGAACAATTGGCGTTCGATGTACGCAGCCGCGGTCGCCACGGAGGCGCGCACACTCTACGCCTTCACGTTCTACATGCTGACCGGGCTGCACGCCGCGCACGTGATCGGCGGCTTCATCCCGCTGTTCATCGTGCTCGGCAAAGCGCGACGTCGTGAGTACTCGAGCTCGAACCACGAAGGCGTCAAGCTGTGCGCGCAGTACTGGGACTACTTGGGCGTGATCTGGTCCATCCTGATCGGCGTCTTGTACTTTGCCACCTGAGTCGACGCGCGGACAGCAATGAAGAGCTTCTTCTGGGATTTCTTCGGGCCGCGCGCCGACGGCACGGCGCAGCACTTCTTGATTCACTTGCGTGAATTCCTAAAAAAAAACGACTGCCCGGAGATGCCGACCGGGCTGCGCTCCGAAGGCGCCGGACATCAAGCCGTGTTCTGCACGCCGCCCGCAGAGCTCGAAGTCACGATCGAGCGCAGCCTCCGCCCGCGCCGCTCGGTCGACGTGTAGCGCCGGGCGCTACGGAGACAGGCGGCTCACGCGCCAACCGCCCGGCTCGCGAAAGTACGAGAAGCGATCGTGCAGGCGCGCGTCCTGGCCGAGCCAAAACTCGACACGATCCGGGACCAGGCGAAAGCCACCCCAAAACGGGGGCCGTGTCACGGGGACCCCAGCGAAGCGCGCTTCGGCTTCGGCGATACGTGCCTCCAGCACGTCCCGCGAGGCAATCACTTGGCTCTGTGCAGACGCCCAGGCGCCTATTTGACTCGAGCGCGCGCGCGACGCGAAGTAGCCGTCGGACCAAGCCGCTGAAGCCGGTTCGGCGCGGCCTTCGAAGCGAACTTGGCGATTCAAGCTTGCCCAAAAGAAGACCAAGGCCGCCTGCGGATTGGCGATGAGCTCGCGCCCCTTCGTGCTCTCGTAGTTGGTCACGAAGCACACGGCGCCGTCGACCAAGCCCTTGTACAGGACCGTGCGTGCCGACGGCCGACCGTCTACGCTGGACGTAGCGAGCGTCATCGCGTCGGCAAACTTGGGATCGAGCGCGCGCGCTTCGGCAAACCAAGCATCGAAGATGGTGAGTGGGTCAGGGCCTAACGATTCAGGGGAGGATGAGGGGCTCACGCCGCTACCATGTAGCGCGGATCCCGACGAGATACGCCCCCGAACGCGCATTTTCAGTGGGCGCGGGCGCGGACAAAAGCAAATACGTCGCAGCGCCGAGCCCGAGCGCTCCCGTAACCAAGCCGACCGTGGTGACCACGCCGAGCGTTTTCCCGGAATGCGCGGCGTCGACTCCCGCCTGGTTGCAGAGCTTGCCGGAACAATTGTCGTTGACCGTGCTCTTGTGACTCAGCACTAGCAACCCCGCGACCACACCGGTAACCAAGCCCGCTGCGCCGATGCCGCCGGCCACGTACACCGCGGCCCGCCGCGAGCTCCCGGAAGATCCGGCATTCAGCGGCGCGCCGGAGCCGTGTCCGGGCGCCAATACCGACCCGACGCTGACCACGAGCTCAGCGCGCTCCCCCTCCCCAACGCTGGTTCGGAACTGAGCGGGCTGAGTGCCGGGGGCTTCGACCACGACCACATGCTCGCCGGGATCCACCGGTAGCGCGGTGTCCAAACTGGCGCTGCCGAGCGCGACGCCGTCCCGCTGGACGAACGCGTCTGCGTGGCTCGACGGGGTGAGGTGTACAGTCAGCCGTGGGACGCGCGCCTCGAGACCCTGTGCGCGCTTGACCGCGATGGCGCGCCGGTCATCGTCAGGAGTTAGACGCTGGGCGACTTCCTCGAACAGCGTCCACGATGTCGCGTAGCGACCCAGCTTCTCTTCGCAATCGGCGATGTTGAACAGCGTGCCCAGCGCCGGATCCAAGCGGTTGCTCTCGCGGAACTTGGCGCAGGCGTTGAGGTAGTCGCGTTGCTGGACGGCGGCCCGGCCCTGCCGAAACAGCTCCTCGGCAGCAGCCGGATCCCGGCGCTCCTGAGCGTGACCCGACGCACAGGGCAGCAGTGCCGCGGCCAAGCACAGCCCGCTGAGCCCGAGTTTTCTGCGCGTCGGCATCGCCCCGAATCCTAACATCGCCTTCCGCCCGTCAGTGACGGCGATCGAACGGGTTGTCTTCACCGAGCAGCGATTTCGTGACCGTTGGTTTGGATAGGTTGGGGATCGGCGTCGGCGTGGGCGCCAAATGGTCCACACGCTTCGGCAGGATCACGGGCGGGTGTTTGACGGCGGCCGCCGTGCTCACCGTGGGTAGGGTCGGGACACTGCTTCCGGCATCGAGCACGGCGGCCACCGCGGGCGTGGAGGTCGAGAGCACTCGGGGCGTGGCGCGCGCCGTGTCCGGCGACGGTGGCGCATTGGGTGGGCTCAGCGAAGCACTGCCCGGCGGCGGATCGGCGCTGCTCGTGCGATGGCCAACCGCCAGCACGAGCGCACTGCCAAGCAAGCCGAGCACCACCACGGCCGCGACCAACGGCCATTGCCGCCGCGCGACGCGCGGACCCCCGCTGATGACCGTGGAACGCGTCACTGGCCGCCCCGTGGGCGAGCTGGAGCGCCCCGTGATCGCCGACGTCACGTCGAGCGGGGCAACGAGGGTTGCGCCGTGTTCGTCCGCTGCTGTCGAAACGCGCGCGGACTCGGGAATGCGCGGCGAAACCGGCGTGAACGAGTCGAGTGAAACCTGACCCGTGGCTTTTCGAAGTGCGCCGCGCATGGCGCGCGCATGGGGGAACCGCTCATCACGCTCGAAAGCGAGCGCGCGGTCGATCACCTGCGCGAGCCCTTCGGGCAGGCTCGGCCGCACGTCGCGCAACAGGCGCGCCGGGCGCGTCGCCGAGAGCACCAGCTGCTCTTGCAGCGTCTCGGCTTGGTGGACGAATTGCCCGGTAAGCAAGGTAAACGCTGTCGCGCCCACGGACCAGATGTCGGTGCGGCCGTCCACCTCGTGCCAACGGCCCAGGGCTTGTTCGGGCGCCATGAACGCAGGCGTGCCGAGCACCGAGCCCGCCTGCGTCGCCGACGGGCTGTTCGCGGACGTCAGCTCGCGTAAACGCGCGATCCCGAAGTCCAGCACCTTCAGCCGGCCATCGCTCGTGAGGAACAAATTCTCCGGCTTGAGATCGCGATGCACGATGCCCTTGTCGTGTGCGGCGGCGAGCACGTCCAAGAGCTGATCGAGCAGCGGTAGCACTTCGTGCGCGGCAATGCCGTCGGGCTCCATGGCCAGCATCGTGTCGAGTGTCTGGCCGACCAGGAGCTCCATCACCAAAAACGGCGCATTGTCCTCGCTCACGTCGTCGTCGAGCACGGTCACGGTGCCCGGGTGCCCCACCGCGTTGGCCACGTAGCCCTCCCGCAAGAAGCGCGCCGTCACTTCCGCATCCAGGGCGACCTCGGGGTGCAGGAGCTTGATCGCGGCACGCGCCTGATTGCGGTGGGTGGACGCATAAACGCTGGCCATTCCGCCAATGCCGATCACGGCGTCGAGACGCCACTTGCCCTTCAGCACGCTGCCGAGCCGCGCATTGGCACGCTCGATGATGTCCTTCTGAAGGGCCATGCTGCTCGTGATCTCGATCCCGCTAGTACGGCAGAGTAGTGAGGTTTCTCCCGGTACGCACGATCTCGCGCATTTCGATCTGCGAACGTCACTCACAGTGGCACGCAGCCCTCGTGCAAAGCACGGATTATGGATCTTGCGTATCCGGCGTAAACGCTCGGCCAAACGGCCGTGAGCTGAGCCTGGAATGCAGCGCTCGAGGCCTACTGACCTTGGGAAGAAATGCGGCCATACCGCGTAAGCTCGGTATCATCCGGTCACCTTTTCTGGAGGGAACTTTTTTCATGCAAAATACGTCGATGAAGCGATCTGCGGTGTTCGTGGCGGGTGCCCTGACCGTGGCGGGTGCCTTTTTTGCCGGCGCCGCCTACGCCGCGGACCCCCGGCTCGACGAGGCCACAGACCTGATCACCAAGGCCGTCGCGGTCTTGAAAGCGGCCGAGAATCCGGATCCTAAGAAGGAGTTCGGCGGCCATCGCAAGGAAGCCATCCAGCTGTTGACCCGCGCCCAAGGCGAGATCCTGAAGGCCAAGCAATTCGCCGACGCGACTCCGAAAGATCCGAAGCCGCCGACTCCGAAAGATCCGAAGCCGCCGACCACGAAGCCATAATCGATCTTCTTGTCTTGCAAGCTCGTGTAGATTGAGTGCACGGCTGCCATGTCTCGCTCGAAGCTGTGCACTCGACTCGCATCACCCGCTCGGGGGTCTATCTTTGCGTTCTTCGCGATAGCCACCTTTGGCGGGTGCTTCGTTTCGTTCGACGGCTATGAGCTCGCGGGGAAGAATGCCGGAGCGGGCGGTTCTAGTCCCGAGCAAGCGGGCGCCACGACCAGCGGCCGATCCGGCAACCCGAGCTCAGGCGGCGCGAGCGCTGGAAGCTCGGCGGTCGCCGGCTCTGGCAGCAACGCGTCGGGAGCGCCGGGCGGGGGCGCTCGGAACCAGGCCGGCGAAGGAAATAGCAGTGGGGCGGGTGGTGCCAGCGCGGGTGCGCCCGGCGGCGGCGCGGCTGGCTCTGCAGTTGCTGGTGCCCCCGCCGGCGGCAGCGGCAGCGGCGGCGCTGCGGGCGCGCTCGTCTGTCCCGACCCGCACCATCGGTTGACCGTCGAGATCCCGCTGGCTGGCGGCGGGTTCTATTGCATCGACCGCGCCGAGGTGAAAAACGTCGAGTACCAAGCGTTCGTCGACGCCGCATCCCCGCCCACCGGGCAGGCCGCTGCGTGTTCATTCAACACCAGCTACCTGCCCGCGATGGGCAACGGCTGCAATCAATACGACCCGATCAACCTCAAGAACCAACCCGTTGCCTGCGTGGATTGGTGCGACGCAGCCGCGTTCTGCAAATGGGACGGCAAGCGCCTGTGCGGCAAGATCGGCGGCGGCAGCAACGCGCCTGGGAGCTTCGCTGACCCGAACCAGAGCCAGTGGTTCCGCGCGTGCTCGCATGCTGGCGACAACGAGCTGCCGTACGGGAATACTTACGATGGCATGAAGTGCGTCGGCGTCGACAACACCGCGATCCATCCGGTGGCAGTCCCGAATACCAATTGCGAAGGTGGCTACAGCGGCCTGTACGACATGAGTGGCAACGTCGCCGAATGGGAAGACTCCTGCGCCGCGAATGGCGGCGCGACGGATCAATGCCTGATCCGCGGTGGCAGCTACCTCGACACGAACCGAGTCGTGAGCGGTGAGCCATCCCTGTTGTGCAATTCGAGCGAGCACGGCAAACCCGCGGTGCTGGCGAGCAAAGCGCGCTCCGCTCTCGACAAGGAAATCGGGTTTCGGTGCTGCAGCGAACCGGTGCCAGGGCCCTGAGCCTGGTTGCAGCGCCCCACATCTCGGCTATATGACGTGCCGATGCGAGTTCTGGTCAGCGGTGGTGCGGGTTTTATCGGCAGTCACGTGGTCGAAGGGGCCCTTGCGGCGGGTCATTCTGTGGCCGTGCTCGACAATCTGAGCTCGGGCAAACGTTCGAACGTGCCCGCGTCGGTCCCGTTGTTCGAGGTCGATCTGCGCAACCGCGCCGCGGTGCTCGGGGTGCTGAGTGAGTTCAAACCCGAGCTGGTGAGTCACCAGGCGGCGCAGATCAGCGTCTCGGTCAGCGTGCGTGAGCCGTACCTGGACGGTGAGGTCAACGTCCTGGGCGGCATCAACTTGCTCGACGCGTGCGTGGCCACGAAGGTGAAGCGCCTCGTGTTCGCCAGCACCGGCGGCGCGATCTGCGGTGAGGTACCCGAGGGCCAACTCGCCGATGAAGCGTGGCGCCCCGCGCCGATCAGCCCGTACGCAATTCACAAGCTCGCCTTCGAGCAACTGCTCGACGTCTACCGCACGCACCACGGCTTGGACAGTGTGGTGCTGCGCTACGCCAACATCTATGGCCCCCGTCAGGATCCGCACGGTGAAGCGGGGGTCGTCGCGATCTTTTTCGACACCGTGCTCGCCGGCGGCACCCTGCGCGTGAATGGCATGAAGCGCGAGGGGGATCCGGGCTGCGTGCGTGACTACGCGTACGTGGGCGACGCCGCGCGCGCCAACCTCGCGGCGCTCGCTGGCACCCTGCCCGCGCGCGTGATGAACGTGTGTACGGGGCAAAACGTGTCGACCTTGGAGCTCGCAACCCAGATCAGCAAGGTCGCAGGGGTAGAGCCGCGCACTGTCTTCACTCCGCCTCGCGCGGGGGACATTGGGCGCTCAGTGCTGGATCCCACGGGCTTCAGCCGCGCCATCGGTGAGCCCGTGTTGATCAGCGAGGGGTTGCGGCACACGTTCGAATGGTATCGCTCGGTCAAGTGAGCGCCCGCCGCAACCTGCTGTGGGCGTTGCTCTTCGCGTGCGGAGCCTGTGCCCCTCGCAGCGCACTGATGCTCCCCGTGAGCCCCGATCCCGGGCCGCACGCTCATGCGGCGAATCCGGCTGCAGCCACCGATGCTTCGGCCGCGCCGAGCGAGCCCGCGCTGGATGATTCCGGGGACAGCGATCACGACGAGGATGCAAGCGACGAACGGGTCGACGACGGCGAGGTTGCCGAGCCCGTCTCCGGCGCGACCGTCCCCCACCCGCTCGACGGCTGGTCGGATGAACGCATCGAGCACGCGGTGACCACCGACTTGGCTTCGCTCGGTCCGATGTCCGTTGGGACGCCCAACGCGGGCGGTTTGGTGAACGGCGTGCAGGCCGTTGCCTCGCCGCTTTACACGCTGGTCAGCCCCGGGGATGCCTGGGGCACACAAGAGACGCTCGATTACCTGAACAGCGCCGTGCAAGCCGTGCATAACGAGTTCCCAGATACTCCTCCGCTGGCTTTGGGTGACATCGGCGCGCGCCACGGCGGCCCGCTGCGACCGCACATCAGCCATCAAGCGGGGCGAGACCTGGATATCAGCTTCTACTATCGAGATGGCACCCGCTGGTACGCCCGCGGCACGCGCGACAACTTGGACTTTCCGAGGCTCTGGGCGTTCGTCCGCGCGCTGATCGCCAAGACGGACATCGACTTGATCTTGCTCGACCACGGCCTGCAGGAACCGCTCAAAGAATACGCACTGTCGATCGGAGAGGATCCGACCTGGCTCGATCAGATTTTCCAAGGAAAGGGCGCGACGCGCGCCATCATCCGCCACGCGCCGGGCCACGCGACTCACCTGCATTTGCGCTTCTTCAATCCCATCGCACAAGAGACGGCGCGGCGCTGCTATGCCTCGCTCTCGCGGCACAAGTTGGTGAAGGCGCCCGAGCAGTACCTGACCCACAAGGCCAAGAAGAACGAAACCCTGGCCATGATCGCCAAGAAGTACGGCAGCACCGTGCACGCGATTCGCGAGGCCAACGGGCTCCGCTCGAATCTGATCCACGAGCAGGCCGTGTATCGGATCCCGGTCACCGGCGGTGGTGGCGTACGCATCCCGCGTACTGAACGCGTGCGCATCCCGGCGCGCCGGCCTCCGCCCGCTCGGCGCGAGCCGAGGCCGACCGTTTCAGCGCGCGAACAAGAATAGCCGACCGAGGCCGCCGCTCAGCTCGAGCTCGAGGCCGGCGCCCGCCTTCTCGGCCCAGTCGAGCGAGCCCGGAACCAGCGGTTCGATCGGCTTCACGCGCACCTGGAGGCGCCCGCTCTGGTTGATGGTCTCGCACAGGTTGTTCGTCACCTCACCCATGGCGCTGATCACGTCATCGCTCGGAGTGCCGAGCGCGCGTTGGGCGTCGATTTCGTGCGCGGCGAGGGACATGAGCTTGCCGCCCAGGCTCAGCGTGGCCGCAAAATCGGCGATGATGATGCCCACATCGTGGCCCTCGTCGTCGATCAGGCGCGACACCCAACACGCACCGAGCCCGCTCGGCTCGAACGATAGCGGACGCTTTTCTTCCACGGTCGCCACGTCACCGATCAGCGCGTGCAGGCTCGCGTTCACGGCGGCGACGGAGGGCAGAGCCAACCCACTCGGGGCGACCGAGGAGGCGCCCGAGACGCGCGTGGCCGCCTGTGCTGGGACGGACGAGCCCCCCGCAGCCCGCGCTGGGACGGACGAGCCCCCTGCAGCTGCAGCCGGCACCGACGGCGTGCCCGGCGCAAATGCCGGCAGCGAGCCCCCGGAGGCCAGCGTTGCGGCGGGCTCAGGTACGTCCGACACCTTGGGCATCACGAACGACGGCGTGGGTGGGACGGACAACACGTCGCGCGTCCGCCCGCCGCTATGAACCTGTGCCTCGAGTCGCTGCACGCGTTCGCGCAGCCGCTCGTGCGCCGCGCGCAAGACGAGCAGCTCTGCCCGTAGCTCCGCCACCTCGCCGACGCCGCCTCCGCCCGGGGGTGGCGCGCTTGGCCGAGTGCTGTCGCGGCGCGCGGCGAGCTCGCCGGGCACCCAATCGCCGTCGACCGCGTCGAAGGCGCGTTCCTCTTCCGAGCGCGAATTGCGCATCAGCTGGCTGGCGGCGGCAGCCAATGCCGGGTTGTCGCCCGCGCGTTTCAAATGCTGAAGGACCGCTTCGGCGCCCTCCAGCCGTTGAACGCGCGGCTGAAACACGTTTCGGTCAACCGCCACCAACCGCACGAGCTCGAGCACCCACGTCCCGCGACGGCACAACAGGCGCGCCGGAGTCGCAGTGGTGAGTAAGTCGCCGGCGATAGACATCCTGCATCGGAGAACGGCCGATCTCGCCGGAGCTTGAGGCGAAAAGCGACATCCTCGGTCGAAACAGCCGCCCAAGGACGGTGCTCGGCGGCTCCGTCGGGAACCGAGGTTGGGTCAGCGCTTGGCGCCCTCGAGCTTGCGCTCGAGGAGCGAATACAGGATGGCCGCGGCCGTGTGCAGCCGGTTCTCCGCTTGGTCGAAGATCACCGAACGCGGACCGTCGCACACCTCGGCCGACACTTCCTCGCCGCGGTGTGCGGGAAGGCAATGCATGAAGATGGCGTCTGGCTTGGCGCCAGCGAACGTCCGTTCGCTGATTTGATAGGGCCCCAGGGCTTGCTGGCGCGCAGCCTTGGTCTCATCGGCATCGCCCATCGACAGCCAGACGTCGCTGTACAGCGCGTCCGCGTCTCGCGCGGCTTCCGCGGGATCTTCGCTGATCAAGATCTCGGAGCCGTTCTTTTTGGCCACTTGGCGCGCCGCATCTACCAAAGGCTCCGGCATTTGGTAACCCTTGGGTGCCGCGATGGCGAAGCTCGTGCCCATGATCGCGCAGGCTTCCATCAAGCTCACCGCGACGTTGTTGCCGTCGCCGATGTAGGCAATCTTGCACTTGTCGAGCGGACCGCGCTGCTCGGCGAGCACCATCAAATCAGCCACGCTTTGACACGGGTGGTGCCCGTCGGTGAGCGCGTTGATCACGGGAATCGACGCGGCCGCAGCGAAACGCTCGACGTCCTCGTCCTTGAAGGTGCGGATCACGAACGCGCGCACGAAGCGGCTGAGCACGCGCGCGGTGTCTTCGATCGTTTCACCGCGCCCGAGCTGCACGTCGTTCGGGCCCATCGAGATGGTAGCGCCACCCAGACGGGTAACGGCGGTCTCGAACGAGACGCGCGTGCGCGTGGACGGCTTGTTGAAATACAGGGCGACGGAGTCGTTTTGCAGCGTCGTATTGCGCTGATAAGGCTTGGCCTTGAATTTGACTGCCCGTGCCAACAAGTATTTGAAGTCGGCCCGGCTGAGGTCCGACGTCTTGAGAAGATCCTTCATGGGAGCTACCAGGCGCTCGCTTATAGACCGCCGTCTCTGCTCTGTATATGGTCGCCCACACCTAAACCGCTCGCTCATTCGCCGCACCCGCCCCGAATATGGCCTCGATCGACTGTAAATTTCGGTCCGAAACTCTGGGCATGGCATCCAGCATGCGGGTGCTGCTACCCGAGCCCGCTCGCGCGCGCGGGCCGCGCCAACATCCCGTGCTGTTCCTGCTGCATGGCCTGAGTGACGACGAGACGGCGTGGACCCGCTATTCCAGCCTCGAGCGCTACGTGAACGAGTTGGATTTGGCAGTGGTGATGCCCAACGTGCACCGTAGCTATTACAGCAACATGAAGCACGGTTATCGCTACTGGGACTTCGTGAGCGACGAGCTGCTGTGGAAGGCTCGCGCACTGTTCCCGCTCTCGCCGCGCCGCGATCACAACTTCGTCGCCGGCTTGTCGATGGGCGGTTACGGCGCGCTCAAGCTCGGGCTCAGCAAGCCGGATGTCTTCGCGGCCGCCGCGAGCTTGTCCTCGTCGTGCGAGCTCGCCAATCTTCAGAAACGCCCGGAAGAGTTGGCGCTCGTGTTCGGTGACGTGGCAGGGATCCGGAAATCGGGCGGTGATCTAGCGGAGCTGGCACTCACCCTGGCGGACGCGCGCGGACCCAAACCCAAGTTCTTTCAGGCCTGTGGCACCGAGGACGCACTGCTGAGCAGCAATCGCCGCTTCCGTGACGTGATCGCCCCGCTCGGCTTCGATTACACGTACGAAGAGGGCCCAGGCGGACATGACTGGGCCTATTGGGATGCTGGAATTCAGCGCGTCCTGCGCTGGTTGCCGTTACCCTAGGCTCACTCGCGTGCGCCAGTCGCGCGTTTTCCTTGGGCCACCGTGGGGCCAAGCCGAAGCCGCTGCGCCAGGCTCGTTTTGGGCTCCCCAGCCAAACCAATACTGCTAGCTTGCGCCCCCATGGCGAACCCTACTGCAACCCTGACCACCTCCCTCGGTGACGTCGAGATCGAACTGCTCACCGACAAGATGCCGCTCACGGCGGGCAACTTCATCAAGCTGGCCAAGGCCGGCTTCTATGACGGTCTGCACTTCCACCGCGTGATCAACGGCTTCATGATCCAATTCGGCTGTCCGCACAGCCGCGATCCGAAGAGCGCCCGCGCAGGCACGGGCAACGGCCCGGATGGCACGATCAAGGACGAGCACCCGGCAGACGCCAAGATCTCGAACGAGCCCGGCACCCTGTCGATGGCGAACACCGGTCGCCCCGACAGCGGCAGCTGCCAGTTCTTCATCAACACCGTGCACAACAGTTATCTGGATTGGTTCACGCCGGGCGCCTCCAAGCACCCCGTGTTCGCCAAAGTCGTGAAGGGTATGGACGTCGTGAAGAAGATCGAGACCACGCCGACCGCCGCCGGTGACCGCCCGGTGACCCCAGTTCAAATGGTGAAAGTCACCGTTCACGAGTGAGACGGTCTGGCCCGGGCAGGAGGCGAAGCGAACAAGCGGCAATGTGCGCAACTTGCACATTTCGCGCACAATGCCCGGGCACCTGGCCGCCTCCAGCGGTCCGAAGCAGAGTCGTGACAGAGTTTGGGGCTACGGCTTCCAAACTAACCCGGAACGATGACTCAAAAAGATTCGGCCGCTCCTTGAGCACCGGGCCCGAGTCTGCAAATATTTTAGGCCTGATTTGAATACTGCGCCCAACGTCCCTCCCCCGCGCCCGGTGTCGGGGGAAATCGCCCAAGGGCACGTGCTTGGGAGATACGAGCTGCTGTTGCCGATCGCGGCTGGCGGCATGGCGATGGTGTGGGCTGCACGCGTCAAAGGCACGCGGGGTTTCCAGAAGATCGTAGCGGTCAAGACGATGCTCTCGAAGCTGTCCGAGGACGCTCAGTTCGAGCAAATGTTCTTGGACGAAGCTCAGCTCGCTTCCCAGATCCGGCACCCGAACGTGGTCGAGATCTCCGATCTCGGCGAACAAGAGGGCGTGCTGTATCTGGCGATGGAGTGGATCGACGGCGTCCCCCTGAACCAGCTGATGAAGACGTCCAAGGCCGCGGGCGGCGTCCCGTTGCCGATCGCGGTGCGTATCGTGATGAACGCTTCGGCCGGCTTGCACGCCGCTCACGAGCTGCGCGACGCCAAGGGTCAGCTGATCGGCCTCGTGCATCGCGACGTCTCGCCGCAAAACATTTTGGTCACCTACGATGGCGTGTCGAAGGTCGTAGACTTCGGGGTCGCGAAGGCGACGGCCATGGGCGGCGGCGCGACGGTCGCCGGGCAGCTCAAAGGCAAGGTCAGCTACATGGCGCCCGAGCAGGTGCGCGGTGAAGCGATCGACCGGCGCGTCGACATCTTCGCCTTGGGCATCGTACTGTACGCGCTGACCACCGGAAAGCACCCGTTTCGCCGCGAAAGCGAAGCGGCCACGATGTACACCATCGCCTCCGACGAGCCCGTGCTTTCGCCGCGCAAGTTCTTGCCGGATTATCCAGCCTCGCTCGAGGCCGTGCTGCTCAAAGCCTTGGCTAAGGATGCCAAGCAGCGCTACGCGACGGCCAGCGAGTTCCAGCGCGCGCTCGATCAGTGCCTACCCGTCGCCGAGCGCGCGAACACGGACGAAGACGTCGGCGCGTTCATGCGCAAGCTCTTCGGCAACAAGCGCGAAGAGAGCCGCGCGGCGTTGGCCGAAGCTTTGGCCCTCGCCGACAAGCAAGGGCCACGCGCCGATAAGCAAGAGCCTTCGCTCACCCATTCACAAACCAGCACCACGCTGTCCGAGTTGGGGCTCAGCCCGAGCCAGCTGCAAGCCGACAGCACTTTCTCGCAAGTCACGACTTCGGCCGCACGTCGCAGACGCGTCGTGTTGCTCTCGATCGCCGGCGCGCTGCTCGTGCTGGGCGTGGCCGTGTTTGCGCTTCAGAACAAAGACGCGGGCACGGTCGAGCCGCCACCCGTCGCAACGGCCGCGCCCGAGGTAAAGCCCACCGAGGCGCCCACCCCGACCGCCTCTGCGGTGGATCTCCAAGCGCTGCCCGTCGAGCCCCCGGCCGTCGAATCGGCCGCACCGGTGACGCAGCGCCCCACCGTGTCCCAACCGCGCCCCACGCCCATGCCCGCGACCGCGGTCGCTCCGCCCCCGTCCGCCTCGGCCAAGCCAGCCACGACCGTGACCAAGCCGCCTGCGCCGAAATGGCGCCAAGATCCAGGCTTTTGACGGCTAGGCTGGGCCCAGCCGGCGCGCGCTCAGAAGCGCCCGACCCATGACATCCCGAGCGCGCTGTTGGGCGCGCTCGGTAAGAACGTCATCCCGCTCGTGGTGGGCGGCGGCGCGTGCTTGCGCTGAAGCACGAGCATCGTCACGGCGGTGCCGACACCGACCACGCCCACGCCCAGCGCAATCTGCGCGGTCACGTTGTACAGGCCCAGGTTCGACACTTCACCAGCCGCGGAGCTCGGGCACTGATTGCGATCCGGACCGCACTTCTTCTCCAAGTCACTGAGCGTGCTCTGGCGCAGCGCAAAGAGCACCCCCGAGCCAATCAGGCTCGCGACACCGACGCCGCCAATCACGTACGGCACGAGCTTCTTGTTCGGCTTCTCGCCTTCGCCACCGGGGCCGAAGCCGACGCGCACTTCTTGTGGCTCGGGCGTGAGCACGATTTCGACCTTCTTCTCTTCGTTCTCCGCGATGCTCACGGTTTGATTGAAGGACAGAAAGCCGGGGGCCTTCGCGGTCACGGCGTGCGGTCCAGGATCGAGTGGCACTGGCACGCCGACCGAGCTTGCCCCGAGCGCCACGCCATCGAGTTGGATTTCGGCCGCTTCCGCACCGCTACCACGCTCGATCACGAGCTTCGGGATGCTGGCTTGCAAGCGCGTGACGGCGCCATTGACCTCGTTCTTGAAGTCTTCGCCCACGCTATCGGCGTCGGCGAATGCGAGCTGGTAGCCGCCCAAAGCGGTCACCAAACGGCCAAGCTTCTCTTCGCACGTCGCGATGTGAAAGCGCACCTGCGGCGTCATGCGCACCTGGCCCACGTCACGAAACTGCTCGAGCGCGGTCGTGTAATTCCCGGCTTGTTCTAGCTCGATCGCGCGTTGAAACTGAGCGCGTGCCTTGGACAATTCTTTCTTGTCCTTGTCCTCTGCCGCAGCTGGCCGCGCGCAAAGCACGACGGGTAACGCCGGTGCGGCGAGCACGGCTCCGCGCACGGCCGTGGCCAATGCATAGCGAAGGGTCAACGGGAAGCGGAGCGAAGCGAACATGCTGCTTGCCATCGTACAATGGAGCCTACGGCCGATCGAGCACGGAACTACGGGGTACAACTTCAGCTCGATGGGCGCTTGGGCGTCTGTGTGGGCAGCTCTGCCACATCGATCTCACTCGGAGCCTCCGCCCGCGGCTGCAAATACAGCTGAGATTCGCGATAACGGCGGACACCGCGGGTGACGAAGATCTTGGCCACCGCGGCTGACGGCAGCGCGAGTAGGATGCCCATGAAGCCGAACAGCTCGCCGCCCACGAACAGAGCGAGGATCACCCACACCTCGTTCAAGCCGACGGTCTTGCCCACGATGCGGGGCGTGATCACGAAGCTCTCGAAGGTTTGCACCGCCGCATAGGCGACCACGACCCCCAGCAATTGGCTCGGGTGCCAGCCGCCGAGCAACGACATACTGAGCCCGGCCAAGAGCGCAAATGCGCTGCCGAGATACGGAATGAAGTTCAAAACCCCAGCGGCCAGGCCGATCACGATCGCCAAGCGCACGCCCAAGACCGCGTAGGCCGCGCCATACAACAAGGCCATGATGCCCATCACGGTGAGTTGCCCGCGAATGAACTGGCTGAGCGCGAAATCGACCTCGCGCGCGTAGCGCGTCACCCGCTCGCGGTAGCGCGTGGGCAATAGCTCGCGCACCCCCTCGGTGATGCGGTCGAAGTCATTGAGCAGATAGACCGCGAGCACCGGGACGATCAGCACCGCCGCGGCCGAGCCCACCGCCGTCAAGATACCGCCGACCACCGACTTGAGCAGACCACCCGCCGGCGCGATGGCCTCGGTTGCCAGGCCTCGTGCATCGGCGCCGAAGCGCTCGATCCACTCCGTGGTCGAGTGCGGCACCTGCACGCCGCGCTGCTCGAGCCAAGGCGTCACACTGTTCAGCAGCGCCATGGCTTGCCCAGGCAAATCACTGACCACGCTCGCCACTTCGTTCAAGATCCCGGGCAGCGCGATCGCCACGAACAAGGCGAACGCGGCCAAGCCACCGAACAGCACGATCACGATCCCGATCGGCCGTGGCACGCGCCAGGTCTCGAAGCGATCCACGACTGGATCGAGCAAATACGCGATCGCGTAGGACAGAAAAATCGGCGTCAAAATGCCGCGCAGCGCATAGATCAGGCCCGCGCTGAGGATGCCCACGGCCAACCAATACAGCCCACGCGGCGGGACGACGATGCGGCGCTCGGTGTTCACGCGGCCACTCTAGGCGGGATCGCGGCCGATTTGCAGGAATCTGCAGAGTTTGGCTGACGCCGCACCCGAGTCGGTGCCATCTTCCACTCGCTTGGCCGACGATCGCAAAATCCCGGAAGGCCGCGTCGGCCGCTTCGTGCGTTTGGCGGGCCTCGGTGCCCGAACCAGCGCAAGCTTGTTGTTCTCCAAGGGCGGTGAGAACGCGGCCGAGCGCGCCGCCGAGGTGCTCGGTACGCTGCGCGGAGTTGCCGCCAAAGTCGGGCAAATGGCGAGCTACGTCGACGGTATCGTGCCCGAGGGGCAACGCGAAGCGTACGAGACTGCGCTCCGCAAGCTGCGCGAGCAAGCGCCCACCTCGAGCAGCGCGGAGATTCGCGCGCTCGTCGAGCGTGAGCTCGGCGCGCCGATCGACGAGCTATTTCGCGATTGGGAAGACGAGCCCGTGGCCAGCGCTTCGATCGGCCAAGTGCACCGCGCGCGCTTGAGCGACGGCCGGATCGTGGCCGTGAAAGTGCAGCACACGGGCATCGCTCGAGCGATGGAAAGCGACCTCGAAAACGTTGGCATGCTGGAGAGCGTGATCGGCACGGTCGTCGGCAAAGGCGTCAATTCCCGCGGTCTGCTGGAAGAAGTGAAGACCCGCTTCCGCGAGGAGCTCGACTACGCGCTCGAGGCGCGCCGTCAGCAAGAGTTCGCTGCGCTGTTCGCGGGTGATCCGCAGATCTTCGTGCCGCGAGTGATCAGCGAGCGCTCCAGCGCACGCGTCTTGACCAGCGAGTTCGTGAGCGGCTGGAGCCTGGACGCAGCCGCTCAGCGCTCGGAGAGCGAACGCCGCGCCTACGCCGAAGCGCTGTGGCGCTTCGTGTTCAAGGGCAACTTGGTAGGCGGAATGTTCAACGCCGACCCCCACCCTGGCAATTACATCTTCCAGCCCGAGGGGCGCATCGCGTTCTTGGATTTCGGCTGCGTGCAACCGATCCACGGCGGCCGCTTGGGTCCAGCGCGCGCGTTGCACCGCGCTGCCGTGGGGCGCGACGAAGCCGAGTTCGCCCAGCAGGTGCGCGTGATTATGGAGACGCGGGGCGGGCTGTACGAAGACCTCGCGATCGCTTACTCGCGGCGCTGCTTCGAGCCGCTGTTCGCGTCACCATTTCGCATCACGCGCGAGTACGTGCGCGCCGTCGTGACCGAGATCGGGACAATGAAGCAGGTCATGTTCAAGAAGGGCGCGAACTTCGTGCCCCTACCCCAAGGCATGGTGTTCATGAATCGCCTGCAGTTCGGTTTTTACTCGGTGCTCGCGCGGCTGGATGTCGAGGTAGACTACGCGGCGGTCGAGCGTGCGTTCATGGCCAACGTCACGCCCTGAGCTGAAAAGCGGCCCTAAATCACCGGGCATCAACCGGTTGTCCTCGCTGCGAGTTCGGTAACCCACTTTCCTCGGCGAACGTGCCGCGCACGCGCGTCACTCTGACCTAAAAGTTCGTCTTGCGCTGGAACCGGTTGCATACGCAGCTATTGCAGCGACCCCTGTCTGATGCCAGACTCCGGAACTGGTTCCATACCAGGGACCGCTACGAGGACCTCGGCTACATGAAGTACGGCTACTTCGACGACCAGAACCGCGAGTACGTGATCACGAACCCGCGCACTCCGGTCAAATGGATCAACTACGTTGGCACGCTCGGGTTTGGTGGCTTCGTCGACCACACCGGCGGCCTGCTCTTGTGCAAGGGCGATCCGGCGCTGAACCGGATCACGAAGTACATCCCGCAGCTCCCCGGCTCCCAGTTCAAGGGCCAAACGCTGTACCTGCGCCTGCACTCGCGTGAGGGTGCAGGCTTCCAGACCTTCTCGCCCTTGTTCGTGCCCACGCTGGACGAGTACCAGCGCTTCGAGTGCCGCGTCGGCCTGGGCTACAGCCGCTTCGTGACGGAGTTCCACGGCATCCGCACCGAGCTCACCGTGTTCGTTCCCACGAACGAAGGCGTCCTCGTGCAGCAAGTGCGCGTCACCAACCTGCGCGCCGAAGCCGTCACGGTGGATGCCGTGCCCCTGGTGGAGTACACGCACTTCGACGCGCTCAAGCAGTTCACGAATGCGGACTGGGTCCCGCAAACCATGCAGAGCGAGGTGCACGACGACGGCGAGGGCCGCAAGATCCTGGCGCAGTTCGCGTTCATGAATCGTGACCAGCGGCAGACGTTCCTGACCGCCACCGTCCCCGTCAGCTCGTTCGAGACCGATCGCCGCGTGTTCTTGGGCGACAACGAATACGGCACCTTCCAAAAACCGAAGAGCCTCGAGGCGCCGGAGCTGTCGAGCTCGCTTGCGCTACGTGGGGACAACATCGGCGCGCTGCTCCTGCCGCTCGGTGAGCTCGCCCCGGGTCAGACCAAAGAGTTCGTGACGCTCATCACCCAGCAATCCGGCGGCAAGCAAGAGAGCCTGGCCGCCGCCCGCGCGGTGTTCGCGAAGTACCGAGATCCCGCGGTGATCAGCAGTGCCTTGTCCTCCATGCGTGAGGATTGGAACCGCTACCTCGACCGCGTCCAAGTGAACACGCCCGACGCCAGCATGAACAGCATGCTGAACGTGCACAACCCGCGGCAGTGTTACATGACCAAAAATTGGTCGCGGGATCTGTCGCTGTACCAGCTCGGCTTCGGCGGCCGCGGCATGGGCTTCCGCGACAGCTCGCAAGACGTCATGGGCGTGATGAGCGCCATGCCCGAAGAAGCGCGTGAGCTGATCGAAAAGCTGCTCAGTGTGATGAAGAGCAATGGCTCGGCCATGCATCAGTTCTACGCCTCGACCATGGTCGCCAACGAGGGTGACGCGCGCGAGATGGAAGATCGCCCGAACTTCTACGGTGACGATCACTTGTGGATCGTGTTTGCCGTCGCCGCCTACCTCAAGGAAACGGGAGATCTGGCGTTCCTGGAGCGCCAACTGCCGTACTACGAGAAAGACAAGCACGGCGCCGCGCTGCACCACGGCACCGTGTTCGACCACCTGCAGCGCGCGCTCGAGTTCACGAAGACGAACGTCGGCCGTCACGGCCTGCCCCTGCTCGGCTTCGCCGACTGGAACGACACCGTCAATCTCAAGACCGGTGCCGAGTCGCTGTTCGTCGCGAATCAATACGGCAAAGCGCTGCTGGACGTGATCGAGCTGTGCGAGTTCAAGGGCGACCAAGCCCTCGTGCAGCGCTACCGCGCCGACTACGAGCACATGCGCGGCCTCGTGAACGAGTACGCCTGGGACGGCGAGTGGTACGTGCGCTACTTCGATCACGATGGCTCCCCGATCGGCTCGAAGAAGAACGCCCAAGGGAAGATCTGGACCAACGGTCAGAGCTGGCCGGTAATCTCCGGCTTCGCCCCGCCCGAGCGCGCCCAAGCCGCGCTCGATTCCGTCAATCGCCTGCTCAACACGCCCAACGGCATCAAGCTCAGCGCCCCAGGCTATGACGGCTTCGACCCCGCCAAAGGCGGCGTCACCACCTATCCGCCGGGCGCCAAGGAAAACGGCGGCATCTTCCTGCACGCCAACCCCTGGGTCATGATCGCCGAAACGCTGGTCGGCAACGGCGATCGCGCGTTCGAGTACTACAACCAGATCAACCCCGCCGCGAAGAACGACGTCATCGACACCTACGAGTGCGAGCCGTACGTGTACGCACAGAACATCCTCGGCAACGAGCACCCACTGTTTGGCCTCGCGCGCAACAGCTGGCTATCGGGCACTGCCTCGTGGTGCTACCAAGCAGGCATCAAGCACATCTTGGGCATTCAACCCGGCTACCGCGGGCTCGAGGTGAACCCCTGCATCCCGAAGGCCTGGGACGGCTTCAGCGTGAAGCGCCGCTTCCGCAATGCGGAGTACGAGATCGAGGTCAAGAACCCCGAGCACGTCAGCAAAGGCGTGCGCCAGGTCGTGGTGGACGGCGTGCTCCAGCCGGACAACGTGGTGCCCGTGTTCAATGACGGCAAGTCGCACTCGGTGCAGGTCGTGATGGGCTTCGTCGCCGCCGGCGAGCAAGCCGCGCAGTGAGCTTTGCGCGGCCATTCGCGCGCCGCGCCCGCTAGCCCAAACCCAGACCCAAACAGAGCCGCAGAAGGTTTTTTGATGGTCACGCGCTACGGCGCGGGCCGTCAGAGCCTTCGGCGGCGCGCTGCGGCTGGTGCTGGCGCGACCCAGGCGCCGCGGAAGGCCCGTTCTGGCGTGCGCTTCAGGCCGATGTTACAGCTCCGCCAGCCGTGTCCGCCGCCGACGTCACCGAAGAGCTCGATTGCCTGACCTGCTCGGCCTGCTGCCGCGGTCACGCCGGGGTGATCCCAGTCAAGGCATCGGATCTCGTGCGCTTCAAGGACGCTGGCCGCCCGCAGCTCGCGCTGCGCATCGTACCCGGCCACTTCGGCGACGAAGCCATGGAAACGCGCGCGGACGGCGCGTGCGTGCACCTGGGCCGCCCCGGGCTGCCGCATCACTGCTCGATCTACGACGTGCGTCCCGACATTTGCGGTGAGTTCGAGCGCGGGAGCTGGCAATGCCACGAAGCGCGGCGCTTCGACGCGCGCACTCGCGTTACCTCCGCCGGCTAACGCCTCAGTTCGCCGCGTAGATCGCGGCCAGCGCTGTGTAGGCTTGGCGCGGCTGACGCGCAATCGTGGTGAGCCCCCACCACTCTTCGTTGGCGAAGTTATCGGGAAAAACTGCGCCGTTCATGCCGCCGTTGTCGTGGCTATTGGGGTTGCCGGCTTTCCACCACTCGTCGCTCAGGGAGTAGATCGTACCGCCGATCACGACGTGCGCCGAGTCTGCGGCAAGCGCGCTGTAGTGCTGCGTGATCTGGTTGGTCAGCGTCGTCGTGGCACTGGCCTGGCTGTCTTCATCTTCAGCAGCCTTGCCGTTGTTGAACGCATCCGCGCCGTACTCACCGACCATCATGGGCTTGTTGCTCAGTTTGGGCCAAGCCACGAACCGCGAAGCCAAATCCAGGTTTGGGTACAAATTGATCGCCCAGATATCGGCTGGGATGCGCGAATACACGTCCGACGTGGGCAGCTCACCGTAGCTCACCAGCACGGGGTGATCCGGATCGGCCGCGTGGATCGCGCTGATCGCGCTGTTCACCTGAGTCAGCGCCGCTTCGAAGTTCGAAGCCCCGTACAGGTTGTTGTAGTTGAACTCGTTACCGACCAGCCATGCGAGGATCGCGGGGTGACCCTTGAAATAGCTGGCGCTCGCCGCGGCATCCGCGGGCGTGGTGTTCTTCGAAGCCATGACCTGCATCACGACCATCACCCCCTGGGCATAGAGCTGGTCGAGAACGGCCGTCCCCTGCGCGTTCCGCTCGAGCGGGTCGTAAGTCTTCACCGTGTTGGCATGCAGGCCGGCGATCAACGGAACGTCGCTCGCGGCGTGTGAAGTGTACAGCTTGGAGTAACCGCTGCCGTTGCTCTCGCCGATGCCCGTCGGGCTCCAGCTCACCCCCTTCAACTTGAACGGCGTCGGAGTGGCGAGGGTTCCGTCGCTCGCGCGCTTGCCGACCATCAACCGATAACCGTCGATGTAGACCCAGCTCGCCGTGGCTGACACGGGCTTCGGCACCGTGACCGGCGGAGCGCCTCCTGCGCCGCTATTTCCGCCCGGGCTCTTGCCCGCGCCCGCCGTAGGGCCACCACCAGCAGCAGCTCCGCCGTTGCCGCTACCCGCGCTGCCAGTACTCAGCGCACCGCCGCCGCTGCTCGCGCCCGCGCTCGACGACCCGGAAATGCCGCCCGAGCTCGCCCCAGCCACATGATTCGACGCGCCGGCACTAGCGCCCGCAACTCCGGGCGCACTTCCCCCCCCTTCGGAGTCATGCCCCTTGGAAATCGTGGGCGCTGCGCCGCAGGCACCCAGGACGAGAAGAGAGGCAGAAAAGCAGAAAAGCGATCGGTTCACGATCGCCGCAGTGTCACGAGCCATGCGCACCGATCGTAGATACGGTTCAATCGCCGGGGGGGAAACCTAGAAATGCCAAAAATTCCCACGCACTCTGTAGGCGGTGCCCGAGCATTGCGCGTCGCCGCTGCAAGCGATTCCAGGTCTGAATCTGGGCGAGGTAGGTGCGGTGCTCCGCCCAGCGCTCAAGGTCGGCTTCGCGCAGCGCGTGTGGGTCGTTGTGGCCATCGCGCGCGTAGTCGCAGCTCGTGCCCGAAAGCAGCCGCAGGCGCCGTAGCCCTCCGCGCCGCCCAAAGCTCGGAGCGAACGGAAACAAACGACAGCTCGCAGGGCGCGCCGCGTACACCGTGCAGCGCTCGTCCGCGCCGAGCGAAGCGCACGCACCGTCGCGGTGCGCGAGCGTCATCAGCGCTCGCCCTTGCTCATGATCGAGCACGACCAAGCTGCCCGGCTCGCCCGTGAGATCGACTGCTTCCGTCGGCAGCCAAGCCACGAAATGTGCGGCCGGTTTGCCCGTGGCGTCGACCAATCGGCGCAGGTCGGCTTGAGTCAACGGCACCCGCAAATCCCGACAGCAATTGGCGCACGAGGTGCAGCGAAAGCGCAGGTGCCGGGTGCCGCTAGCCATCGGCCAGAGCCTGCCCGAGAACGCACAGCGCCGCAGCAAGCCCCGGGGCCGCCCACAAACGCCGACAAATACGGCGGTTGCGGTAACCGTGAATCTTTGCTGAAAATGAGGCCAATGCTATCCGCCGAGGCACGGGGACCGGCCTACCGCATCGTTACCGAGCGGCTCGTCATACGCTGCTGGGAACCGCGCGACGCCGTGCCGCTGAAGCTCGCCATCGACGGCAGCCTACCGCACTTGCGCCCCTGGGTACCGTGGGCTGCGGTGGAGCCCACGCCCTTGGACCAAAAGGTGGCCTGGCTGCGCAAGTGTCGCGGGGAGTTCGATCTCGGCTTGGACTACACCTACGGAGTCTTCTCCGCCGACGAATCCGAAGTGATCGGCGGCGCCGGCCTGCACCTTCGTCAAGGCCTGAACGTGCGCGAAATCGGGTACTGGGTCGCCAGCGCACATACCCAAAAGGGTTACGCCACCGAAGTCACCCGCGCCCTCGTCCGCGTGGGCTTCGAAATCGACGCGGCCTCCCGGATCGAAATCCGTGTCTGGCCCGAAAATCGACTCAGTCGCAAAATCCCAATCACGCTCGGCTTCGTTAGCGAAGGCATCCTGCGCGGCTTGTCGCGCAACACCGAAGGCCGCCCGTGCGACGTCCACGTGTACTCCCTGCTGCGTGACGACTACGAGTGCGGCCCCATCCCCCTGCACGCCCTGACCGCCCTCGATATCACCGGCCAAGACCTGCTCTGAGCCGTCGCAGGTCCGGCCCATCAGTCCCCTGCCCCGCTCGAACGCGCCGAGATCGTCGTCTTTTGCGCTCAATCCTCGCCAAGCGCCCAAATCGCGTAAATCATTCAGTTCGGGGTTGTCGAAGGCCACCTCGCAGATTATGTTCCGCCGCCCTTAAGACCTGTCCCCATCGTCTAGCCCGGCCCAGGACACGGCCCTTTCAAGGCTGTAACAGGGGTTCGAATCCCCTTGGGGACGCAGAGTTACTGACACCCGCTTCGCCCGCGAAAATACGACCGATCACAGCGTTGCCCTCGATCTGAAACCGCTTGCCGGCTGAGGTTTCGATCGGGGTGCAGACCAACGGGCCCTCGAAAACAGACAGCATCAACGCCCGCGCCTCCTCGGGGTTTCTCTCGAGGACGGCGCGGAGGTTGTCGATGCGCTTCCGGGTTTCGAGTTCCAGACGACGGATCTCGAGACTGATGGCACCCGGCGCGGCCTGCGCCGCACGCATGCGCGCTTCTAGGTCCGAAAGTCGCTCTTGCCGGTCGGCAATGGCCGAGACGAGCGCGGCGGGCTTGCTGTTCGCCGTCGCGATGGCTTCGACCAGCCGATCGATCTCGGCGCGGAGCTTTTGAGCCTGGGCTTGCAAGCCGGGTAGCTCGGAGGTGGTGACCTCGGCACGTTCCGAGAGCCGCTCTCGCACGCGCTTCAGCGTGGCGAGCACGAGTTCTTCGGACAGTACGTTGTCGCGGACCCATTCCACAATCGCGCCGTTGAGCGATTCTACCGGCCGGCGCAATGCCGAGCCACACACGTCCTCACCTCGATCGCGATGGTACGCGCAGGTGTAGGCCTTCACCGTTTCGTTCCCGAACTTGCCGTTGATCGCGGTGAGCGGCCCGCCGCACTCGCCGCAACGCGCGATCCCTGAGAGCAAGTAGCGTGGCGGGCGCCCGCCGGCCTTGGCTCCGCCCGTGACGTTGGCCGCGAGCCGCTTCTGCACTGCGAACCACGCCTCGTCGTCGATGATCCGATGCGATGGCATATCGACTCGAAGCCAGTCGTGCGCGCCGCGCTCGATCCGGACTTTAGTCCCTTTGCGATAGGTCTTCTCTCGGCGATTCCAAACGATCGCGCCGCGGTAGCGTTCTCGGCGCAGCATCGCGTGCACCGCGGATGTGGACCATGAACCCGTCCCGCGCTTGCCGGCGCTCGGAGCGGACACGCCACGGGCGTTCAAGCCCTTGACGATTGTTCTAAGCCCCTCGCCCGCCGCGTAGCTCGCGAAGATGCCGCGCACGATCTCGGCCTGCTCCGCGTTGATCGAATACTCAACGTGAACGCGCCGATCGCCGTCGCGCTGTTCAACGTTGTCGTAGCCGTAGCAGCGGCCGCCGACATTGAGCCCGCGCCGCGCCTTGTTCAGCAAGTGCTCGTGCGTGCGGCTGCTGATCTTCTCGCGCTCGATCTCGGCGGTGTAGTTCTTCACCATCGCGAGTAACTTCGCCGTGGCGTTGTTCAGCTCAACGCGCTCGCCGCTCACGTAGTAGTGAAGTTGCACGCCGGCATCCAAGAGATCTTGGATCCACAGCGTCGTGCGGTTCATGTCGCCGCCCAAGCGCGTTTCGTCTCGCGTCACAAGCACGTCGAACGCCTTCGACTCCGCGGCGTTCAGCACGCGAATGAGCTCGGGCCGCTTCTTGAACTCGGCGCGCGACACGGCATCTTCGATGTAGACGTGCTCGGGCTCGCACGTCCACCCCTTGGCCGCAATGAACCGCCTGGCCTCTTCGAGTTGCACGTCGAGCGACGCGGCTTGGTGCTCGTCTGTGGACCGGCGGGCGTAGATTGCACAGCGCATAGGCGGACTCTAGCGGGTCTTCGGAGGCGCGCGAAGCAGATCGGCGACAAGCAGGTCAGCGAGCGCTGTCACGAATGGTTGCAGGTCAGCCGATACAGGCTGCTTCTGCGCCGCAACCTTGCGGGGCTTCTCTGCTTTTCGTGGCTCGGGCACGCTTCAAGCTTCAGCACCCAGATCGTTTTTCAAAAGGGGTTGCGCAATTAGTCCGGGTGGACGCGCGTCGAAAGCGCCGGCAGACGAACCGCGTACTTGTCCAAAAGGATCGCGATAGCCAGCTTCAACGGGTGCCCGATCTTGGGTCCTTTTTGAAAGCTAGACAATGGCCATCTACACCAATCACGACATCCTGAGGCTAGCAGTCGAGGGCTGCGTCGAAGTCAAGACCGCCCGCAAGTTCGCCAATCCAGAACAGCGCGTCACCATGCACGCGACCGTTTTGCGCCGGCTGAAGCTCGCTGAAGCCAAGCTCAAGTTACAGCCGCGCGTTGTGGCGGCCGGACAATGACCGCTTTCGATTCGGGCAAGCCACTCACGCCTTCGAGTTTGCTGCGCTGCGACAGGTGCGGGCGAGACGTGCGAGATCTGGAAGCCGATATTGCGTTTACGCATATGTCAGACGTGGAGCCCGCGCCTGCTCTCTTTTTGCTCTGCAAGGCGCGCAGGTGCCACCTCACGCAGAACCTGCTGGGTTCGCTTGAAGCCCACTACTTCGCCGATCACGTAGCGGGGCTCACCTTTGCCGCGGATGTGTCCGGCTATGCGCGGCTCACGGCTGACCAATGGCGTCGCTGGATACAACTGCTTTGGGCTATCGCCGTTGTCGCAACGCCAGAGCAGCAACGCCGATCACGCGAGGCGCTGGAACACACGCGCTCGTAGCTGAATGTTAGAAATTGCAAACGCCGCGTCAGGATCACCCGGCGCGGCGTTTCTGTTTTCTGTATGCAAAACCCCGTGCAGATCGCCCGCCCGAGCGCCGCGGGTAGTTCTCGTTACAATTATTGAGTGCTGTTGCTCCGCGATCTAGCGGCGCAAGCTCAACCCTCACGAAAGGCGAACATGCCCCGCAAAACCATCCTGAGACTCGCTGTAATGGCCGACGTAGACCCCCGCTCTGTCGAGACCTACCTGCAAAGAACGCGCACTACTCAGGCCCAAAAAGCCGCGCGCATTCGCGGCGCATTGATGCTTTTGGGCATGCAAGACCCACACCCTCAAAACGCTTCCGCTCCGATCTGACCACACAAACGCGAAACGCCCGGGCGACGACTCCCAGGCGTTTCTTACAGAAACGAAACGACGATGACGAATACATACTGTGCCGCTGAGAGCTTTCGCGCAAGTGCGCCCGACAATGATTGCCGAGTTTTATCGCTAGCTGAACACGACGCACCGCAACTTTCAGCGGATGAACTCGTTTTCTCGAAAGAACGCGAAAGCGCCGTTCTTGACGCCTACCGCGCAGCATGTGCGGTGGATTCTGTTTCGCCGGAAGAACGCGCGAAAGAGACAATCGTTACTTGGAGCAAGCCAGACGGGGTGCGGTTTTCCCTAGCTGTAGAGCACTATTTCGACACCCTAGAGGGCTTCAATCCCTACGGCGGGGAGTGCATTCTACGCGCGGAGCCAACCGAACTTACTTGGGCGCAAAACGCCGCCGCGTACAATGCCGGCGTGCACTACGATCTATCTCGCGTGCGCTGCGAACCTCAGGCGCGACGTTGGTGCGTGATCGCAGACACGATGACGATCGTCCCCGCCAACGTAGTCACAGACATCGAGCGCAACGCCTACGCGAAAAAGTACCGAGCGAGCGTTGACTCTCTGCGCGATCGCGAGATGCATGTCTTCGCCGTCGCGGGTCAACCCGTACATCTCGCGCTCTGGAGCGACGTTCCGCTGACAGACGCACAAGTGAAGGATGCCTGTAGTAGGCTCGCCCCTGGCGATCGCTTCGAGCCGGTCGAGTACCCCTGGCTAGTGCCAGGTGACATTGAGGTGCCCGTGCTTGGGCCTCACCGCGTTGATAGCGAAGGCGACGCGATGCCCCGCAAGGTGTTGCGTACGGACTACTACTCTCCCCAAGTTTACCTAAAGCCTGTCCACAAGCCGGCGACCGCCTTCGCGCTTGCGTCGCAAAGCGTAGGCACTACGTCCGCGCAGGGCTTCAAAACAGGCATGCCGGCGCTAGACCGACAGTTCCGCGGGATTGCGTGCCTACCGCGCGGGGCGCGCTTGTGCATCAGCGGCGGCGCTAAAAATTGCAAGACGCTAGCGATGCTCGAGCTCGCAGAGAGCGCCCTAGCGCAAGGCGCGTTCGTTGTTTGGATCGCCGTAGACGAGCCCGCCGAGTCAATTGTTACACGCAGACTTCAGCGCCTTGGCTTGACCCCGGCGCAAGCAATGACGGACGGTCCCGCGCGCTTGGCTGGTCTAGCTACGCTCGACGCCCAGGCCTTCCACGCCGTGGGTGGATGCATCGAAGACTTGTGCAAGCTCGCAAGCGAAGAGACAACCGGACCGATCCTCGTTGCAGTCGACTCGCTGCAGACGGTCCGCACGCGCGCCGGCGAGGGCAAGGGCGACCGAGAGCGCATCGAAGCGGCGCTCGAAACCATGAAGGCCATGCAGATGGCCTACCCAAGCATCACGTTTGTCTACACCTCCGAGGTCACGCGCGGAACTGGCGAGGCCAAGGGGTCGATCGGCATCGAGTACGCTTCGACCGTGCATCTCCAAGTTAAGAAGGCGGGCGACTCGCTAGCGGTAGCCGTCAAAGCGAACCGACACGGCACCGCAGAGCCGTTCACCCTGGCAGTCGACTTGGACGGGCAACGGCTCGCCGACCTCGCCGCGGTCAAGGCTGCTACCAAAGTCAGCGACGGTATGACCGCCGTGTGGTCAGAGGTGCGCAAGACCTTGACGGAGCATGGGCCGGCCATGTCCCGAAGCGCTATCGAGACTTGGGTTAAGGTGAAGAGTTCGACCCTCCGCAAGGCGTTGACCGAAGGGGTCGCGGCCGGCGTCTTGGTCATGATCGACGACACCTATCGTCTGGCAGACTCGGCCACGTAGACTGTCAAATTACAGTGACAGTGCGGTCCCGACGTAGCCTTTCGAGATGAGAGCGCTGGAACGCCGGGACCGGGTTCTACAGCCTAATTAGGCTCGATCGTGTGTTTTGCAGAATTAGGTCCTTTTCGGGGCGTTTGGGACCGGGTTCTACAGCCAAATTAGGCTCGATCGTCCGGTCCCGGCTCGATCGACTAGTTTTGGTTGGGACCGGGTTTGACCGCATGTTTTCTGCTGGATCGTGAATGCCTGATGCACACCACCCTCACCCTCCGTAAGGAGGGGGTGAGGTTGTGGCGGGGCAAACGAGAGCAAGACAAGTTTTGGAGAGAGACTCGGGTTAACTGGTCGGCATAGCGTCTGCGCTGCCCAGCCGAGCGCGGTGCCCAGGCGAGCGCGGTGCCCATGCCGAGCGCGCTGCCCAGCCGAGCGCGCTGCCCAGCCGAGCGCGCTGCCCATGCCGGCGCGCTGCCCATGCCGGCGCGCTGCGCCGCCCCGCAAGGCGGTTACCCCTCTGTAACAGCTAATAGACCCGCCCGGGGCCTAGCGGGCCCCTGAGCGATATTTTTGCCCGGGCAAAAAAGATCTACGTTAGCGCCGTTACCGTCGGGAATCTGTGCCACGATGCGACGACGCGACTCAACAACTAATCCGGCGATCACGACTAGTTAGCAGGTTTTTCGCGATCGTTTTTTCGACGTTAGTGCGACGTTAGGAGGGCGTTAGTGGCCGAAAACGCACGTTAGCGGCGCCCTCGATAACGGCGGCCCAAACTTAACGCATGCGCGCGCCGCGAAGTCCGAACCACCCAGCCCTGCATCCGAACCTCGTGACCGAAGGGCAGCGCCTACTGTGCGCTGTCGTCGGTGATCATGCGACAGTTGGTTACACCATCGGTGTGAGCGCGATGACGATCAGCCGCTGGCGGTCCGGCGCGCTCCGCCCCTCGGAGGTGAACCGGGAGATCCTCGAGAACAGATTCAACATCCCAGAGCGGTCTTGGGACCTCACACAAGCGCCGCCCACGGTCGCGGTCTCGCCTCCGGTCTCGCTTCCGGTCGAGCGCACCGCGCACCCGATGGCGACAGCGCCGCTCGCCTCCCTCGAACCCTCGGCGCCCTTCGAGCCGGCGCAGGCGCGCCATGCCGCGCCGCCCGCACCACGCCCGCCGGCCGTGCCGCTGCCTCTCCCGCTGCACTCGTTCATCATCCGCAAGGTGCAGGCGCGCGCCGCTGCCGTCGGGCGAGAGCAGGCGACCGCCGAGCTACTCGAGCGCGGGATGCATGCCGAGACCATCGCGGTCGCGTTGGCAGCTCCGGCGCCGGGTCCGTTCGTACCGCGCTGAAGCGTGAGACTAGCTAGCTGTGTAGTTGGGTCCACAGCATATCTCGGCGCAGATTGGCAGTTACGTGCGCCCTGAAAACATGAAGCTACATTAAGATCAATCGTTATGATTGATCAGCAATTAGTACTCACGGTCGCTGCCCGCGCCGGCGTCTGCCAACGCACTGCGCAACGCGCCCTCCAAGGGCAACCCATCCGCGGCCTCGCCGGCGGTCGCGTGCATCGTGCCCTTGTAGAGCTCGGGTTGCGACCCAACGACGAGCCCGGCTTTGGTCCGGGCCACGGCGCGCAATCGATCACCTCTGTCGGCTGGCACGGCGGGCCCCGCTGAACATGGCCGCGTTCAAGCTCAAGGCAGTGACCCAGCACGGCCGGCACTGCGCCCCCTCGGGCTACGTCATGGCGATGCGCGCTGATGGCAAGAGCACCGCGCACGTATTCATGACGCATGCGCAGTTCAACGAGCACAACGCCGAAGCGCTCGCGCTCGAGCAAACAGAGAAACGCCGCCAAACCCTGCAAGACTGCGAGCAGTTCGTCAAAGAGCACAACGAGCAAAAGCGCCGCGAAGCCGAGCAGAAGAAAGCCGCGGACCGACAACGCAAGCTCGACGCGATTGCAGCGACCAAGAAGCGCAAGGCGCTGCGCGCGTCCGACAAGATCGTTAACGACTACCTGCGCTCAATGAAGTACGCATGGCGCCCCGTGAGTGTTGGCCAGGCGAGTGTCCTGCAAGCGCCGGTAACGGCACCGCCCGCGCCCGTCGTCCCCAAGCTCGAAGAGATCGCGACGCTCGCCGATGCAGAACGTGTTGCCCGCGTCGCGGTCGAGCGACACGCCGCGCTCACCAAGCAACTCGCAGTCATGCACGTCGACCTCGACGCTGCGACCGTGATTACCCGCGGCCCATCAATGTCGATGGATCGCAAAAACAAACTCGCCCTCTGAAGTCCGTCCCAACCAAAAAGAAAACATGGCCACCAAACTCGACGACAAGATCAAAGAGCTGCGCGCCCTCGAAGCGAGCAGTAACCCCGGCGTCCGCAACGCGGCACGTGCGACCATCGACGAAGCCAAGAAGCGCGACGCACAGCGTGAAAAGATGGGCCTGCCGCCGATCTACGGCAAGGCGTTGACCGACCGCGAAGGAACCACGACCTACGATGCACGCGACCATGTTGCGGCAGTGCGGGGGTCGCGATGATCTTCAGCACTTTGCTCACGTCCCTCGGGGTCATCCCCGAGCTATCAGCAGCGGCGCGCAAAGCTACTTCCGATAAGCAGCGCGCGACGATCAAAAACGAGAGCGCCTACGAGGTCCGAGCTCTCGAAGAGCAACGCAACCACGTCACTGCAAAAGCGGACGCGGCAATCGCAAAGCTCGAAGCAGAAGACAAGGCGTTCACGCTCGAGCGCAGCGTCTCGATCGCGAGCAACGTTCGAAAGACGGTCGTCCCGCTCTTCAAGTCGCACCACGAAGAGCCAACGCGCAAAAACACGCTCGCGATCCGTGACGCGATCAAGGCCTTCCGCGCCCGCATAGAATTCGAGCTCGGCGCAGAACTCGATCATATCCAGATCGCAACCTGCTTCGCGCAGGTGCTGATCGACGAGAACCCCGATCTGGTCAGCGTGTTCGCGAGTCTCGATTCACTGCACGGCGCGCCAATCGAGGCCGCGACCGCTGTGCTCAAGGCGAGCGACTCGGACTACCTCACGTCAACCGAGGATGCACTCTACGCGCTAGAGAGCGCCGTCGAACACGTTGCACGCACTGCCCCTCGCGACTTCCCGACTGATGACCACAAGCAAGCCTTCGAGGTACTCACCAAGTACGCCGTGGCCGCCGATCGCGCTGAAGCCATGAGTGCCTTCGCCGCGAAGACCGGCGCACAGCGCGAAGCGCAGCGCGTCGCGGAATACGTAGCGCCCCCGGTCAACGTGATCAGCGATGGCAACGTAGGCGTGCCAGGCTCGCCCAATATTGCGCCGGTAGTCGTACGCGCCGGCGTGCTGGCAGATCTGGACGATAGCGGAATCTCGACGATCGAAACCGGCGCGGTCCGCTCGAGCAGCAAGCGCAGCGCAAAACTCGACTTCGACGCCGCCGACGAGCCCGATCACCACTTCGAAAAGATCGTCGGCCCGGACCCGTCGCAGCTCTAAGAGCTTGATCGCGAGCGCCTGCAAGGTCCGCGGGCGCTCGCGGTCTACCTAACTCCGATGACACACACCTGCGCATCGTGCGCGTTTAGAACACGCAATCCAGCCGACGTGCCTCCGGGCTGGGTGCTGTTGCGCACCGGCAAGCGCGTATGCGCTCGGTGCTCATCGACTCGACCGAAAAGGCCAAAGTGAAAGCTTCCCTCGACCTCTCCTTCGCCGCCGCGTCGCTCAATGCGGCCGGCACCTACAAGAACGACCCAAAGGAGCCGCGCTATGATTGCGCGTCCTTCGTCAACATCGAAGCAACGCTTCAAGGGCTCACCGGCGGCACGCTTGACGTAACGATCCAAGATTCGCCGGACGGGCTCACGTGGTATGACTTTGCGCGGTTCCCGCAGATCGCTGCCGGCGCTGCCAAAGCGACCTACAGCTACAATCCCACGCTCTCAAACGCGATCGTCGCGATCGGCAACCCGACCACCGACCCCGCGACACCGGCGCCCGGCATCGTCGCAAACGCGGTGCGCGGCGGACACCCGATGTCGTACCTGCGCGCCGTTGCAGTCGCGGGCGCAGGGGCAAGCGCCGGAGTGGCGCAAACGATTATCGTCAACGCACGCTGAACTAGAAAGCAAAGACCTTGCACAACCTTTCCGAAACTCAGAGCTTCTCAGCAAACGTGACGGTGCCCGATGACGGCGTTGACTATCGCGTCGCGACTTCGCTTTCTGCCTTCGCTCTTCAGCAACTCACGAACCGTACGCGATGGCTATACGATCTGCTCAAAGGGAACCTGACAGGCGAAGACGTGAGCTTTCGAGCCAACGCTTTTTTCAACATGGCGATCCAAGTGCTTGGTCTCGCGCAGCTCAAGGGCAATCTCACCGTCGCCGGCACGAGCGCCCTGCACTCGACGACGGTCAGCGGTACGCTCGCCGTCTCAGCTCCGGCCGCGTTCAGTTCAGACGTGACCGTAGGCGGCGCGACGACCTTGAACGGTGCTACAAGCGCGCAAGCGCTGCAAGCAACGAGCTTCGCTTGTCATGGTTCTAGCCAGCTGGGTGACACGAACATCGACGCTTGCACCGTCAACGCGACAACCGTTTTCACGGCTCCCCTTAGCACACAGCAACTCGTGAGCCTTCAAGGGCCTGTTTCGTTCGGCGGCGGCGGCGCAATTGGCACCACGCTCCTATGCACGGGCTCGGGTCGCGTAGTGCGGCCTGCTGTCATCGGTAGCCAAAGCGGCAGCACCACGGTCATTACGCCGGCAACTGCGACCGTGTACTACTTCCCCACGACTTCGGCTGACCAAAACTTCAATCTGCCCGCGTTGGCCACGGAGGGTGACGAGATCGAGGTCTCGACGAACGGCGCGGGTTTCTACGTCAATGTGAGGAACCCGGCAGGCACGACGATTCGATCGCTCAAGTTTGCTTCGGGTGAAGTCCGACAGGTTCGCGTGAAATACATCGCGGGAACTTGGCGCGAGCTCGCTTACTCGTACGTGCCGTAATGACCAGCAAAGTCCGATGCCAGTCGTGCGGCTTCGAAGCCCTCTATAGCCAAGCGCGTGCATGGCACAGCACCAAGTGCCCAGCTTGTCGCTCGGGTGCCAACGTCGGCAAGCCTACCCCAAAGCCTGCGAGCAGCGCGCTCGATGCTTGGCGTGATGCCGACCCCGGGCGCATCGTGCTTGTGACCGCCACCGAGGTCACGCTCCGACAGATCGACGTTCAGGGCACGCGCGTAGCCGAGTTTCCGACAGTCGCGGCCGCTGCTCTGGCCATCGCAAACGACGCGATTGGGTGGCGCACACTGCCGACCAAGCACTGGACCCGCAACATCGAAGCCGTCGGTTGCGGGCTCGACGGCGTGGTGTCGTACCTCTAAAACTCGACGCCCGGCGTCCACAGGTTTCGGTCGGCGCTGACTTTTCAACTAGAGACTCTGGCCGCACGAGCTGCTAGCCGTGGCAAGATGCGGGGATTTAGCAAGTTCGCGGTTTTGGTGATGTGCGTGCTGGCGACTGCGTGCGGGTCTTCGGATGACGAAAACGCCGGCGGCTCTGCCGTAGAGGGTCTATGGCAGGTCACGCTTGCGAACGGGTGCGTCGGCACTTACTCGTTCAAGGGGGCAGCGTATTCGAGCAACTACCTTTGCCAGCTCACGAATGGCAACTACGGCGCGGAGGTATTGAACGGCACTTTTTCGATCCACGGGTCGGAGATCGACTTCCTACCCAACGCGGCATCGTGCGTCGCCCACTCTGCGGCGGAAACGGATCCCTACTCGGTCCAAGGCCAAAACCTCTCGCTCACTTTCGGGAGTTCGCTCGTGATCTTCCAGAAAGCGATGGCCGGGACAGTGAACGGTGGCGCGCTGATTGAAACAGGGTGCTGGGACTTCTCCGTGGATCCCGGCGCGTTCACGCCACACGCCGTTCAGAATCTCTAGCGCCGCATGATCATCATCATCACCAAGACCAACACCTTCGCAGACGGCAGCAGCACCGGCAGCAGCACCGGCACCAGCGGCACCAGCGGCACCAGCGGGGCCGGCGGACGTGGGGCTCGGGGCTAGCGCTGCGCGCCCGCCGGTCGTACCCTGGCCCATGCGCAAGCTCGTCGCCGTCGTGCTCGCCTTGGGTCTGTTCTGGGCACTGGCGCCGGCTGCCAGCGCCGACCCTGCCCCGCGGTGCTTCGACCTACGGCCGATGTGCTACGGGCACGCGGGGGCGGTCGCGGTGTGCATATGTGCCTTCGAAAGCAGCTCGTGTCGGTGGGTGTGCTCGGCGCCTTAGACCGCGCCTTGGGGTAAGAGCTTGCACATTCTTCTATGAATGCGCATACATAGTTCAGTATGAAGGGGCTGGTTCATACCCGGGTCACTATCAGCGGAAAGTAACGGCGTGGATATCCACCATGTGTTACCGTTTACAGTGTCAACAGGTGAAGCAATGAACGAGCAAGTACAGACCCCACGGAAGTCGCTGCGCGAGAGCAACTCGGGTGAGGACGGTTGCACGTTGGAGAAGTTCTCGGCGGAAAAGCGCGCCGCGTTGGAGGCGGGCTTGGAAAGCGCGCGACGCGGTGAGATCAAGCCGTGGGGCGACTTCACGAAGTACGCGAACGACGACGAATAGTCTCCGCGCGTGCCATTCGAACTAGAGCGCACCGACGCGGCCGCCGGGCAGCTAGCCGCGCTTGAGGCGGATGCCGGCTTACATCGTCAACTGAAGGCCGTGCGCAAAGCACTCGGGCTCCTTCAGCAGGATCCGAATTACCGCGGGCTCAACGTGCACAGCGTCAAAGGCGCGGTCTGCCCGCACGGCGACACGCTTTTCGAAGCTTATGCGCAAAACAATACGCCGGGCGCGTACCGCATCTTCTTTTGCTACCCCCCGAACAGTCGCGGCCGGATATTGATCATAGCGATCACACCGCATCCCTAACAACTACGCGACGATCGCCAGCCGAATTCCTCCGAATTCCGCGTGTTCTGCCGAGGTCAGCAATGTTTCGAATCCCCTTGGGGACGCCCAGAAACACCGCTGATTGTTGATTCGCTGGCCCAACCTTGGCCCACCCCTTCACCGGGTTCAGCCAAGGAAGGCACTCCCAGAGCCGCACTAGCCGGCGTCATGAGCTCAGGGAGAGCGTCAACCAGCGGGAGAGCACCTGCCTCGAGGGGCTGAGATGGCCATCACCTACGAGCCGCGGCGATGATGGGAGAGACGTTCGAACTCTGCAGAGAAGTCGTCGCTCTCCAACGCTTCCGTGAAGGCCTTTAGGAGCCCGCGGACGCGCCTCAAGTCGAGCTCGTGCCCGGCGCCAAGATTGCTCCGATGTCAGCGATGTCGCGAGGGCGCTTAGCAATCGCCTTCATCACCACGATGTCTTCCGGCGTCGCGACGCGAAACGAGACCCCGCGCACTGATCGTTCGACTGGGGGCTCGATGACTTCCCGTTCGAACGGGAGAACCTTGCGCCGCTGTCACCTCATGGCACGAGGCGAGCCACGCGCTTCCCGGTGGGCTGGGTGTACCAAATCGCTTGGTCCGGGCCGGCGACGATACCGAAGGCGTCACTGCCTGATGGGATCGCTACGGTGGTGGCGACGCCTGCGGTCGTGATCGCGCCGACGAATGGCGTTCCGTAAGCCGTAAACCAAAGCCGCCCGTCTGGCCCGGCCGCGATCTCTTGCAAGTTATTCAACGGTGATGCGAACTCCGTAATCACACCGCTTGGAGTGATTCGGCCGATTTTTTGAGCGTTCCACTCGGTGAACCAGAGATTCCCGTCCGGTCCGCTCGCAATCGTGACCGGCCGGGAGTCAGGGGTCGGGATGGGGAATTCCGTGATCACGCCCGCGGTGGTGATGCGCCCGATCTTGTTCCCAAAGTACTCTGTGAACCACATCGCGCCATCGGGGCCGGCACAGATCCCCTCGAGCAACACGGACGCTGTGGGTACTGGGAATTCTGTGATCACACCCGCCGTGGTGATGCGTCCGATCGACGCTACGTAATTCGTGGTGTTGAGCGCGGCCCAGATATTGCCATCAGGACCCGCGGCGAGATCCCAGGGCCTGGCATCGGTGGCTAGGGGAACCTCCGTGGCAACACCCGCCAGCGTCATGCGCATCAAATATTGATAACTCATGAACCATAGATTGTTGTCTGATCCGACCACCATCTCGCCACCTCTGATGGTTGCGACTTGGGTCACGACTCCGCTCGGCGTCACCCGAGCTACGCCGGCATCTTCTCCAACCCAAAGGTTACCGTCGGGGCCGAGCGCGATGCCGTTCGGCGCTTGTCCAAGTGGGTATTCCTTGGTTTGCGTATCTACGGTGAACTGCAGCGAGGCACTCGCTCCGGTGTTGGGATCGGAGGCGTTCACCCGAAGCGTCGCTTGGCCGGATTGTGCAAACACATGCTGCCCCGAAACGCTAAACGACCCCGCTCCGCCACTGAGCATGGCCGCGGACTCGTTGCCGTCACCCCAATTGATCGTGACCAACAACGCGGTGCCAGGCTGTGTCGTCAATAGGTCGCTGAGCTCGGCCACGGTGCCAGAGAACAGTGCCCCGGGAACGAATACGAATGGCCTTTGCGTGAGCCCCAATTGGTTTTTGCACTGCCCTACAGCGCAGAGCTTGCCTAGACCACACGGTGTTTGGTCGGCAAGCGGCTGATGGGTTGGGCTGGCACAGCCTATCGAGCATGGTTTCCCATTACTCGTGCACTGGGGCACCATACACTCGCCGTCGAAGCACTCATTTCCGGGATTCGAGCCGCAGGAGTAGCCGTTGGGGGCAATTTCATCGATTGACGCGGGCACTTGCTGGCAAACACTACCCGTCGTGAAGCAGTGGCCTTTGTGGCAGGGCGCATCAGCGGTGCAGTTGTAAACATTCGCCGGGAGGAATGTGCACGTGGGTGCAAAGCATTGCCCGGACCCATCACAGATCTTGCCAATGGCGCAGGGAGTGCCGGCGGGAAGGTTCGTCCCGGTATCGCCGCAGGTCGAGCTGTTACAAACTCCAATTCGGCACGGGTTACCGAGGTTGCACGGCAAGCCAGTGACGCAAGCCGGACCGCCCGTGCCACCGCCGATTGAGCCCGCTGCGCCGCCACCGCCGATTGAGCCCGCTGCGCCGCCACTGCCGATTGAGCCCGCTGCGCCACCACCGCCGATTGAGCCCGCTGCGCCACCACCGCCGACTGATCCAGCTGCGCCGCCACCGCCGACTGATCCAGCTGCGCCATCGCCACCGCCGACTGATCCAGCTGCACCGCCGCCACCTACTGAACCAGCCACGCCGCTACCGCCGACTGATCCAGCTGCGCCGCCCGCGTGGTCGTCTTCGCCCGCGCTACTCATCGGATCTGCACCCGCGGTGTCGCCAGCCCCACCGTGCGCATTGGCCATCCCGGACATACCGCTCCAATTCGAGCGCCCGGCTTCGCCGTCCGATAGGCGTCCGCCTTGTGCGGCGCTGTTCCCTGCCCCGCTTCCGCCGTCCGTAGGCGTATCGCCCCCCTCGCTGCACGCGACGAGGGCGAGCGAAGCCACGATACCTAACGTCCAGCGCCCCGGCGTTCCCCTCATGACCGTCAGATTGACAGGTCCAACACCCCGTTTCAACACCATGTATACCTGCCTAGCCGCGGCCCCTAAGCCACCACCGTCACCTGAATCCCGAGCCATTCTGCACGTTGCACAAGTGTACGGTCCCCCTTGGGGACGCCCAGAAACACCGCTGATTGTTGATTTGCTGGCCCACCCTTGGCCCACCCCCTCACCGGGCTCAGTCAAAGCAGGCACTCCCGGAGCCGCACTAGCCGGCGTCATGAGCTCAGGGAGAGCGTCAACCAGCGGGGAAGATCACCTGCCTCGAGTTCCTGAAGGGTGCGAGCCATGCGGTCTCGTGGACCTGCCCCTTGGCCTACGGCTCGAACCCTAAGACGAGCAGAAGCGCGGCGCGAATCTCGGGCCAGCGTGCCTCGGGTAGCGTGGCGATCCAAGGGCCGAGGTAGGCGCGCTCGACAATGCGGATCCATTCAGGCTTGGCGACGCAGACGCTGGGTAGGCCATCGGCTGACGACAAAGCGACCTCCCACGCGAGGCCGCGCGTTTGAGTGGATAGCGGGATCACGGGCACCTGGTCCAACGCGGGAAGCACATCCGGGCGCCCAAGCACGAGCACGGGTCGACGCTTGTCCGGGCTGGCGAAACGGAACCAGCGGATGTCGCACGAGCGATCACGGTAACTCGGGCTCGCCTTCATCCTCAATGGGTCCGTCGAAGCCCCGGGCGATCCACGCACTCCAGCAGCCAGCCTGCTCTTCGGCACTCAGGCGAATGTCTTCGTCGACAAGTTCGAGCACGACGCGTACCCGCTGCCCCTCGAACGGCGCATTGGGGATGGCATCAAGGTCAATCGTGCTCCCGTGAACTCGACCGGTGAAGCGCCCATCGCGCTCAGGGTAGCACGCCGCGGGTGTCTCAACCGTGTCGAGATCGCTCGCAAGCCCGCGAACGCGGGCACTTCGCGCAAGCAGAAGCCCCTCCTAGGCGACGAGAATCAGCGGAATCGCCGGCCATTCTGCGAGTTGCACAACTGTACGGTTCCCCTTGGGGACGCTACCCGACGCCCCACTCCCGACACTGAGCTGCCGGCTCTCAGCGCGGGGGTGGTGAGACGGCGCGGGCGGCGAGAATGGCTGTGACCCCAGTAAAGTCGATCACCGTCCGTGCCATCTCCAGCGATCGCAGTTCCGGCAGCAGCACGCGCGAGAGGATGTCACCGTATACGACGGCGTGGGGTCCGGCGCTCCGCCGAGAATGTGCGCCGCTTGGTTGTCGTTGCTATTGGATGAGGCGGTTGCAATCGCAGCGGCGAACACCTTGCCATTTCGGGATATCATCCTCAGGAGCATCGCCAGAGGTGTCGTGGTGTGCGTCCCTGCCCGGAAGACTGCACTCGTCATCTCGGCTGCCTCGCTATGCTGCGGTCCCATCGCGTTAGCGCGCCATTTCCGGGGAGGGTGTCGGCACTGGCCACGGCAAGGGCGCGGCCACGCGGGGCTTGCCGGCATCGCACTCGCAGTCACCGCCGAGACCATCGAAATCGACCTGGGGGGCGGGGTGATTGTACCACCTAGGGTCGCGCGGGAGGGCGCGTCCAGGGCTCTGCCCGCCGTCGTCGGCTCCCCCTTGGGGCTCGTCGTCGGCTTCCCCTTGGGGCTCGTCGTCGCTCGCGCCTGCCGCGCCCGCCGCGTCCTGGCTGGCGCCGTTTCGCCCGCTGCCGCTGCAACCGCAGGCCGCATAACTGAGCACGCCCCACACCACGAGCCTCGAGAGCCGAACCTTGTTTAAATTCATAGCACCAAACCTCCATTTGAAATGGCACGACTGACGCCGAGTCGGCCGAGAGTCCCCGGACGTGCAACGACGAGCGCCACCGATCGTTGAGAGCTGCTCGGACGGGGCACTCGCCCTCACCCCATGCAATTGGCGAGTGCAATTGCCAAGCCAACGCGGAAGCAGCGCCGCGCGACGGTCGGGCGATCGTTATGCTGCGCGCGCTTAGCGGAGAACGGCTGCCCGTTTGCGTTTGGCATCGAGCAGTCGGTGGACGACGCCCCGCTGCCTTCCCCGACACGATCGAGCGGTGCACGACGGGAGGGCGTCGAGCGCCGCCGAATTCCGTCAATTCCCGTCACCCGTGCAGCGCAGGTCTTCGCGATCTAGTTCGGCACGCTCGTTGCTGGGCAGTTACACTGCGATGCCATGGAACCGGCCATCCTCTACGTGGACGACGAACGGGCGAACCTCGATCTCTTCTCGCGGTCATTCGACGAGGAGTTTCGTGTGATGACCGCGGCGAGCGGCGTCATCGCGTTGGAGATCTTGGAGGCGGAAAGCGGCATCGGTGTCCTCGTGTCGGACCAGCGCATGGATCCGATGACGGGCATCGATCTCCTCACGCGCGCAGCCGCCAAATGGCCGGACGTAACGCGCATCCTGCTCACCGCCTACTCCGATCGTGAGCTCCTTTTGCAAGCGATCCAGCTCGGCAAGGTGCACGACTACGTACTCAAGCCGTGGTCGCGCGAGGATCTCGGCTTGAGGCTTCGTGCCGGGCTCGAGATGTTCGAGCGGCAACGTGCGAAAGCGCGCGCGCTGGTCGAACGGGACCTGCTACGCGACGAGGTCCGCGAGCGTGACCTTTCGGCGATCGTCGGTCTCGACGGTGGGCTAGCGGCGCTCGGAGCGACGCTCGGTCGCGTAGCGCGGACCGACTCCACGGTCATGATTCGCGGCGAGAGCGGCACCGGCAAAGAGCTGGTTGCGCGCGAGGTGCACCGCCGCAGCTTGCGCGCGGACGCCGCCTTCGTGCGGGTGAACTGCGCGGCTTTTTCGGAGGGAGTGCTGGAGAGCGAGCTGTTCGGTCATGAGGCGGGAGCGTTCACAGGCGCGAAGCAATCGCGGCTGGGGAGATTCGAACAGGCCAACGGAGGGACGCTCTTCCTCGACGAGATTGGGGACGTGTCGCCCGGTGTGCAGGTCCGGCTCCTGCGCGTCCTGCAAGAGCGGGAGCTCGAGCGCGTCGGAGGCAACCGTACGGTGAAAATCGATATTCGCGTCATCGCCGCAACGCACCGAGACCTCGAGGAAATGGTTCGGGCGGGCCAATTCCGCCAAGACCTGTTTTACCGGCTCAATGTCGTACCGCTCGAGATCCCGCCACTGCGTGCACGTCCCGGAGACCTCGCCGCGCTCGCTCGCCACTTCGTCGAACACTTCAGCCGCCAGCTCGGCAAGCGCCTCGACTTGTCGACGGCAGCGCTCGACTCGCTCAGGCGATACGACTGGCCGGGCAACGTGCGCGAGCTGCGCAACGCCGTCGAACGCGCCGTCGTGCTCGCCGACGGAAGCCCCGTCCTCGAACCGGAAGATTTCAGTTTCGACGTGGCCGGCGCGCGCAGCCCTACTCCTCGCGTGACCGCCCCAAGGGAATCCATCTTCGAGGAGATTGCCCAGGCGGAGGTGGAGACAATCAGAGACGCGCTGCGCCAAGCGGGCGGCAGCAAGTCGCGCGCGGCGCGTATCCTCGGCATCCCGCGCACGACGCTCAACGACAAGCTACGGAGGCTCGACATCACGTGAACCCGACGCTCCGGCGTGTCGCGCTCGTTCTCGTTCTACTGACCGAAGCCGTGCTGCCCTACTGGTTCGACCGGCTGGGCATCCGCGACACGGGCAGGTTCGGTCCGACTCCGCCCGACGGTGTATTCCTTCTCGACATCGTTTGGATCATCTTGCTCGTCTGGTCCGTCGTGGCTGAGCTCCCCGCGCTCGAGCGGAACGGCGGTTGGGGTCGCCAGCGACCATGGGTGCTCGCCGTCGCAGCGGCAGCAGGAGCCATTTGCCTGGACCGGATCTTTTGGTCGACGGTTGGTCACGATTCGTCCCGTGTGGCGAAGGTCCACCACGCAGCCGTCGTGCATAGCGCGGTCGCCGCAGGACTACCCGCGCTCGTCGTGCTCATTTCACGGGCCCTCCGCAAGCCCATCAACGTCTCGCGCACTCCGATGCGGCACTGGTTCATGGCGGTGGCATTGGTAATCCTGTGGACGCCGCCCTTCATGAAGTTTGCCAAAATGGGCGGGCTGATTGTCCTGATCGTCGCGATATGGATGAAGTGGGTCCAAGACCTTCCGTCCCGCGAAGCGAAACCAGGAGCGCGCAAGTGGCGCATTCGCAGCGCGGCATTGGCGCTCGCGGTTCTCGCGTTCGCCGCGGGGCAGGCCATCGTTTCGCGGTTCTATCACGGCGGCCATTTCGAAAACTGGGAACCGCGACGAGCTGGAGTATTGGTCTCGGTATCGGGAGCGCTCGTTCTCCCCTCGCTCGGTCTCATCTTCGTCGTGCTCTGCGTCAGCGCCGCAGATGGGCTCGCCTGGTCGATGCGTCGGTCGACATCAGTTCGCGCTCGCATGCTCGCGCTGGGCCTGTTTTGCGCCGCGCTGGCGCTTGCCCTCTCGCGCCTGCGAATCGACGATGCCCTCCTCGCCTTCGCACCGCTCCTTCGGCCTGAAGTGCGAGACGTTCTTCAGCTCGTTCTGCTCGGGGTCATGGTTTATATTTTCTCGGTCACGACTTCGCGGGGGCTCGCTCGCTCGCTCGAGCAATCCGTCCGTGCGATTTCGGAGATTGGTCGCGGCAATCTCGAGGTGACACTCGACGATTCGGGTCGCGACGAAGTTGCCGCCGTGGCGCGCAGCGTGAACCAAATGGTCGAGCAGCTTCGTGAAGCCGAGTTTCTCGAACGAATCAACGCCGACCTTCGCTCTCGGTCCACTCAGCTTACGCAAACGCTCGAGGCACTCAGGAATGCACAGGCGGACCTCGTGCGATCGGAGCGGATGGCATCCGTGGCGACGCTCGTCAAAGGCATCGCGCACGAGCTCAACAATCCCATCAACTACGTTGCCGGTAACATGGCTCCGCTCAAGCGTTACTGCGAGTTTCTGACACGTGTGGCCACCGAGCTCGCCGACGGACGCGCCCGAGGTGCCGACGAGGTGCGCCAACTCACGCGCCTCAGCGATCGCAAAGACCTGGGGTTCGTGACCGAGGATCTCGCCCGCCTGACCGCGGACATCGGCGAAGGTGCCCGGCGAGCCCAGCTCATCATCACCGACCTCCAAAGCCTCACGTCGGCCGCGCAGCGTGGCATCGAACGTGTCGATCTGCACCGCATCGTGCGACAGACGATCTCGCTGCTAAAGCCGAGAGTCCCACCCGGCGTCACCCTCGAGACCCGACTCTCCCCCGTCGCGACATTGCCGGCTCGAGCCGGCCAACTCGAACAAGTGCTCGTCAATCTCACCGACAACGCGCTACGCGCCGTCGGCGAAAAGGGGACGGTTCGGATTTCGGTCGACACCGTCGACAGCGATGCTGTCGTGAAGGTGACGGACGACGGGCCGGGCATGAGCGCAGAGGTGAAGCAGCAAGCGTTCGAACCTTTCTTCACAACCCGCCCCGCCGGTGAGGGCAGTGGCCTCGGGCTCGCTATCGTCGCGTCGATCGTCCGTGGCCATCGGGGCATCGCAACGATCAAAAGCGAGCATGGAGAGGGCACCGAAGTCGAGCTGCGCCTACCGTTCGAAGCGGATCTCCTGAGCGCCCCCGAGCTCGTCCCGCCGAGCCGATGACAGGCGTCTCGAACGTGCGCCTTCGGTCCTGAGCCCGCGCATTGGTTCGGTGATACCACCAGCCACTGAACGACACTACGAAGGGTTGTGTGTGGTCCTCTGCGTTCGCCCACGAACCGTTCCCTCAGGGGGAAACCATCGAGCTCTTGCTCCGTCGCGCCGGGCTACGCCACGAGAACCAGCGAAATTGCAGGCAAAGCTTGGTCACGCTGGACGGGGTGTAGGCGCCCGCTACTGGATCGCAAGGAGCTGCTGATAGCCGGGCGTGGAGAGTTTTCCGGTGAACGAGGTACGGACATCCAGCGCGAACACAGTTTGAGCCTTGACCGCGGCGGCCACGAACTTCTTCAGGTTCGCGTTGCTGTAGATAGCCGGTGAATTGTCTTCGATCTCTTGACCCCACGCGGCTTGCAACGGAAAAGCCCACATCGTTTGAATGTCAGAACTGGTCCAGCGCGAGCTGGGCAAACCCTTGGCGGGTAAGCCCGTGGCCGCATCGATCCTCGTCTCGCCACGCTCCGTATCGCTCAGCCCGTTACCATTGGCACCGTTGAAGGTGGCGATTCCGCAAGGGTTCGCCGCCAAGACGGTGTTGCGATAGGTCTGGGCCATGGCCGTGCTGACGCCCCAGCGGCTGTCATAGCCGTCGAAGAACCAGCCCCGCACCTTTGTCCGATATCGATCCGCCCATTCTTTGACGACCGCGTTCCACTTGGGCGTGAAGCTGTTGTCGACGACCCAGTTGTCGAGAGCGAGCGCGCTGAGGCCAAAGCCCGCGGCGGCTTTTTTGTCGCCCCAGCCCACATCCTCCGGTAAGTACAGGAACATTCCGATCCCCAAGGGGAGCAGGGCATCAGCGATTTCCATCGGCAGATCTCGCTTAGATGCCCGGGTGGTCGGATCCACACCCGCGTACTTTTCATACGCGCTGTTCGGAGAACAGTAGTAGCCGGTATTCTGCCCCAGCATGAGCACGATATTTTTTGCGCCGGTGGCCTGCACTTGCTTGGCGAAGGAAGCCACGTCGAAGCTATTCACCGCCGCATTCCACTGAGCCGCCGTGAAGCCTTTGTCGACAGTCTGGCTACGCGTGTCCGACGAGTAGGAGATGAACAGCGTGAGGCTGCCAGCCCAGACATCATTGGCTAGGTTGTGGAGGTGGCCTGAGCTGCCGCACGTGGTGCAGGCCGTCTTTGCGCAGGTTGGGAACGGCACGCTGCTGGTGCCCGCGCTGCCTCCGCCCGTCGCCGCGCCGCCACTTCCGCCTACCGTCGCCCCGCCGGTCCCGCCTCCACCACCCGTGCTCACGGCTCCGCCGGCCCCGGCCCCACCACTGGCAGTTCCCCCGCTGGCATGTTCCGTTTCGCCAGCCACGGCGCCCGTCGCCCCTGCGCCGCCCGATGACGCCCCGGCACTAGTTCCGCCCCCCGAAAAAGCGCCCGCAGCCTGGCCTAGCGTAGGCGTTCCGGCGGACGAAACCGAAGCCCCCGCAGTCCCCTCCGGCGACGCGGATCCAGGGTTGCCCGCGGAGCCACAGGCCGCAACCACTGCGGAGGAGCAGAATGCCAGCGCGGCGATACGACGTGTGGTTCGAAGCACGGGTAACCTTTTTAGGGTAAGGGCGCCGTTTTGCTTGCCGGGCTGTTTGCGAACGCTGCTCAACGGACAGACCCAGCAAATTTCCTCGTCGCAGATCTCGAGCAAGAAGCGCGGCAGCGCACTAGCGGACTGAGCTCGACGACCTTTTGCCTTGGCTTTGGCTTTGGCTTTTTCTGGCTCAGCAGGCGGTGCAACGTCGCCGCCTCACCGCCGACGGGTGTATAAAGTCGTCTCGTGCGCGCCCAACCCCTCATCAACTGCCGCGACGTTCAAGCCTCGAGCCGCTGGTACCAGCGGCTTCTTGCGTGCGTCGGCGGTCATGGCGGAACCGAGTACGAACGGCTGTGGGATCCGAACCTTCACACCAGCAAGTGGGGCTCCGATGGTCTAATCCTGCAGCTTCACGCGTGGGAGGTCGACCACCATCACGGGCCCATGGGGGACCCGTCACGCGCGGTCGGCAACGGCATGCTCCTGTGGTTCGAGATCGACGACTTCGACGCTGCCGTGGAGCGTGCACGCGAGCTCGAAGCGCCCATCCTGCTCGACGTTCATCGCAATCCGAATGCCAACCACCGCGAGCTGTGGATCCGCGATCCGGACGGCTACACTGTCGTCATCGCGTCGCCCGATGGTGACGCGAAGGAGGCGTAGTTCCGCTCCGATTCTGCAAGCTGCTTATCGTGGCCGCGTGGTGACCGTTTGAGCGCTTATGCACCAGGTCGTGTATTCAAGCGCGGCGATCACGCCGTTCAGCGAGGCACAGCTGACCGAGCTGCTGAGCCGTGCGCGCGTGAACAACGAACAGATGGGAGTCTCCGGGATGCTGCTCTATCACGAGGGCTCTTTCTTGCAGGTTTTGGAAGGCGAGCCCTCTGTTCTCGAAAGACTCTTCGCCATCATCAGTTCCGACAAGCGTCACCACCGTGTTGTCCGCCTGCTGCGGCAAGAGGTGCACGAACGTCACTTCGGGGGCTGGCGGATGGGATTCGCGTCGATGAAGAACTTGCCGGCGAACGTGCCAGGCTATTCCGACTACCTGCGTCTTCGAGGAAACCCAGTGGAAGCTGCAAACGCAGCGGTTCAGCTCCTGGCCGCATTCCGCGACGGGCGTTTCCATAGCTTTGTGCAGCGCTGAGCAGCCTTGCGTGTCCGCGCGACGCTGCCTTCACAGTTTGTTCCCGTCGCGCTGACCGCGCCCGGGGTCTGAGTCGCCGGCGCCGTCGCTCGAATCGGCGCTGGCTCGTCGGGTCGTGAGCTGCCAGCTGGTCAGCGCTGCGCAAGCCAACAGCGCAAAGCCAACACCCACCTCGGCGAGGCCCCACTGAGCTCGAAGCTCCCGCATCACCACGGAGCTGCACTAGAGACGCTTGAATCTGCGGGGCGAACATTCGCTCGTTGCCTGCGGGCGCGAGCTGCGATTAGCTGTCCGCCGGAGGACACAGCTGATGCGTGACTCGTGGCTCGAACTCGTCGACCGGATGCTCCGCCCAGCGCGTCCAGACTTGCAGTCGCGCCTTCGCGAAGGCGAGCAGTTCCGCGCTTCGCTCAATCGGGGCTTCGAGCAGCGCGCGCGAGCCCGCGCTGCCTGTCAGGCGCGCATCGAGCAGGCCCGAGCCAGCGTTTTTGCGACGGGCGACGGCGTGGTTCCGTCGCTGATGACCGACCTGGAGCGCGAGTGGCGCACGCTGTCTCGCTTCGATCTCGACGACGGGATGATGGACGTCTGGGCGCGGCTCGCTCCGAGGTCGTGGCTCGATCGCAAGCGTTGGCGACACAGCGAGCCAGCGGCGCGCCTCGACGCGGCCATCGCGCTCGCCTCCGACGTGCAGGGCGTGGAAGCGGCAGAGGCCGCGGCGGGTGAGCTCCGTGCGGCGCTCGCGGCCTGGGGCGTCACGATGGGTGCTTTGGTTCGCTGGCGCGCATTCGATTCGGACGGCGACCCGTCGACCGAGCTGCTCACGCACCCCCTGCAAGCGGCGCGTGACGCGCTAGTCGAGCGTTCAGCACGGCCGCTCGAGCGCGCTCAGCAACTCGAGCACGCCGTGCTCGACGCGGCGAATGCTCGGTTCCCCGAGCGGCCGCTGCTCGCTCAATCGCTCGCCCATGCCGCGCTGGTCGATTATTCGGTGCAAGCGGCGGCGCTCGACCGGCCGAACCCGGTGACGGCGCTGCGCGCGCTCTGGCTCACTGGCTATACGCTGAGCGCGGTCGATTCGTTTGGGGTAACGCTCGAGATCCCGCCCCTGGCCCTCGCCTAAAGCTGGGCCAAGCCGTAGATTGCGCCGCGCTCGGTAACCGGCCCCGACGCTCGACGTAGCAAAGGCGTGAACCATTCCTCGCTGCATGCGCTGGGCATCGCGGTCCTGGCGCTCTCGGTGGGTGCTTGCTCGGACGGCGTGTCTGGCCCTGCGGCCGCTGATATGGGTAGCGCTAGCGCCGGCCATTCGGGTGCCGGTAGTCCGGGTAGCGATGATCCCCCGCTGCTCGATGCGCCCGACAATAGTGCCGAGCTACTCCGGTTCTTGATGGCTGGCGGCTACACGACCTGGCACGCGGAGCCGGGGTATCACGTCTCCTCCGGCCCACACGGCGGAAGTGTACGCGTTTTTTATGGCCCGAAGGCCGCGGCCGCCCTAACCGCGAAACAAGCCCGTTTTCCGGCTGGCGCGGCGACGATCAAGGAAGCCGCCTCCGCGGATGGCTCACTCACTGGCTGGTCGGTATGGGTCAAGGTGCAGGGCGACAGCGACAACGGGAACGGTTTCTATTGGTACGAGGTCACGCTGCGCACCCCCAGCGATCGCGTGTATGCCGACGCGCTTGGCAGCTCGGTGTGCGTTGGGTGCCACGCCGCAGGACCCGACTACCTGCGTTCGGCGGGCGCGTTCGAATAACGGTTCACGGGCGCGTCCACCCCAGCTGAAAATCGGCCAAGACCGCGGCGTTTTTAGGAGAGCGGGCAAGATGGTTTCCCTCGCGCGCCTCTGATGACGTGCGTTCGCGGCATTCTCACGTGCCCGACTCGCGCGGGCGTCGGCGCTCCTCGCGCGTGGTCCAATGTCGCTCTTCGAAGAAAGCGATCACTGCGCGGCGCGCCGCTTGAAGAAAATAGCTGACAGCAGCGAACCGCCGCGCACGACTTAGTGCATTTATTGCGCACTTCGCGCGCGCACGCGGCCGACATGTAGCTCGAGCGCGTACTTACCCGGGGCCTGCACTCGCTCGTAAACAACGCATGAATGAATTGCGGGAGCGCGCGTTTCAGAGCACTATTCGTGGGACTGTTGGCTGAGGGCGCGGCGCAAGCTTGCGTAGCCCAAAGCCGCTTGAGGATTCATCGCATGAGAACTTGGCTCGGCACACTCGTCTTCGTCGTATTCGGCACGATCGCACTCGCATCGGGCTGCGGTAGCCCGTCCGTGATCAACACGCCCCCAGATCCCAACGCCAACGGTGGGGACGGCGTGGGTGGCGGCAATGGCACGGCAGCAAGCGCTGGTTTCGTCATCGGTGTGGGTGATGGCGGGGACAGCAACACCCAGTGTTCGACGTGTGAAGAGCTCAATGCCAATTGCGGTGCGGTCACCGACCCCAAGTGCGACACGATCATCGAGTGCGGCAAATGCACGAAGAAGGGTGAGTTCTGCGGCGGAGACGGCCCCAGCCGTTGCGGCACCGGCACGAATGGCGACGCTGGCGCGTGCTCGGGCAACTGCATGAGCTGCACGCCCAAGACGTGCAAAGACATCGGCTTCACCTGCGGTCTCGCGGGCGATGACTGCGGCGGCACCTTGGATTGCGGGCCCACCACTTGCCCCATCCTCGGCTACACCTGCGGCGGCGGAGCGAAGGAAGGGCAGTGCGGTTGCACCGGCGCTTGCGAGGACATCCCGGATTGCTCGAAAGAGGCGAAGAAGACCACTACCCTGACGGGTAAGGTCTATGACCCCGCCGGCAACAACCCGCTCTATCACGTGTTCGTGTACGTCGCGAACAACCCCAAGGACCCGAACCTCAAGTCTTTCCCCGCCGGCATCACCTGTGACGTGTGTGGCGCAACCGCCGCCGGCGATCCGCTGCTCTCCGAAGGCGACCAAGCCGGTACGTACACCGGGGTCGACGGCAGCTTCACGCTCAAGAACGTGCCCGTGGCCAAGGGCGTCACGGTCGTGATTCAGCTTGGCCGCTGGCGCCGCGTGTTCACGATCGACATCGATACGCCGTGTGACGAGAACAAAGTCCCGGACAAGACGTTCCTCATGCCTAGCAAGCAATCGCAAGGCAACATCCCCCTGATGGCCATGGTCACCGGTAAGGTGGACTCGCTCGAGTGCGTGCTGCGCAAGATGGGTATCGACGACAGCGAGTTCACCACACCCTCCGGCGGTGGCCGCGTGCAGTTCTACCGCGGCAACGTCGATTGGGGGCAAGTGATCGATTCCACGATGAACACGCCGTCGCAGGATGCATTGTTCGTCAAGAAGGCCAATAACCAACCGGTCATCGACGACTACGACATGACCATTTTGGCCTGCCAAGGTGATGCCTTTGCTCAGGACCCCGCGAACCGCACCGCACTTCGTAACTACGCCGCCGCGGGTGGGCGCGTGTTTGCGACTCACTACACGTACTCCTGGCTAACGACCAACGACGAGAACACCGCTCAAAAGGGCAAGGCCGACAACTGGAGCGAAGTTGCAACTTGGCATCGCGATGAGGGCGACCGCGCTGACCAATCGGACGGGCACATCGATCTGGTGAGCAACCCCAAGGGCGCCGCGTTCCAAGGCTGGCTCGAGGCCGTCAACGCCTCGGTGCCCGGCTCGGGCATCGCGAGGGTCGACACGGTGCGCCACGACGCGGATACGATCTCTTCGGTGGACGGTCAGACCCAGCAATGGCTGTACCGCGATGGCGAAAACAAGCACACGACCTGCAACAGGACCGGGAACGCTTGCACGAGCGACGCAGGTTGCACGGCCAAGGTGTGTAGCGCAAAGACCTCACAGGCCTGCACCGCGGACGCCGATTGCAACACCGGTGGCAAGGTCTGCAAGAACGGTCCCAATCAAGCCTGCACCAACAACAACCAGTGCAACGGCAACGGCAATTCGTGCGTCACGCAAACTTGCGTGGCCAACACTTGCCAAGGCTTCGACTACACGGGTAAGCAGGTGCCGTTGCACTTCACGTTCAACACGCCGGTCAACACGGTCCAGGATCTGACCACCAATCCGCCCACGCTCCAGTGTGGCCGCGTGCTGTTCAGCGACTTCCACGTCGCGAACACGGACGAAAAGGATCTGGTGTTCCCGAGCGCCTGTAACAACAAGGCCATGACTCCGCAGGAGAAGCTGCTGGAGTTCATGATCTTCGATCTCGGCTCCTGCGTGCCTCCGCCGAAGGCCTGCGTGCCTTCCGGCAAGTGCCCCGCGAATGCTGACTGCGGATACGCGCCGGACGGCTGCGGCGGCTTGATCTCGTGCGGCAAGTGCCCCACGGGTGAGGCCTGCGGCGTCGGCAACCCGCCGGTCCCGAACAAGTGCGGCAAGGGCACGCAAGAGTGCGTGCCCGAGACGTGCGCCACGTTGAAGAAAGAATGCGGCCCGGCCGCAGACGGCTGCGGCGACAAGATCGACAGCTGCGGCAACTGCGACGCGGGCGAGCTGTGCGTGCAAGGCAAGTGCATCCCCGTCAACTGATGATGTAGGCGAGTCGGGCCACGCGCAGTGAGTGTCGGACACTCACTGCGCGAGTCAACATTCAGCGCGATCAAGTGTGCGGCAAGGGCGAGTGCAGCGAGCGCAACAAGGCGAACTTCGAGTACCACCGAATCTTCGAAAAGGTTCTGAAGTAAGCCGCGAGCGCGCACGACCGCGGGGCCTAGCTCGCGGTGGTGTGGGCAGTGCTATCCTTCGGCGTCATGGCCGAGGCCCCGACGTTCAAGTGCTCCGTGTGCGGCGCCCCAGCGCACGCCGGTGACTTCAGTTGCCGCTACTGCGGCGCCGGTATCGCCACCGTGTGCTGCAGTCGCTGTTTTCAAATGAACATGACGCACGCCCACCACTGCTCGGGTTGCGGCGCAGAGCTCGGGCTGATCGTCGAATCGGCTCTGCGTGAGAGCCAGTGCTCGGACTGCCACACCCCGCTGGAGGCCATCACGGAGCCTGCTGGCACGTTGCTCAACTGCAAGAAGTGCGGCGGTCAATTCGTGGAGCACGCCCTCTTGCGTAGTCTGCTCGAGCGACTCGAGCTCACCGGGCAGGCGTTCCCTGACGCGCCCTATCAAAAGCCGCTGCCGAAAGCGCAGATCGAGCGCGTCCACTACCGGCCCTGCAGCGCCTGCGGCCAAATGATGAACCGCAAAAACTTCGGCGGCGCGAGCGGCGTGATCGTGGATGTGTGCGCGCGCCACGGCACGTGGTTCGACGCCGGCGAATTGCCGCAAGTGCTCGCCTTCGTGAAGAGTGGCGGGCTCGTCCGCGAACGCGCGCGCGAGCAGCAGCGGCAACGCGAAGCACAAGCCCACGAGCGAGAGCTGGCCGGCGTGGCGTCCACGAAGCTTGCCTTCGACTCGCTCGCGACCCGGGACGACCACGGCAGCTTCGCCAAGGATTTGCTCGAGTTCGTGATTGAGGTGCTGACAGGGCACCATGGGCCGCGCTGACTCAGCCCTCACTCCAGCCCGGCGAGTATCCCCTCGAGCGATAGGTCCGCGACGCAAGTCACCCCATCCGAGGCGCCGTAATAAATGCGCACTCGGTCTCCGTCATCGATCAGGCCGCAGGTGAACGCGACGTTCGCGAAGAACCCCTGCAGCTCGTACGGTGCCTCGGGAAATAAAATTGGTTCGCGCGATCGGCCGACCACGCGTCCCGGGTCATCACCATCGAGCAGCAACGCCCCGAGCGAGTAGGTGAGCGGGCTCGCAGTCACGCCATGATAGACGGCCAGCCACGCGCGCTTGCCGTGCACTCGAACCGGAAAGGGCACGGCTCCGCCGCCGACCTTGAGGTCGTCCCACCTTCCCGGGCGCGCGGCCGCGACCAAGCGGTGCTCTCCCCACGAAAACAGGTCGGGCGATGAGGCCAGCCAAATTGCTGGGCTGCCGATGTCCTCGGGCATCGGACGATGCAGGGCCCAGTAGCGGCCGTTGATCTTCTCCGGGAAGATCGTGACGTCGCGGTTGGGCGGGGAAAAGATGATGCCGTGACGCTCGAAGTGCAGCAAATCTCGGCTCGAAGCGAGCGCGGTCGTGATGCCGGCGCAAGAGACCGCGGTGTAGTTGACCCAATACGTGTCGTCGATCCGGGTGATGCGCGGGTCTTCGACGCCGAAGGCTTCCAGCGCATGCTCGGCGCTGAAGGCCGGAACAGCGTCGACCTCGAAATGAAAGCCGTCGCGCGAGCGGGCGCGTCGGAAATGCGAGATCGACGTGAGCGTGATGTCGCGCCCCACCTTGATCAGCCGGCTATCGCTGAGGTCCAGGCCGGGCGTATCACGCGACCATTTGCGGATCTCGATTTGCTTCGAGATCGGGTCGTAGATCGGCGAGGCGACCTCGGCGGCGGCGACGGCGAGCGGCGCCTCGGCGACGCGCAGCAACAGCACGGTCTCTTCGCCGATTTGGATCGCACCCGGGTTGAACACGCCCACGACCTCGAAGTCGGGGCGCGAGGGCGTGATTTGACTCGGCACTAGGATCGGATTGCCCTCGAAACGGCGTACGGAAGCTGTCGCTGGCATGCGCTCAGCCTGCCAGATCCAGAGCCGGGATCACTGCGCATTTCAGCCACACAAGTCGGGGCGGCCTAGCGGCGTGACTCAACGCAGCGCTGCAAGCTTGTCGCGATGACGCGCCTGCGCGGCGTTGTAATCGTCTTGGCTCAAGCCAAGCGAGCTCGTCACCTGACGGACCAAATTCACTTCGGCTTGATCGATCACGCCATCAGCCGCGGCCAGGCCGACCAATGCCTCGAGCACCTCGACCCGCAGCTCACGATCGCCCAGCTCGCGGAGCGCGCGGCAGTAGTGCGGGATCCCCACGCTCGTGACGGCAAGCAGTTGTTGACGCAGCGTCGCGACGATCGCGCGCGCGCCGATCGCGGTCATGCCGTGGATGCGTGTCAGCTCGATATGCAAGCGCTCTTCTTCGGCCTGCGAGAAGTTGCGATCGGCGTAGGCCACCGCACCCAAGAGGCCAGTCATCGCCGACACGACTCGAATGGTCTCGGGATCGGCGTTCGGCAGCTCGCGGCGCACGGCGGCTTCGAGCGCCTCGGCGCCGGTGAGCTCTTGTTTGCGTTCCGTTGATAGCCAGCGCCCGAACATGCTCGAACGTTACTGCAATTTCGGGGCTGGGAACGCTAAATCGCCCACTTTTGCCGCGGGATCGCTACAGACTCGTCATCAGCTCGCCATCTCGGCGCGGGCGCAATATGGTGCGCCGCTTGGAAGCACTGGCGCCTGATCCTACCGCCGAAAACAGCCGCTCCTCCGAGCCGAGCGGCGCGCAAGCCCCACCTTACGCGCTCACGCTGGCGTTGTTCGTGGTCTCCGGCGCGACCGGGCTCATCGACCAGCTCTGTTTCTCGAAGTACCTGAGCTACATCGTGGGCTCCACCGCATACGCGGTGAGCGCGGTGCTGGCGGCGTTCATGACCGGCCTGGCCATCGGCGCACATTGGGGCGGCAAAGCGTCGCTGCGCGTCGTGCGGCCACTTCGCGCCTACGGCTTTTTGGAGCTGATCGTAGCGCTCGCCGTCGCCGTCACGCCGGTTGCGTTTCACGTGCTCACTCCTTTGTACGCCGGTCTCGCGCGCAGCATGCCCAATTCGTTGGTCGCGCTCAGCGCGCTGCGTTGGCTCACGGCGCTCGGGTTGGTCGTCGTTCCCACGATGGCGATGGGCGCTACCCTGCCCTTGCTGTCGCGCAGCTTCGACTCCGGCGAGTCGGATCCCGAGGCTTCTGCCTTGCGTGAGCGGCGGCTCGGCGCGCTGTATGCGATCAACACGCTCGGCGGCGCGCTCGGCGCGCTCGCAGCGGCGTACCTGATTTTGCCGGCGCTGGGCGTCGACGGGACGGTGTTCGCTTCTGCCGCGGGCAGTGCATCGATCGCAGTGCTCTCGCTGTCCGTCGGCGGGCGAATGACGGTTGCGACCAGCGCGACACCTACTCTCGAGGCTGGAGCGCGCGAGCCCGCGCTCGTCGAGCAACGCCCGCTGTTCGTGCTGGCGTTCATCTCCGGGTGCTTGGTGTTCGCGGCCGAGGTGGTGTTCACGCACCTGCTCGCGCTGATCATCGGCAATAGCGCGTACGCCTTTGGTTTGATCTTGGCGGCGTTCCTGAGCTGTTTGTTTTTGGGGGCCTCGCGGGCATCTTGGGCACAGCGCAAGCTCGGCGATGCCTCGCTCCCACTCGGGTTGGCATTGAGCGGGCTGGGGTTGGCCGCGAGCCTGCCGCTGTGGGACAAGCTGCCGTACTTTTTCGACAACACGGGCGAGGTACTGACTTCGTTCGCCGCGCGCGAGGCCACGCGCGGCATCGCGGCATTCTTGATGTTGCTCGTGCCCACCACGCTCATGGGCCTCACCTTTCCGCTCCTGCTCCAGCGCGCGGCGCGCTACGCGCATGTCGGGCGCTGGGTGGGCCGGCTCACGGCGGTCAACACGCTCGGTGCGGTGTTGGGCGCGTTGCTCACGGGCTACGTCATTTTGCCCTGGCTCGGCTCACAGCGCTCGCTCTTGGCGATCGCGCTATGCTTTGCGCTTTCGGGGCTGCTCGTGGTGCGGTGGTCGAGCGCCGCCAAGCGCCAAGTGGTGTACGGGGGAGCCGCCGCGACGCTGCTGCTCGCGCTCGTCGCGCCGCGTTGGGACTTGGCCATGCTCACCAGTGGCATCAACGTGTACTTCGACGGCTATCACGCGCCCGACAAAATCCTGATGATGCGCGAGGACGTGCACGGCGGGGTGACCACGGTGACCGACACGCAGGGCGTGCGCACGCTGCTCACGAACGGTAAATTCCAGGGCAATACCGGCTGGGAGATGAATGCCCAGCGCTACTTCGCGCACTACCCCTCGCTGTTCGTCAAAGACTATCGAGACCTGCTCGTGATCGGCCTCGGTACGGGCACCACGCTCGGCACGCTGGCCGGTTACCCGTGGAAAAAAATCGATGTAGCCGAGATTTCACCCTCGATTCTGATCGCGGCCAAGACCTACTTTCAGGGCCCGAATCTGGGCGCCATCGACGATCCTCGCGTGACCATCCACCACGCGGATGGTCGCAACTTCGTGCTCGTGCAAGAGCAGAAGTACGACCTGATCAGCATGGAGCTGTCGAGCATCTGGTTCGCCGGCGCGGCTAGCTTGTACAGCCGGGAATTCTACGGATTGATTCACGAGCGCATGAAGCCGGGCGCCGTGTTCCAACAATGGGTGCAGTTGCACCATGTTCGGCCGCGCGACTTTGCGACCGTGCTCAACACGCTGCGCCATCAATTTGCGCATGTGACCCTCTTCTACGGCGGCGGCCAGGGGATCCTCGTCGCGTCCGATGCACCGCTCGTGGCCTCCGAGTCGCGCATCAACGCGCTCGAACAGACCGCACAGGTGGCCGCGACGATCCCCAGCGTGCCCAACGCTCGTCACCTCGTCGAGTTGCTGGACGACGTGCTCATCAGCGATGACGGCCTCGACCGCTTTTTGAGTGACCAAGCCGCGGAGGCCGGTGAGCCGGTCGAGCGGTTGATATCGACCGACAGCAACCTGTACCTCGAGTACGCCACCCCCCACGGCAACGTGTTGCCCTGGGCCGCTCGGGAAGAGCTGGTGGCGAACCTCCGGCGCTACAAGGAACCCGCGGCCGTCGCGGCAATGCTCGGCCCCTGACCCCACCAAACCCAAGACGCTCACTCGGCGCGGAGTCGAGCCCGGCCGTGACTGCGCGCCGCCCGCATGATAACTCGCTGGAGAATGAGACTCGTTTGCAGCAGCCTAATCTTCCTGACGCTGGGCTGCGCTTCGACCGTGACCCGCCTGGACGGTGAGTTCCCCGCCCCGATCGGTCCGGCCCGGGATGCCTGCGAACAAGCGGACTGGCTCGTGGTCGCCCCCACGCGCGTGCAGTTCATCGAGAAAACAGGGCTGCGTTCGACGCCGCGTGACGACGGGGTAGCGCTGTACAAAGTCGGCGCGCGGCGTCCCGAGCCTCTCGCTGATCACGCCGACACGATGCGCCAGCAATTGCCCAGTGTGGATGAGCAGGCCGCCCGCGCGCACAACTATGACACCAAGACCTGGACCGCGGCTGGCCTCGGCGCTGCTGGCATCATCGCGATCGGCGTGGGCACCGCGCTCTTCGTCTCGGCATTCAAGACCGATCCGGTAACGCAGAACCAAAAGATCAACGGCACCGCGGCCGGCGTGGGCGGCGGGCTCGTGCTCGGCGGCTTCGGCCTCGGCATTGCCGGTCTGGCAGTGAACCCCGGTCAAGCCGAGCGCTCACGCGCCGAGGCTGCGCGCTACGTGTTCCTGCCCCCCAAGAGCACGCGCGAGACGGTCGTGACTTGGACTCAATCGTACAATCAAGCCGTGCGTGATCGCTGCGTGCGTGCGCCCTCGCCCTGACGGCGACGGCTGCGAACCATGCTCTGCTCTTCCGCATCGACGGCGTAGGCCGCTCCGGCCGGCCCAGCTTGGGATGCAGCCTCGGTGCGCCGCGGCGTCCCGGTGTGCAGCGTGGCGCGCTCCAGGATCGCTTCGCACAGCTCCGCAAAGCCGAAACCCGCGGCCGCAGCGATCTTCGGAAGCAAGCTGGTCTCGGTCATGCCCGGCAACGTGTTCACCTCGAGCACGTATTCGTTCTGGCCCTCGGTGACGAGCAGATCGACTCGCACCGCGCCGCTGGTGTCGAGCGCCTGTGCTGCACGCTCAGCCAGGTTCAACACACCGCGGTAGCGAGCCGCGGGCAAGCGCGCAGGCATGAAGTAGTCGGTCATGCCGGGCGTGTACTTGGCGTGAAAGTCGTACACACCGGAGTGCGGCGCGATCTCGATCGCCCCGAGCACGCGGCCGTCGAGAATGCCAACCGCGACCTCCTTGGCCTCGATGAAGCGCTCGACGAGCACACTCGAATCGTAACCGAGCGCCGCTTCGATGGCCTGCGCGAGCTCGCTGAAATTGTTGGCTCGCGCCACACCCATGCTCGAGCCCTCTCGGCGCGGCTTCACGATCACCGGAAAGCCGAACGAGCCGTGCACTTCTTCCAGATCCGCAGCGGCGTGCTCGGCGTTGAACACGTAGTACGGCGGCGTGGGCACATTGTGCAGGCGGAACAGCTCTTTGGCCTTCATCTTATCCATGGCAAGCGCGCTGCTGAGCACGTTCGAGCCCGTGTACGGGATGCCGAGCAGCTCGAGCACGCCTTGCACGCAGCCGTCTTCACCCAGCCGTCCGTGAAGCGCGAGGAATGCCACGTCGAGCTCGGCCTCACCGAGCTGCTTCAGGGCGTCGCTGCCCGCGCCCAGCACCACCGGGGTCACGTCGTAGCCGAGCCCGCTGAGCGCGCTCACCACGGCTTCGCCGGAACGGATCGAAATCTCTCGCTCGGCGGACGAACCACCCATAATGACCCCAACGCGCGTGGCTTTCATCACCGTAGCTCCTTCGGGCAGTGTTGCCATTGGCTATCCGTAACCAGAACGCCAAGTCTGGGCCAAGAATTCTCCAGGATCTCCGTCGTGTCGCGAGCCGGCGGAGTCGCGGGCTTCCTGCGTATACGGGCGATATCCGGATGGGCTGCGATTGGCTAGCTTGTGGCCGATGCGAAAACTAATTCTCGTTCGGCACGGGCAGTACGACGCCGAAACTGGTCAGCTCACGCCGCTCGGCCGGCGCCAAGCGGCGACCGTGGCTCGCGCCCTGCGCGGGGTCGAGATCAGCGCCATCCATTGCAGCACCATGCCCCGCGCTCGCGAGACCGCAGATATCGTGAAGAAGGCACTGCGCTCGAAGCTGGCGGTCCGCTACAGCCCGATGCTCCGGGAGAAGCTCCCGACCCCGATCCCGGGCAAAACCACGCGCGCGGACATCCCCGAGCTCAAGAAGAACCTACTGCGCATGCGGCGCGCCCACGCCCGGCTTGCTCGGCCGGCGCGCGGTGAGCGCGTCGAGCTAGTCATCGCTCACGGCAACTTGATCCGCATGTTCGTGTGCTTGTCCTTGAAGCTCAAGCCCGTCACTTGGCTCAAGATGAGCATCAACAACTGCAGCATCACCGTGCTCGCGATCAAAGACGAAGCGACCGAATACCTCGGCTCGTTCAACGAGGTCGGGCACCTACCGCGCAAGATGCGCACCATGATCTAGCGCGAAGCTCGCGCAGTCAGGACACTTCCACGACGACCGCGGTGATGTTGTCTTTGCCGCCGCGCGCGTTGGCCAGCTGCACGAACTTTTCTACCGCAAAATGCCCACCGTTCGCCATCATGCCCGGGATTTCCTCAGGCTTTAGGTAACCGTGCAAGCCGTCGCTGCATAGCAGGTAGGAATCCCCGAGGCCTGCTTCCCAAACGCTCGTATCTACTTGGACATAGTCGCGGCTACCGACGGCGCGTGTGATCACGTTGCGCTGTTTGCTGACGCGAGCCTGGTCGGGGGTGATCAAGCCTTGCTTCAGCTGCCACGCGATAAGCGTGTGATCTTCCGTGAGTTGTAGCGCGTTGCCCGTGCGCACCCGATAGATGCGGCTATCGCCGACCTGGCCCAGGACCACGCAGTCACCGAAGCGCATCATCGCGCTGATCGTGGTGCCCATCCCGGCCTTGCCGCGGTCGAGCTCGGCCATCGCAAACAAGATGTAGGTCGCGGCTTGCACGGCGCCCTCGAGCAGGCGGCAAGCGGCGCGGCCTTTCTCCTCGCTCGTCGGTCCGTCCAAGTCGAGGGTCGCCTTCCCCCGCTTGACCATGCCGTGGATGGTGTCGATCGATTCTTGGCTGGCGACCTCACCGGCCGCGTGCCCACCCATGCCGTCGGCTACGACCCAAAGCCCCAGCTCGTCATCGCACAGGTAGGCGTCTTCGTTGACCGAGCGCCGACGACCAATATCCGTCCCCCCGTAGGAGCGCATGTTGTACGGCTGAGCAACCAAAGGCATTCCACTCCAGGGTATCAATGTTTCCTGCCGGCGTAAGCCGTCGTTTCGGGCTTCGACCGAACGGGCTCCGTTCCGCAGTCGCAGACTCGCGCTTCCCCTTGCGGGCGGCTTGGGCCCGAAATAAGGTGCGCCCATGAGGGCCACAGCTACGAGCCTGCTCGTCCGCGGCGAAAGCCCGACGCGGGTCGTTGGCTCGCTGCGCGAGGCCGCTGCCGCCCTAGCCAGCTCGGGCTCGCGCCCGGCCGGTGGGCTCGTCGTCGTCAGCGGGGGCATGGCGACCAAGCTCGAGTCCCTCGCCGAGAGCCTCGGGCGAGCCGAGCTCGGCTTTCCAGTGCTGCTCGCCTCCGGCACCGGAGTCCTGACCGACCGCGGCGAGGTCGAGGGGGAGTCCGCTGCGGCGGGCTTACTCTGGGTGGGCGGGGTCGCGGACGTTTGGGTGGTGTCGGCGCCGGAGCCCGAGCTGTGTTTGACGCTCAGCCGTGAGCTCAGCGCCCGCAACACGGGTGCGCGCAGCGAGACGGCGTTGGTCTTCATCCGGCCCAACGGTGTCCAGCCGCACAGCGTCGAAGCGCTCCATGGTCTGAAGTCGACCCGGGTGATCGGCGCGGGCACCCTGCCGGACAGTGATGTGTACGCGGTAGCGGCCTCGGGCGCGGTCAGTCGTGGCCCAGGCGGCGCGCTGACCGTGCGCGGCTTGCCGCTTCCGCTTTCGGCCTCGTCCCCGGCCTGCAAGTTGCTGATGCCGCTGCGCGAAATCAGTGAGGTGCGCGGCCCGATGGTGCTGTCCATCGAAGGGGAGCCGGCGCTCGAGGTGCTGAGCACGGTCGCGCACGCGCTGGTCGATCAACCGCTGGTGTTCGTGGCACTGGCCACCGAGCCCGGCGTCGACAGCGTGCGACCGCCGCTCTTGTTGCGCGCGGTGCAAGGGGTCGATCCCTCGCGCCACGGCTTGATCGTGTCCGAAGAAGTGAAGAAGGGCATGCGCATGGCGTTCGCGATCCGCGACGCCAGCGCGGCGCGCGCCGATTTCGAGATGCGCATTCGCGAGATCGCCCGAGAATCCGCCGGTGCAGCGCCGCGCTTCGGTATTTGCCTGAACTGTGCGGGGCGCGGTGTGTCCTTGTACAAAAATCCCGACACCGACTTGCGCATGCTGAAGGCGCGCTTCGGCCAGATCCCGTGGGTCGGCTCGTTCTCGAGCTTCGAGATCGCGCCGCACGGAGGCGAGCCCGCGTTGCAGCTATACACGGCCGTCGTCGGCCTCTTCACCTCGCCGAGCTGAAGCAGGCACCCGGGGGAAAGTAGAACGCATGGCCACACCTTCGCCCTTGAACCTGGCGCGCCCCAAGGCGCGCTTCGGCGTCGCCGACGCCGTGCTGGCCGCGATCGTGATCGCCGTCGTAGCGCTGATGGTCGTACCGTTGCCGACGTGGCTCCTCGATCTGCTGATCGCGAGCAACCTTGCCGGCTCGGTCGTGATCCTGTTGGTCTCGATGTACGTCAGCGAGGCCCTGAAGATCGCCTCGTTTCCGACCCTGCTCCTGATCACGACCCTGATTCGGCTCGCGCTCAACGTCTCTTCCACACGCCTGATCTTGCTCCAAGCCGACGCGGGTGAGGTCATCAAGGCCTTCGGCTCGTTCGTAGTGCGCGGCAACTACGTGGTCGGCGCCGTGATCTTCCTGATCCTGACCATCATCCAGTTCATCGTGATCGCCAAGGGCAGCGAGCGCGTGGCCGAAGTGGGCGCGCGCTTCGCGCTCGACGCCATGCCCGGCAAGCAAATGGCAATCGACGCCGAGCTGCGCTCCGGCGCCATCGACGGCAACGAGGCGCGCAGCCGACGCCGGATGCTGGTGCGCGAAAGCCAGTTCTACGGCGCCATGGACGGCGCGATGAAGTTCGTCAAAGGCGACGTCATTGCCTCGCTCCTGATCACCGTGGTCAACATCTTGGGCGGCCTGGCCATCGGCATCGGCCAAAAGGGGCTCGAGCCCGTCCAAGCCCTCAAGCGCTATGGCCTACTCACCATCGGCGATGGCCTGGTCACGCAGATCCCGGCCTTGGTCATCGCCACGGGCGCTGGCGTCTTGGTCACGCGCGTGGCCAGCGAGGAAGCGGACACGCCCCTCGGCGCCGAGCTCGCGAGCCAGCTCTTCGGGCAACCGCAAGCGCTGCGCGTGGGCGGCTTTTTCGTGCTGCTCCTGGCGCTGATCCCGGGCTTACCGATCGTGCCCTTTCTGGCCATTGGCGTGCTGCTCTTGTTCGGTTCGCGGGCTCGCACCAAGACGCTGCGCTCGACTCAAGAAGCGCCCATTACCGAGGCTCCCCGGCGGGTGAGCAGCGCGAGCGCGCTGCGTTTCGTGCCCGTCGTGACGCCCTGGGGTCTCGAGGTGTCGAGCGATCTCGCGCCCTTCGAAGAAGACGAAGTGCGCGGCAGTGAGGTGCGGCGTCCAGGCCTGCGTTCGGCGATCAGCGCCGTGCGCGAAATCGTGTTTCGGGATTTGGGGGTGCCGTTGCCCGCGGGGCGTTTGGCCGCGAACACACAGCTTCCGCCGCGCCACGCGGTGCTCTCGATTCACGAGGTGCCAGCGCGCGTCTTTGCCATTCCGAGCGACGTGAGCGAGGCGCTGATCGCCGAGTTCGTCGTCGGCCAAGCCCTGGGCGTGCTTCAAAGTCGCTCCGTGGATTTTCTGGGCATCGCCGAGACGCAGGGCTTGCTCGACGAGCTGGAACAGATTGCGCCAGCCACGGTGCGCCAGGTCGTCCCCAAGCCCATCACGGTCACGCTGCTGGCGGACGTGCTGCGTCGGCTAGCGGAAGAGCGGGTGAACATTCGTGATCTGCGGGCCATCCTCGAAGCGCTCGCGCTCGTAGGCAACGTCGAGCGCGACCCGCTGAACTTGGCCGAGTTCGTGCGTTCCCAGCTGCGCCGGCCCTTGACTCACGCGCTGACGCAAGGCGGGCGCGAGCTGTCCGTGGTGCTGCTCGAGCCTCAGATCGAAGAAGCGATTCGCAGCGCGGTCTCGCGCACCCCCGCGGGTAGCTTCTTGACGCTCGCGCCCGCGGCGGCGCGTGATGTTGTGTCCGCCGTCCGCCGGGCCCTGCCGCAGCAGCCCAGCGAAGCGCCGCTCGTCGTGCTCACTCAGCCGGACATTCGCCGCTTCGTGCGCAAGCTCCTGGAGGTCGATCTGCGCGAAGTGCGCGTCGTGTCGTACGCCGAGCTGCTGCCCGAGGTCGCGATTCGCCCGACCGGGCGAGCGACGTTGGCCGGACTGTGAGAGCACGCGTGACGGGTGCGGCGGTCAGGCGGCCGATTTTGACCCGCAATTGGGCGTTAGTACTGGGCATTCCAGCGTAATTCCCCGCCCAAGTAGCGAACTCAGGGGCGCGTGCTTACCGTGGACGCGTGTTCTTGATGCTGATGGTCATCGGCCTAGTGGGGCTCGCGGCGATGGCCATCCCGGCGTTCGGTCACAGCCATGGCGCGTTGTCCGGGCACGGCGCCCACGGCGGCATCGGCCATGCCACGAGCGGGCGCGGCGCGCTCCAGCACCTGTTGCCGGCAGACACGGCACAGGTGAGCGGCTGGCGTCTCGTGCCCTCGCCACGCGCCGTGTTCAGCGTGTTGGCGCTGTACGGAGCGTTCGGTAACGCCGGCGTACATGCCTTTCATCTTCCGTTGCTATTCGCGGCGCTGGGGGCCGCCGTTCCGGCGCTGCTGGTCGAACGCGCGCTGGTGCGGCCCCTGTGGAACTTGGTTTTCCGGCTCGAAGCGCCGGCCTGTTCCCCGCTCGAGCAACTGGTGCTGAACGAGGCGGAGGCGGTAACGCCGTTCCGCAATGGGCGTGGCATGGTGTCCACCGTGCGCGACGGTCGGCGCGTTCAGCTCGTGGCCGTGTTGCGCCGGGGTGAAGACGGTCAGTTCATCAAGGTCGGCAGCCGGCTATTGATCGAGGACGTGGACGCAACCAGTGAGCGCGTCACGGTCTCGATCCTGCGCAACTAAGTCGCAGTCCGCGCCAGTTGGCGCCCGACTCTGGATTCGCTGCTCGGAGTAAACAGGAGCTCATCATGATTGAACCATCGCTAATCATTGCTGGCGTCGTCGTTCTTCTGGTTTTGGTGCTCACCTCGGTGATCATCACCGCGTTCCTGCGCAGTGTGGACGCCGGTGAGATTTTGCTGGCGAGCCGCGGCCGCAACCTGAAAATCTACCGGGGGCCCAGCAAAGCATTGATTGTGCCGGTCATCACCCAAGTGCGTGTCATCCCGGCCCAGGCCATCAACGTGGACATCGAAATCACCGATCAGACCGCAGACGTTGACGCGAACGGCCGCTCGGCGCCGGTCAAGGTCACGGTGCGCGCCTCGGCGATCGTGAGCGTGGGTGAGGACGAAGGCATGGTGAACACTGCTGCCAACAAGTTCTTCTCCAAGTCGGGGGGCGAGCAGCTCTCCACGCTCACCGACGTGCTCTCGTCGGCCGGGCGCCGCGCCATCAATTTGCTCAAGCACGACCAGCTATTCAACGCGCGCTCCGCCACTGCGCCCAGCGTGGCCCTGGCCACCACCGGCCCAACCGATCTGGCGCTGCCCAACCGCAGCGAGGACGACGAATTGGCCGTGATCATCAAAGATGCCTGCTCGCGCGAGCTGATGGATCTCGGGCTTTCCTTCAATAGCTTGAACATCAAGGCCGTGCTGAGCGAAGTCGCCGAGGCACGTCGCCGTGAGTCCGCAGCGCGCGCCAAGGCCGACGCGGACGTGGTGCAGGCTCAAGAAGAACAACGCGCCCGCATCGCCCAGCTCGAGGCGCAGCAAAAGGTCAACGACCAAGAGCGTGCGCTCAACATGCAAATCGCCTCCAACGGCGCCTCGATCGCCAAGGCCGAGGCCGACAAACAAACGGCCGTGCGCGGCCAACGTGAGGCCGAGCTCGGCGCAAACCAGCTCACCCAAGCCCGCGCTGACGCCGAGCAAAACGTGATTCAACAAGAAGCCGAGGGGCGCGCGCAAGCCTCGCGCATCCGTTTGATCGCTCAGGCGGAAGCGGAAGCCATCCGCATGAAAGCGCAAGCCTTGTCGGAAGTTGGCGGCGCTTACCTCGATCTAAAGCGCCTCGAGCTCGCCCCCGAGCTGACTGCGCAAGTCGCCAGCGCGCTCCAGAACAGCCAATTCGTGAACTTCGGCGGCGGTGGCGGCGGCGAGCACGGCGCAGTGAGCAACGGCTCGGACGACGTGCTGCGCGTCGTTCAAACCCTGATGGCCGCCCAAGTCATCACCGGCAACGGTGGCATCGCCAACAACGCCAATGGCGCGAGCAAAGAGGTCCGGCCAAGCACTCCCACGCCGCCCGTGCGCCGCAGCTGAGCGCTCAACACATTCGGATACGCAAGCACGTAATCAAACGCGGCGCTGCACGACCATCTTGCGCGGCACGGTGCCGCTTTGCTCGACGAGCTTCTTCGCTTCCTTCTGCAGGAGCGGGTGCGAGCGCTTCATCATGAAGCCGCCCAGCAGGCGCACGTCCAACGCGCCCAGCCTCTTCAGCGCACGGCGCATGCCCTTCAAATCATTGGTGTAGGCAAAAGCGAAGGCTTGCGCGCGATACAACTGCGGGCGCAGCTTTTCGTACTCGGCATCTTCCGCGTCGATCAAGGCCAGCGTTTCGACGGCTTTCTTCGAGTTGCCGCTGCGCGCCCAGGCTTCGCTGCTCACGGCCGTCAGCATGGCGCGCGTCTTGGGTTCGCGGTGCCGGCTGAGATCGATGTTGTCGACCAGCTGCCGCGCCGGGCCCACGTCGCCCAACGTCAGGTGAATCATCGCGCGTTGGGCGCGGGTCTCGTCGGCGACGGTCGCCATCACCTTACTGAGGTCGATCTGCTCCAGCGTGGTGAGCGCCTTCTTCGGATCGTCTTGCATCTCGAGCTGGGCGCGAGCGAACACGGCCGTGGGATCGTTCTTCTTGTAGCCCGCGTCGAGCTGCGCGAGCGCGGCCTTGCGATCCTCTGCCGACTCCACGCCGCTCAAGATGCTGGCCACGCCTTGCGCCTTCTTCGATTGACGCAGCGCCCAGATCACGACGGCCACGGCCAGCACGGTGATCAGCGCGGGAATGGCGATGGCGATCACGCGCACGACGGTGGTCTGCGAGAATGCCGCGACGAGGCCACCGACGAACCAAGCGCCGAGCACCGGGATGAGCAGGCGCGTGGCCATGCTCTTCAGCTGGTCGGCCCCCATCGGGTTGTCGATCTTCGCGGGAGCTTGTGCTCCGAGCTCGGGGCCCTTGCTCTCCGCGCCCGCCTGACGGTCCTGCGCGCGCTTGAGTTTCCGTGTTTCGCTAGCCACGGTGGGGCTATAGCCGGGCGTTTGCGCTCAAGCAAGCGCCCGCCGCCCCAGAAACCCGCCCTATTTGTTGTGCCCGGGCAACATGCTGTCGGCCGGGCCATCGGGCATCGCTTCGTACCGGAAATGTTGAAAGACGCCTTGCGTCAGGCTCAGCACCGGGACCCCGAGTAAGGCGCCCCAAATCCCGAAGAAGTGCTCGCCGGTGATCAGCGCGAGCACCACCAGAACCGGGTGGATCTTGGCCGCTGTGCCAATGATTTTCGGGTTCAGGAGGTTGGCCTCGATCTGGTGAATCCCAACGATCCAGATCAGGACACTGAGCGCCGTCCAGAGGCCCTGAGTGAGACCGATCATCACCGCTGGAATGGCGCTGGTGATGGAACCGAAGATTGGCACGATGCTCATCACGGCGGCCACAATCGCCAGGATCGGCCAATATTTCAGGCCAAACAGGGCAAACCCAATCGCCGAGAGCACTCCGTTGACCGCGCAGATCAAGAGCTGACCGCGCACCACGCCCGACAGCCCGCGGTCCAAACGCGCGACCAAACGATCGAAGCCGATGCGCGAACGGGGCGGCGGAAGCGACCGGAAAAACCCGAGGATCGCCTCGCGCGTATGCATGATGTAGCCCGCCACCATCAGCGTCATGAAGAGCAGAAAAATGCTGCGCGCGATGCGCTGAATCACCGCGTGGCCCAGCAAGATCAGCTCGAACGCGTTGCGCTTCACGTAGCTCACGCCTTCATCCAAACCCTGGTTGGTCAGGTCCGAAACACTGAACCGCCCAACCGCCTTGCTCTGCGCCGGCACGACCCGCCAATGCCCCGGACCGCGCTGCACGACGTCCAGCCCACTGCCCACGTCGATGTCGAGCACGCCATCCGGGCGCTCGTGGACTTGTAGCGCAGCGGACACCTCGTTCGGCGCGGGGCTCACGACCGGCGGCTTACTGCGCCGGTGCTCGAAGCTCTGCACCCACTCTTCGATGCGCGGGCCGTAGCTCTTCGAGGCTTCGTCCAACAGCGCCGGCGCGTCCCGCGTGAACTTGGCGCTCTCGTCGTAGATGCGCGGCGCCACGGCTGCGAACGAGAAGTAAATGATGCTCAGCGTGACGGCGTACACGATCAGGATCGCGGCGGGGCGTGGGATGCGCGCGCGCTCACAGCGCGCTACCAGTGGCGTCAGCACATAGGCGATGATGAGGCCCAGGATGAAGGGCAGCAGCACTTCCCTGGCCCAGACCACGAAGGCCACGAACAGGAGCGCGCTGATGGCCAGGAACACGATCCGCGGCCGAGTCCACCCGCCCACCATCCGCCCCGACGGCGGAGTGTTCAGATTCGCGGGACTCGTCACGACACCACCACCACCGACATAGCGGCTACCCGCATAACACAAAACCAAACGAGCCCGAGCGGCCGACTCTCGTCGACCTCCCGGGCTCGCTCAGCACGATCTTCGTCGAGAGTGGCTATCCGCTCCCAGAGGAACGGCTAGCCACCTGCGCGTCGTCGTCAGTTCGCGTCGTCGTCAGCGGGCGGCGGCGGCGGCTGGCTTGCGCCGGCGGCCTTCATGCCCGCGAGCTTGTCCTTGAACACGTCACCCAGGGTTGCACCCTTGCCGGTCGACTCGCGCTTGAGCACCTGAATGTGCTCGGCTTCGACGCTCTCGCCGGGCTTGCGCATGGTCAGGGTCAGGCGGCGGTCCACCGTGTCGATGTTCTGGACCTCGGCTTTCACCTTCTGGCCGACGACGACCTCGGTGTTCGCCGGGATCTCGTTGGACGGGATCATGCCTTCGATGCCTTCGACGATGCGCACGAACGCGCCGTACTCGGGCGTGCTCAACACCACGGCGTCTTCGACGACGGTGCCGGGCTTGTACTTGTTGAACAGATCGGGCCACGGGTCGTCCCAGAGCTGCTTGACGCCGAGGCTGACCTTCTTCTCGTCATGGTTGATCGAGAGGATGATGGCTTCGACATCGTCGCCCTTGTTGTACAGGTCGGCCGGGTTATTGACCTTGACCGTCCAGGACAGGTCGGTCTTGTGAACCATGCCGTCCACGCCCTCTTCGATCCCGACGAACACGCCGTAATCGGTGAGCGAGCGCACCTTGCCGCCGATCTTGTCGCCCGGCTTGTACTTGTCCGTGAACAGGGTCCAGGGATCGGGCTCGAGTTGCTTGAGACCGAGCGAGATGCGCTTGGCGCGCGAATCGACCTCGAGCACCTGGCACTCGACCTCGGCGCCCATCTCCAAGAGCTTCGACGGGTGCTTGACCTTCTTGGTCCAGCTCATCTCGCTGACGTGGATCAGGCCTTCGACGCCCGGCTCGAGCTCCACGAACGCGCCGTAGTCGGTGAGGCTCATGACCTTGCCGCGCACGCGCTTGCCGAGGGGGTACGCCTCCTCGACGTGGTTCCACGGATCCTCTTGGGTCTGCTTCATGCCCAAGCTGACGCGCTCGGTCTCGGCGTTGTACTTGAGCACCTTGACGGTGACCTCGTCGCCGACCTTGAACACTTCGCTCGGGTGATTGACGCGCCCCCAGCTCATGTCCGTGATGTGAAGCAGGCCGTCGATACCGCCGAGGTCGACGAACGCGCCGTACTCGGTGAGGTTCTTGATCGTGCCCGTGACCGTCATGCCCTCTTCGAGGGTCTGCAGGGTCTTCTGCTTCAGCGAATCACGCTCGCGCTCCAGGAGCACGCGGCGCGAGAGCACGATGTTGCCGCGCTTCTTGTTGAACTTGATGACCTTGAACTCGTAAGTCTGGCCGATCAGCTTCTCGAGGTTGCGGATCGGGCGGAGATCCACCTGCGAGCCAGGGAGGAAGGCCTTGACGCCGCCGCGGATGGTGACCGAGAGGCCGCCCTTCACGCGCTGGCTGATGGTGCCTTCGATGATCTCGTCGCGCTCGCAAGCGGCGGAGATCTCGTCCCACACCTTCATCTTGTCGGCCTTCTCCTTGGACAAGGAGATCAGGCCGTCGTCGCTCTCGCGGCTTTCGATGAATACGTCGACCTTGTCGCCGACCTTGACTGCGAACGTTCCGTCGGCGCCGACGAACTCGCTCTTGCTGATGACGCCTTCGCTCTTCCCGCCGATATCGACGATCACGGAGTCGTGGTGCATCTGCACGACGGTCCCGCTCACGATCTGCCCTTCACCTCCTATCTCCACTCCTGCTGTGGTTTCGCTCGCTTCGAACATGGCGGCGAAGCCGGAGAGGGATGTTGTGTCAGGGGTTGCGGGTTGAAGTTGGGTCATGGATTGAAACACTGCCTCCTAATTGGGACGGTCGCGCGCCGCGAGGGAGCCTTAGCTGAGTGCGGGGTGCACAAACAAGCAGGGCCTCGCGTCGGACGCGCTCTGCTAGCGCACAGGTCCGGTCGCGTCAAACGCAAAGTCCCGGAACTGCTGCCGGTTGGTGACGCCCGGTCTCTCAGCCGTCGACCAAACCCGCGCCGGAGAGTTTAAGGCCCAGCGGCGGGCCGTGCAAACTGGGTCGTGAGCAGCTCGGCCAGCCACGCCACCCCCGCCTCCAACTCGGGGCCAGTCCAGCTCAGCTTCACGCCCACCTCACCTACACGATGGGGCTGAATTTCCGCGTGCTCCAGCGGGCGACGGGCAGCGGAAATGGCGGGCGCGGCGGCGCCTAACGTGGCGAAAGCGCGCGAGATATCGCTGGGCTCGGCGCTCACCCCTGGACGAAGATGGACCGCGACATCGGCATCCAGATGGTCGTTCAGGACCAGAGAGCCCGACACGCGCTCGAATTGCTCGAAACCAGGCGGCGCTGGAGTGGCGACCTGCAACGCGAAGCCCCCTGCGCCTTCGGGCGGCAGCCCCAGCTTGAGGTAAGCCTCTCCGCCGCGCAGGGCCGCACGCAGCCGTTCCGCGTCAGAAGCCACGATCAGGGAGCCGTCCGTCGCCTGGCCGATGGCGGGCCCGTTTAGGACCTGGAGCACCTCTCCCTGTAGCGTGGCCGGCGTTCGTTCCTCGGCCAGCGTGGTCTGAAACCCGGCGATCAGCCCTGATTTCGGGAACTTACCGCCGAACACCAGCACCCAGCCGCGTGGGCTCGAGCCGAGCACGATCTCGCGCAGGTCCCGGCCGAGCTCGACGCCGGTGTGGGCGCGGAAGCGATCATGCCGGGCTTTGAGGTCGGTGCGCCCGGCGAGCCCCTGATCGAACAGCGGCAGCAAGCGGCTGCGCACCGGGCCGGCGATGAGCAGGGTCTCGACATCGATGCGGGCGGCGAGCGCCGTGTCGTCCGGCAAGTGGCGCGCGGCGACGCGGCCGTAAGCGACGAACTTGAAGAAGATGAACATGCCGCCGACGAACGCTGCCGCCAACGTCAACCCGAACACCGTGAATACGGAACGGTGCCCGAGCCCTTGCCGCGGGCCTCGCGCTTGGCGCTGCTCGAAATCGGTCGCGGCTTCTTCCGTCATGGCGTCAAGGCGCAGAAGGTATCACCAGCTACAGGCCGAGCCACGGCAATTGACCAACTGCGACAGCTCGTCGCGCTCGAGGGCCAGCTGCAGGGTCACGTATTCGGCGGCATTCGTGACCTTGAGCCGGGCCGCAAATTTCCCCAGGCGCCCCGGGCTGCTCTTCAGGGCATCGCGAAGGTCGCTGAGCGCCGTGCCGACGCGCTCGGCGGCGGTTGGGTCTTCGAAGCGCAGGGCCAGCGTCGCGTCCACGCCCGCGGCGCTGAGATCCGCGCTCAGCTCGAGCCGAACGGCGCGCTGTGCCACGCGACGGAGCGCGTCCGAGCCAGCGAATAGATCCGCAGGCAACGCGCGAGGGCGCGCCACCGCGGACAGCACGCCCTTCTCCGCCGGCTCGAGCGGCGGCGCGCCGCGCTCTTCTTCCAACGACCGCTCCACGCTGTCGATCTCCGCCGCGCTGAGGCTCACCACCAGATCGTCGCCATGAACGTAGATGCGCGCTGGCGCGGAGCGCGCAGGTGGCTGCTCGCGGTCGAAGCGCCGCAACGTGCCGCCCAAATCGACGGGCGCGCCGAAGGGCGGCGTACTTCGAGCGCGGTGCGGATCGAAATCCGGGAAATGCCCAGACATCACGAACACGCTGTCGGCCGCCTGTAACGTGCTCGTGGGCCGCAGCCCGAGCCACAGCGTGTCGGTGCCCTTGAGCGCCGAGAGCAAGAGCGCGTCGGTCGCACTGTCTGCGCCGCGTAAACCGTGCACGGCTTGTTCGCTGAGCGCGCTCATCGCGGGCGCGCCGAGGGTGTCGCGAATGCGCTTCAAATCCAAGCGCACAACGAGGTCCAAATCGGCGGGCATGGCGGCCATGGGGCGAGACACGCTGGGCGCATCCGGAGGTGGACCCACGCGCGGCGAGTGACAGGCGGCCAAGAGCAACGCGCCGCCCAGAGCGAGGCCTCGCCGCGCCACGGGGCCGCGCGCTAGCGCCGTCATGCGCGCGCGCCGAGCTCTGCTTCTACTTCGCGCACGCGCTGCACGATGCGCGCCACGACCTGATCGATGGACAGCGCCGTGGTGTCGATCACGTGTGCGTCTGCGGCCTGCTTGAGCGGCGCAATTGGGCGGGTGCTGTCGCGAAGATCTCGTTCGGCGACCTCACGCTGCACCTCGGCGAGGTCCGGGCTCCCCCCGCGCGCCAAGAGCTCGTCGAAGCGACGCCGCGCGCGAATCTCGACGTTTGCCGTCAAATAGAACTTCGCTTCGGCGTCCGGAAACACGACCGTGCCGATGTCCCGGCCTTCGAGCACGGCGCCGCCCGCTGCGCCGGCTTGACGTTGCATGTCGAGCAGGGCGTCGCGCACCGCGGGCACCGCCGATACCTTGCTCGCGCCTTGGCTGACGTCAGGTGCGCGGATCGCAAGCGACACGTCGGCCCCCCGTAGCTTGACGCTCAGGCCGCTGGTCTTTTGGTACGCGAGCTCCACCGCGCGCTCGTTGACGAGCACGTGAGCGAACTTACCCAGCGCTTCGGGATCGTCCCATGAGACGCCCGCGCGCTGCGCACCCAGCGCGACCGTGCGATAAAGCGCGCCGGTGTCGACCAACAAATAGCCGAGCTCGTCGGCCACGCGCTTGGTCACGGTCGACTTCCCTGCCCCCGCCGGCCCGTCGATGGCCACCACCGGTTTGCGGCTCATCGCTGCACCTCGATGTCCGCGCCCAACGCGCGCAGCGTCCCGGCAAAGCGCGGGAAGCTCACGGCCAAGCAGTCCACGTCGTCGATGATGCTCTCACCGTCGGCGAGCAGGCCGAGCACGGCCGCTGCCATCGCCACGCGGTGATCACCCTTGCAGCTCACGCGAACGGCCTGCAAGGCGCGCTCGGGTTGGCCCTCGATCACGAGCCCGTCTGGGCGCGCCGTGGCTTGCACGCCGAAGGCGCGCAAAAGCTCCGTCAAAGCGCCGATGCGGTCCGTGTCTTCCTCACGCAGCTCGGCCACGTCACTGATCTCGGTGACGCCGCGGGCACGCGCGGCAAAGGCGCAAATCACGGGCAGCTCGTCCAGCGTGCGCAGCGCGACCTCGCCGCTGATCTTCGTGCCGCGCAGCACGGAACCGACCGCGTTCACCTCGCCCCACGGCTCACCCAGTGAATCACCCTTCGGAGTAATCCCCATGCGGCCGCCGAAGGCGCGTAACACCTCCAAGATCCCGGCGCGCGTCGGGTTCAGGCCGGTGCGGCGGGTGGACACGTTGGAGCCCGGCACGAGCTCGGCTGCGGCCAGCACGAATGCTGCGGCCGTGATGTCACCCGGCAGATCCACGTCGAAACCGCGGATCGACAACGGATCGGCGGGCGGATGCAGACTGACCATGGATCCGGCGGTCTTGACCGGCATGCCGAGCTCGCTCATCAAGCGCTCGGTGTGATCTCGCGATACCACCGGCTCGAAAATCACGGTCGGCCCTGACGCGAACAGCCCGGCGAATAGCAGCGCGCCCTTGGCGTGATCGTTCGGCGCGACCATGGCGTACTCGATCCCGCTCAGCCGCTTTCCGGGCTCGAGCCCGGCGATATCTAGCGGCAGCGCCACGTCATCCGGATGCGCCGCGCACTCGCTTGGGCTGATCTGCGCGCCACGCTGCACCAGCGGCGCGACGACCGATTTCATGCGGCGGCGTGAGAGCGCGGGACTGCCGACGAGCCGCGACGCGAACGGCTGCGCGGAGAGCACGCCCGTGAGCAGGCGCGCCGTCGTCGGCGAATGGCCGCAATCGATCTCGGACTCCGGCGCTTTCAAGCCGGCCAGGCCGACACCGCGCAAGCGCACGGTGCCCTTCTGGTCGTCTTCGTAGCGCACCCCTAGCGCGCCCAGTGCGCGCAGCGTGCCCAAGTTGTCGTTGCCGTACGCGAAGCCGCGCAGCTCGCACGGTCCGTTGGACAGGGCACCCAAGATCAACGCGCGATGAGTGATGCTGCGATCGCTCGGCACCGGCACGCTGCCCTCGAGCGGGCTCTTCTGCGGGCGAACGATCAGACGAGCAGGAGTCATGGATTGGCAGCCAGAGACTTGATACCGAGGAGATCGGGCAGCTTGTCCATTAGGGTGATGAGCGAAGCGGCGTCCAGCGCCACGACGAAGGCGGCTTGCTTGCCGTTGGCTTCGGCCTGCAATTGCCGCACGGGCTGCGGGTAGCCAGCGATGGCCAGCAAGGTGCCGTACGTGCCGAGCTTTTGGGCCAGCGACTGCACGTTGTCCGCGCCCTTCTTGGCGCCCGCTTCGTCCCCGTAGGCCAGGGTGCCGGCCAGGTTCACCCCCGGGTCCTTGAAGTTGCCGACGAAGGCCAGGGTCTCGAGCCCGTTCAGGAACGCGAGGTTGCCCGAAGCCGCTTCTGGGATGGCTTGCGCGCGCAGATCGGCCCCGGCCACGATGGGCGCGCTCTTCTCGTTGTCGAGCAGCTTGTCCATCCAGGGCAAGGTCTGACGGCGCACGCGCCCTTCGCGCACACGGTCGAGCGCGCGCCGAATGCCCGTGTCATTGCCGAACAAGGCGGTGTGGTCACTCAGCAGGCAAAAGCCGAAGCCGGCTGCGGTGTACAAGGTGCGCCCCGCATATTGGCGCTTCGCGATGGGCACACCTTGCGGCGTCTTTTCCACACCGTTCACGGCTGCTTCGATCTTGGCTTTGTCGAACTTACCCAAGGCAACGCCCGACAGATCCGCGCCCTGCATCGAATACATGCCGAGGTACAGGTGCTGCAGATCGCGCGCCGGGTCGAAGCCCGCAGAAGGCGGGATCGGCAAGCGCTGGTTCAACAGAGCGAGCAGCCGCCCGCCGAACGGCGAGGCCACGAGCTGCGTCGCGTCCACCGAGGCGATGCCCACCACGCCGCCCGGCAACAACGCGAGCGGCTCCTTGTCGAGATCCACCGCGCTGAGCTCTTTGCCGGCGCCGGTTTGCACGATCACGTCTTCGGAATGAGAGCAGCCGAGCAGGGGCAGCGCGGCCGCGACGGCGAGAGCCGCGCCCCAGCGACGCCCCTTCACGAGCGCACCTCTCCCAGCGCGCCGAGGAAGCGGTCATTCTCCTCGGGCTTGCCGATGGTCACGCGAATGCTCATCGGCAAATTGCCGAACGGCCGCACGATCACACCCTTGCGCAAGAGGGCGTCGTAAACGGCGCGGCCGTTGCGCTTCACATCGACCAAAATGAAGTTGGTTTGGCTCGGAGCGACGGACAAACCCAGCGCGCTCAAGCGAGCAGTGACGCGCTCTCGTTCGCTCGTGTTCAGCTCGCGGCTGCGGCGCACGTGCTCGCGGTCATCCAGCGCGGCGATCGCCGCGGCTTGGCCCAAATTGCCGACGTTGAACGGCGCGCGCACGCGGTTCATGTACCCGACGAGCTCGGGCGTGGACACGCCGTAGCCCACGCGCAAACCAGCCAAGCCATGGATCTTGGAGAACGTGCGGCACACGATCAGCCGCTCATGCTCGCCACGGAGCTTCAGACAATCAGGGAAATCCGCAGCCGTCGCGTACTCGATGTACGCCTCGTCGATCAGCACCACGACCTCGGGCGGCACCGCGCGCAAGAAGCGACGCATGGCGTCGATGCCCACGTACGTGCCCGTCGGGTTATTCGGGTTGCCGACGAAAACCAAGCGCGTGCGCGGCGTGATGGCCGCGGCCATGGCCTCCAAATCATGCGTCAGCTCCAGCGTAGGCACCGCCGTGAACGGCACGCCGTGCGCGAGGGCCGCGATGCGGTACACGACGAACGCCGGCTCCGCGAACACGATGTGGTGCTCTGCCGTGCAGAACGTGCGCACCGCGAGATCCAACAGCTCATTCGAGCCATTGCCCTGGATGATGTCGTCCATCGGCACGCCGTGCTCGGCCGCGATGCGCTCGCGCAACTTGTACGCCGCCGCATCCGGGTACCGATTCACGTCATTCAAGATGGCGCGCGCCGCCTCCAGCGCTTTCGGGCTCGGCCCGAGCGGGTTCTCGTTCGACGCGAGCTTGATGGCATCGGTGATGCCGAACTCGCGCGCCAACTCCTCGACCGGCTTGCCCCCTTCGTACGGCAGCAGCGACTCGATCGACGGAGACACCAGTCTAATCATGACGTCGCGAAGCGTAATCTTCCGCGCACACCCTGGCTAGCGCCGAACCCTGAATTCTTGAGGGGGCGCTCGGAGGACTCAAGCCGCATCACTCAGCTCGACACCAGGTGCTCAATGCCGCGACGTCGCTGTCCGTCCGCTCGCCGCGCGGGCGTCGTCATTTGCATTCGACGGCGCCGTAGGAGCGCCCCTTCGCGACGAAAATCCTAGTTCGAATTCATACTACGATTTTCATTGCGAACCCGCTTCCGCGAAGCCACGTACGCCGCCAAGACCGGCGCGCCCTGCCGCTGCAGCGCTCGGACGCGATTAGCCGGAAACGAGCGGAAAAGAGCCGAGTACGCGCAGGTACTTCGTGCTGCGCTTCACGGCTTCGAGCGCCGTCACCACTTGGCGCTCGGTGACGTGGCCACCGATCTCGACGTAGAAGACATAGCTCCACGTTTCGCGCGGAACTGGGCGAGAATGCAGCTTTTTGACGTTGATGCCGCGCTCGGCGAAGTGCTTGAGCACGTCGAACAAGGCGCCGGCTGAATCATCCACGCTGAACAGCAAGCAGGTGACGTCACTGCCCGAGCGGCTTGCTGGCCGTTGGCTTGCGACGCAGTAGCGCAGCTTCACGTCCGGCATGTCGTCGACGTTGTCGCGCAGGAGCGCGAGCCCGGCGCTCTTGCCCGAGGGCTCCGGCACGATGGCCGCGGCGTTCGACTCTTCGGCCGCGAGGGCGGCGGCCACCACCGGCGAGCGCACGTCGATCACCGACGCGCGCGGCAGCTCCTTGTCCAAGAAGCGTGAGCAACAAACGCGCGTCGCGGCGGTCGCGTACACCTTTTCGATGTCGGAGACCGCGCTGGCGCGCGACATCAACTGATGCGGCGTAGCAAGCGAGCGCTCGGCGACGATCACCAAATCGGTCTGCGAGAGCGCCGTGATCGATGGTTGCACCAAGCCGTCGACCGAAGACTCGAAGGGGAACGCGGCGTACGCCGCGCGCCCGCGCACGACCTCTTCGAGCAGCTCCTCGACGCTGGCGCTCTCGATGAAGCTCGCGCCCGGGCCGAAGTAGCCGAGCGCCATGTGGTAGCAGAACGAGCCTTCCGGACCGAGGTACGCAACGCGCGCCGGCTGCTCGATGCCCCGGGCCGAAGCGCGAATTTGCAGCAAAATACTGCGCAAATTCTCCGCCGGTAGCTCACCGTTGGAGAGCGAGACCAAGTGGTCGAGCCACTCCTTCTCGTTCACGTCGGCGCTAGGATCGGTCTCGATGCGATTGTGGATGTCACGCGAGATGCGGGCGCGAGCGTCCAGGCGCTGCACGATCTCTTCGTCGAGCTTCGCAATCTGTTCGCGGAACTCGCTCACTTCGCGTTTGACGTCCATCGCAATCCTTCGGTTAGGTCGTTGAGGTCGATCCGGTGCTCTTCGCGGGGGCCGCTTCGGTCTTGGTTTCGGTCTTGGTCTCGGAGCTGCTCGAGCTGCTCGCGGCCGCGTCGGTCGAGCTGGCGCTGGTAGTGCTGGCGCCGCCGCCCTTGCTCGAGCCGTAGCCGTCGGCGTACCAGCCGCCGCCCTTGAGAATGAAGCCCGCGCCACCGGACACCTGACGCTTGGCGTGATCGGTGCCGCACTTGGGGCACGTCTTGAGCGCCGCGGCGCTGATTGATTGCTCAGCCTCCCAGGCATGGCCGCAGGCGGTGCAAACGTATTCGTAAGTCATCGACGGGAACCTCTTCCGTGCCTGATGTGTCGCCGCGGGCCGGAAGTCAACCGAGCGAACTTGCTAAGTGTTTCTCGTGACCGAACCGGCCGCAACCCGGCTCACTGGGAGACGATGATGAACGGGAGGCGCCGACCCCCAAACAAAAAACGGTTGGCCGGGCCGCCGAGCCTGCGGGGTACGGCCGGACAAATGTTATTCACACCTGAAAATCGGGCTTGTGTGCATGCGTTCAGGGGCGTAGACAGGCTAGGCGGCGACGTGACCATACATGCCGTGACCATACGCGACCCTCTACCCGACCCGGCCTGGGACTGGGCGGGATGAGGAAAGCTCTCGGGCGTCCGGCCTGCTATAAGCCGATCTCGATCGGCTAAGGGAAAGTTTATCGATGCACATAAAGAAGTTGGAGATCACGGGCTTCAAGTCCTTCGTGGACCGCACGGTGATCCACTTCGACCACGATGTGGTCGGCATTGTCGGCCCCAACGGCTGCGGCAAGTCGAACATCGTCGATTCCATTCGCTGGGTCTTGGGCGAGCAGAGCGCCAAGCACCTCCGTGGCAAAAACATGGAGGACGTGATCTTCAACGGCTCCGAGTCCCGGGGGCCGAACGGCCTGGCTGAGGT
>JBEQTH010000056.1:0-83767 GCA_040348785.1 Myxococcales bacterium | reverse complement strand
AAGGGGCTCATTCATTCCATATGCCTGGGTTTGCGGTCACGTTTGGCTGCGGTTTTGGCAGGGTTCGACGGAGTGTCCCCGCGAGCCAGTTTCCGCATCGTGAGCGGGATGTAGAGCAGCGTGCCCAATACGTAGTCGAGCACCGACCGACCTGGATCGATAAGCATGGATACAGTAACGGCGACCGTCCCAGCGATGAGCCCACAACCCAGGGCGCTAACCGGCGTACGCCAGCGCAAAATCCAATGAGCCAGCTTGGCCAATGACCAGATGGCCAAAAGGCTCCCAACAAACTGCCCCAACTCATACATACGAGCGACGGATAGCACGCCGCGCGGGGTTTCGGCGCTCTGACGCCGATCACTTTTCAAATCCAGCCACTACCCGAAATCGGACTAACTTTTTTTGAGCCAACCGCGGCTCTGTCGCCAAAAGACAGCGAAATCTCTGCCCCTCGCCTCCCTTCGAGCGCGAAAACCAAGTCGGAATTCCGACTTGAAAATCGAACGCGGACCCCTGCGCGCGCGTTCGCCTTCTCCTGGTCAGCCTCCCTCGCCTCCCTCGCCTCCCGCGCCTCCCACGCCCCCCACGCCTCCGCGCCTCCGCGCCCTCCGCGCCTGCGTCGCAGGTGCTCACACGCCGGCTGCCGCGCAAAAGACGCCCGCTGCGCGGCCCCCGACGCCCCAGGTGCCCGCGCTCGTCCGCGCATTCGCGTTGGCGCCCGCGCTCGCGCATTCGCGCTGGCGCTCGCATTCGCGCTCGCGTTCGCGTTCGCGCTTTCGCCTTACTTGACCGGCACGCTCGCCGCGCAGAAGCCGTTGATGCAGTTCACGTCGGAGCCGGGTACCGCACAGCAATCGGCGGCGGTGGTGCACTTCTCGTACTCCATGGCGCAGCCTTCGGGCTTGCCCCCGCACACCAGCTTGCCGCTGTCGTCCGGGCGGCAATAGCCACTGCAGCATTCATCGCCGGTTTCGCAGCTGTTGCCGTCTTTCTGGCAGGCGTCGACCACCCAGTAGCCGCGCATGTTGCCGGCTGCGAGCTCTTGGCCTGGCAGATAGAAGGCAGGATGGCTCGGGTCCTTGCCAGGCTTCCATTTCAGGTCGATGGCCGCGACCCAGAGCTTCTTCGGGATGGGCACGGTGCCGTGCGAGTTGGTGTACGGGTCGCCCTGCGCGAGGTTGCCGTACATCCGGCGGGTGGTGAACACGACCCAGGCGTAGCCGCCCGACACGATCGGGTTCACGGTGGGCTCGTAGTTCATGTGGTCGTCGTCGTCGTGCAGGGTCACGCCTGTCGCGACGGGCAAGATGCTCTTGCCGGTTTCGTCGTCGCCGTTGAGTGCATACAGCGGGACGGCTTGCGGTGCGCTGCCGTCGTCAGGCAGGCCCACGAACATGAGCTGGGTCTTGGCCTTGTTCCAGGTCGCGAACGGGCTGTCTCCCGCGGTGTTGTTTTGGAACACGATACCGGTCGAATCCGGCAGCCACGCGGGCCAACCGGGAACCCCGTTCGGGCTGGTGTACACGCGCTGCAAATTCGAGAACGTGAAGGAGGAGCAGCTCGGCGCGCCGGCTACGGGCGTTGCCAGATCACCGCACGCGAAGTCCATGATGTCGAGCGTTTTGCCGTTGCCGCCACCGGGCGCCAGGGTGCCGGTCCAGTAGTTGAAAGCGACGCGCTTTTCGTCGCGCGAAAAGGCCGGTGTGACTGCTTGCGTGATCTGACCATCGAAGCCGGCCGCGGCTTCGGCGTTGCCGTTGTCACGGCGGAAGATCTGCGATTGAGGCGAGTAGCTCTCTTGAGTGTGCTTCGAGCTCTGTAGCGCGAACGAGCCGTCCTTTGACAGGCCGGACCACAGGAACTTGCGGTTGTTGGTGGTGCCGTCGCTCGCCACGCCGGTGTAGTTCGCGATCACCGCGCCCGCTTTGGTGAGATCGTAAGAAGCGCCGTTGCTGTAGTCGTCGTTGGGCTCTTTGGCGATCTGCGCGAAAAGGGTCGAGCCGTCGTCCGATACCGTGTGGCAGACGATGCATTGGTCTTTCGCGCCCGGCAGGGCAAGCTCCGGATCACTGCGGCCGGGTTTGATGGTCAAGATGGCCGCTGGCGACGGTGCTCCGGCGATCTGATTGGCCAGCGTGGTGGCGTACGAGTTGTAATAAACGGTGCCCTTCAATTGCCCCGAGGCGATGCTCCAATCTTGGCTGACCGGGCCGTACACTTTCGTCGCGTCGGCGATGCGCACCTCGACGTGAAGTGGATCGCCACCGTTGCCGTTGGTGGCGACTTGCCAGGCCTTTTGATCGATGTGCTCGCGCACCACGCTGTCGCCCGAGTAGAAGCCCTGAAAATCGTAATTGGCTTGCGACAAGTGCACGAACACCCCCGTGGTCGCCGCGTGCGAGGTTTGCCACTGCAAGAGCGGTGCGAAGATGCCGCGCGGCCACACGGTGCCGTCGTACGGGTACAGCAAACCAAATTCGGCCGCGTTGCTCGGGGCCATCGCCGTGCCAGTCAAGCGGGTCATGGTGTCGGTATCCAGCGGGCCGCCAGGGGCCTCACCGCCCACGCCGCCGATGCCTCCCACGCCCGGGGTGGTCGTCGAGGGATCCCAGCTGCCGCCGTTCTGGGTGATCTTCAGCTTGAGCGTGACCTTGGTGGTGGCGACCGCCTTGCCGTACAAGGCGGAGACCACGCCGACGCCGCTGAAGCTGCCATTGGGCACGAACGCGCCTGTGCTCACACCCAACGCTCCGAGCTCACCGCGATCGATGGACCACTTGGCAGGGACCGCGGCGCCCCCGCTCATGGCTTGAAAGGCCACGCTGCCCTTGGCGTCGTCGCCGCCCGTGACGCTGGTCACCATACCGTTCAGGATGGTGACGTTCAGCACGGGGTTGGCGGGGCTGATCGTGAGGTCGCTCACGCCGCCTTCGGGGTTCACGCCGCCGCCGTCGGGCAGGTTCAGGATGTTGCCGGTGCCGGTGTTGCCGACTCCCGAATCGCCGCTGCCCGGGCCGTTTCCGGAGCCGCCGTTGCCCGTGTTGCCGCTCCCGTCGGAGACGATGCTGGGAGTGCCCTTGTTGCCGCAGCCGAAGGCGGTGGCGCAGCAGAAAGCGACGGGCAAAATGGCGGCAAGGCGACGGAAATCGAACATGATGACTCCAACGGCACGAAACGCGCACGCAAAAGCGAGCGCTTCGACGCTGCGACGACAGCTCCGCGGAAACGCGGCGTCACTGCTTGTGGTGTAGCTCCCAGTAGTCGATGGCGAAAGAGAAATAGCGGTCGAGAAAACAGCGGGTCGTAGCGGGGGTGGTTGTAGTGTGGAGTGTGCGGCTCGGTGTGAGTGGCGCTGCTCGGCGAAATTCAGTCAATTTTTAGCTGGCGCGGCCGCGCCAAAAAAAAGAGTGAGCCGATTGCCACGCGCCGCCGCATGGCACGTCGACACACGCGAGAGACAGCCATCACCCAGGCATGTGCGCCTGTCGCGACTTCGATCACTTTCCCCCACGTGACGAAGTGTTGCGCTATGGAACCAAGCGCAAGACTTGGTAGGAGGCCTCGATGTCACTCCTTGCAGCACTGAGCTACTTCGAAGAGGGCGCCTGGGAAAAGGCGCACGCCCTCGCACAAGCCGATGATTCGCGGCTCGGTGCGTGGTTGCACGCCATCGTGCACGTCCAAGAGGGCGACCACGAGAATGCACGCTACTGGTATCAACAGGCGCACCGGCCGTTCTCCAAAGATATTCCTGGGGAGTTACGAGCGCTGCGCGCGGCGCTCGAGCCGGCCACCTGAGTCAGCGGCGCTGTGGCGCCCGGGGGCGCTCAGCCCTTTGGCCGCCCGAGCCAAAAACCCCGCCCGCTGTGGGGAAATACCCCATCCGGCGGTCGGCCTTTACAGACCCTCGGAGGCGGGAAAGAATGACTCACTTGGACTTCAAGCGAGGCCGAGTCAGCGCGCGAAATCTGGTGGGAGCGGTCTGGCGGGCGCCCCTGGCTGCCGAGTCGATCGACATCACCAGTCCGTGGACCGGGCAGATCATCGGCAGTGTTGGGGTGTCCGGTCCCGACGACGTAGCGGCAGTGGTGGCGGCGGCGCGCGCCCCCCTGGCCAAGTGGGCTAGCACGCCGCTCAAGGAGCGCGTCCGGCCGCTCGCGCGTTTCCACGAGCTCGTGACCGGGGCGCTGGCTGAATTGTCGCAGACCGTTGCGCTCGAGTCGGGCAAGACCGAAGCCGAGGCCAAGGCGGGCCTGCTGCGCGGTTTGGAGGTCGTGGAGTTCGCGCAGAGCCTGCCCAACCTCGATCGCGGCGGCGCGCAGGAGGTGTCCCGCGGTGTCACCTGTGAGTATCGGCGCGAGCCGCTCGGCATCGTGGCCGGCATCGCGCCGTTCAACTTCCCGGCCATGGTGCCGATGTGGATGTTCCCGATTGCGATCACCCTGGGTAACGCTTTCATCCTCAAGCCGTCCGAGAAGGTGCCGCTCACGGCCTGTCGCTTGGGTGAGCTGATGCTCGAAGCGGGCTACGCGCCGGGTCTGTTCTCCGTGCTGCAAGGCGATCGCCGTACCGTCGAGGCGCTGATCGATCATCCCGAGGTGCGCGCCGTGGGCTTTGTCGGTTCGACGCCTGCAGCGCGCGCCGTGCACGCGCGGGCCACGAGCCTCGGCAAGCGCGCGCTGTGCCTGGGCGGCGCGAAAAATCACATGATCGTGGCCCCGGATGCCAATGAGGCCATCACCGTGAAGTCGATCGTGGACTCGTTCACCGGCTGCGCGGGTCAGCGCTGCATGGCCGGCAGCGTGATGGTCGTGGTGGGCGAGGCGCATCGCTTGGTCGATCGAGTCGTCGCAGCGGCGAGCCGCATCGAGCTGGGCCGGGACATGGGCGCGCTGATCGACTCGGCGGCCCACGCGCGCTTGAGCGCCGGCCTCGTCGAAGCCGAGCGCGAGGGCGCGCGCGTGTTGCTCGACGGCCGGCAGAGCGCGCCGCCCGCGGGCCTCGAAGGCGGCAACTGGCTCGGCCCGAGCGTGGTCGACCAGGTGACGCCCGGCATGCACAGCGCCCAGGTCGAGCTGTTCGGCCCGTTCCTGTCCGTGATTCGCGTGGGCACGCTGGACGAAGCCTTGGCGCTCGAGCAGCTCTCGCCGTACGGCAACGCGACCAGCGTCTTCACCCAGAGCGGCGCGGTCGCGAACTACGTCGCCGAGCGGGCCACGAGCGGCATGGTCGGCGTGAACATCGGGGTGCCGGTGCCGCGCGAGCCGTTTTCGTTCGGCGGCACCAAAGACTCCAAGTTCGGTCAAGGCGATATGACGGGACCTGCGGGCGTCGAGCTGTGGAGCAACTTGAAAAAGATCACCACCAAGTGGGCGCTTGCAGAAGACGCCAACTGGATGTCGTGACGCGGGAAGATCATGACTGCGAAGACGGCACCTAAACGACCCAAAGCCATTCAACTCACCTCGCACCCCGGCGGCCCAGGGCCAAAGCCGGTGCCGGTGGTGTGGGGCGCACGAGAGCCGATGACTCGCGGCCCGTTGATCGGCACGGTGACCAACACCGCGCAGCGCAACGTGATCGGCACGCACGCCGGGAGCTACTCGGTGTACCGCGCGGTGGCGGTGGCCGCCGGCGCGCTCGACCCACTGCGCAAGCCGGATCTGACCAACACCTCGCCCACGCACGTGATCGGGCCTTTTCCGAGCTGGTTCGACGCGAGCAAGATCGTGTCGCTCGACCCGTTCGGTGCACTCGTGAGCGAGGTGTTCCAGCCCTACTTCGAGCAGGGCTACGACATTCGCCCCACGATCGCGATCACCCGCGCGCATATTCAACTGCCCGAGCTGGAAGAGGCGATCGCCGCGGGCCGCCTCAAGGTGGACGGCCACGTCTTGAAGCCGGGCGGCTCGGTGGTCGTGGTCAAGTCTGCGCTGGAGCCGGTTTGGTACTTGCCGGGCGTGGCGGCGCGCTTCGGCTGTGACGAAGCCGATCTGCGCCGTACCTTGTTCGAGCACACGGCGGGCATGTTCCCCGAGCTCGTGACGCGCAGCGACCTCGAAGTGTTCATGCCGCCGATCGGCGGCGCTACGGTGTACATGTTCGGTGACGTGCAGGGCATCTCCGATCCCGACAAGCCGCTCGCGGTGCGCGTGCACGACGAATGCAACGGCTCGGACGTGTTCGGCAGCGACATCTGCACTTGCCGTCCGTACCTCACGCACGGCATCGAGGAGTGCGTGCGCACGGCCCAGGCCGGCGGCTCCGGCGTCATCGTGTACAACCGCAAGGAGGGTCGAGCGCTGGGCGAAGTGACGAAATTCCTCGTGTATAACGCGCGCAAGCGGCAAGTGGGCGGGGATCGCGCCGAGCAATATTTCGCGCGCACCGAGTGCGTCGCGGGCGTGCAGGACATGCGCTTCCAAGAGCTGATGCCGGACGTGCTGCACTGGCTCGGCATCACCAAAATCGATCGCTTCGTCTCGATGAGCAACATGAAACATGACGCCGTGGTGCGCGCTGGTATTCAGATTCTAGAGCGCGTCGCGATTCCGGACGAGCTCATCCCCGACGACGCGCGCGTCGAGATGGACGCCAAGATGGCAGCCGGCTACTTCACCGAGGGGGCGGTTCCGGACGGCAATGAGCTCGCAAAACCCAAGGGGCGCGGCTACGAGGGGGGCTGAGCGTGAGCGCAAGCGAATCGGAGCGCGCGGAGTACGAGTATCTTCAGACGCCGGGGGCCATCCGAGAGCGCTGCGAGCGGATGTACGAGTTGGCACGCCTGGGGCAGCTCGAACATTTCGAGCTCGATGAGTCGCGCTTGTCGGAGGTGGCCGAGCGGGTGCTCACGTTGACGCGCGCGCTGTATCCGGACTTGGCACGCATCCCGTACCACGGGCGCTACCGTCACTTCGACGTGGGCGGTGTGCCGCGCCTGGCCCAGCTCGACCAGAAAATTGCGCATTTCTCCGGCGAAGAGCAGCTGGCCGCGCGCTTCGAGTTGGTCATCACGAGTGTCTTGCTGGATGCCGGCGCGGGCCCCAACTGGCGCTTCCGCGGCGCGGACGGCGGCGTGTATGCGCGCTCAGAAGGGCTCGCGGTCGCGAGCTACGAGCTGTTCATGAGTGGGCTCTTGGGCGGAAGCCCGCGTGCGCCCCGCGCCGATGTTCCTGGCCTGACCGGGCTCAGCGCGGCTGCGCTGGCGAACGCGCTTCAAGTGAGCGCGGACAACCCCCTCACTGGTTTGGAAGGCCGCGCCGCGTTGCTGCGCCGGCTGGGTGACGTGGTGGCATTGGCCCCCGAGTACTTCGGGAGCAGTGAGCTGGCTCGGCTCGGTGGGCTCGGCGTGTGGTTGAAGCACTCAGCGCGCTCCGGGCGGCTGCCCGCGCGCGCGATTTTGGCCGCCGTGCTGCGTGAGCTGGGCCCGATTTGGCAAGGGCGCCAGCGGCTCGCCGAACAAAGCTTGGGTGACGTGTGGCGCCACTCGCGTGTCGGCTTCGTGCCATTTCACAAGCTCTCGCAGTGGCTCACGTACTCCCTATTCGAGCCGCTGGAAGCGGCAGGCGTCGCGATCGACGGGGCCAGCGAGCTGACCGGGCTCGCCGAGTACCGCAACGGAGGGTTATTCGTGGACGCCGGCGTGCTGCGCTTGCGTGACCCGAGCGCTCTCGGTCGCGTGCATCCCGTGGCGTCCGACTTGGTGATCGAGTGGCGCGCAATGACCGTCGCCTTGCTCGACCGAGCGGCAACGCTGATTCGCCAAAATCTGGGAGTCAGCGCGGAGCAATTGCCATTGGCGTGCATATTGGAAGGTGGCACTTGGCGCGCGGGCCGCGCGATCGCCCTGGAAAAGCGCCCGGACGGCAGCCCCCCACTGCAGATCGACAGCGACGGTACGGTATTCTGAGTAGTGAATCATGAGCAATAGCAGCAACGTTACGGTCATCGATCATCCGCTGGTGCAGCACAAGCTGAGCTTGCTCCGACAGAAGGATCGGAGCACGAGCGGCTTTCGTACGTTGCTCGCCGAGATCAGCATGCTCCTCGTGTACGAGGTGACGCGTGACCTGAAGCTCACCTATACGACCATCGAAACCCCGCTCGCCACGATGCAAGCGCCGAGCATCGACGGTAAGAAGGTGGTGCTGCTCAACATCCTGCGTGCGGGCACGGGCATGGTCGAGGGCATGCTTCGGATTTTGCCCTCGGCGCGCGTCGGGAGCATCGGCCTGTATCGGGATCCGGAGACGTTGGGCGCGGTCGAATACTACTTCAAGCTGCCGGGCGAGATGGCCGACCGCGATGTGATCGTGGTCGATCCGATGCTCGCGACCGGCAACAGCGCCGTAGCTGCGGTCGATCGCGTGAAGAGCGCTAGCCCGCGCTCGATCAAATTCGTGTGCTTGTTGGCGGCGCCCGAGGGCGTGGCCAATCTTCAAGAAGCTCACCCCGACGTGCCGATTTTCACGGCTTCCATCGACAGCCACCTGAACGAGCACGGCTACATCATTCCCGGTCTGGGTGACGCCGGGGATCGCCTATTCGGCACCAAATAGGCCAATTTGACGCCCACCGACGACATCGTATGCCCGTTCCCCGGGCCCATCGAGACGCTCGGCGAATTGAGCCACGTGCGCGCGACGTTGCTGGCGTCTTCGATGCAGACCTTGCGCGGTCGTGGCCTCTTCGATCGCTACGCGGCGCTGCTCGATCCAGCGCACCGCGACGCCGTGCTGAACAGCGTCGCGCTCGAGTGGCTGAGCGTGGAACAAGCGTTCGCGCACTACAGCGCCTGCGATCAATTGCAGCTCGGCGTCGACGAGCAAATTGCGATGGGTCGTGACGTCTCGCGCCGCACGCACGAGACTTTCTTGGGCTTGCTCGCGAAGCTCGCGCGAGGCGTAGGGGTCACCCCCTGGGTGGTGATGCCCAAGATCAATTCCCTGTACCAGCGCGTGTTCCGCGGCGGTGGGACACAGATCACGCGCGTCGGAGACCGGATCGCCAAAGTCGAGATGGTCGGCCTCACGCTGCTCACCATTCCCTATTTTCGCAACGCGCTGCTGGGCATGTACGAAGCGGGCGTCGGCTTGTTCGCCTCCAACGTCCAAGTTCGCTCGACGTCGCTTGCCGCCATGCCGCCCGGCAAACATTTCGTGATGCGCGTGCAGTGGGACTGAGCTGATAACGAGCTCAGGGTGCTGCTGAAAACAGCTCGCAAACCGAGGCGCTGCGCGTCGTCAGGCCGTCCACTCAGCCGGTTTTGCGGCGGGCTTTCGGCGCCTCTGGCGCTGCCTCGGTGCGGCGACCAAGCGCCTTCTTGCGCGTGATACCGGCGCGGCGCAGCGCGCGCACGATGCTGGAGCGGCTCAACTGCCGGCGGGTGCGCGAGATCCATGCCTCTTTCAGTTCCTCGAGGGTTGCGTTGGGAAACTCGTTCACCATCTGCACGAACTCCGGCAACTCCTCTTCCGTGACGCCGCTCGGCGCGCCGGGCCTCACGTTGCCCTGTTCGCGTTTGAGCTTCAGTAGTCGATAAACCGTGGCTTCGCCGACGCCGAAGCGCTGAGCGAGCTCGAAGTAGGTGCCCTCTTTTCGCTCGTAGGCTTCGACGATCCTGCGGCGCAACTCCATTGGAAGCGAGTTCATGAGTCGATGTAGCTCAAACTCGAACGAGATTTTCAAGTGTGAAGCAGCGCACGAATTGCGATCCAATCTCGCCTCGACGCTGCTCGCGCAGGCCAGGATCGTGACGAAATGCGCCGTGCGCGATCAGTTGCCGCAATTGACTACTGCGACACGACACATTCGGGTGCGCTTGGCGACGCACAACAAGTGACTCTCGAAGTTATGAGAAAATGCCGATAAACGCCGTAATTTATCGGTTGCATGAAGGATAGGCTCACGTTGAGCTCACGAAACGTTCGTCGAGTTGGTCGCTTCGGCACATGAAAACTCGCTGCATTCACGAAACTCGTGCACGTGTCGAACGAGGCTCATATTCTGTCACCGTCACGCGCTCTCGAGGTCTGCAAACTAAACCTGCGCGACATGGGTGCGACATCTGGCGAGGGTTATTCACGGAGCACAGTCGGGTTATCGAAAGGCAGGTGGTACGACCGAACGGTCGCCCTCACTGACGTTGCTCAACTCACGTTTGCTTTTCAATTTCATGCGCTGTTGCGCTCGGCGAAAGGTTCGCCGCGGCGCTGCGGTCTGATGCGAGCGATGCCGGAATCCCGGTGGAGTCGCGCGCATCTCCTTCTCGTACGGATTGCCTTAGACAATGGAGACACCCATGCAGCTAGTTTCTACTCATCGGAATCGCGTCGTTCGCGGCGCGCTCTCACTCGTCGCGTCGGGCGCCTTGCTGTGCGCAGCGGTCTCGATCAGCGGGTGCAACAAGTCGAGCGCAGCGGCCTCCGGTGACCCAGCCGCCGCCAAGACGGACAAGGCCGCCGCCGCGCCCGCCGCCACGGAGCGCTCGACCGAAGCCACCGGTGCCACCGTCTTGACCCCGCCGGGGCTCGAGAAATCCACCACGAAAGCCGCGGATTTCCCGACGGCCAAGATCATGACGACGGGTCTGAAAGTCGACGACGACAGCGTTACGGTCGGCATTTTGCACTCCACGACCGGTACGATGGCGATCAGCGAGACCGGCTCGGTACAGGCGGAGAAGCTCGCCATCGCGCAGATCAACGCGCTCGGCGGCATACTCGGTCGCCAGATCAAGGTCATCCAGGAAGATGGCGCTAGTGATTGGCCGACCTTCGCCGAGAAGGCCCGCAAGCTGCTCGTGAACGACAAGGTGGCGGCCGTCATGGGCTGCTGGACCTCGGCCTCGCGCAAAGCGGTGTTGCCGGTTTTCGAGAAAGAGAACGGCTTGCTCTACTACCCGACCTTCTACGAAGGCCTCGAGCAGTCGAAAAACGTGTTCTACACCGGTCAAGAAGCCACACAGCAGATCTTGGCCAGCCTCGATTGGGTGAACAAAGAGAAGGGTGCCAAATCCTTCTACCTGATCGGATCGGATTACATCTGGCCGCGCACGTCGATGAAGATCGCGCGTAAACACATCGAGAACGTGCTCCACGGTACGGTCGTGGGCGAAGAGTTCGCGCCCCTCGGCAACACGCAATTCGGCTCGATCATCAACAAAATCAAGCTCAAGAAGCCGGACGTGATCTTCGCGGCCGTCGTCGGCGGTAGCAACGTGGCTTGGTTCAAGCAATTGAACGCAGCGGGCGTGACGGCCGCCAATCAAACCCTGCTCACCATCTCGGTGACCGAGGACGAAGTGCTCGGTATCGGCGGTGAGAACCTGGTCGGCTTCTTCTCTTCGATGAAGTACTTCCAGAGCCTGGACAACCCGAACAACAAGTCGTTCGTCGAAGCGTTCAAGAAGATGTGGGGCGAAAAGAGCGTGATCGGCGACGTGACTCAGGCTGGTTACCTCGGGCCCTGGATTTGGAAAGCGGCCGTGGAGAAAGCGGGCAGCTTCGACGTCGACAAGGTCGTCGCAGCCTCGCCGGGCATCGAGATCAAGATCGCACCCGAAGGCTACGTGAAGGTGCACGAAAACCACCACTTGTGGAGCAAGGCGCGCATCGGCAAAGCCAAGGCCGACGGTCAGTTCGAAGTGGTGCACGAATCGGATCTGATCGAGCCGAATCCGTTCCCCAAGGGCTACCAGTGAGCTGACCCGTCAGCTGCGATCAAACCCGCCCCGATGAGGACCAAAAGAAAGATTGCGCATGAGCTTGAATGAAATTGGTTCGATGGTCGCGATGCAGGGCTTTTCCGGCCTGAGTCTGTTCACGGTGCTCTTGTTGATGGCACTCGGGCTCGCGATCATCTTCGGTCAAATGGGCGTGATCAACATGGCCCACGGCGAGTTCATGGCCATCGGAGCCTACGTCGTGTACCTGTTCTCGCAGCTGACTCAGAACTTCGCGCCGGGTTTGCGCGAGGTTTACTTCGTGCCGGCGGTCGTGGCGGCGTTCTTCGTCGCGGCGGCCGTCGGTTACGGTGTCGAGGTGCTGCTCATTCGCCGCTTGTACAAGCGGCCGCTCGACACGCTTCTGGCCACTTGGGGCCTCAGCTTGGCGATGCAGCAATTCTTTCGCTCGTTCATCAATCCGAAAGAAGTGAGCGCCGAGCTGCCCGAGTGGCTGCTCGGTGCCTTCAATCCGACGCCTTCCATCCAGGTGCCCCGAAATGGCATCTTCGTGATGGGGCTCACGATCTTGGTCTCGGCAGGCGTCTACCTGCTGATGCTCAAGTCACGCTGGGGTATTCGCATCCGCGCTACCACGCAAAACCGAGTCATGAGCTCAGCCGTCGGCATCAACACCGACCGCGTAGATCGTTTTACGTTCGCGCTCGGCTGCGGCATCGCAGGCCTTGCCGGCGCGGCGTTCACCACCATCGGTTCCACGGGGCCGACCAGTGGCTCGCTGTACATCGTCGACACCTTCTTGGTGGTCGTGTTCGGTGGAGCAGCGAACCTCATCGGGACGATCGCCTCGGCGTTCTCGATCGCTCAGGCGCAGTCGCTCTTGGAGTTCTTTTTGACCAGCGCGATGGCCAAGGTGCTCACGCTGCTCACCATCATCATCATCCTCATGATCAGGCCCCAAGGGCTCTTCACCACCAAGGTCCGTACCTGATCTCGGCAGGCAACATGAATCTCCTCACCAAGAAGCTAGGCAAGTCGGACTGGATCGGAGTCGTCGTACTGGCGGCCGTCATTTTGGTGCTGTTCCCGAGCGTGTTCGGCATCTTCCGCCTCAACCTGATTGGGAAGTACCTCACCTATGCGTTCGTCGCGGTCAGCCTCGTGCTGCTCTGGGGCAACGGCGGCATCTTGAGCTTGGGTCAGGGCGTGTTCTTCGGCCTGGGTGGCTACTGTATGGCCATGTTCCTGAAGCTGGAAGCGTCCGATCCGATCACCACGAAGATCCAGTCGACGCCCGGCATTCCGGATTTCATGGACTGGAACCAGATCACGAAGCTGCCCTTCTTCTGGAAGCCGTTCTACAGCCTCACGTTCACGACGCTCGCGATTCTGGTCGTGCCGGCGTTCTTCTCGTTCATCATCGGCGTTGCGATGTTCAAACGCCGCGTGGGTGGCGTGTACTTCGCCATCATCACTCAGGCCGTGGCCTTGATTTTGTCGGTGCTGATCGTCGGTCAGCAAGGGCTCACGGGCGGCATCAACGGCATCACCGATCTCAAAACCATGCACGGTTGGGACATTCGTTCCGACTCCGCGAAATACATCCTTTATTACGTGAATGGCGTGCTCTTGATCGGCTGCGTGGTGTTCACGCGCTGGGTCTTGTCGACCAAGTTCGGCATGTTGCTCTTGGCACTGCGTGAAAAAGAAGATCGCGTGCGCTTCTCCGGCTACGACGTAGCCAATTTCAAGACGCTCGCCTTCTGCATGTCCGCCGTGATGTGCGCGATTGGCGGGGCGATGTTCACGCTCCAGGTCGGTTTCATGTCGCCCTCCTTCGTCGGCATCACGCCCTCGATCGAGATGGTGATCTACACAGCGGTCGGCGGGCGCATGTCGGTGGTGGGAGCGGTGTTCGGCACCTTGATGGTGAACTTCGCCAAGACGTTCTTCTCCGAAGAATACCCGGATCTGTGGTTGTTCCTGATGGGCGCCACGTTCATCGGCGTGGTGCTGCTGTTCCCAGACGGCTTGGCCGGCCTGTACGAGCGGTTCGGTAAGTCGCGCTTGCAAAAGCTGCTCAAGCGCGCGCCACCCAAGAAGGAAGAGCCCGCGGTCGCGGCTGCCGCAGCGCTGGAGAGCGGAGGTAAGCATGTCTAGCAACGAGATGCTCACGATTCAGGGGCTCGGCGTTTCGTTCGACGGCTTCAAAGCGGTCGATGACCTGAATTTTCTGGTCGATCGCAACGAGCTGCGCGTGGTGATCGGCCCGAACGGCGCTGGAAAAACCACGCTCCTGGACCTGATCTGCGGCAAGACGAAATCTACGTCCGGCACGATCGTGTTCAAGAACCTCGAGCTGACGGAGATGAAGGAGCACGACATCGTGCGGGCCGGCGTCGGTCGCAAGTTCCAGACCCCGTCGATCTACGAGAACCTCACGGTGTCCGAGAACCTGGAAGTGTCCTTCCCGCGCGGTCGCACCGCGTTCGGTGCGCTGTTCTTCCAACGCGCGGCGGACGTGAACGATCGCGTGCACAAGGTAGCCGAAGAAGTGATGCTGAGCGACAAGCTCGATCAGCAGGCCGCGCTGCTCAGCCACGGTCAGAAGCAGTGGCTGGAGATCGGCATGCTGCTGATGCAGGACCCCGAACTCTTGATGCTGGACGAGCCCGTCGCCGGCATGACCGTCAACGAGCGCGAGCAAACGGCAGAGCTGCTCAATCGCATCTGTAAGAACCGCTCGGTGATCGTGATCGAGCACGATATGGAGTTCGTTCGCAAGATCGCCCACAAGGTCACCGTGCTCCACCAAGGCAAGGTGATCGCCGAGGGCAGCATGGACAAGGTCACCGCCGATCCGCGCGTGATCGAGGTCTATCTCGGCCACTGACAGGTGCCGCCGCTTGGTCGTATTCGCGGCAGCCACCCGCGCAGCAAGGAATTGGGACAATCATGATCGAGATCAAAGACCTGCACGTCAGCTACGGCCAGAGTGAAGTGATTCACGGCGTCAATCTGAACGCCGAGGCCGGCCAGATTGTCGCCATCATGGGGCGCAACGGCATGGGTAAGACCACGCTGTTCAAGTCCTTGATGGGGGTCATTCGCAGCACCTCCGGCTCGATCAAAGTGGGCGGCGTGGATGTCACCAAGATGCCGAGCTACAAGCGCGTCAAGCAAGGCATCGCCTACGTGCCGCAAGGCCGCATGATCTTCCCGAGCCTCACGGTGTGGGAGAACTTGCTCACGGGTCTCGAGGGCTCGCCCTCCGGCAGGTTACCCGAGGACATCTTCACGCTGTTCCCGGTGCTGGCGGAGATGAAGACGCGCCGCGGCGGGAACCTCTCGGGCGGTCAGCAACAGCAGCTCGCGATCGCACGCGCATTGGCGGCCGAGCCCAAGGTACTGCTCCTGGACGAGCCCACCGAAGGCATTCAGCCGTCGGTGATCAAGGACATCGCCCAAGTGTTGCTGAAGGTGCGCGACTCGCGCAATCTGACGATCATCGTTTCCGAGCAGGTCCTGAGCTTCACGATGGAGATTCTGGATCGCTTGCTAGTGATCGAAGGCGGGCGGTTCACCGCCGACGAGCCACGAGAAAAAGTCGACGTGGGCGAGGTGCGCCGCTTGCTCGCTGTTTGATTGTCGCACCTTGCCGCAGCTTATTTGGGTTACTCGCGAGGAGTGGATGAATGATTCACGGTGACATCTCGAGCAGCAAAGACACGGTGGGCGTCGCGGTCGTCAACTACAAGATGCCGCGGCTGCACACCAAGGCCGAGGTTCTGGCCAACGCCAAGAAGATCGCCGACATGCTGCAAGGCATGAAAGTGGGGCTGCCCGGGATGGATCTGGTGATCTTCCCCGAGTACAGCACGCACGGCATCATGTACGACAAGCAGGAGATGTACGACACCGCCTCGGCCATTCCGGGCGAAGAGACGGCCATCTTCTCGGCGGCATGCAAGGCGGCCAAGGTGTGGGGCGTCTTCTCCCTCACCGGCGAGCGTCATGAAGAGCACCCACACAAGGCGCCCTACAACACCCTGATCCTGATCGACGATCAGGGCGAGGTCGTACAGAAATACCGCAAGATCATGCCTTGGGTGCCGATCGAAGGCTGGTATCCGGGCAACTGCACGTACGTTTCCACGGGCCCCAAGGGCCTCAAAATCTCGCTCATCATTTGCGACGACGGCAACTACCCTGAGATCTGGCGTGACTGCGCGATGAAGGGCGCCGAGCTGATCGTCCGTTGTCAGGGCTACATGTATCCCGCCAAGGATCAGCAAGTGCTGATGGCCAAGGCGATGGCTTGGGCCAACAACGTGTACGTCGCCGTGGCCAACGCTTCGGGATTCGATGGCGTGTATTCCTACTTCGGACATTCGGCCATCATCGGCTTCGATGGGCGCACGCTGGGTGAGTGCGGGGAAGAGGACTACGGCATTCAGTACGCGCAGTTGTCGACCTCGCTCATTCGCGATGCGCGCAAGAACATGCAGTCCGAGAACCACTTGTTCAAGCTCGTGCACCGCGGCTACACCGGCATGATCAACTCGCGCGACGGAGATCGCGGAGTCGCTACTTGCCCGTATGATTTCTACAAGAAGTGGGTGGAAGATCCGGAGGGCACGCGCGACATGGTCGAATCGTTCACTCGGCCTGCCGTCGGAACGGAAGAGTGCCCGATCCCCGGTATCCCCACCGAGCGTGAGGCCGTTCACCGGTGAACGCGAGCGTGCTCGACGCGCTGCGCATTCGGGAAGAGCCGTACTACCTGCCGGTTGCCGGTGAGGTGAGCCTGTTCGAAGCCGCCTACGCTGCGCGGTTACCGGTGATGCTCAAGGGCCCGACCGGCTGCGGCAAGACGCGCTTCGTGCAGTACATGGCTTGGCGGCTCGGTCGGCCGCTCGTGACCGTCGCTTGCAACGAGGAGATGAGCGCGTCCGACTTTTTGGGCCGCTACTTGCTGGAAGACGGCGCAACGCACTGGCAAGACGGGCCGCTCACCTTGGCGGCGCGCTTCGGCGCGCTCTGCTACTTGGATGAAGTGGTCGAAGCGCGGCAAGACACCCTGGTCGTCATTCACCCGCTGACCGACGATCGCCGCTTGCTCTCGTTGCCCGCACACAGCGAAGCGTTTCGGGCGCACCCCGAGTTTCAGCTCGTGGTCTCTCATAACCCGGGCTACCAAAGCGCGCTAAAAGACCTCAAGCCGTCCACCAAGCAGCGCTTCGGCGCGATTGAGTTCGACTATCCGGCGCGCGCCCAGGAAGTCGAGATCCTCATCCACGAAACAACGCTCGCCCCGGACCTTGCGGAGCGCCTGGTATCGATCGCCGAAGCCGCGCGGCGCCTCAAAGGGCACGGCTTGGACGAAGGCATTTCCACGCGCATGTTGGTGCACGCCGGCGCGCTGATTCGCCACGGTATCGACGTAGAAGCCGCTTGCCAAATGGCGCTCGTGCGTCCACTGACGGACGATCCAGACCTCGTGCAAGCGCTCGAAGCCAGCGCGAGGGCTTGCCTGTGACCGCGGCCGTGGCGCAGGAGTTGCCGGGGGCGGCTCGCAGCTTCGTGCGTGCGCTGTGGGGTCTGGACGTCAATCTGTTGCCGTTGCCCGTGGTGAGCGATCTCGGCCCGCGCCGGCCGCGCTTTCTCGGCTCACGGATTTGGCTACCGAGCTCGGCGCTGGTCGGCGTGCCCGGTAGCTACGCGAGCTATTTGCTCGCAGCGGCCGCCCACGCTGCGGCTCATTTGGTCTTTGGCGCCGGCACGGGGCGGTTTCAGGTGGGCGCGCTGAAGCCCGCCCAAGTCGCGATCATCTCGCTCTTGGAGGACGCGCGCGTGGAGTGGCTGGCGCGCGAGCGCTTCCCCGGGCTCGCGCGGCTTTGGGCTCCGTTTCACGAGGCCCAGGCGCGCGGCGCCAAGACCAGCGGCGCTCTGTTCGGGCGGCTCGCGCGCGCCTTGCATGACGCCGCCTACGTAGACGACGACGGCTGGGTGAGCAAGGCGCGAGAGGCGTTCTTCACGGATCGTGACGCATGGCTCGACCCGAGCTTCGTCCGCGACTTGGGCGGCCGCTTGGGCAATGATTTGGGTCAGATGCGCGTGCAGTTCAACGCGCGCGACTACGTGGTTCAGCCGGCTTACCGCGACGACAACGTGGGCTTGTGGCAATTCGAGCAAGAGAGCTCCGCTTTGGGCACCCAGCTGGAGCTCGAGGACACGCGACGCTCGGCGCGAGCGCCCGGAGGCGAGGCGCGTGAGCGCGACGCTGCGCGACCCGCGAACGCTGCGGCGAGCAGTAGCGAAGAGCCGCCGCTCGCGTTGCGCGTGAAGGAAGCGGAGGCCACCAGCCCGGCGTATCGCTACCCGGAGTGGGACTACGTAATTCGTCGCGAGCGGCCCGGGTTTTCCGGCGTTCGCGAGAAGCCCGTGACGACCGGTGAGCTTGCGCAGTTGGACTCGGCCCTCGCACGCTATGGGCCGGCCCGGCGCCGCTTGCAGCGCACGGCCTTGCGGTTATCCGAGCCGCGTCCAGTTCGGCTCCGCCGACTCACCGACGGCGATCGCCTGGACCTACCCGTGGCGCTTGCGTCCGTGGTGGCGCGCGCTAGCGGCCAGCGCCCCGATCCCCGCGTGTACCGCCGCGTGCGCTTTCAGCCCGAGCCACCTGCGCTGCTCTTGCTCCTCGACTGCTCTGAGTCGCTCAACACGGTTCCCCCCGGTAGCTCGAGCTCGGTCTTGGAGCACGCGCGCTGCGCGAGCGCACTGCTCGCCAGCACGTTGGAGGGCGCCGCGCGAGACTGGGCCATTCACGGCTTCTCCTCCAACGGGAGAGATGACGTCGGCTACTTTCGGTACAAGAATTTTCACGATCCGTATGACGAGCGCGTTCGGCGTCGCCTCGCGGGCATGCGCGCAGGGTTGTCCACGCGGCTCGGAGCTGCCTTGCGCCATGCGGGCCAAGCGCTGCGCGCGCGCCAGGCGCGGCGCAAACTGCTGCTCGTCGTGACAGATGGCGAGCCCTCGGACGTGGACGTCCACGACTCGAAGTATCTGTTGTTCGATGCCAAAAAAGCTACGCAAACCAACCGCGACCTGGGCATCACGAGCTTCTGTTTGGGCCTGGATTCCGGCTCGGAAAGCAGCCTGCGCTGCATTTTCGGTAACGGGAATTACGTGCTGACGGATCACCTGGAGCGGCTACCGGAAGTGCTCGGTCGCCTGTATCTACGTCTAGCGAGTTAGCGTGAAAGCGCGCTGCTCCAACTTTTTTATGAGGGGAAACAAGAGCGTCCACCAAACGAAACAGGTCACTTCATAACCTCACTGTAGGAGTTGGCGATCTCTCACGAGATCCTAAGAGACCTTCGAGCTCGCGTTCGAGCTCGAGATACAGGCCAAGGAGTATTCATGGATACGCTTATCAAGGTTGACCTGGCGGCGCCCGCAACGGATCACGACGTTATCCACAATCGCTGGCATCCAGATATCCCCATCGTGAGTTGGGTCGAGCCCGGTGCACAGTTTCGCGTCGAGTGTATCGATTGGACCGGCGGTCAGATCAAGAACGACGACTCCGCGATGGACGTCAAGATCGTCGACTTGAGCAAGGTTCACTACCTGAGTGGTCCGATTGGCGTGAAGGGCGCAGAGCCCGGTGATCTGCTGGTCGTCGACATTTTGGATGTCGGCGTGCTGCCGGACTATCAGTGGGGTTTCACTGGCATCTTCGCCAAAGAGAACGGCGGCGGCTTCCTCACCAATCAGTACCCGGAGGCCCGCAAAGCGTGCTGGGACTTTAGCGGTATTTACGCAAATTCTCGGCACATTCCTGGGGTCGAGTTTGCCGGCATCATGCACCCGGGCCTGATTGGTTGTCTGCCTTCGCACGAGTTGCTCGAGACCTGGAACAAGCGCGAGAAAGCGTTGTTCGACACGAACCCGGAGCGCGTCCCCGCGCTCGCGACTTTGCCCTACGCCGCCACGGCGCACCTCGGGCGCATGGCAAAAGGGGACGTCCCTGGGGCTGCCGCCGTCGCCGCGCGCACCGTACCGCCGCGCGAGCACGGCGGCAATTGTGACATCAAGAACCTGACCAAGGGTTCGACCTGTTACTTCCCGGTGTACGTGAAGGGTGGCGGCCTCTCCATGGGCGACATCCACTTCTCGCAAGGTGACGGTGAGATCACGTTCTGCGGTGCGATCGAGATGGCCGGCTATCTGGACCTGCGGGTCAAGATCATCAAGGGCGGCATCGCCAAGTATGGGATCACCAACCCCGTGTTCAAGTCCAGCCCGCTCGAACCCACGTACTCCTCGTACATGATCTTCGAGGGCATCTCGGTCGATGAAGACGGCAAGCAGCACTACTTGGACGTGCACGTCGCCTATCGCCGCGCCTGCTTGAACGCCATCGAGTACTTGAAAAAGTTCGGTTACACCGGCGCCCAGGCTTACGCGATCTTGGGCACGGCCCCGGTCGAAGGTCGTATTAGCGGCATCGTGGATATCCCGAATGCTTGCGCAACCCTGGCAATTCCCACGGAAATCTTCGATTTCGACATCACACCGGCCGCGGATGGCCCGAGCGCGTCGTCGGTGCCCGCAGGCAAAGACTTGGCAGTCGCCAAGTGACTCGCGCGACGTCGGCGCGAGGCACGCTTCGCGCCGGCGTCACCCGCCAACCCATTCTCTTCGAGCTGTCGAGGTATGAAGTGCCGATCTACGAATTCGAGTGCGAAGGTCACGGGCTGTTCGAGCTGAGTCGCCCCATTGCGCAGATGCGCGACCCAGCGCAATGCCCCGAGTGCGGTGAGCACGGCAAGCGCCTGCTCAGCGCCCCGAACCTTGCGACCGGCTCGCTAGCGTCACGCCGCGCCGCCGGCATCAACGAACGCAGCCAACACGAACCGCGCGTCGTCAGACGCGAAGCCCCGAAATCGAACGGCGAGCCCGTCAAGCGCGCAGTCCAATCCGCCCACGGGGGCTATCCATGGGCGATCGGCCATTAGTGTCGCCTCGTTACGGACAAGACAGTTGGAGTACGTAACGGGCGATACCCACGCCGCCCGCCCAGTACAACTTCCCGCGGTCGAGCGTCATCCACTGTTGTCCAGCGCCCGTGTTCTCTAGCACCCAATCTTTGGCTGCGTGCGGTTTCGTCGGGTCGAAATCGAGCGGCCAATCGATGGCGGCGCCGGTCCCGGCGAGCGTCGCAATTACCGTGCCGTCGGTGCCGATGCGCCAGATGTAGCCTTTGCCGCCGCCGATCAGTGCGTCGCCGTCGGGCACGAGCGCGGTGATGACGGCGAGCGCGTGGTCGAGCTCGCTGAAGTGCGCGTTGTCGCGGTACACTTCCTTCACGTTGTTCGCCGTCTTGCTGGGGTCGATCTCTAAGAGCACGTCGTTAGCGCCGTCGCTGCCCGACGCGTACACTTTGCCGTTCAGGTAGGCGAGGGCGAAGATGTTGTCGTCGAAAGTGGCGATGGTGGACACGGTGCGGTCCGCGTCGGTAGCGACCTTCTTCAGTTTGTCGTTACCCTCGTCGTAGACGAAGATGTTGCCGTTGGGCGCGACAATGGGTTTGCTCACGCCCAAGAATTTGGCGTCCACGCCCTTACCATCCACGTCACCGGGGTTCGCCGCGTTCTCGGTGCCCACGTCGCTATCCAAGAATTTGGCGTGCGTGCCGGCGACGTAATGACTTTGGCACGTGGCGAGCCCTGGGTCGGTGAGCTCGACCAGCGCGCCGCCGCGGCCGTCCGCCACGATCAGTGTGCCGCTCGGGGTCGCCGCGATGCCTTCGATGATCATGAACTGCGTGTCTTTGCAGGCAACGCCGGCTTCGATACGCGCGTTGGTCGTGTCGGTCACTGGCTCGTTGCCCGCGAGGCGCGAGATCACGACCGGGTTCTTGCTCAAGTCGGCGCTCCACACCTCGAGCTGCGTTTGTACGAACAACCGATCACCGATGAACGCCATGTCGCGGTAGCGCAGCGGCACATCGGCGAGCAAGGGCTGTCCGGCGGGCTCGAGGTTGGCGTAGTCGAAGTCTTCGTCGTAAACCGGGTTGCCCGCGAACAGCGCGCCCGTGCTGCACGAGGTCGCGCCGTCGCCGCCGATCGTGCCAGGGTCGCCCGCAGTCGAGCTATCGCCGGCCGAGGACGGGACATCACCCGCGCCCGCATCACCGGTCGTTGGCGCTCCGCCGCGTGCCGTCGAGCCCGCGCGCGCCGCCCCGCCAGCGTCGCTCGCCGCATCGCCCGCATCGCCCGCGTCGCCCGCGGAAGTGCCGGCAGTCGCCGTACCATTGTCGTCGGATTTGGAGCTACACGCGAACGAGACACAGAGCGCTGACACCGCAGCGAGTGAAGTAAGGAGCGAGATCGACTTCATGAATAGGGACCCTCCGAGTTGAATGAACGCGTGCACGCGACGAGCGGCCGAGTTCGTGCGATCTATGTTCCCGGTGCCAGGAAGGTGCGCTCGAAGTACGATCGAGCTCAGATTCTCGGCGCCCACATAAACTCGTTTACTCCGGCGTTGAGGGGCTCGATGAGCGCGTGTACCCTCCGCCCGGCATGCGGAAATCCGGTTGGTGTTGGGCGTTGCTTGGTATCGTTGGCTGTGGAGGGGTACCAAAGCCGTCGTCGCACCCGTTGCCGCCCAGCGCCTCTCAACCCGGTTACTGCGAGCGGCTGCAGCCATTGCTGGACAAGACCGCCGAACAAGCGCGCATCGGCACTCGGCTTTCGTGTTTGGATGTGCCGGGCGCGACTGCGCTCGGCCGCTTTGGCCCGCCGAGCTCCGCGGAGGAGGCGACGATCGCCGATTGCTTCGAACAGCGCGCGGACTACGAAGCGCTGTCTCAGGCGCCCGAAGCGCCGTTCCAGCTCTCGATCAGTGACTCCTTCGAGCAGACGAGCAGCGCGGGCGTGGGGGCAAGCCTATCGAGCCTCGTGCCCTGGTTGCCGCACTTCGAGGTGTCGAGCAAAAATGGCGCGAAGATCGCGGCCAACGTGACCATTCGCGAAGCGCGTTTCGTCACGCTGGTGGGGCTCGCTTCCAAGCTGCAGGGCCAAGCACGCGAGGCGCGCTGCTTGGAGGCGCTGTGCAAACCCGAATACACTTACGTGCACAAGGTGCTGCTCGGCGTACCCACGGTCAGCGTCAGCGCGCGGGACGAAAGTGGGCATGCGCTCAGCATTGGGCCGCTCGCTGGCAATCTCGACTTTCACGAACGCGAGCTGCAAGAAGGCTCGCGTGAGATTTCGAGCGCTGCGCCCGTCACGCTCGCCATCGCGCGCACGCCGTTTCGCACGCCGCAAACCGAGCGGCTGTGCCAATTCTGCGGCAAGCGCGGGCAGAAGTGCTGCGCGGACACGCCCGCGTGCGACGGCGGGCTCGGCTGTGTTTCCGAGCAATGCGTCGAGGTGGGCGGCCCAGGGCAACCCTGTGACGGCGCGAGCTGCGCGGGCGGCTCGACCTGCGTCGCAGGCGAGTGTCACTTGGAGTGCGGCGGCAAAGGCCAACCCTGTTGCGGACGAAGCTGCACGGGCTCGCTGCACTGTGCGGCGGATCCGCAGAGCGGCGTCGAAGTATCGGTCCCGAGTCAGTTCGTGCGCGTCGACGGCGGGCTGCTCGGCACGGACGAAGATCGCACCTTCGGCAGCTCGAGCTGCGGCGCGCTCAGCACGCGCTCGCGCTTCGCCGTCACGGCGCTCAACGCCACCCGCGCGCAGTGCGACAAAGCCTGGTGGTTCGACCCCAAAAACGAGAAAGACTGCCGTGTGAGCGTGCACTTTCGGTCTCGAACCTGGCGAGCCTCGCTTGCCGCGTCGATCTATTCGTGAACCCGCCACCCAAGCCGGACATCTGCTTGCCCTGATGGGCACCGGTGCGCGCGTGCGTCAGCGCGTGACGAAGGAGCACACGCCGGAACGCGAGCTCCAAAAGTCGTCACCCTGTGCATAGCGCAGGTAGTCGACCGCGAGCAGGGCGCTCGGGCCAAAACCGTAGCTTTGCACGCGGCGCCAATCGAACCCCGTGCACGCTTGCGGATTCCTGCGCAACGCCTCGAACAGCTCCCCGTTCGACCAATCCACCGCGCGCGGATCGTAAGCTTGCGAGGTGACCGCGACTTGCATGAACAGCGGGATGGCCGACAGATTGGCGCTGCTGAGCAGCGCCTTGGAATTCTCTAGCGCCTTCAAATTGCGCTGCAGGTTCTGGGTCGATTCTTCCCGCTTGCGCCCGTAGAACAGCTCCCAGAACCGAGCCAGCGTGCCACGCACACGCGCATCGAAGTACGCGAGCTCACGTAACTGCTCGTACAACTGATACGAGCGCTCGATCTCGGGGCCGGTGATCGCCGTGCCTTTGGCCAAGAGCGGTTCGAGCTCGGCGAGCAACTTGTTCACTCCGGCTTCGAAGTCGCGCAGCGACGCGAGCGACACTTGCCCGATGTCCACCGAGCCCAGGGCCCGTGGTGGGAACACGCGCACCGTCGCGTCAGGTGGCGCGCCGGCGCCGTACAGCTTCTCACGCAGCTCAGCGCTCAGGTTGATGGCGACGTAGCCGTAAGCGTCGGTCGTGCCGATGCGATGCACTGCGTTGCCGAGCACGAGTGACACGTCCACGTCGCGCCCGTAACCGACGTCACACGCCACTTCACCCGTGGGCGGCTTGGCGACCTGCACTTTGCCGTGCTCTTCGACGTGGATCACCTTGTCGCCCTTGAGGGTCTCGGTGCGGCGCAGGAACGTATCGGTCGGAAACACCGGGCAGTGCGCGGCCCGGAACACGTGCAGGCGCAGCACGTTCAGCTCCGGCTCGGACTCGAAGGAGTACGTCGGGTCGGCCGGCGCGCCGTAGCTCACGATGCTGCCCGCGGGCGTGTCCACGTCGCGCGAAGTAATCGCCCCTCCGCCGCAGCCCACGAGCCACAAACCCAAGGAAGCCCCCAACACGCGAGCAATGCGCACCATCATGATGGGCGCGATGCTACCCTCGACCCCGTACCCCTGCCAGGGCTAAGCAATGATGTCACGTAGCGTTCGAATCCTCGTTGTCACCTCCGCGTTAGCGTTGGCCACTGCATGCGCAAAACCCAAGCCGCCGACGATCACGCCGAAGAGCGCGCAAGTGCAGTCGCTCTCGGCGCGTGGGGTCGAGCTGGCGGTCGCGTTCGACGTCACGAACCCCAATCGTTTCCCGCTGATCGTGCACGCCGTGGACGGTCATTTCTCGGTCGGTGCAGGCGCCGGCACCGAGCTCGGCACCGCACATGCCGACCCTTCGGCCAGCATCGCCGCGCAGGCGACGAGCACGGTCACGAGCACCGTCGCAGTGGGATGGACGAACTTGGCGGCGCTCGCGCCGTTCGCGCTCTCGCCAGGCCCGGTGCCGTATACGTTCACGGGTAACGCGACGCTCGGCGGCAGTGAGCTGAACGTCGCGGTCCCGTTCACGCTCACCGGCGAGCTGACCCGCGCGCAGCTGATTTCGGTCGGCCTCGCGGGCCTGTGAGAGCCCGAACCGCGCGGCGTTTATTCCAAAGACTTCAGCGGCTTAGGCATATGTGGTGAGCTGAACATCCGTATAGTATACCCTGCGGCGCACGGCATGACCCTCGCTGCGCCGCGCATTTGCTGCCTGGACTTGGATACGTTCTTCGTATCGGTCGAGCGCGTGCTCGATCCGCGCCTCGCGGGTCAACCGGTGATCGTCGGCGCAGCGCCCGGCCAGCGCGGAGTCGTCACTGCGGCGAGCTACGAAGTGCGCGCGCTCGGCGTGCGCGCGGGCATGTCGATAAAAAAGGCATATGAGTTGGCGCCGCACGCCATCTACCTGCCCACGCGCCACGGCGTGTACGGCGACTACGCCGAGCGCACGCGGCGCATCGCCGAAAACTACACGCCCGTGTCGCAAGTGGCGAGCATCGACGAGATGTTCCTCGACTTCAGCGGCTGCGAAAACTTGTACTTCGAAAGCGGCGATAGCACGCCCGACTTCACCATCGAGCGCGTGGTGCGCAAGCTCACGGACGAGATCCAAGCACAGGTCGGCTTGCCGTCGAGCGCGGGCATTGCGACCACGCGCTCGGTCGCCAAAGTGGCGAGCGGTGCCGCCAAACCGCGCGGCGTGCTGCTCGTGCCCGCCGGCGGAGAGCTCGCGTTCCTGAGCCCGCTGCCGGTGCGCAAATACCCTGGCATTGGCCCAGTCGCCGAACAGAAACTATTGGACGCGGGCTTGAACACGCTCGGTGACTTGGTGGCGGCGCCGTTGCCTCTGCTGCGTCGGATTTTCGGTTCGTGGGCAGAACCGATTCAGCGCGGCTGCCGCGGCATCGGCGCGCACGAGCTGGGCCGCGAGCGCCCCGCGTTCCAGGAGTTCGACCCTTCGGGGAGCTCGCTCGGCACCATCTCCAACGAACGCACCTTCCGCGAAGACGTGCGCGATCCGAGCTGCATCGACGCCATGCTGTGCTCGCTGTGCGAGCGCGTGTGTTGGCGCGCGCGCAAACGCGGCATGAAAGCGCGCACCATCACGCTCAAGCTGCGCTACGCCGATTTCCAGACCTTGCAACGCTCGCGCACCGTCACACCCACGTGCTCGGAGTTCGAGCTGTACCCCGTGGTGTGCGAGCTGTTCCGTCGCGCCCGGACGCGCCGCACCGCAATCCGCCTGCTCGGTCTGCGCCTGTCGAACCTGCGCCCCCTCGATCAACAACTCAGCCTATTCGAAAAAACCGAGCCCCTGCACCGCACCATGGACGACATCCGCAAACGCTACGGCTTCGAATCCCTGCGTAACGGCCTGGCTGGGGTTGTCGCTGATCGAACCGCGGACGATTGAGGTCCGGATGCCAGGTTAGGCGCGCTGTTCGTGCTCGCTGAGCTCGGCTTCGGCAGCTTCGACTTTGCTGCGCGCGCGATCGACTTCGTGCTCGGCGGCTTTGAGCGTTTTGGCTACGCGATCTCGCTCGCGCTCTTGTTCGGTGAGGGCGGTCTTGGCGGCGCGCAGGGCGCTCTCCAATTCCGTCTTCTTTGCCGCATGCGCGATGCGTTGCTCGGCGAGCCGCTTTTTTTCGGCGGCCGCGGCTGCTCGTTCGAGCTCGCGGGCGTGTTTGGCTTCGGCTTCTTGGCGCGCCTTGGTTTCGCCTTCGGCGCGTCTGTCGGCTTTGCTCGGCGCGCTCTGTGCCGCGGGCTCGTGCTTGACGGGTGGCTTGCGAGCTTCGGGCTCGGGCTCGGCGTTGCTCGACGCGGCTGGCGCCATTCCGAAGGCTTCGAAGCCGGGCGGGTCGAGATCTTTGCTGAGCATGCCGGGGCGGTGGGGCTCCCAGCTGCCGGAGGCGGCAAGCGCCGACAGCGTCAACGCGACGCGGCGCAGCGTCGCCTCGTTGGTGCCGTGCTCGTTCGCTTCGAGCAATTGTTTGGCGCGAGCCGTCAGTTTGGATACGGCTTGGCGGTGCGCGCCACTGGCCGGAGCTTTGCCGGCGCGCACCTGCTCGGCGGTCTCGAACAGATCATCGAACGTGGCGCGCGCGTGCCACCACAGCTGGTTCACGGCCCACGCCGAGACTGACGGGCGCGGCAATTTGTTCAGCCGCGCCGCGCTGGCTTTGTCCCCGGCTCCCTTGAGCTCAGCTGCCAGCTCTTGCCGTTTGGCCACGAAGGACTCGAGCGGACCTTGGTAGAGCGCTTCAGTCGCTTGGTCGTACGTCGCCACGGGCGAGAGCGTAGCTTGCTCCCGTGGTCCCCGACACGGCGCGGGTCGAAATTTGTCAGCGCCCGATGGACGACGGCTCAGTGCGCTCTTGGGGCAGCAACAGCGATAGAGCGCTGGGCGTTCCAGACCTCGATTCGTCCGTCAAGGCAGTGTCAGTGCAGCCTTGGTAGCCGGGGTTCGCTATGCTGATGGCTTCGCTCGGAGTCCTGCATGGTGTTTCTGTATTTCATCGCTGCGCTGGCCGGCATCGTCGTGTTTGCAATCGTCGTGAATCGCCTCACGGGTACCAAGGCGAGCTACCTCGAATCGCTAGCGCTCGACGCGGATGAGCGTGAGCTGTGGCGAGACAGCGAGGCCGACTTTGCGACCCTCCCGCGCTTCGGGCAGGCAATGGCGATGTCCTTTCCGCGACTAGGGCGCCACACTGCCGTGTGGACCGACGAGCGGGTGATTATTGCGCAGCGCGCACTGGGCTCGGAGCGGCACTTGATCACGCATCAGATCTTTTTTGACGGAGGACCCGCAGCGGCCGCAGCGCGCGAAGCGGCGAGCAAGTTTGGCGCTGGCTTCTACGGTCGCGGCTTCGAGACGCTGCTGGCTGCGAAGCATGAGCTCACCACGGTGAACGAGCGAGCCTGCGTTCGGTTGGTGCTCGGCGCCGATTCTAGCGCCGCCTCGAATCTGATTGAGGTGTACGTGTTCAGCGAGCACTTGAACGCGCTGCGTGCCGCGCTCACCTAGCCGTTCAACGGCGATGCCGGCCGCCGCGGTCTCGGTAATGGTAATAACGCGGGCCGCCGAGGTGAATGACGACGCCGGGCCGTGCGACCCAAGCGCCCCGCCAGCCGACGGGATGCCACGGCCTGCGCACCCAAACGCCATAGTGATAGGGCCCTGGTCCCCAGGGTGAGATGTACCAAGTCCAACCGTAAGTGGGCGTGTACAAGTAGGTGTACGGCACGCCGTCACTATCCGCAGTAGCTGCGTTGGCAGGCACCCACATCCAACCGTATCCGTTCGCGTACACCCAACGCCCAGTTGGGTATTCCTGAGTCCAGCCCGTGCCCGGGGCCGCGTCAGGAGCGGCGGCGGCGCCTGGAGGCGGGGCGGGCGCGCTCGGCGGCGGCGCTGCGGGGGCCGCAAGTGCAGGCGAGGGTGGCGGCGAGGACGAGGGCTCAGGCTCGGTCGGCAGCGGAGCCTGCGCGTCGCTCGGAGGCGCTGTCGGGGGCGGCGGTGGCGGAGCGCCGGCCGATTGGTCCTCGATGTGTAGCGGCGGCGCCTCCGGTTCCGGCTCTGCCTGGACGCCAGCCGCGGTCGATGCGCAACCGGCTGCTGCGAGAGCGGTCACGAGCCCAAAGCTCATCAGACGATTGGCCATGCTCTTGCTGTAAGCCCGCCTGTCGCGGATGCAATTCCCAGAAACATTTCCACGCTCTCGTGGCTTTTCGACTCGCTGAGAACAGACCACGCCGCCTCGATGCGTGCGGCTCGCGCGCGGAATTCCGAATCTCAGCCCTGCCCAACCGAACTGGGACTATTGGATCGACGACGTACCTCTCCAGCGGCACCCCTGCAGCAGCCGAGAAATCGTGAGCCGGTTGCCCTTTGCGCGCGGAGTCCTATGACCCCCGCATGGAAAACACCGCTGCGCAGCGAAAAGAAGATTGGGTCGTTTTGCCGCATGACCCGATTCAAGAGCTGAGCGAGAACTTGTGGCGGGTGGAAGGGGCGTTGCCGCGCTTTTCGATGCGGCGGGTGATGACCGTGGTGCGTTTGCAAGATGGGCGGCTCTTGATTCACAGCGCCATCGCGTTGGACGAGGCGTCGATGAAGCGGCTGGAAGCCTGGGGTGAGCCCGCAATTTTGCTCGTTCCGCACGTACGCCACCGCATGGACGCGCCGCGCTACAAGCAACGCTATCCGTCGCTGCGCGTTTATGCCCCGCCCGCGGTGATGAGCAAGGCGCGTGAGGTCGTCGCGGTGGAGGGCACCACTGCCGATGCAATGCTCGATGCGAGCACGTCACTGCCGTTGCTCGACGGCACGGGCGAGTCCGAGGTCGCGCTCACCGTGCGCTCGAGTGACGGCACGAGCATCGTCGTGACCGAGGTGATCTTCGATCTCGAGCCGCCGAAGAGCGCGCTCGGCCGCGCAGCGCTCAAGCTCGCCGGCTTCGGCCCCGGGCCACGGGTGACGCCCGTGGTCAAATTCGAGATGGTGAAAGACAGGGCCGCGCTGGCGGCGCACTTCGAGCGTTTGGCGAACATTCCGGACCTGGTGCGTTTGATCGTCGGCCATAGCCGGATGTCCGAAGGCGCTAACGCCGCGCAGAGTTTGCGCCAAGCCGCCGCAAGCCTGTAAACGAGCTGCATCGGCGCAGTGTGGGGTGCGGCGCTACCCAGCGAGCGCCCACTCAATTCAGGCTAGAAATCCCGGGTTCTGGCCGAATTTGCCACGTTGACGGCCGCGAGGCGCGGGCTAGACGTAACGCTTACGTCGCGACAATCACAGCAAGGAGCGGCCATGCCCTATATCGATGGATTCGTAGTGCCCGTGAAGAAGAGCAAGCTCGGCGAATACAAGAAGCTCGCACAGCTCGCTTCCGACGTGTGGCGCGAGTACGGCGCGCTCGACTATCAAGAGTGGATCGCGGACGACGTGAAGCCGGGCAAGGTGACCTCGTTTCCGCAAAGCGTAAACCTCGAGCCGGACGAGATCGTTGTCTGCTCGTACATCACGTACGAGTCGCGCGCGCATCGCGACGCGGTGAATGAAAAGGTGATGAGTGATCCGCGCATGAAGACGCCACCCGAGACTTGGCCGTTCGACGGCAAGCGCATGATCTACGGCGGCTTCGCGCCGTTGCTCGAGTCTTAGAGCCGAGCGTTCGGCGACTGTGCGGCACGGTGACCCCAACTGGTGGTCGCTGTACGAATTCAACGTGTACAACTGAATACGGCGCTCGTGCCGATGGCAGACGGCCGGGCCCCGCGAGGTGCTCGGCCGTTTGCGTCAAGTCGAGAGCATCGCCTTGATGATGTTCCGGAGTAGGGCGTCGCCGACCAAGAGCTGCTCTGCGCCGTGGTGCGCGGTGTCGCGGCGCATGGTTTCGGCGGCGCCTTCGCCGTTGGCGGCAGTCATGAAACCGTCGTCGGCAGCGATCCAGGCCTCGACATCTGGAGCCGTGGTTTCGCAGTGAAATTGTAGGCCGAACGAGCGCTGGCCGAGGCGGTAGGCCTGGTGCTTGCAGCGGTCCGTCGAGGCCAGCAGTTGCGCGCCGCGTGGCAAATCGAAGGTGTCCCCATGCCAGTGCAAGAACGTCGCTTCGTTCGGCAGCCCCGCGAGCGAAGAATCCGCCGTTTGATGCTGAAAACGGACGGGTGCCCAGCCGACCTCGTACTGGCGTTGCTCGCCATCGTTCATTGGGTACACCCGGGCGCCCGCGGCATGAGCTAGCAGCTGCGAGCCGAGGCACACGCCGAGCACCGGCGAGCCCACGGCCAGACAGCTGCGCAGTAACTCGACCTCGCGCTTTAGATAGGGGTACGCGGGGTTCTCGAGATCACCCACGCCCATGGGCCCGCCCATCACGACCAAGAGCTGATCTTGTGACAGGCGGGTGGGAAGCGGGTCGCCTCGGTACAGCGAGCGGGTGTCGATCGAGCACTCACGCTCGGCGAGCAGCGTGGCGATCCGCGAAGGGCCTTCATGCTCGACGTGCTTGAGGACGATGGCCCTTCTCATGGACACGGAGAATAACGCGACGCGGTACGGCGGTCGAGAGCTCGGTCATGCCGCGGCGAGCGATGCCATGTCGATGACGAAACGGTAGCGCACGTCGTTCTCGAGCAGCCGCTCGTAAGCTTCGTTCACCTTTTGAATCGGGAGCATTTCCACATCGCTAACGATCTGGTGCTCGGCGCAGAAGTCGATCATCTCTTGTGTTTCCGCCATGCCACCGATGCTCGAGCCGGCGACGGACTTCCGGCCGGCTATCAGCCGGTAACCGGTGAGCGCTGGCTCGAGCGCGGTGAGCGCACCCACGAGGACCATCGCGCTATCTCGCTTGAGCAGGGCGACGTAGGGGTTCAGATCGTGACCCACGGGGATGGTGTTGAGCAGGAAATCGAAGCTTCTTGCGGCTTTTGCCAGCTGACTGTCGTCCGTGCTGAGCAGCACTTCGTCCGCGCCCAGCCGGCGCGCGTCTTTGCCTTTTTCGGCAGAGGTGGTGATCATCGTCACTTCGGCGCCCAGGGCCTTGGCGAACTTGACGCCCATGTGACCGAGGCCACCCAGGCCTATCACGCCCACCTTTTGGCCTTTGCTGACCTTCCAGTGCCGGAGTGGGGAGTAACTGGTGATGCCCGCGCAGAACAAGGGCGCCACAGCCTTGAGATCCAAGCTGCTGGGCACCTTCACCACGAAGTGCTCGTTGGTCACGATTTGATCGGAGTAACCGCCGTAGGTCACGCGGTCACTGCCACGTTCCTTGGCATTGTACGTCCACGTGGCTTGGTCTTCACAGTATTGCTCGAGATCAGCCTGACAAGAAGAGCACTGACGACAAGAGTCGACCATGCAGCCGATGCCGGCCAGGTCGCCAACCTTGAGCTTCTTGACCTGCCGTCCCACTTCAAGCACGCGGCCGACGATCTCGTGACCGGGGACCATGGGATACATGGCGCCGCCCCAATGATTGCGCGACTGGTGCAGATCGGTATGGCAGATGCCGCTGTACAGGATCTCGATCCGGACATCTTGCGGACCCGGATCACGACGCTCGAACTCGAAAGGGCCGAGGGGGGAATGGTCGTCTCGTGCTGCGTAACCGCGAACTTTGATCATGGTAGGCGAGAGCGTAGGGCGCGCCGCCTGGGCGGCTAGGTTGATAATTGTGGATGGCCTGCTAAGCACTGCTTACTAATGCGGGACGAATTCGACGGAATGACGGTGTTTGTGCGGGTCGCCGAAAAGCGCAGCTTCAGCGCCGCGGCCAGCGACCTCGGAGTGTCCGGCTCAGCGGTGAGCCAAACCGTGCAGCAGCTCGAGCAGCGGTTGGGCGTGCGCCTACTGCAGCGCAGCACGCGCAGTGTCGGGCTGACGGAGGCCGGCGAGCGCTTGTACGCGAGCGTCGCTCCCGCCTTCACCGAAATCCGCGGTGCGGTCGAGGCGCTGAACGAGCTGCGCGAGCGCCCCGCGGGCACGGTGCGCATGACCTTGGCCCGTGGGGCTGGCCCGTTGATCTACGATGCGCTGAGCGACTTCAGCGCCGAGTTCCCCGAGGTGAAGCTCGAGCTGTGCTTCGACGATGGGCTCACCGACATCGTGGCTGAGGGGCTCGATGCGGGCGTGCGTCTGGGGGAAGTCCTAGACAAAGACATGGTGGCGGTGGACGTCACCGGGCCGCAGCGCATGGCCGTGCTCGGCTCACCCGCGTACTTCGGTCGCCACCCGAAACCCAAGCATCCCCGAGATCTGCTGCACCACGAATGCGTGGGCTATCGCCGCACCTCGAACAGCGCGCTTTATCACTGGGAGTTCGACGAGGCGGGCAAGGACTTCGAGATCGCGCTGACTCCGCGCATCGTGAGCAACGACCTCGAGCACATGCGCCATTCGGCCCTGCGCGGCCTCGGCTTGGTCTTCTTGTTCGAAGACTTGGTGCGCTCCGAGCTGCACAGCGGCGCGCTGGTGCGCGTTTTGAAGGAGTTTTGCTCGCCTTTTCCCGGCTTCTTCTTGTACTACCCGAGCCGGGCCTACACGCCGCTCAAGCTGCGCGTCCTGGCCGATTTTTTGCGTAAGCGTGCTCGCAAGCGCAGCGCCAAAGGTTGAGTGCGCCGCGCTGCGAGCTGCAGCGGAGGTAGAGCGGGCGCCCCCATTCAAAGGGACCGCGCGAGCGAGCGACGATCAAGCCGCGCGGCGACGCTTGACGGCTTGCGCGACCGATGACGGCTTGCGCGCGCTCTTCTTGGCCGGCTTCAGGGCGCCCGCGAGCACTTGCTTGAGATTGCTGTGCAACGGGGGACGGAAGCTGCTGGCTTTGGCGGCCTCGAAGCGTTCGGTCATACGTACGGCGAGCTGAACTAGCTTTTCGCGGCCGAGGGCGCGTTCCACCTTCGGGAAGAATTCTTCTTCCTCTTCCTTCACGTGGTGCTCGACGATCTCGCTCAACACCTGACATTTGAACGAGAAGCTCGAGTCGCGACGCGCTTCGTCGGCTTGATACAGGCTGAACTCGACCACGCCGTGCTCGACCAAGGCTTCCCCGAGCAGGTCGGTCATGCCCATCCCCTTTTCGCAGGCGGGGTAAAAGATCTCGCGTTCGATCGCGTCGTGGGCAGCGAGGTTCGCGGCCAGCTCGTCGAAGAGCTTGGTTTTGGCGGCGCGGGTGCTGGCTTTTTCGATCTTCTTGAACAGCGCCTTGACCTCTTCGTGCTGCTTCTTGAGCAATTCGGTCGCGGTCTGTTCGTGCGAGAGCGCGCCCCTCACTAGGCGGATGGCGCGCTGAACGGTGCTGGGGCGGGACTTGCTGGCGGGCTTGCGGCTCGAGGTACGGGTCGATGATTTCACTTTGGTCCTCCGGTTGAGAGTCCCTACGCAAGTGGAATGCCAAGCGCGTTTGGTCGGTGATTTTCGGCTTTCAACGCGCCAGCGGGTGGCTAGCGGCGAGCGCTGCCGCCTTCATCGGCGAGCGCTAGCGGCGCACTGAGACTGTTTGCACCATTCCCGCGGCTCGCGATACGCTTACTCGGGTGGGTTTCAGAAAGCAGGGCTGGCTGGCGTTGAGCGGGGCGCTAGGGCTGCTGTCGGGGTGCGGCTCGGAGCACGGGGCGAGCAGCGCGGAGCGCGCCGCGCTCGTCAGTGAGGCTGGGTTCGTGGGGCTCGCGCCGCGTCAGGTCTCGATCCAGGACCGGGCCGTGTCGCTCGCGGCCATGAGTCAGATCTTTTACAACTTTCGGCCGGCCGACGCTGGGCCGGAGCAAAAGCCGCTGATCGTGCTGTTCAACGGCTTTGCGTCGGACGTCGTGCGCGCTTTTGGAACCGGTCCAACGACGATCGAGGCAGACGGCAGTGTGGTGGCCAACCCGAGCTCGCTGACTCGCTTCGCCAACCTGCTTTACATCGAGCCGCGCCAGGCAGGCTTTTCTTACGACGTGATCGAGGGCCGTGCTCCGAGCGCCGCGGATTGTTCGCAAGACGTGTTCAGTGAGTACGTGGACGCGGCGGACGTGCTGCTCGCGACGCTGCGCTTTTTGAAAGCCCACCCGAGCCTGCAGGGGCCGGTGTATTGGATGGGTGAGAGCTACGCGGGCGTGCGCATCACTTGGATCGTCGCTTACGTGCGTGGCGCATGGACACTCGCGCCGTACGAGGACGAAACACTGCGAAGCGAGCTCTCTGCGCTGCCGCGCGCTCGCTTGCTCGCGGGCCAGATCCTACTGCAGCCCTGGCTTGCGGGCTCTGCACACACGGCGGCCATTCAAGCGGCTTGTCGAGACCCAGGCTTGCTGAGCGCGGTGCAGGCTTCGGTCGGCGGCCCCTGCTCGACTGCGGATGGCTGCCAGTGCGCCGACCAATTCGGTCGCAGCCCATACAACTACACGCTCAGCAAGACCGAGCAGGACGCGCGGATCTTCGCTGCGGATGCGGCACAGGTCTCACCGGCGCAAGCACCGGCGTTGTATGGGGCGCGCTTCGAGGACATCCCGAGCTTGAGCGGCGCCGAGCGTTCCCGCGGCTTCAAGTGCAGCACCGCCGACAGTGAGACGCCCGATCAGAGTGCGCTCGTCGCGTTGCTCGGTCCGTTGCCGGACGGCCAGTCTTACAACTTGGCCTATTCACCGCTGACCACGGGCAAGGGCTCGACGGATCCGGACTGGCGCCGGAAAACCCTGGTCGGAGCCGCGTTTCTCGACAACGCTCAGGTGGTCGATGCGCTGATCACCGACGGCAGGCGCGACCTCGTGGTGCCCGAGATTGCGCTCGAGAGCGCGCTGCGAGCCGTCTCGCCGAACACGAGCGTGTCAGAGACGGCAAGCGAGCTCTTGCTCGGCACCGCGAACGGCACGCGCTCGGTCGCCATTCGGCACTACGCCAATTCGGGTCATATGATCACGATGATCGAACCCAAGGCGTTTGCCGACGACCTGAGCGCGTGGCTCGCGCGCTGATGCTCAGAGCGTGTTGAGGTAGGCCAGGAGATCACTCTTGCTGCTCGCGGGCAACGCCGAGTACGCGGCGCTGGCCGCCGCTCCCTGCCCGGCATGTGCGAGGATGGCCGCTCCGCGGTCGGTCGTGCGGCCGTCGTGCAGGAGCTTGTTGCGTGACCGCAAGCCCCACAAAGGAGCCGTACGCATGCGGCGCGTCGCAGCCACCGAGTCCCCGTCGTTGATCCCGATTTGATCGCCGAGGGCGCCCATGTCGTGCGCCAAGAAATCGGAGAACGGCGCGAACACGATGCCCGCGGGGACGCCACCCGCGGAGGTCGAGCGGAAGACGTCGCTATCGGAGCGGTGACAGCCGTTGCAGGCCAGAGCGGCCGAGCTGAACAAGGTACGGCCTCGGTCTTCTGCGGTGCCAGCCCTGATCGCGACTTGGGGGGGTGGCGCGAGATGCGCCATGAAGAAGGTGAAGTTTGCCAAGTCGTCTTGCAGGATGTTGGCATTGGGGCCGGTGCAGCCGGTTTCGGCTGCGAAGTCGTCATCCACGCCGGGCTTGGGGTCGTCCGGGCAGCCGTTGATCAAGGCGTTCGTGGGCGCGCGGTTGGCGCGGTTCTCGGTGGCAAAGGCGTTGTTCGCCGCGCCATTGATGCACGAGGTGGTGGTGATGCCCATCTCGTTCACGTATGCATCGCCGGAAAATTGCGCGAGCGAAGGCACGTTCGCTTTCCAACCGAAGCGCGCGACGCGCACCGTGCCCACGTGCTGTGACGGATCGAGCGGGTTCGGCAACGCGATCGCGAAGCGATTCACGACGCCGCGAATGGCAGTCGGTTCGCGGCTGGCCAGGGTATCGAACGCGGAATCCGGCAGTGAATCGACCAGGCCGAGCCCGAATAGCGGTGTCGTCAAGCGGCCGGCGAAGATCGTCGCGCCGGGTGCGGGGTTGGCATCGACGCCCGAATTGCAGTTCAGCCCGCCGATGTTGAAGCCGCCGATTCCGAATAGTTGGCGCAGCGATCCTCCGGTGTTCGGTAGACCGTTGAATACGCCGCCGATTAGCGTGCCGTAGCGCGCTTCTATCTGTTGACCGGCCCCGCCCAGCGCGCCGTTCTGATGGCACGTGCCGCAAGCATTGGCGTTGAAAATCGGACCGAGCCCATCTGCTGCCGCGTTCTCCACCGCCGCGAAGTTGGCTTTGGCATCGGCGAACTGCGCGGCATTGGTGCCCGGCAGCGCATCGCCGAGCAATGCCTCCGTAGACGTGTTTACGACGCCATCATCGGCCGCACTACAGCCAATGATGCCGAACCCCGCACTACATGTCAGTAGTGAGACGATGGATACACGTGTCCAATTCGACGCGATGGTTCGATACATGGAAACTCCTTCGAGTTGCCGGACAAAGTCCGACGATTCGCCGGGCAAACCCCGACGCGGTGTGAAGTGCGCGCTTGGCGACGATGGGTGTGAATACGGCGCGGCCGGTCCTGAACGGACTCGATTACAGGCCAGTTTGCGATTCGCCGTGACTCGCCCCCACTAGTTCCCGGAGCGCGCTGCTCCGTAACGCCACAACATTAAGTGGTGCACTTTTCTGCAACCGGTTGCAGAAAGTGGCTGCGTGACTGGAAACGAGCGCTCTTCCGTCGTTCGCCTGCCTCATCGACAAGCGATCTGGTTACTGGCGTCTGGTGCTCGGAGCGGGCATTTTCGTCGTTAAGGATTGGCGCACTGCCACCCTTATAGAGGGCACGCTCCGCGGAGTATCTCTTATGGAGGTGGCTAAGAGGATGGACGCACTCCCCCAGGATCCGTGGCTGCTCTTTCTGGATAGCGCGTCGAGCTTGCGCGCCACCCGTCGAGCCCGCGTGAGAAGGATCATTTTTCCGCTTGGTGCTACGGCCTCGCTCGCCATTTGCTCGCTCACCACTTCCGCGCCAAGCGGCGCCGCGCAAGTCTCCTGTCGCGCTTCGAGTTCGAGAGCACCGGGGTGGATGCCACCCATGGCATCGATCCGGAGCGTTCCGCCAGCGCGCGAGAATTACTCTGCCTGCTCGGCGAGCGGCTCGATCCGCAAGCCCGTGAGCTACTCGCGCAGCGCTACTTGATGGGTGAGAGCACAGAGGAGATCGCACTACGTTTGGCACGCTCGCCGACCGCCATTCGCATGCGCCTGATGCGCCTGCGCTCGCTCGCCAAGCGCAATTCGTCCTAGGTCTCGCGCGATGCGGCGCGGCCTAACGGGTGACGCGGGATAGTGGTGAGAAGCTGCCGACGGTCGAGACGAGCAGTAGGCTCACGCCGATCAGCGCCATCACGTGGGCCACGCCGAAGCTTGCGCCGATGCGAGTGACCAGCACGGCGCCCAGGGCGCTGGCGCCGAAGATGAGCGTCCAGCCGCTAGCCAAGACGCGACCGAGCAGGGCGTCCGGGGTGAGCGTTTGGCGCAAGGAGCTGGCGCCCACCGCGCGAAACGTGAGCCCCGCGGACCAAAACACACCCGCCAAGACGACCAGCGGTGCGGCCCTGCCGAGGCCGCCGACCAGCAAGCCGAGGCCTTGCAGCGCAGTGCCGCCGATGCACACGGCGCCGAGCCCGAAGCGCCGCCCGGTGCGCGCCGCGAGCAGCGCGCCGAGCACGGCACCGAACGCGGCCAGAGCCAGCGATGTCCCGACCACCCCCGCGCTCTCCGAAAAATCCACCTTCAAGCGGTAAATCAACAGATCGATCACGGCGGCCCCAATACCGATGCTGCCCAGTGCGGCGACGGCGGCTTGAAACAGCGTGAGCGACCGCAACGTGCCATGGCGCACCAGATAGCGGAGGCCAGCGCCGATTTCGCGCAGCGGGTGAAAGCCGACTTCGGTGCGCTCGGCGCGGTCCCTGCGAAATCGGATCTTGAGCAGGCTAAAGGCGGAGGCCGCGAAGGACAGTGCGTTGATGCCGACCGCCCAGACCGTGCCGAAGCGCGCGGAGACCGCGCCGGCCAACGCCGAGCCGATCACGAACGTGAGCGCTTGCGTCGCTTGCAGACGGCCATTGGCAGCGGACACGTCACTGGCCTCGACTAGGTTCGGCACGGCCGCAGAGTAGGCGACCAGGAACAAATTGCTGGCCACTGCGGCGAGGAAGGCGACGGCATCGATCATCGAAAGGTGCAGCACGCCCAACGCGCTCAGCAACGGCAGCGAGCCGTACAACGCGAGCCGCAGCGCATCACAGCCGATCATCAGCGCGCGGCGGTGGGCCCGGTCGACCACCACGCCCGAGAACGTGGCCGCGAGCAACTGACCGCCGGCAGTGAGCGCCGTCACATTGCCCATCTGCACGACCGAGTGCGTGGCGTCGAAGACCAAGAGCGGCATGGCGACGAACCCGAATGCATCCCCCAGGTTGGATGCGGTTTGCCCAGCCCAGAACAACCGAAACGCGCGATTTCCTTGGAGCGCCACTGCCGATTCCCGATCCCCCGTCTGCGGCCGACGGTGGCCGTGAGCGCGGGCTGTCTTTCGCAGCAGTACATGGTGCAAGAGCGCCGGATCAGCCAGCCCTTCGAGGGCCAAATTATCTTCGCTGAATGCGCGTCGAGCGCGCGCCGAGCGCGAATGGGCCGGGCGTGGTTGTTCGTGGCCGCGCCTTGGTGTCGGTCGCGTCACCGATGATCGTCAGTTGCTTCGCTGTTCGTAATCTGCTCGCCCAAACGACGGTCGTAGAGGCCGAAGTGATCAGCGTTGCTGTTCGCCTCGATGACCGCGTGCAAATCGCCCAAGTCGACGCGCGTGACGTACGAAAGCCCGCCCCCGGGCTGCTCCAGCGAAATGACGACGTTGCTTTGACCTTGCCTCACTTCGCTGGCGGGGCTGACGGTGATGTTTGGGGTCGGCTCCCCGGTTTGGGAGGGGATCGAACAGCCCGCGAGCGCTAGCAAATATTTCGTAAGCGGAGCGCGCGCGCCGTGCCGTGCAGCCGTCGCTCCGCTCGCGCAGAAAAATTGACCTGCGCTGCCGCCGCGGCTCCGGAACCGAGGAGTGAGCGCGCGACTAGTCTCGTCAAGGCCGTTTTTTGGCTCACAAAAAAATCAGTTTCTTGGGCTCGCGGCGACTTTTTTCCGCGCCCGCTCCCTAGACGGGATGAAGCGCTGCCGCGTGCCGTTCACCGGAGCCGCTGCAAGCAGAGGAAAATTCCCATGTCGACTCTACGAGCTCGCGCCATTTCTGCGTTTTTTGCCGCGTTCGGCCTGGCTACTTTAGCAGCGCCCGCCAGCGCCCAAACGAGCGGCAACAACGGCTCGCACGATCCGTCGCGTATGCTGGAGTCGAACGGCAAGGTCTACATTTACTCGACGGGCGGCGGCGGAAAGTCCTCGCCCGACGGCCTCGTGTGGAAGGACGAAGGCTCTCCGCCGTGGAACAAGAATCTGCTCCCGAACAACCAGGGGATTTGGGCTCCAGATGGGATCTACCTCAACGGCAAGTACTTGTTGTACGGCTCGATGTGGACCGCGAGCAAGTCGAGCGCGTTGATCTTGCTCACCACGCCTTCACTCGACCCGACGCAGGCCAAGTGGACCGACGCCGGAGTCGCGATTTCGGGCCCCGTCGGAGTCACTCACAGCGTCATCGATCCTGCGCCCGTGCTCGACGCACAAGGCAACCTGTGGGTCGTGTGGGGCGGTGGTTATCCGTTCGCGACGACCGCGAACTCGATCTTCGTGACACGAATGGATAATGACACGGGCCTCCCGGTCACGTCTGAATCCGGGTGGCAGCCGCCGAACAACCCCGGCCACGCCATCGCGCAAGGGCACCGCGAGGGGCCCTACATCTACTATCACGGTGGCAACTATTACCTGTGGTGGCAGACCGGTAGCTGCTGCGAAGGTGTGAGCAGTGGCTACGTGATGCACGTGTCGCGCTCGTCCGCGATCACGGGTCCCTATTCCGGCGACCGCACCTTCTTCGGCAGCGATTCGGCGCTGAACATCCATGGCCCGGGCCACATCGGGATCTACAGCTGCGGTGGTGAGGAGCGCTTCACCTATCACTACTACCCCAGCAACGCCTCGGTGATCGGCGAGAACAAGCTCACCTGGGGGAGTGATGGCTGGCCCGTTCCCGGCGCGCGCGTGACCACGGGGCTCAAGCTGCCGTGCGCAATGACCGGCGGCGGCGCTGGCGGCGCTGGCGGCGGTAGCGGCATGGCTGAGGGGGGCAGCGCAGGGCTCGGCGGCAGTGGCGGCGCGAGCGCAGGCTCGGGCGGCGATCCGAGCACGGCAGGCGGCGCGACGGCGGGCAGCAATGCCGGCGGCGCGGGCGGTGTCTCTGACGGCAGCGCGGGCGCGGGCGCGCCCGTGGTCGTTGCAGGCGGTGGCGGTGCGCTCGGTACACCGGGCGGCAGCAGCGCCGCAGGCGGACCGAGCATCGCCGGGGGTAGCGCCGCTCCCGGTGATGGCTCGGACGGCTCATCCGACAACGGCGCGAGCTGCACCGTGAGCGGTGGCCGCTCGCGCGGTTCCTCCGCGTGGTTCGCGCTCTTGGCGCTCGCTGCGCTCGGGACGCTCCGGCAGCGCCGTCGCAGCGCGGGGTCGAGCAGCCCAGGTTCTCGCTCTCTCGGCCACTGAGAGCGGATGAACCGCTCTCGTCGCGGGTCATCACCCGCGTGCTCGATCGCTGGATCGTGCTCGATCTCGAATCGACGAACGGTACGTTCCTCGATGACGAGCGCATCGAGCGGGCCGAGCTCCAGGGAGGCGAGCTATTGCGCGTCGGCAAGGTCGCCCTGAAATATATCGAGGATAGCCTCGAGCTCGACTACATTCGGCACGTGCTCGACGTCGCGAACACCGACGCGCTGACGGGGCTGTTCAACCGCGGGCACTTCGACGTGCTGCTCGCGAGCGAGCTGACCCGCGCCGCTGCCTCGAGCCAACCCGGCGCGCTGATCTTGTTCGACGTCGATCACTTCAAGCGCATCAACGACGACTTTGGGCATCGCGCGGGCGACATCGTGCTCAGCCACTTGGCGGCGTTGGCCAAGAGTCAGCTCGGCCCGGGCGCGCTCTTGTTTCGAACTGGCGGGGAGGAGTTTGCGGTGCTCGTGCCGGGCGAATCTCCCCTGCTGGCTCACCAGACCGCCGAGCTGCTGCGGCAAGCGGTGGAGAACGCCGTTTTCAACGTGGGCGGCACGGCGATTCGAGTGACCGTGAGCCTTGGCGTCGCGCCGTTCCAACTCGCAGAGGACAGCGTTCGCCTTTACCAGCGGGCAGACGAGCGCTTGTACGCGGCCAAACGCGCGGGCCGAAATCGCGTCTCTTGAAAAACTAAAGGCGACCCCGCGCTGCTCGATGTTCATTTCGAGCCGGGGGGCGGGCCGGCCGCGAGCGCCGTCATCAGCATCGAGTTGGCGCGCAATCGTTTCGTCGACACTATACCAGGAGGGTGACGAACTTGTTTACGCGCATCGATCGTTTCCGCGCGTCGACATGCACGCCAAAAAACCGCGCCCGATGGCGAATGCACAATCGAAACTTAACGAAGTGCCGCTGCTGCTGGCTCAGCGGCGCCATCTAACTGTCGCGGGTTAGTAAGCGCATCGACCTACAAGGTGCGGTAGCTGGCCGGCTCGATCACGCCGAAGCTGGCGGACTTCGCCAAGCTGCACATCCGGTAGGCTATGGCGCAATGTCACAACAGCGGGTTAACCTCCGTTGCATTGTGCGCGTTGACGAAGGTCGTGGATTGGCTAGTGCGATGAGCCCCGACGCTGACGCGAATGCCGCGTTGGTGCGCGCCGACATGCTCGTGTTGCTTCGCGAGAAGCGGTACGAGGAAGCGCTCGAGGTTTTGTATCGCGCGCGCGCCGAGACGCCCGGCAGCAGCGAGCTGCAGAAGAGCATCGACCAAATCAAAGAGTTCTTGGTTGGTGCGTACGCGAAACGTCTCGGCGGGCTGGATCAAATTGCGCGCCCGCTTTCGGTCAGCAGCGGGCGTTCGCCGGATGTCGTGCTGATTTCTCGTTACATCGACGGCAGCTCGACCTTCGGCGATGTCGCGCAGATGTGCCCGCTCGGTAAACTTCGAACGTTACAAGTCTTGGTCAGCCTGTACGCGAAGGAGCCGCGCGGCTCGAGCCCCGAGCCGGAGCTCCCGCGCTCGGGCTTGCACGCGCTCGAGACCTTGAACGCTGCCCCGCCGCTCGAGGGGGCCTCGCCGCCCGAGCCAGCGCCGGAAACCGCCAGGAGCCCGTCGTCGATCCCCTCGGCACGCGTCGTCGTGATCCCCGCGCCCATTGGCCCAGGCCCGGCGCCCGAGAGCGAGTCCGATCGGCAGTATCGCGAGCTCTTCGCCGGCGGCACTGCCGCCTTCGTGCAGAACCGCTTTCAAGACGCGATAGACGCCTTTCGGGCGTGCGACAAATTACGGCCCGGCGACCAAGCCGCGGGCGTGATGCTGCGACGCTCGCTGCGGGATCTCGAAAGCCGCTGACTGAATGAGCCTCGCCGTGGTCGCCGATCCTGCGCTTCGCGAGCGCATGCGCTGCATTCGGATCATCGCGGATCAAACTCCGCTGAGCGCGCTCGGCGCCGCGAGTTGGCACGAGCTCGATCAAGTGCTGCTCGACGTGCCCAACGTCGGGCTGATTTTTTACAGCCACCCACTGGAGGGCGCGCCGGAAGACGCGATCGAGCTCTTACTCGGTCGCACCAAGCGCCTCGTGCTGGCCGTCGACGAAGCGGCCCAAGTGCCGGCTGGTTCGGGGATCACGCGCACCACGCGGCCGATCGCCGAGGAAACGTTGGTCGTGATGGCGCGCGCCTTGGGCGTGCCCTCCACGGCGCCGCACGTCAGCTTCGTGCCCGTCGATTTCTTGCAGATGATCTGCATGTCCGGCGGCTCGCACGTGCTGGTGCTCGGCCAAGCCAGCGGGGACGTCGGCGTGATCGAGGTGCGCGACGGCCAAGTGTGGACCGCGTTCGACGGCCTGGGCGTGGGTGAGGATGCGTTCGCGCGCCTGATTCGGCCCGAGATGCGCGCCCGCGTCAGCCAAGCGCTCGGCACCCGGAAAGAGCGCACGATCTTCAAAGGGCTGCACGAGCTGGTGCTCGATTCGCTACGGCGCATCGACGAGGGACTGGTGAGTGAGCCGCCGCCGCTGTCTCCGCTTTTGCTCGAGGCGACCCTATCGTCACCGGAGCAACTGGCCGATCGGATCCGTCAACTGAATGCCGATGCGCGACGCCTATTGATGGCGCGCAACTACGACGAAGCCGTGCCGTTGCTCGTCAACCTGTCGGAGCTCGACCCCGCGTCTCATCTCGTGCGTGCCAACTTGGAGCAACTACGGAAGCTTGGGTACCCCAAATGACACTCTCCATCGCATTTACCAGCCTGAAAGGCGGCGTGGGAAAGACCACGACCGCGCTCAATACGGCGTTTGCATTCGCGCGGCGAGGCACGCGCACGTTGCTCGTGGATACCGATCCGCAAGGGGCCATTGGCCTTTCGCTCGACGGCGTGGGTGAGCGCGCAGGCCTTGCTGCGAGCCTCGCCAACGGCGGCGCGCTGCCCGAGGTCGTGAAGACGCGCCTGCCCGAGCTGCAAATCTTGCCCATGGGCGCGGTGGACGCGCTCGACGTGGACGACTTCTCCAAAGACGCCCGCGACAACGATGTGCTCCGGCGCATCATCGATCGCAGCCAACACGAGTACGACGCGGTGCTCTTCGACACGCCGGCCGGGCTCGGCGGCATGACGCGGCTCGCGCTCGAGTCGGTGGAGAGCGTGATCGCCGTCGCGCAGTGCGAACCGCTCGCGCTGCGTTCGCTACCGCGGCTGCTCGAGCTACTCGCCAAGCTGCGTGAGGCGGGGGACAGCTGTTCGCTCTTGGGCGTCGTGTGCAACATGAGCTCGTTCCGCGATCCGGTCGTGCTGGCTTCGCTCGAAGAGCTGTGGGCGCTGTATCGCGACAGCGTGTTCGACACGGCAATCCCGCGCGACTCCAACTTCTTGCAAGCAAGCCGCGCTGGCGTACCGCTCGGACTGCTCAGCCGTCGGCCGCCCGCGGTGGCTGCCGTCTTCGACAGTTTGGCTGCTGAAATCGAGGGGCGCCTCGGCGTCCAGGAAGGAGGGGATGATGGCGGACCGATCCGTCTCGTGGACTGACGCGCAGAGCGTCTCGGCGCTCTTGGCGCGCGCAACGGCGCCGCGCCGGCCTGCGGCGCACGTGTTTGGAGTCGGGCCGAGCCCGCTCGCGCGCGCCATGCCGATGCCCGCGGCGGCAGTGCCCGTCGCGCCCGCACCGGTAGCGCGCTCCGTACCGCCACCCGGGCCCGCGCGCCCCAAGTCACAAGCGCCCGCGCCACGCCTGCAACAAACGTCGGACAACCCGTCCGATCGTTTGGACGCGCTCTTGGCCTGGACCCTCGACTATCAGCGCTGCACGGGCGCCTTCATCGCCGACGACAACGGCCTCACCCTCGCCGCGCACGGCATCTCCGAAGCGCACGTGTCCCTCGTGGGGCCGCTGCTCTCGGCGCTGGTCGCGGTGCGCGTGATCCCGGGCATCGACGCCAACGCCGGCGCGCTCTGGCTCGGCAACAGCATGATGTCGTGGGTCGAAGCGCGCAACGATCGCGGCGGCTTCTGTCTCGGCACGGTCGGCCTCGAACCTCTGTCGAGCCGCTCATTCGATCAGCTCAGGGAAGCGCTCGAGCTCACGGTACGCGGCTTGTGAACCACGGCGCCCGGCGCGCCTTGCCCCAGTCCCAACGGAAGAAGAACCCATGTTTGATACCAAAGTCCTCGACCTCGCCGTTCAAGATCTCCGCAATGTGCTGCGCGATGGGCTCATCGCCACGGACATCTGGGAGCGCACCGCCGGTCTCTCGCTGGCCGGCTTCAACCAGCAGCCCGTCGCCGTCGCGCTCTTCACGCGCATGACCACCGACATCGAGAGCTCACTCAGCGACTCGAACTTCCCGCCACTCTCACGCTACTTCTTGATGGACATGGAAGGCAATCACACGGCCGCCGTGATCAACCATGGTCCCTTGCTGCAGGGCCTGCTGGTCGACAACAAGCGCGCGAACCTGGGCATTTTGATCTCGGTCGCCATCCCGCGCATGCTCGAGTCCGTCGCCCGCGCCCGCCCACGCTGATTTACTGGCCTCTTCGGCGAGCACCGTCCGGAAGCGGTGCTCGCGAAGCACGGGCGCGCTAGGCTGCCGCGACATGCCTTGCCCTCATTGCCATCAGAACGCGCCGGTCGTGTACAAGGGCGTGTTTGCGTTTTGTTCGGCATGCGACAAGCCGCGCGCGCCGTTTTCCGGGAAAGCGTTGGCGTTTGCGGGGCAACCGTCGAAGGTCGGCGGCCGAGTGGGCCGCGCGCTCGGGCTGTTGTTGCTGGTCTTCGGGCTCCTCGCGTCAGGCGCGTCGATGCTGTTCTTCCAGTTGCTCGTGCCCGAGCGGAACATTGGCTACGCGGTTGGCTTGCCGATCGCGCTGATCTCGATCGTGGTGAGCACGTTGCTGCTCGTGAGCAGCAGCCGGCTGCAGCGGCTGGGGTCGGATGTCGAGCGCCAAACGCGGCTCGAGGCGCTGTATGCGCTGGCCGTCAATCGCGGCGGCACGCTCACCTCGGCCGACGCCGGCCGAGCGCTGCACATCGATCCGGTGCAGGTCGAAGCGCTGCTTGGCGAGCTGGCCAAGACCGAGCCCGAGCACGTGTCGCTCGAGATCGACGACGCCGGGCAGACCTTTTACTTGTTCTCGCACGCTGGCACTCGCCCCCACCCATTCGGCGCGAAATACCGAGTGGGCACTGAAGGCCGAGTGCGGGTCGCGGACGTGCTGGGTGTGAACGGCCCAGCCGAGACGCTGAGCGACGAGCCACGCGGCTCGACTCGAGCTAGGCGTTGACCGTGCGCCCAAGCGCGGCCGCCGCGGAAGCGAGCTTTGCGCCGTCCTGTTGACGCAGAGCCCGCTACCCAACCAACCAACCGCTGACGGGCGAAGCTTGCGTTGGGAGGGCTGTCCGCTCTTGAGCTTCGGCCCTTCTAGCGGGCCCGGCACTTCTGTATCGAAAAATAGTGTTCGGGCCGAACACTATTTTTCAGCGCGCAATGGTCTTCAATCGACTACGGACTTCTTCAGCTCCGCTAACCGTGTGTTGCTCGCGCGCAGCGGGCGCCGAAGATTTGCGCGGTGCCGGGGCCGCTGACGCGGAAGCGGCCCTGCATGACTTCGCCGTTTTCGGCGAAGCTGCCGCCTTTGACGAGGCGATTGCGGGCCGGGTTGCTGGGCGTGAGCGCGGCGCAATCCTGGCATTGCTCGGGAAACACGCGCGCGTAGTCTTGCATCCACTCCGAGATGTTGCCGCCCAGATCGGCGTGGCCCCATTTGCCGTCGCCCTTGGGGGACTCGGAGCCGACGGGGTTCGGCGAGCCGACGCCCGGGAGCACGCAGTAGTCAGTGCCACCGAGCGCGCCGAAGTAGTTCGCGTACGTGCAGTCGGGTTCGGCTTTACCCCACGGATACAGGCGTTGCTCGTTGCCACCCGAGGCGGCGTACGTCCACTCGGCGTCCGTGGGCAGCCGCCCGCCGTCCCAGATGCAGAACGCTTCGGCCTCGAACCAGCTCATGCATGTGAGCGGCAAGTTTTCGCGCTCGGCGCCACCCGGCGCGTCGCTCCAAGTTTGGTAATTGTCGCCGCAGGACAAGGCGGTCGTGAGCGCGCTCGCGTCCACGGGCAGGCTCGCGTTCCACTCGGGATCCCAGCCGCGGTCGTCCGGGTTGTTTGGATTTTGGCCGTCGCCGGCCGCGATCATGTCGGGCGCATAGGCGGTCAGGAATTTTCGAAAGCGACCGACCGTGATTTCGTAGCGATCGAGCCGGAAGTCGCTCACCGTCGCCGGGTAGTTTTGGCCGTTGGCGCGGCGGATGAACGAGCCTCCGGGCACCGGGCGCGACGCACAGCAGTCTTCGTTACCGGCGGGGCCACACGTGGTTGGCAGGCCTTGGCACGAGGGCGTGAGCGCGCCGCTCCCGCTCGCGCCGGCGGCTGCTTCTGGGGCGCCCGCGGCGCTTGGCCCACCTGCCGGCGCATCCGCTGCGCCGGCGCTGTTTACGCCGCCTGCGCCGGCCGCTCTCACCGTGGGTCGGGCTCCGCCGGCGCCCGACGCGCCCCCCTTGCTCGCGCCCGCGAAACCCGGATCGGGTGCTTCTCCCGCAGCCGCGGCGACGGCGCTTGTCTCGTCAGGGCGGCTATATTTTCCGCCACACGCGCTCGCGCAGAGCAGCGCAAGCGCGAGCTGGCTGCGCTGCCATCGGCATGAGCGGGTCGGCTGGGCGGGACGAGGGGTCATGGCACTGCTGTCCTACATTACGGGCTCGTCCCAGTTTGGAAGCGGCGTCTGGGGCGCATTTCGGAGCGCTATCGGAATGGCAAAGGGTTTACCGGCGGTCTTGACCGGTTCGGCTTGTATCGGTTTTCCGCGGCCAGCGTACTCAGGGCTGCCCCGTTGAAAGGCGACGCACCGTGAACGACCACCTCACTTTTGAACGCATCAATCAAGAAAATCTCGAAACGTTTCTGGCGCTCGTCGAGCAATACTACGCATTCGATGGCATCGCTTTCGAGCGCGAGGTCGTGCGCCGCGCTGCGCTAGAGCTCATGCACACGCCGGCTTTCGGTGCTGCTTGGCTGATCGCCGACGGCGGGCGGTTCGTGGGGCACTTCGTGGTTGCCTTGGGTTTCGACTTCGAGTTCGGCGGTCGGCAAGCCACGGTCACCGAGTTGTTCTTGGAGCCGGCGGCTCGCAAGCGTGGGATTGGCCGAGCGGCGCTGGCCTTCGTCGAAGCCACGCTGCTAAAGCTCGGGATCCACACCTTGGAGCTGCAGGTCGAACGCGACAATCACGAAGCGCAGGCGTTTTACGCGCGGCTCGGCTTGAAAGCGCATGACCGGATCCCCATGAGTAAACGCCTCGCTTCCGTTTCTCGAGCGTGACAGACCCCATGCTACGCTCGAAGGGATGCGCTTTTCTTGGCTGGTCTTGGGATGTGTCGGGGTGCTCGTAGCTTGTGGTGGCTCCGTGTTTACGGCGGGTGGTACGGACTCGGGCGGCGCTGCGGGGCTGAGTGAAGGCGGCTCGAGCGCTGGCGCTCGCGATGGCAGCGCCGGCAAACCGATCACGCCTGCTGGCGGCGCGGCCCACGCCGGTGCGGCGCAGGGCGGTGCAGCGAACGGCGGCTCCGATAGCGGTGGCGCGGCTCACGGCGGCGCGGCGCAGGGCGGTGCGGCGACGGCGGGCGGCTCTGCCGGCGGCGCGGCCAATGCAGGCGCCGCTGGGCTCGCCGATACCAGCTGCCCCCCGATGCCGCCCACGGTTGGCAAGGCATGCGTGCCCGATCTGTATTGCTCCTACGGCGACGACCCGCGTCAGTGGTGCCGTGACCGCTACGGATGCGGTGAAGTTGGCAAATGGACGGCGGCTCATCCGCAGGTGGGCACTTGCGCGCCGCTCGCTGATTGCTCGACGACGCCGAGCGGCTTCCCGGTCATTGGCCACGAATGCAAGACCGTAAGTGAAGAGTGCACGTTCGACGGCGGGACCTCGGGCACCATCTATTGCCGCTGCAACTTCTGCGGCGACGCCAGCTCATGCCCGGCGAGCATGGCTTCTTGGGCGTGCGCGGGCCCGCCGATCGCGCCTTGTCCTGACACGCTGCCCAACGAAGGGCAGCCGTGCGACAAGAAGATGAGCTGCTTTTACGGCGTGACCTGTGAAGGAGTGACCATGGCCTGTAACGGGAAGACGTGGTCGACCGAGAGCGGCGGGTGTGCGAACTGAGCCGAAGGCTCAGTCGTAGTACGTGACTTTGACCGCGGTCGCACCGCCGTTGAATTGCACGTACAAGTCGCAGCCCGGGTTGGAGCCTGACTTGATGCTCGAGACGGCGTAGTCGGCCGTGAGCGAGCCAGTACCGTTGCCCGCGCAGCTGAAGAACGAATACGGCACGGGGTAGGCGGCTGTGCCGGGCTGCGGCTGAAATTGGATCATGACCGTCGACCAAGAAGGATTCACGCTGAGCCGGATGCAGTCATTGGCTTTGCCGGTGTACACGGTGCCCGTCGCCACCGTGGCCGCGGCGTGTGCTGCGTCGCACGTGCCGCTGGGCGCGCCACCGGCGCCGGCACTGGGTGCACCGGCGCTGGGTGCGCCCGCGCTCGGCGCGCCGGCACTCGCTGCGCCACCGCCGCTCGTTCCGCCTTTGCCGCCCGCGCTGCTCGCGCCGCCGTTGCTTGCGCCGCCGCTCGTTCCGCCTTTGCCGCCCGCGCCATTCGCGCCGCCGTTGCTCGTTCCGCCCTTGCCGCTCGCGCCCGCGTTGCCCGATGCGGCTCCGCCTTGTGCTGTGGCCCCGCCTTGTGCTGTGGCCCCGCCTCCGCCAGCGAAGGTGCTGCTGCTTCCGGCGCCGGCATTCGTCCCGCCCGTGGCGCCGCTCGAGCTTTGCCCAGCGCTGCTCGAGCCCGCGCTCGACAGCGAGCCCCCGCTCGCCATGCTTCCGCCCGAAGCGCTGCCGCCTTGATCCAACTCGTTCCCGACGGGTGGATTGCTTTCAGCGGTGGCACAGGCCCCGAGCGGCAGTAAGAAAACGGCTAACCAAGTCAGCCGAGAAGGCACTCTCAGCGTAGAAGCGCGCATCCTCTCAATGCTGACAGAAATGGCCAGCGAGTGAAGGGGGATGCACGCGTTTCGTGCTGCATTCTTGCCCAATGCGTGCGGCTACACGCCTACAATGTGTCCCGCAAACGCCTAGTTACTTAGCTCAACTCAGTTCAACCCCTACGAGTGCTAGATGCGATACGCGCCGGCCTATTTCACGAAGGATTTGAGCGTGAGCGTGCTGCTCGCAATCGCTTTGCTCAGGGTCGCGGCCACCCCGGTTGCGCCTAGCTCGCTGAAGTGCGTGCCGCTATCGACGAACAGCGCATTCTTGTCGGTTACCGTCGCGTAGTAGGCGCGCGACAGCGCGGTCATATCGATGAGTGCCACATTTTGCGCAGTGGCAAAATCACGAGCCGCTTGGTCGAGGCCCTGAAAACCGGGATCAGCCGCGGTGCCGCCTTTGCGCGAAACGGGCGTCAGGATCACGGGGATCGCGTTCTTGGCGCGCGCGGCCGTGACGTATTTCATCAGGTTGTCCTTGTAGACCTTACCGCCATTGGCGATGGTGGCCGCGTCCTTCGAGTCGTTGGTCCCGAACTGCACGAACACGAAGTCCCCGGCCTTGAAGAGCGAGGTCGCGTACGGATCGAAGAACTTGGAATAGAAGCCGCCCGCGGTCTCACCCGAGTCCGCGTAGTTCGCGACGGCCACGCCCGGCTTCAAATACATCGACAGCGCTTGGGCCGAGCCCGTTTCGCCGGGCCCCAAGTTCGAGGTGTTCGAGTCCACCCAATCGCAGGCCGTCGAATCCCCCGCGTAGAACAGGGTGACGGCGTTCTTGGCCGCGCGGAAGCCGATGCCATGCAACTTCGGTGCGGCGCCCTTGCTGCTGATCGCCACGTCCAAAATATTGGCTGGCGCGCTCTGCCCGCCATCGTGCTTTTCCATGCGCACGTTGACCGTGAACGTCAGCTTCTTGAATGTGCCGGCCGCAGTGTCCACCGCGGGGCCTTGATAGTGCAGGGTTTCGGCGCTCAGGCGTGAGCTCGCGGCCACTGCAGCGTCCCCGACCTCAGCGGTGACGTCGTAGTTGCCGTTGGGCGCGTCGAACTTGCACACGATGGGATTGGTGCCGCTGCATTTGCTGAGCAAGGCAGGGTCGAGCGGAACGTCGCTCGTGGTGTCGCCCATGCCGGCAGCGCCGGCGACGTTCGGCGAACCGGCAGCGCCCGAGCCACCGCCGCTGCCGCCTTGGTTCGCACCCGCGGTGGCGGCCGCGCCTGCGGTCGGGGCAATGGCGCCACCAGCGCCGCTCGCATCCGCACCCGCAGCGCCTCCTCCGCCATTGCTGTTGGCCCCGGCTAGGTTTGCGGGAGCACCACTGCTATTGTTGGCCGCACCGGCAACGCTCGCTCCCGCTTGACCGCCGTTGCTGCTCGGCGCGGTCGAGTTGCTCTGGTCACTGGGGTCTGAGCAGCCGCCGAGCAAGCTCGTCGCGGACGAGAACAGGCAAATTAGACACACGACGCGGGTGAACGGAATCTCAAGGGAGGCCTCCGCAGGGGGACAGCCCGGGTGGAGTGTGCAGGATTCGCCGAACCAGCCGGGCGTGTTCCGACCTCGGCTACCGCCGACAGCGAAACTTTCAGCGTGGGCCCAACGCGGCGTTCGCCGTTCGAGCCGCCTGGCTCACCCGCGGCCTAGAATCGGGCAGCGTGCAGCGTGCAGCGTGGTCGGCAGCAGGTCGGCGACTGGGACGTTGCTCGAGGCCGGCTTCGACTTCCAGGACGGCGTGGAGCTGACAATCACTGATCGATTCGAAGGCGCCGCTCATTACTGCGGCCATGAAGGTCCGCAGCGTCCTTACCCTATGTCCCTGGCTGCTGCTCTCGATCGCAGCAGCTTGCGGCAACCGTGACCCGGCCGTTCCCGCGAATGCCGCAGGCGCTCCGGGCACAGGCGCACCGAGCGCGGGGGCAGCGCCCAGCGCAGGCGCAGGTGCAGGCGGAAGCCCGGCGGCAGGGGCCGCCGCGCTCGCCGGAGCGGCTGGTGCCGTAACTGGGGGAACAGGAGGCGTGGGTAGCGGAACGGCTGGCGCAACCAGCGGCGCAGGCGGCGCGCCCGCTGCTGGCGCACCGAGCAGCGCCGGCGCTGCCGGCCAAGCGCCGTTCCCCCCGCTTCCCGCCGCAGTCACGCTGCACGTCGCCGGTGACTCGACCGCAGCGATTTTTCCAGTGACCGACCCCACCATGCGTGTCGGTTGGGGAGCGGTAGCCCAACAGTTCTTCACCAGCGCGTTGACGGTCGATGACGCTGCGCAATCCGGGCGCAGCTCCAAGAGCTTCATCGACGAGGGCCTTTGGACCTCGCTCAAGCTCAGGATTCACACGGGCGACTATGTGTTCATCGAATTCGGACACAACGACGAGAAGGTCGGCGATACGCTGCGCTACACCGATCCGACGACCACCTTTCGCACTTACTTGAAGACGTACATCACCGATAGCCGAGCCCTCGGCGCGTATGTGGTGCTGCTCACGCCCATCAGCCGCAAGTCCTTCGACACGGCTGGGAAGATCACCAACTCGCATGGCGGGTACCCGGCCGCGGTCAGGGCCGTCGGCAGTGAGACCGGCACTCCGGTCATCGACATGACCGAGAAGACGCGCGTCTGGCTGGAGGGGCTCGGGCCGACTGCCGCGATTCCGTACTTCGCGACCGATGACAACACCCACTTGTCCGCGCTGGGCGCACCCGTGGTCGCCAAGCTGGTCACGCAGGGCATCACCGAGCTCAACTTGCCGATCGCACAGCTGCTAGCGCCGGCCCCGTGACGACCTCCTAACACTACTAGTCAGTTCTTGAGCCGGGCAGATCACGATCGGCGCGGGCGGACACGAGTCAACGAGAGAGCCGGCGAGCCCGGGCGCCTGCTGCCTTGATAGCCGAAGGTGACGCGGGACGGTGGGCTCACCGCACGGCCCAGAATTCAGCAGCCGCCGCGGCCGCTCGATCCAGAGACGGAAGTGACCAAGTAGACGGAAGTGACCAAGTAGTACTAACCGCCCGAGGAGAGCGTTGCCAAGCTCTGCGCCTCAATCGCAGGCGATGCGCACGCTCAGTTGCTTGCCGCTCGACTTGAGCGTGTCACACGCTTGGCCGACGATCTCGAGGCTGCGTGCGCCCCTCAGATCGTAGCCATTCGTGTCACTGTAGCCGAGCGCTTGGCCGTCCAACGTCACATGCCCGGTGCTGGCCTCTGCGCTTGCTACATCGCGCTGCAGGTTCACTTGGCAGAGCGGAATGCGGTCCAATATTTCGCCGAGCTGCGTCGCGAGCCCGAGCGCGCTAGTGCTGGCTTGATAGGGTTGGGCGGCCGCGGCGTCGACGCCCCACACGAGGTCGAGCGGCTTGCCCTTCCCGGCGTTGGCGAGCTGCTGCAGGTTCCCACCTGCGATGTCGTTCGAAACGCCGAGGATATACACGTCGATGCCCGCCGCGTGTGCGCGCTGCACCGCGCTCACTGCCAGGAGCTGCCCGTTGTCTGGCTGCGGCTGCGCGCAAGTATCCGGATTGCCGTCGGTGACCAGCACGATCGAGCGCGGGCCTTGGGTCGGCATCGCCAGGAGCTCGTTCGTGACCTGCTCGAGTGACTCGCCCGTCGGTGTATCGCCGTCCGGGCCGAGGCGCTGGTACAGCGCGTTCAACGCGCCATAGTTGCCCGTGGCGGCGGAGACCTCGTTCAAGAGTGGGCAGGAGCCGGAGTGTCCCGTGAAGAAGGCGATCCCGAAGCGCACCCTGGCTTCGTACGTCTTCACCACGCCGCGTGTGGGATCGAACAGGGCTTGGCCGACCAACGACCAGCGCGTGGTCGGGCTATTTCGCGTCGGGAAGCCGGAGCGCATGCTGCGTGATTGATCGACCATGATGGTGATCGCGGGGCGCAGGTCCTCGATCGACACGTCGACCGCCACGCACTGCGACGCGCCGCCCGATGCGCCCGATGCGCCCGATGCGCCGGCACCGCCGAGCTGCGGTTGCGAGGGGTCGAGGGCGGCTTTCGCGCCTGCGTTCGGCGCTATCGAATCGAGCAATTCGATCCCCGTGCGCGCACCGCAGTTAGTCAGGCCGAACGCCAGCACCAGCGCCCCACTGAGCCAGAAAAGACGGAGGTTACCCGGGCGTGTCGGTGTCGGTGCTTCGCGCATGGCTTGCCCCTCGCTTCAGGCGACCGCCACTTTAGCACCCACGACGGGCGATCCGGTGCTCAGCAACAATTGCAGACACAGCCCACGCTGGGCCGCATACACTCCCGCCATGCCTGTCAGTGACGAGAGTTTGACGTGGGTCGAAGAGCAGTTCAGCCGTTCGATCGTGCCCACGCTCATGCGCTACATCGAAATCCCGAACAAGAGCCCGGCTTTCGAGAGCGAATGGCGGCAAGCAGGTCACATGGACCGCGCGGTCGAGCTCTTGGCGGCTTGGGCGCGCGCCGCAATGCCCGGTGACGCCCGCTTGGAGGTCGTGCGCCTCGGTGATCGAACGCCGGTGATTTTCATCGATGTGCCAGGAACCGGCGGCCCAGCCGGCGACACGGTTCTGCTTTATGGTCACCTCGACAAGCAGCCAGAAATGAGCGGTTGGCGCGAAGGGCTCGGGCCCTGGCGGCCGGTGCTCGAAGGCGACAAGCTGTACGGCCGCGGCGGCGCCGACGATGGCTACGCGATCTTCGCATCATTGACTGCGCTCGCCGCCTTGCGGCGCGACAACGTACCGCACGCGCGCGCGGTCGTGTTGATCGAAGCCTGTGAGGAATCCGGTAGCTTCGACTTGCCAGCGTACATCGAGCACCTGGGGCCGCGCCTCGGCGAGTTGTCTTTGGTCGTGTGTCTCGATTCGGGCTGCGCCAACTACGATCAATTGTGGTCGACCACGTCACTGCGCGGAATCGTGGTCGGCACGCTGGACGTTTCGCTCTTGAGCGAAGGCATTCATTCTGGCGATGGCTCGGGCGTGGTGGCTTCGAGCTTCCGCGTGGTGCGCCAATTGCTCGAGCGCTTGGAAGACGCGGATACGGGGCAGATTAAGCTCGAAGCGCTCCACGTGCCGATCCCCGCCGAGCGCGCCGAGCAGGCGCGGCATGCCGCCGAAGTGCTGGGCGACGAAGTTTGGAACAAGTTTCCGGTGCAACCCGGCGTCACTCCGGTACTGAAAGACGACGCGGAGCTGATCTTGAACCGCACTTGGCGCCCCGCGCTTGCCATCACCGGTTCGGACGGGCTGCCCGCGCTCGCCAACGCGGGTAACGTGATGCGGCCTTTCACGCGCTTGAAGCTGTCGCTGCGGGTCCCACCACGGCTCGACGCCGCGCGCGCCGCAGCAGCCGTCAAAGCGTTGCTCGAGAGCGATCCGCCCTATGGCGCGAAGGTCTCGTTCGAGAGCGGCGGCGTTGCGGACGGTTGGGACGCCCCACCGCTTGCGCCCTGGCTGGCCGCGGCGCTCGAAGCCGCCTCGCAGCGTTACTTCGGTAAGCCCGCGGTGTACTTGGGGGAGGGCGGCTCGATCCCGTTCATGAGCATCCTCGGCGCGCGCTTCCCGAACGCGCAGTTTTGCGTCACGGGCGTGCTCGGCCCGGCCTCGAACGCGCACGGCCCGAACGAATTTTTGCATCTGCCCACCGCGCGCAAGCTCACCCTGAGCGTCGCGGACGTGCTCTCGGCCCACGCGCAGCGCAAATAGCCCTCAGCACCGCCGGTTGGGCAGCCGTGCCTCAACCTGGCTGCCGTTTCGCGGCTTATTTGAGACTCTGGCGGCGATCGGCTTAAATCGCGAGCGTGACTGAAATCGAGCTCGCGAATCGCGTCCCCCGGGTGGCGGCCCGGCCCCGCACCCGCACCGTGCAAGCCTGGCCCCCGCCGGAATCCTCACCCCGATGCGCAGCGGGGGCGCCCGAGGCCCATGAGCAGATCGTGGCGCAGTTGCCGGATTGTGGAGAGACCGTAGGCGGGCATTGCGTGCTGCGTGCGGTGCTGGGGGAGGGCGCCTTCGGTCGCGTCTTCGCTGCGGAAGACGAACAGACGGGCCAGCAGGTCGCACTCAAGGTCGTGAGCTTGCGGCGCTACCCGCGAGAATACGCGGAGCACGAGCTGCGCGCGCTGGCAGCCATCGCCCATCCGAACGTGGTGCAGCTCAACGAGCATGGCGTGGAAGCCCAGGCCAGTGAGCCATACCTCTGGTACACGATGCCTCTGTACAAGGGCTCGGACCTTGCCGCGTCGCTGAGGAACCAAGGTCAGTTGTCGCTCAGCCACGCGCACGCGGTCTTCACGCGGATTGCTGGTGGCGTGTGTGAGATGCACGCGCTCGGGCTACGCCACCAAGACATCAAGCCGGACAATATTTACCTGGCCAGCATGACGGGGGTCGCGGAGCACCACCCAGTGTTGCTCGACCTCGGCGGCGCCGCGCTCGCGAACACCAGCCGGCCGCTGGTCGCCACCTTTCCGTTTGCCGCCCCCGAGCAAACCGAAGCCTTGATTGGTGGCTTGCTGGGCGACGAGCACGCCCCGTTGAGCGAGCGAGTGGACGTGTACGCGTTGGCTGCGACGCTGCTCTTTGCGCTGATTGGACGCAAATTCGCCGGGCACGACATCGCTCAGAATGAGTCCGGCATGGAGGCGTCGCACGGAGCGCTCCTCGAGCTGCGTGCGGCGCTCGCCGAAGTCCATGCTGCGCGCGCGAGCTCACCGTTGCCCGTAAACGCGCTGCCGCACATCACCGGCCCGGCGCGTGAACGTCTGAACACTTCGTTCCGGCGCTGGTTGGCGCTCGATCCGGCGCAGCGCCCGAGCGCTCGCGGTTTCGTGGAAGAGCTTTCGGTGCTGCTCGAGTGGGACGAGGAAGTGGCGCGCAAGCACGCGGCGCGCGAGCTACGGGGCACGCTGCTCAGCGTCGCTGCGGGCCTTTCGCTCGCGGTCTGCGCGGGCGGCTTCCTCGGCTATCAGTGGCACAAGCGATCGATGGGCGAGGCGCACCGCGCCACCAGCGCCGCTTTGAAGAAAGCCGACCGTGCTTCCGACGAGCTGAACCGCGCGAGCTCGACGCTCGACAAGATCACCAACGACCGTGCGCTGGGCGCCGTCGACAAGGCGCGCAAGATCACGGAGCTGGTTGACTCTCTCGAGGACGAAACCACCCGCCTGATGGCAGAGAGCGCCCGGCTCAAAGCCGATCGTCAGCTGAGCGAAGAGCGCGCAAGCGTGCTCGTTCAGCAGCAGAAGGCGGCCTTCGACATCGCGCTTGGCAAGGCGGAAGCCGAGCGCGACGCCGCGCGCGTTGCTCGGACGCTCGCCGAAGCCGCGACCTGGAAGGCAGAGGCGGAACGCGATCAAGCCCGGGGCGATCAAGCCGCAGCGGATGCGGCGCGGGCGAGGGCCGAGCAAGAACGGACGAAGTCACAACAGGCGCAAGCCGCGGCCGAGAGCGCCAAGCAGCAAGCCGAGAGCGAGCGTGAGCGCGCCGAACGAAGCAAAGCGGAAGAAATAGCCGCCGCGTACACGAAGGGAGTCGCAGCGGGGGAGGCCTCACGAAGCGCGCCCGCTCCTGCGAGTGAGAACTGAGCGATTGAATACTGCCGCTAGGGGTGGCATCTGAAGGACATGTTGGGTCGAGCTGCGTGTGCGCTGCTGTTGCTGGCTACCGTGGCCCTTGCTTTACCGAGCTGTGGCACGACCACCACGGTAAGCGGGCCCTACTCCGACGCGGGCGAAGACCCGCCAGTGATCTTGGACGGCGGCGTCGCGATCGATGACCCGCCCGATGGTGAGGCATTATGTCCACCTGGGGCCTGCAACTATCAGCGCGGCACCGGCTGTGACGCGGGTCAAGGCTGCCGCCCGCAGTTTACGGCGGCATCGTCCGACGTACACCCCGGGTGTGAAGCAGCCGGCAGCGGCGTGGTGGGTAGCACCTGCAAAGCGCAGGCTGATTGCGCGGCAGGTTACTACTGCGCGGAGGGCAGCTGTCGAAAGCAGTGCTGCGCGAGCGACTGGTCGGCTTGTGATCCGGGCGAGAGCTGCATCCGTCAGGTGAGCGTGCACGCCGGGGACACGATCGTGGATTCGGGTTTGAATTTGTGTTTCCCGGTCGGCGATTGCGACCCGCTGCAAACTGGACCGTGCAACGGCGTCGCGACGCGCGAGTGCAAGATCGTCGATCCTACCGGGGCCGTCGCGTGTGAGCCGGTGACCACCGCCCAGGAGGGTGACGAGTGCGCGCCCACCAGCGCGTGTGCGGCTGGCCTCACTTGCGTGCTCGATAAGTGCCGCAAGCTGTGTCGCGCCGAGGTTGGCGGCAAACCGGCGTGTACCAGCGACGAAGGCACTTGCATTCACTTCAATCGCGATCCCAAAGGTGTTGGCGAGTGCACGCCTAAGTTCACCAACTAGCCACCAGCACTAGTTGCGTTTCTGCTGTTGCACTATGGAGCAGCAGGCTGCACGCGCGGATTGCTAGCTTTCCCGCGGGGTGCAGCTCGTTGCACCTCTAAAGTCCTGGGTTCTTTCATCCGTACTCGGTCATCACAAGATCGCTGCTCGTTGCTTCGCGCAGCGAGAGCCGGGTTGCCGAGGGATCGGCGGAGGAGAGCTGGGAGCACATGGACAAGGCATTGAAGTTGGGACGCGCAGTGTTGGGATTCGGGTTCGTGGGCATGCTGCTCTCTGGGCAGGCCAATGCTGCGACCGCCACCGCCAACTTGAGCGTGACTGCCACCGTGTCGGCGAGTTGTAGCATCTCCACCACCGCGCTCGGATTCGGCGCCTACGATCCGGTCGCCACGAACGCGGCCTCACCGCTCGATGGCACGGGTACCGTGATCGTGACCTGCACCAATGGCGCGGCCGCGGCGGTCACGCTCGGGCAAGGTGCCAACGCTGCTGCGGGTTCGACCGACACCGCGCCGGTTCGGCGCATGAAAAACGCGGGCGGCGTGTTCCTGTCGTACTCGCTTTACCAAGACTCGGCCCACACCACGGTGTGGGGCAACACGGCCGGCACGAGCGTCGCGCAGACCGGCACCGGCACGGCATCCAGCGTCACCGTGTACGGGCGAGTGCCGGCCGCACAGAACGTCGCGTCGGGCTCGTACTCGGACACGGTCGTCGCGACCGTCACTTTCTGAGCGGGGCATGTCTCGGTCTGTGTTCAGTGCGGCGCTGCTGCTGACCCTCGGCACCGCCATGGTCGCCCAGGCGACGGCCGTGGCCATCGACCCGACACGGGTGCACCTGTCCGGCAAAGCGCACTCGCAAAGCCTGGCGTTGCACAATAGCGGTACCGAGAAAGCGCGCTTTCAAGTGAGCGCGTTTTCGTGGCAGCAGTCGCCTACAGGGGAGATGCAGCTCACGCCCACCGAGGACATTCTCTTTTTCCCCTCGCTGCTCGAGATGGCGCCGGGCGAGACCCGCAAAGTGCGCGTGGCGACCAACGTTCCGGTGGAAACGATCGAGAAGAGCTATCGCTTGTTCGTCGATGAGCTGCCGCCGCCCAACGCGAACACGAGCGGCGCGGTTCGCGTGCTCACGCGCCTCGGGATCCCCGTGTTTGTGCAACCGAATTCACCGCAATCGCGACCCGCGCTGAGCGCCGAGGTCAGGGGTGGCCGGCTGTTGGTTACGCTCGAGAACCGCGGCAACTCCTACCTGTACGCGCAGTCGGTACGGGTCGTGGGGCGCGACGCTTCGGGTAAAGTGCGGCTCGAGCAAGACCTTCCGGCTTGGTACGTGCTCGCTCATGGCCGGCGCGCCTACGACGTGGCGCTCGACGCCGCGGTGTGTGCATCGCTCGCCGAGCTGAGCGTCAGCAGCAAGACCGAGCGCGGCAACGTGCGAGCCGACAAGACGGTGCCGGCCGGGGCTTGCGCCAGGTAGCGAGCGGCACGTCGTGCGTTCGCGAGAGCTCTTAGCCATCGGGGTTTTCGTGCTCAGCCTGCTTCGTCCGCTGCGTTCCCTCGCCGACTCCGGCGCTTATGCCGAACGCGCGATCTTACAGCTCGAAGTGAACGGCACGACCGTCGATGACGTCGTCGTGCTCACCGTCCCGGGCGATGTGTTCGTGCCTTGGGAAGCCTTGAATCGCGGCGGCGTGGTCCGGCTCACTTCGCCGTTGGTTCGGATTGGCGCGACGGACTACGTGGCGCTCTCGAGCACTCGGCCGCGCCTGAAATATTCGATCGACCAGAACAATTTGACGCTCGACATCGTGGCCCCGCCGGAGGCCTTGGCCGAGACCACGCTCGACGTGTCGGATCGCGCCCCGACCGGCGCTTGGTACTCCGAAGAGACCAGCGCTTACCTGACGTATGCGCCGAGTTTGATCGACTTGAACCAATTTCGCGCCTTCGCCGAGACCGGTCTGAACTCCGGTGGGATGCGCGCGATGACGAATGCGAGCTACGACCAGACGAATGGCATCGTGCGCTTGCTCAGTCAGTGGACGATGAGCGACCGGGAAAACGTGCGCGAGCTCGTGATCGGCGATTCGTACGTGACGACCGGCGCGCTCGGAGGTGGTGCGATCGTGGGCGGCCTCACGCTGCAACGAAACTTCGCGCTCGATCCGTACCTAGTGAAGGTCCCGCGGCTCGGCTACCAAGGGAGCGTGATTGCGCCGTCGACCGTGGATGTGTACGTGAACGACGTGCTGGTGCGGCGGGTGGCCGTCGCTCCCGGGCAATTCGACTTGCAGGGCGTGGCCCCCCTGAGCGGCGCGGGCAACGTTCGCTACGTGATCAGCGACCCACTCTCCCGCCAAAGCGACGTTGCGTTCGAGTACTACGCGACGAGCGGCGTGCTGCGCCCCGGGCTCTCGGAGTACGCTTGGTCGGCCGGGTTCGTGCGACAGAAATACGGTCGCGAGAGCTTCGACTACGGAGCGCCGTTACTGCTCGGGCGGTACCGCGTCGGGCTCACGAACGCGCTCACCGCGGGCGCTCGAGCCGAGCTGCTGCGACACCGGGCAAGCTTCGGGAGCGAGCTGACCGTGGCGGGCAAAGTCGGAGAACTGAACTTCGCCTCTGCCGCCAGCATCGATGTCGATCGCTATCCGAAGCGCGGTTCGGCGGGGCAAATTGGCTACTATTATCAGGCGCGGCGTGTCTCGCTGCGGGCGGTGGCCAAGTTCACCTCGCGCGACTACTGCACGTCGAATCTGGCGCCCAGCGATGACCGCGAGCTCAGTGAGTACTCGGCCTCTTCGGGGCTCGCTGTCGGCACGCACGTTTCGCTCTCCGCCCAGATCGGCTTTGGGGTCTCGCGCGACCTTGGCCCGCGCGCGCGCATGTCCATTGCCCAGAACTACCAGTTCACCAACCAAGTCTCGGTGCAGCTATTGGGCTCGCGCACCGACAACCGCTTGGGCGAAACCCTGTACGACGCCTTTGCGACGCTGACCGTGAATTTCGCTGGGAACCACATGGCGTCGGTCAGCGGTCACACCGGAACGACCAGCGGCGACGCCACAGCGAGCGTCATCAAGCCGATCATCGGTGCGACGGGCGTTGGTTATCAGGCCAGCGCCACGGTCGGTCCGACTCGCCGCTACGTGGCCGCCGTGCAGGCGCAAAATTCGCTGATCCACGCCGAGGCGAGCTATTTCAACGAGCAAGGGCGCTCGCACTCGTTGCTCAACGCCTCCGGAACCGTCGTGTACATGGAGGGTGCGGGGCTGTTCGCCAGTCGCCCAATCGATCAATCCTTCGCCGTTGCAGAAGTACGCGGTGTGCCGGATGCCGCTGCCTACCTGAACAACCAAGAGGTGGCGCGTACCAACTCCAAAGGCGTTGCATTCATTCCGAACTTGCTGCCCTACTACGGCAATCGCATTCGAATCGATGACTCGAATCTGCCCGCAGATTTGGAGATCGACGACGGTGAGGTGATCGTGGCACCTCCGCCCCACGGCGGCGCGCGCGTGATCTTCGAGAGCCGGCGCTTACGGCTCGTGCGCGGCCGGCTCGACCCGCGAGGGTTACCGCTCAGTGCCGTTCAGTATGGTACCCTCACCTTGATGGTGAACGGCAGGGCGTGGGAGTCGCCCATCGGCGCCGGTGGCGAATTCGAGCTCGACGACGTGCCCGAGGGGCAATGGCCGGCGCGCGCAGTCGGCGAAGCGGCTTGTGTGCTGACCCTGAACGTGGCGCGCAGTGCACAGCCGATCCGCAACGTCGGAAGCGTGCAGTGCATCGCCGACCCGGGGGCCGCGCCGTGAAAGCGCACCCGCTCGCGAGCCTGGCGTTGCTGGGCGCGCTGTTCTGCGCGCGCCCTGCCGGTGCGGCATCGTGCGTGTTCAACTCGGTCACCCCCGTCGCCTTCGGCCCCTACGATGTCTTTTCGGCGACCGCGGACGACGCCGTGGGCTCGTTCACCTTTCAATGCTCGCTGCTGCAGCTGCTCGACGCCATCACCATCAATATTTCGACCGGCAGCTCCGGGACCTACAGCTCGCGCACCATGCTCAACGGCGCGAACACCCTGAATTACAACCTGTACATGGATGCGGCGAGAACCGTGGTTTGGGGCGACAAGAGCAGCGGCACCAGCAACTACACCGCGCTGCTTGCCGCCTTGCCCGTCACGCTGTCGGTGTATGGCCGTATTCCGGCGCGCCAGAACGCCAAGGCGGGTAACTTCGCCGATACGGTAGTGATCACGCTCCTGTTTTGAGCCGCGCTCGAGGCGCGCCGGAAGCGGTGAGGCAGGCGACCCTACCGGCGCGGGCGCTGGCACCGGAGACCGGGATTCGACGCCTGGCGGCTCGTGAGATGGCGAGGCCGCCGAGGAGCGGCGCAACCGACGGGTGGCTCGGCGCCGCGGGAGCGGCGGTCTCCCCAATGGTCGCCATGTCATCTTTTGGTTTGGAAAGCACTTCTGGCCCGGGTTACTACGGATCGCTTGCGTTCGTGCTCGCTTTGGCTCCCTGAAAATTGCATGGTGCGGCGGCCAGCGCCCGCGAGCAGTTCAGGGGCCTCGCGCGTTGCGACCCGGTTAAAACATGTGCTGGTCAGGTCAAGCGAGTTTGGGTGTTGCGACGCTGGGTGTCTCTGGCGCGCTCTGGGCGCGCGCGAAGGGCAGCCCCACCGCCCGTTGGTCCACGGTGCTGTACTTCACCGCGATGGAGCTGCTGCAAGCAGCGACGTACATCGTGATCGACGAATGCGGCTTGGCCTCCAACCAGTGGCTCACTCGTCTCAGCTACACGCACATCGCGTTCCAGCCGTTCTTCATCAACCTGCTCGCGATGTCTTTCATCCCGCCGGAGAAGGCGCGGCGTCTGCGGGGCGCGGTGCTGGCAATCTGCGCGCTCGGCGCGGCGTTGATGATGTCGAAGCTGTACGTGCCCACGCCAGACTGGGCGTGTGACTCGAGCATCGTGCCCTTGTGCGGCACCAATACTTGCAGCTTCCACGGTGACTGGCACATCGCCTGGCACCTGTATCTGAACGCGGTGGATGGTAGCTTCCTGTGCTACTTCATTCCCGGCCTGTTCCTGCCGCTGTTCTACGGCTCGTGGCGCTGGTCGCTGTACCACTTGCTGGTGGGTCCTGTGCCCGCCTTCTTCATGACGTCCAACAAGGACGAGATGCCCGCGATCTGGTGCCTGACGTCGATCGGCTTCTTGCTCGCCCTACACCTCAAACCCATCGAGCACTGGATGAGCACGCCGCTTCGCCAGCGGGCCTCGACCGCGCGCGGGCCGTTGTTGTCGCCCAGCGATCTGCGGATTGGCTTTGGCGGCGCGTGCCTGATGGTGATTGCCTACCCAATCATCCGGCTCAGCGGTCACAGCAAGCTGTTCAACATACCGGCCCTGTGTGCCACGTTCGTGGTCTTTGCCGGCGCGTTCCTGTTCTCCACGTTGAAGTCGTGGGGGCCTCCCACGGCCGACCCCGCAGCGGACCCGAAGTAGCCGCGCGCTCGAGCGCGGAGTCGAGCACCGGCTCGCCGTCCCCCGACGCAGCCTCCTGCGCCTGTCGCACGCCGCTTCCGGAGCGCGGCTCGGGCGGGTTCTGGCTTACGTTGCTCGCCGGAATCGCTCTGGGCTCCAGGCGGCGCCGCTCGAGCCGCTCGGTTTCTCAGACCAAGCACGAGAGCCGGAGCAACACGTCCATCATCACGTCGGGGCTCTGAGCCTCACCCGCGCGAACGATCAACGCATCGAGGTCGTCGTCGAGGCCGGTGAGGCGTGCCAAGCGGGCGCTCCAGTTCGCCTGACCGTGAGAAGCCGGGTGGAGGAGCTCGCGGATCAGCTCTTGGTCGTGCGTGCGCAACTCTTGGCGACGATTGATGTCGCGCAGCAGGTCGGCGCAGGTCCAAATGTCCTCCAGCAGTTGCAAGCCCGAAGCGACGGGGCGCCCCGCGCGCGACCAATCGAGCAAGCGCTCCCGCTGCTGGCTCAGGAGGATGCGATCGGGCAGGCGAATGGTGCCGTGGTGAGCCGAAGTGGTCATCGTCGCCAGCGCGCCGGCCGCGTAGCGCAGCGCCATGAGCACGGCCTCGCTGCTCTTGTTCTCGGCGCGCCTGAGGGCGCGGCGAAAGTCCGCGAACATGCGGCGCACGACCAAGGCAGACTCGAGCTCCGTCGCGAAGCGTCGCCGCAACAGGGTCGCCGCGACGTGCTCGCTACCAGCGGGTTCACCGCCAGTAGCCAGCGCCGCGTAGAGGGCGCGATGCAATTTGCGGCGCGCGGCCTCGGCGGCCACGAGCCGCTCCGTCCCGCTACTCGCCTGGACGAGCTGGCGCTGCGCGCGCCCCAACTCCAGCGTCGCCGCAAAGCAGATGTCTGCGAGCCGAGGCGCGCTGGCCTTGGGCGTGACCCTGGCCCCAATCCACGTGCTCTCTTCCGCGCTGGGGAAATCGTACTCGTCTTCGGTCGTTGGCGCAGCGAGCCGCTCCAGCTGTCCCATCACCTCGATGCTCGTCTCGACAATCCCAATCAGGTCGTGCGTCAGCTCATCGACCGAAGCTGTATCGCTCGCCTGGTGCGCGTCGAGTACCGCAGAACGCAGCGCAAGCTCACCGAGCGTGCGCAGCAAGCTTGGTGTGTCGTGCGTACCTGGAGCAGGATCCATGTTCTCGGCCGGCGCCATGACTCGTTCGTTTTACTTGTTACGAGTGGACTTGGATCTCGGATGGGTGACGACCGACGGAAGGTCCGTGAGGCCTGCGTCGTCGTCGGCTTCTCGCTCGATACTGGGCTGCGGTGAATAAGCTCCAAGTGTGACCCCGCTTTCGAGATCGACCAGTACGGCGCCCACTCGAGCGACGGTGAGGACACTGCGACGAGAGTTGCGTTTCTCCATGCCCGTGACGATTGCAACGCGCGGGCCAGGCCGAGTGCTCACCCAAAGCGTCGCTAGACCAGTGAGCGGCGCGCACGCGAGACCTCGACATTTCGCAGATCGGAGAGTAGGCGCGCAGACCTGCGCACACCGTGGTGCAATCGTTTGCGCGCTTTCCAATTCAGAGTCCGACAATCAAGTTGAGACTCGTGGCTGTCAGCCGTTCCCTGTTCGAGACAACCGAGCCTGAGCGAAGTGGCGTGCAGCGCGGTCGCTTCGACGAGTGCTCATCGGTACGCAGCGCAGACTGCATTGGCCCTTGCTGTTCGACCAGGACCCATCGTGCACGTCCAAATCGCGTGCCAAGATGGCAACGTGGGCCAGATCCGCGCCGAGACTCAAGCGCTGCTCGGTGGCGAGTCTCTATCCGCAGCTAGCTAGAGCGCGCCGCGTTCGAGCTCTTCCAAGTAGATGAACTCGGGGGCCTTCACGCCGGCTTGCTTACGGATCTCGATCAAGCGTGGCGACTCGAAGAAGGCGCGTGCAGCCGCTAGCGACGACCACTGCGAGAAATGCACCACGTTGTTGGCTTCGCTTTCGTAACGCAGCAGCTGATAGCTGATCTCGCCCGCGTCTTTCCGGATCTGGCCCGCGCCGTCGAAGACCGCTTTCCAGGCCGGGTAGGATTCGACTTCGTGAATGATGAGGACGTACGGCATTGGGCTCTTCGTAGGTGGTTCGACGGCGTTATGTCCAAAAAACAGCCTCGAACGAGCGCTGCAGTCGATTTCGACATTAGTCCCCGGGGGCCCGCCCCTTCTAGGCGCATGCGCGGCGCTCCATTCGTTTTGGTCGGGCTGCTGTGCGCCTGTTCCAGGAGCAACGGGAATACCTCGGGAGGCGCTGGGGACGGCTCGAGCACCGGTGGTTCGGGTGCTGGGGATTCAGCTGGCGCGGACGGTGCCGCCCAAGGGGGCCGGCTCAATGGCGCAGGTGCACCCGGGCACGCCGGTGCGAGCGCTGGGGGCTCGCCGAGCACGGCTGGTTCGCCGAGCGTCGCCGGCTCGGCCAGCGGCGCTGGTGTGATGAACGTTGGGGGGGCGCCGAGCATCGCCGGTGCGCCCGGCGCAGGTGGGAGTGCGGGCGCTGGCGGCGGTTCGTCGGGCGCGGCTGGGTGCGTGGAAGCCACGTGCGGTTCGCACAAATGGGCGTGTTGGAAGATGCCGAATCCGGCGAGCAGCCCGAGCACGGTTCCGAATCATCAGCACTACACGGATCTCGGCACGGGCGCCCTGCGCGACGACATTACTTGCCTCGTCTGGGAGAAGGCCAATCCGGCCACGCAGGGCACCTGGCAAGCCAGCGTCGATCGCTGCGCCGCGCTCGCGAGCAGCGGTTACGCTGGGTTCAAAGACTGGCGGCTGCCGACTCGTGTCGAGATGGCGTCGATCGTCGACGTGAGCAACGGCAGCAAGGGCTTCCCCACCGCATTCACCGTCACCTCCGGTTACTACGATACGGCTTCCTGGTGGTACGAGACCATCACCGGCCAAAGCACGAGCGGTTTCCACTTCGGCTATGGCACGAACGGTTTCACTAGCAACGCGGTCGCCATGGGCAACACCAACAACGTTGCTCGCTGCGTGCGGGGCAACGGTGGCGGTGAAGCCGCGAACGAGCTCGCAAAAGAGCCGGCCAATCACTACTCCGTGCAATCAGGGGAGGTCGCGGACAACTACACCGGTCTAATCTGGCAACAGGGTTTCTCACCCGCGCGCATGGCTTGGGCGGACGCGCCCGCTTATTGCGCGGGTCTATCGCTGAACGGGCACACGGGCTTCCGCGTGCCGACGCTGAACGAGCTTGCATCCACCGTGAACGAAGCGCTCGTCGGCGGCGCGATCAACCGCACCGCGTTCCCCAACAATCCGAATGGCTGCGGAGCCACGTATTGGTTCTGGGCGGCTGAAGCCTCCAAAGTTGGCGGTACCGCCTGGGGGATGAGCTATTGCGACGGCTACACCGGTTGGAACGCTGCGTCGGCCACTTGGAACACGTTCCCTGACGCGAACGTGCGCTGCGTTCGCTAATCTCAAAAAATAGCCTCACACCCTTTCACGCTGTTCAGACGCTTCGAGACGCCAAAGCCAGTTGCCCGATTGGCGTTGCCCGGCCTCGGTCCCGTCTCTCGCCAGGGTGTTGCCGAGCTGCGAAGATCCGCAGAGGCCACGCTCGACGTCGACAGGGTGCCGCGGTGTCTAGGTCGAGCGTGGTGTCCAACTGGCTCGGCGATGGGAGAAGTGCCTCAGAACATCAGGTTTCCCGCACCGAGCTGGAAGTTCATGTTCGTGCCGAAAGCCGCCTTCGCGTTCTGCACGAGCGTGATCGCGGACTCGGTTTTCGAGCGGCGAACGGCCGGGTCCGTGGCCGCGACGGCTTGCGCGAGCAGCGCACGCGCGCTCGTGAGGTTCGTTTGCTCGGTGACATGGAGGTCCGTACCCGCATTCTTGAGCACCCGGATCGCGTCGTCGATCTCCTCGGACGCCAAGTTGATCAGGCCCTTCTGGATATCGTCGCGGAACGACCAGTAATTGATGTTCAGTGTGCGCGCGCTGTCCAAGCGCTGTTTGGCGATCGCCAAATTGAACGACGCGTTGAGCACTCGCAGGAAACGGCCGATCTCACCGATCACCGGGCCGACATTGACCGGCGCACCGAAGCGTTGGTCGAGCTCCGCGGCCGCCGGTGACTCCAGGAACAAGTTCGAAGCGTAGAACGCGACGGCACCCTCGATGCCCTTGGTCGGATCGCTGTTGTCGCCGAAGGCGTGGGTGTGGAAGAAGGGCCCAGTGTCCGCGGCCTCGATCAGCGGTGGAACGCTGAACGTGCCGTCTCCGAACGCATCCGGCACGCCCGTGAGCACCGTCAAGTTCGGTTGTGCGAGCCCTTGTCCGCCGAAGCCGCCATCGAACAGGAAGCGACCATCAGGCAGCTGGCTCGCCGAGGCCGGCGCTCGCAACGTTCCCGTGTTGAAGTTGCGATTCTTGCCGCTCAGCTTGGCGTTGGCCCCGGCGTTGCCGTGGCATTCGTTGCAACGCCCGACCAACGGGTCCATGAACGCCGCCTTGCCGGTCGTTGCGCCAGCATCGCTCAGGGTGACCTTGGTCAGGTCCAATTCGTTGGTGCGCCCGAGCGCCAGCTGGAACGCGAGCACTTGGTCGCGTTCCGCGTTCGTCGCCACGCGGAACGAAACGCCCGGCGTGCGGCTCGGATCCTTCGGATAGTGCTGGTTGATGGCACCATCCAAGAACGAACGTAGCGAACCATCACCCGGTGAGCCATCGCCGCCCCAACCAGTGCGTTGCACGACGCTTGCGCTCGTGCCGTCCGCGGGATCACGGGTGATGCTCGTGCTCAACGACAAGGTGTGAGACACGGCTCGCGTCACGAATTTGTGCTGGATGTCTTCGAAGCCGTCCACGTTCTCCCGGATCAACCCGAACGGCCCACGCAGGTCAGGCGACTCCAAGGTGCTCAAGTCGAAGGCGGGGTTCTCCGAGACGAACAGCGGATCACTCGCCGGCACCGCCGCGATGAACGACGGCTCGATCGTGTAGTTGTTCGCGGCCGGATGGCACGAGCCGCACGTTCGCCCGTTACCATTGAACTTCTCGTCGAAGAAAACTCGAGCTCCGGCGCACACTGCGAGCGGCACCATGCCCGAGTTCACCCGTGGATCCTGATTGCACAAGCTCACGGGATCGGTGACTGCTTGCACGGAGGCGGCGGGCGCCTGCTCATCATCGGTTCCAATGCCCCCGCAGCCCGTGAGCCACAAAAGCGGCGTGATACCCAACACCCGATAAAAAATCGAAATTTGATTCATCGATCCGTCCTCCGACTCCCTTAGAGCGCGGACAGGCTCGGATCTTCGGTGCACCCAATACGTTTAGGCCAATTGCTCTTCTGCTTCGAGCGCGCGTCGGAACGAGCGTCGCGCGTCGTGCAGGCGCCGCCACACGCTGGCTTCCGGAGACGCGACGATCTCGGCGATGCGTTTGCCGGGCAAGCCTTCCATCTCGTACAGCACGAACACCGCGCGCTCGCCCTCCGAGAGCGAGGCGAGGGCGGACTCCACTCGGCGCCGCACGATCGCGTCCGGGAGTGAGGGCGTGGATACGAGACTCGGTGCCGAACCGAGCGATAGTAACCGAGACAGCGTCTGCGTCACGCGACGCCGGCGGCGCGCACTACGCGCCTGCGTGATGCACACGCGGTACAGCCACGTGGATAGCTCTGCTTCGCGCCGAAATGACGGCAAGTACCTGAACAACTGGACGAACACCTCTTGTGCGGCGTCGTCCAATTCGAGATCACGCACGCCCAACTTTCGTAAGAACGCGGCCGCCCTGGGGTAACACTGGCGATGCAAGTGGCGCCAAGCGGACTCGTCCCCGGCCACGCAGGCGTCGAGCAAGTCGGAATCGATGCGCTCGGGCCAGGGCGTGGCGGCAGACGAAGCCTCACCGAGCCGCGGCTCGGTGCGAACCTCGTCGGAGAAGGGCGGACAGGTCTCCGCCAGCAGTTGCTGGAGCTCAGCCATTCAAGGCGGCCCCTCCGTCGACGCGGGCGCACTCAAGACGAGGAGCCGCGAGCGTGCGCGCTCGGCATCGCGCGCATCGCCTCGTTCGAGGTAGTGCTGGTAGGCGGCGCGTGCTTCCGCCGGACGCTGTAGTTGCTCGAGGCACTCCGCGCGTCGCAATTCGGCGTCGGATCCGGCGGTGCCTGGCTCGCCGAGCAGCGCCACGTATTCGGGCAGCGCGTGGCCGCAGTCACTTCTGGCGGATTGATAGATGCGCCCGCGGAGGAGGTGTAACCTGGCCGCCAACGGACGGCCAGCGGCGGAATCGAGCAGCGTTTCGCTCGCGCTCAGGGCTTCATCGAGGCGACCTGAGTGTTCCAAGCAACGAATCCGCAGCCACTCCACCTCGATGCGCAGCGCGCTGTCCGGAAAGCGTTCTTGGTGTTGATCGATGAGCCGCAACGCTCGCTCCGAGTCGTGCAAGGCGTCCGCCGCCAGGCGCGCCGCTTCGTACAGCGCCACTTGTGCCGGCAGGCCCGGCTCTCGCGCGATGGACCGAAAGCATTCGACGGCGTGCTCCACCTGCCCTTGGTTGGCCCAGCTGCGGCAAGTCGAATCCGTCACCGGATCGACTCGTTGAGGCGCAGTGTTCGCCACGGTGCGTGCCGCGAGCCGCGCTCTGGGCAGCACGGACGAGGCTGGCGGAATTCGACGTTCCAGCCCACTTGAACTGGGCGCTGGTTCGGCGTGCGCGATCGGTGGCGGCGCGACGGGCATGCGTTCGGCAACGAGTGCTGGCGCATCGACCGCGCGGCCCAACCACTGATGACGCGCGAAGGAGACGCACAGCCCGAGCGCGACCGCGAGCGCGCTGAAGCGGACCACGCTCTTCCTCTGCCGCTGAGACTGGAACCGATTCCAGGCCTTGTGCGTCGACAAATCCGCGAGATACGCGGCGCTGGCGTGCTGGAGCAGACGGCCGGCCCGAGTCTCACCCTCTGCCAAGCGGCGAGGTTCTTTTCTAGCCCTGCTGACGATGCCCATCCTACTCACTTAGAGTGCTTGCCACCGAAAACCTTCGGTGGTCGGCTCGTGCACGCCTACGATTTCAACTGATCGAGTGACGCTCACTGAGTTTGCCCGGTTACTCTCGAGAGCGAAACCGGTAAAACTTGCGCGCGCGTCGGGCCCAGATGTCTCCGCACACTCAGCCGGCAATCAACCACTCGCTTCATCGTCAACGCACGGCTCGTGCGCTCGGCAGGCTCGCCGTTTGTGCGCTGGTCGTCGGGGTTGCCGGTTGCTCCGGGCCCGCTCGCGCGAAGGTCCGGTTGGAAGCGTACAGCTGGTGGAAGCGCCCCTCGGAGCAGCGTGCCTTCGACAATGTTTTGCGCATTTACAATGCCGGTCGCGGCGATGTCGAAGCCGTGAATCAAGTGAGCGACACCAATGCCGATGCCGTGCGCGGCACGCTCACGGCGCGGCTGCTGGCTGGCGCGCCGCCCTCGACGTTTCAAGCCAACGCGGGCGCGGACTTGTTGCGCTGGACCGTCGTCGATACCAACGACCCAGCGGTGCCCAGCGCCAGTCGAATCGCCGATTTGAGCCCGCTTTTCCGGCGAGACGGCTTGGGCGACGCGTTGCCTGGCCCACTCCTGGATGCGCTCGTTGTGGGCCCCGCGCGCGCGCCGTTCGCGGTGCCGATCAACATTCATCGCCTGAACGTGATTTATTACAACACTCGGTCATTGGCCGCCTTCGCGGCGCGCAGTGCAGGGCGCTCGTTCCTCGATCTCGGGGTGCTGTGCCCGGTCGATCTGGAGGATCGGCTCGCGCATCCCGAGTCCAAGCTCGACCTGACGATTGCCGTGGGCACGAAGGACTCGTTTGCGCTCACGCTGTTCGCGCTCGAGAGCGTGCTACCCGCCATTGCCGGTGCACAGCAATACGACGAGCTGTTTCACGGCACGCCCGCCGCGAGCTGGCAGACGTCGGTACGCCAAGCGTTGCGCTGCGTTCAATACTTGTCCCGCTCGTTCCTCGATGATCGCGACAAGAGCTGGGCTGATGCGCTCGCCCAAGTGCAAATGGGCAGCGCTGATTTCAGCGTGATGGGTGACTGGGCGAACGGTGAGCTCAGCGACGCGCTCGAGCGCGGGGATGTGGATGCGCAGCCGTTCCCCGGTTCCGAGCACACGTTCGTGTTCACCTCCGACACCTTCCCCTTGCCGATCGGAGCGCCCTACGCGGAGGATAGCGAGGCGCTGCTCGATACCATCGCTTCGGGTGACGCGCAGCTCGCCTTCAGCCTGGAAAAAGGCTCGATTCCAGCGCGAAAAGACGTAGACATCACGACGCTCGGCGTGCGCGCAGCGAGCTCCCGAGCCGCATTCGAGTCGGACGACGTCCGCAAAGTGCTCGCGACCTCGGGGCTGTTCCCGCCGTATTACCCGGACGAAGAGCTGAGCGCGAAGCTCGCGCTCATGACTCAAACCGGAGCGGATGCGAGCAGCGTGGAGGACGTGATTCTATTGCTGTCCGACACGGAGCCATTACTCGCTCGTTGGCAAGAGCGGCTTACCGAGGGGTCAACGAACACACCATGACGCGGCGACTTGCATCGGCTTTGGCAATCTCGCTCCTCAGTTCGTGGGCCAGTAGCTCACCTGCTCAGGGCACCTCGGAAGCTTCGGAAGAGACGTCCACGGCGAACATCGAACAGTGTGTGGCGCAGCACGAGTCCGCTCGTCAATTACGCGTGCAAGAGCAGTGGCTCGGTGCGCGCGCAGCCATGCTGAGTTGCGCAGAGGAGCGCTGCCCGCTCGCCATCGCCTCCGATTGCCGCGCGTGGCTCGATGAGCTGGCCCGGACTTTACCCACGCTGCTGATCGTGGTTCAGCGCGAGGACGATCGCGAACCGTTACGCGTCGAGCTCGATGGCGTTCTGCTTTCGCTCCCCGACCCACCAACACCGCTCGAGCTATTACCGGGCCCGCACCGATTGCGCGTGGCGCTCGGCGCACGGCCCGCGATCGAGCGGACTATCGTGCTTCAAAAGGGCGAGAAGAATCACGTCGAACAGTTGCGCTTCGCGGCCCTGCCCAGGGCTCCGGCCGTGCCCCGAGCCCCGGCTCCCGAGCGACCGGTCTCCGCCGCGACTTACTGGCTGTCGGCAGGCGCGCTGGCGGCCTTCGCTAGCTCCACGGCACTATTGGTGGTGGGCGTGCGCGAACATCGCGACGCCCAGGCCCATTGTGCGCCGACCTGTGATTCGAGCACGCGCACGTCGATCGAAACGAAGCTCGTGCTCGCCGACGTCACGGGCGGCGTAGGCATCGCGCTCGCGGGGTTGGCGGTCTACAGCTACCTGCGGCGCCCGGTCGTGTTTCGCGGTGCGCCGAGCTCCGGTCCGGCATTGGCTGCGACCGGTCATGGCGCAAGCTTTGTGTGGCGCGGTCAGTTCTGATGGGGCTGATCCGGATCGCCCGCTCGCTGGTCGCCGCTGCCTTGCTCGGCGCGCTCGGTTGCTCGCTGGTCGTCGACGTGAGCGACGTCGACCGCGGCTGCGGTCCGGGCAAAAAGCTATGCGGTACCGGGAACTGCGTCGAGCAGAGCGATCCGGCGTACGGCTGTTCCGTCGACCACTGCGAGCCGTGCGCGTTGGCCAACGCAATTCCCGATTGTGCGGGAGAAGCCTGCGTCGTGAAGGCGTGCTTGTTCGGCTACGGCTGTGCGAACGAGGCGGGCTGTCCCGCAAACTTGCTGGTCGAGAGCGCCAATTGCGGGGCGTGCGGCATGGCGTGCTCGAGCGATCAAGGTTGCCGCGATGGCGTGTGCGTCTCGCGTTGAGCGGTCAGGGGTCAGGGGCGCGGCGCGGCGAACTGAGCGTGCCCCCGCACCGCGCGCTCGATTTCTGGGCTGAGCGGCTGGCCATGAGGCGCCTTGGACGACGAACGCTCCCAGCGCTCGAGCCAACGCCGATCGAGCGGCTTGTCGAGCAGCGCGAGCTCGGTGGCAGCGACCGTGGTCTCCGTCTTCATGCCCGTCGCCTGCCCGGTCCCGACGCAGAAGCCGCCGAGCAGTAAAGACACGCGCGTCGGCGTGGCCGCGCTGTACGTGAACAAAGAACAGCCCGCCACGGCCTCGCGCGCGCGCCCGAAGAGCTGTGCGAACGCCTGCGGCGTCCACAGGTCCGGATTCGATACCGGAGAAAACGGATCGAAGTAGATCAGATCTGGGGGGCGCGCGGCCTCGCGCCAGAGCGCCGCCGCGTCCCCCAAGTGAAGCTCCCAATCCACGAGCCCGTTTTGAAAGCGCTGGGCCGTGGCCAGCGTCCGGGCGGCTTCCGCGAAGGGACGCAAGAACGGAAACCCCTCGCCATCCCCGAGCGCGAGGCGGAGCGGGCTGAGGTCGATCTCGAAGCTGACGATGCACAGGCGTCGCCGTTGCGCGGCGCCAAGGCTGGCCGCCGCCGTGAGCGCCGCGACCGCGTTCGTTCCTGCGCCGAGCCCAACGTCCCAGACGCACAGCGGCGGCCCGTCCTGCGTCAGCTTTTGTACGAGGCGCGATTGCTCGGCATACAGCGCGACCGCCTCTTGCCACGGTCCAACGCTCGGGTGCATGACCTCACCATGACCCAAGTGGCGTACGGCACGCGCGCCGTTGCGCAGCGTGACCAGCTCGAAGTCGCCGTCACGTGCCACCCAAAGGCTCCTTGATGCGCAGCGGTAAGCGTTCGCGCAGCTCTGCGTGCAAGGCCTGCCACGTGTCGGCCAGGATGGCTGCGCGCATCCGAGCCATCAAACGCTGGGTGTGATGGACATTGTGGATGGCCAGGAAGCGCACGCCTTGGCTGTGCCCCCCACGCAGCAGGTGATGGATGTAGCCGAGCGGCTGCGTCGTGCACGACAGGCACGGGCAGCCGGGCTCGAGCGGGCCTTTGGCGAATTGCATCGACGGGCGCAAAGTCTCGAGTACGCCCTGGAACGTATAGCCCCAACCTTGTTGAGCCATCTTGGTTGGCAAGATGCAGTCGAACAGGTCGACGCCGCGCTCCACTGCTTCCAGCAAGTCGAGCGGGGTGCCCACGCCCATCAAGTAGCGGGGCTTATTTTCGGGCAGCAGGCGCGTGCACAGGGCGGTCATGCTCTCGCGTTCTTCGCGAGTCTCGCCGACTGCCAGACCGCCGATCGCGAAACCATCGAAGCCTAGGGCGGTGATCGCCGTAGCGCTCTCTTCCCGCAGCGCCGCGTGCACGCCCCCCTGCACGATCCCGAACAGCGCCTGGCCGTTCTGCTTCCGGGCGTGCGCTTCCAGGCTTCGAATCGCCCAGGCGTGGGTCGTGGCCATGCCCGCGCGCGTCGTCGCTTCGTCGGACGTGGACTCGAGACACACGTCGAGCGCCATCATGATATCGCTGCCGATGGCCTGTTGCGTTTCGATGCTGGACTCGGGAGTGAGCAGATGGCGGCGCCCACTAGGCAGTCGGAAGTGCGCTCCGCGTTCGGTGATCGTTCGCTCGCCGGCGAGCGAGAAGATCTGAAACCCGCCGCTGTCGGTGAGCACTGCGCCTGGCCAGCCCATGAGCTCGTGAATCCCGCCGAAGCGCTGGAACACTTCGGGGCCCGGCGCATCCAGCAGATGGTACGTGTTGGACAAGATGATGCGCGCACCGGTGCTTCGGGCGTCATCCATCGAGATGTGACGAAACACGGCGTGCGTCGCGACAGGCATGAACACCGGTGTCGGGACGTCCCCCCGGCGCGTGTGTAAAACACCGGCGCGCGCCGCTCGGCCGCTCGTGCGCAGCAGGGAAAAGCCGACCGCCATGGCCCGGCATTCAGGCCGGTGCGCCCGAAGCTGTCAACGGCTACGGGAAGAAAACATCCAGGCTCAGTGCGGGGTTACCCGTGTCGAGCTCGGTGCCACCGAGGATCGCGACTTGACCATTCGGTAGTTGGGTCGCCGAGGCTTGACTGCGCGGGGTGCGCAATGCCTGCTCCACGAGCGTCGCTTCGTCGCCTGTCGCATCGAACAGGTAGGCGTGAGTTTCTTCGTCGTCGGTTTCGCCGACCACGAGCGCCAGGTTGTCCGCGAGCCGGAAGGCGTTCGCGCGAGCGATGCTCAACTCGGCGTTCGGGATCTGAGTCGTGCTGCATTTCTTTGCACAACCGAGGTCGATACTGCGAGTGGCGGTCGGTGCGCCGCTCGCATCATGCCCACCGGCGAGCAGCGCGCTCGCGCTCGTGAGCTCGACGAGGCTCGCGCCAACCGTGTCGTCTGCGGGCAAGCCGAGCTCACCGAACGTGGTCGCGCCCAGCGCCAGTAGCTCGGCACCCGCGCCATCAGGGCTGCCACCCGCGACCAACAGCGAGTCTTCCACCAGGGCGGCCGCCGCGCCGAGGCGGGCGGTGTTGAGCAAAAGCGCGTGCAAATTGCCCGAGGTGTCTATCTCGAGGACCTTGTTCGTGGGATCGCCTTCGGTGCGCGTGGCACCGACGATGTAGATCGTCCCATCGCTCGCGACGAACGTTCGGCCGCCCACGACCTCCGCCCAGGTCAGACCCGAGGGCGGGTTCGCGGCCGACGAGGCACCGGTCGTGAGGTCCAGCCACGTTTGCTTGGTGTCGTCGAGCATCAACATGGCGATGCCCGAAATCGCGAGGCTCTTCACCGTTTGCGGCAGCGGCGTCTCGTTGCTCGGCATCAGCCACGTTCCCGAATCGTAAACGTCCAGCGCGGCGTCCGCGCCACCGGCGATGAACAAGTACGCTTGCGAGGCCAGCGCAGATACGGGGCGAACGTGCGGCGAGAGCAGCGAGGTCGGTGCGGTTGCAAAGCCACCCTTGCGCGCCATGAACAGCGGCACGTACGCGCCCGCGTAGCCCAGCACGTGGAAAGGAATGGACGAACCGAACACCACGGCATCTCCGGCGCTGGTCAGCCCGGTCGCTTCGAAGTGGCCCACGACATCGTTCGGCCCCCCGGTTCCGAGCGAGATGGTCGAAGGCGGTGCTTGGATGTCGGCCAGGGGCGAACGGGTCGTCCCTTGAACGAAATCGACCTGCACGTGATCGACGGCGGGTGGACCCGACCAAGGATCGTCACCCGGTGCGGTCAAGAAACCCAGCGCCCCGTCGGGGAGGGTGCTCGTGTCACACCCGATGAGGGCGCTCGAGCAGAGGAACACACAACCCAAGCCCAACGAGATCGGTAAGGAACGCATGCGCCCAGTTCTTCGCACCCCAGGGCCGATTGGACAAGTCAGCGCGTGTTTCACTCTATTAATGAGAAATATCGCCTGTCTTTCCGGGGGGTGAGGGACGTTACGCCCGCCGCCCGAGGCTCTGAGCGGGACGTGTCACGCTGATCCCGGCTTCGAATTGGACCGCGACGAGCGACAGGCGAACGCGATCGCTCAACGGGAGCTTGCGCACGTCCTCGTGCTGATTGGGCCCGTGCATCCACTCGAGATAGCCGACCTCGACCGCCACCACGGCGAACTGTTTCTCACCGGGTTCGAGTGAGTACTCCGGATGTGATTCGACCTTGGCCAACCAATTGGCAAAGTCGCAAGCCTCGATGGAGCGAACCAGGTGAGGCTCGATGGACGACAGCATCGAGGTGGCGAGCTGCATCCAGGTCATCCCGAAAGGCCCCACGTTGTGAGCACCTGACATGGGTCCCGCGTAGCACAGCCACCGGCGGCGGAAATGGTCACTTTCTCGGCGCGAGCCGGATTTTTCCACTGCTCGGCGCGTCACGCATCATGCGTCCCGCCTGTCACGTCGATTGGTGAATCAGAAAATTCACTCCGGCGCCGAGGCGCGCGCCGGAGTGCGCCTCAGAGTGTCGGCAGTGAGCCGTCCGCGTTTCGTGCGCCTTCACCCTTCTTCAGATCAGCGCAGGGGCTCATGGTGGCGATCGTTCCCGAGATGCCGTGGTCGCCACTGCCGGTGACCGAGCCGTTCGAGCACTGCTTGCAGTTGGTGCACGTCGACAGCTTGTCGGCTCCGTTCGAGGTGTACGCGGTCGCCACGTTGTATGCCGAAATCGCGTCTTTTACGATGTGCCCGCCAGCGCCCTTACCGAGCTTGAAGCCATTGCCGTCACCCCCGGGTGCGTTCATCTTGGCGTTCTCGAACGACCAGCAGCCCTGCACGGTGATCGGATCGGCCCAGCCGTAGAAGTCGTAGCCGTCGTCCGCGTTGTTCCACGAGCGGCAGAACTTGAACACGTTGTTCTTGCCCGCTTGCTCTTTCGCGCCGAAGCCGTCCGCATCTTCGCCTCGGCCGTCGATCCCGACGTTGCCCCACGAGTCGCAGTTGAGGATCGTGTTGTTGGAGCCAGGACCAGCGGACATATCCGTCCCGTCATAGGCGCTGATCGTGATGCCGGTGTTGCCGCACTTGTGCACGACCACGTTCTCGATCGTGTTGTAGCCGCCTTCGACCTTGATGCAGTTGTGCGGCGCGTTCATCACTTCCAGGCCCTTGATGTGCCAGTAGCTGGCCTTCAAGTGAATGCCGATACCCGTCTTGGTCACGTCCGCCGTGTCGAGCGCGGACGCATCGATGATCGGCTTTTGTCCGGCGACCGCGAACAGGTTCATGACGCCGCCCGCAACGCCCGGGCGGATCGCGCCGATGTCGATCTTTTTCGTTATCTTGTAGGTGCCGCCCTTCATCCAAATCGTCCCGCCGCTTGCCGGGCAGCTGTACGAGCTGGGGCAGAGCTTGTAGCAAGCGCCGACCTTGGCCACGCTGTCACAGACCGTCAGCATCGGTGCGTCCACGGTGCCGGGGTTCGTGTCTTTGCCGTCGGGTGCCACCCAGATCTCGTGTGAAACCGGACCTGCGCCGGCTCCGCCAGTGACCGCGCCGCCAGCTCCGGCAGTGCCCGGCGCGCCCGCACCACTGTTGCCACCGGTGGTACCGCTTCCGCCATTGCTGGTAGGGGCGCCGCCTGCACCAGCGTTCGTGATCGGCGCGCCGCCTGCACCTGCGCTCGTCGTCGGTGCGCCGCCCGCGCCTGCGTTGGTCGCAGGTGCGCCGCCTAACGTCGAGGAGGGTGCGCCAGCACCCGGAGAGCCGCTGCCTGCGGTTCCGGGACTACCCCCAGCCGTTTGCGCGCCGCCGCCACTGACGACGGGCGGGTTTCCCGTGTCGTCGGTGCTCGAGCCGCACGCAGCAGCGAGCAGAGCGAACGTGACAATCGCGAGCGACCCCGAAATTCGAAATGCTTTCACGCCGGCTAATGCCGTGGTGCTCGGTTTCGATCAAAAAATGATCTGAATCATTCACGCGTTTCGAGCCGAACGGATTGTTCCGAAGCCGCCGCACCGCGTGAGCGCACGCTTATGTCGAGGGATGTCGAGAGCGGAGGTTAGGAAATACTACTTCATCGTGCGAGATGTGTGCTGCGTCCGTGAACGATCGCGCTCCTGTTCCTCCCTAGATGAATCTGGAGGACTGCGCAGTGCCCAAGAACTTCAAGCTCGTCATTTCCCCAAGATCGCTGGGGCTCGTTGCACTCGCCATTACGGCGCAGCTCGGCTGCTCCTCGGATGGCGCGCCGTCCGCTCTGCCGAACGCCGGTGCCGGGGCCGCAACGAATCCATCCGCTGGAGCTCCAGGTGCGGCTGCTTCCGGCGGTGGCTCTGCTGGTGCCGCGGGCACGTCGTTCGCTGGCGCCGCTGCTGTCGCGGGGGCGAGCGGTGGCAACAACACCGCAGGCGACACTTCGTTCGGCGGTGATGCGCCGGTTGCTGGTGCGGGCAGCGGCGGTTCGGCTGCCGGAGGCGGCGGCAACGGCATGGCCGGCGCTGGCGGCGCGCCCGGCAAGTTGGCGGCCAAACCGTACATGGGCTGGAGCAGCTGGAGCAGCTTGGAGGCCAACCCGACCGAGACCAAGATCAAAGCGGTCACCGATGCCGTCGCCACGCAACTGCTGCCTTTTGGATACGACTACATCAACATCGACGATGGTTGGTACAGTGGCTTCGACGCCAACGGTCGTTGGAAGCCGGACACCCGAAAATTTCCGAACGGCATCAAGGGCGTTGCCGACTACGTGCATGCGAAGGGCATGAAGTTCGGCATCTACTTGGTGCCCGGCGTGATCACCGCAGCCTACGACGCGAACTACCCAGTGCTCGGCACGAGCGTCAAGCTCAAGGATGTTTGCCTGAATCAAGCCGGCAACACCAACAAGAAAGAGAACGCCGCCAAGAAGCTCGACTACAGCAAGCCGGGCGCCGTCGCCTACATTCAAAGCTACGCAGACCTGCTGGTGAGCTGGGGTGTGGATTTCATCAAGCTGGATTTCGTCGGGCCCGGCGGCGGTGGCGGGAACGCGGACAATCAGGACGACATCAAGCAATGGCGTGCCGCGTTGGACAAAACCGGGCATCAGGTGTGGCTCGAGCTCAGCAACATGCTCGCGATCAGCGCCGTCAATACCTGGAAGACGTACAGCAACGGTTGGCGCATCGGCAATGACGTGGAGTGCTACTGCGACACGCTCACGAACTGGGCGCACGTGGTGCGCAATATCAACGCCATGCCGCCCTGGGTGTCGTACGGCGGCCCCGGCGGCTGGAATGACTTGGATTCGCTCGAGATCGGTAACGGCGACAAGAACGGTCTGTCGCTCGACGAACGCCAAACGTACTTTTCGTTTTGGGCCATCAACGCTTCGCCGCTGTTCCTCGGGTCAGACGCCTCGAACCTGGACGCGGCGGACCTCAAGATCTTGACCAACCCCGAAGTGATCGCGGTCAATCAAGCCGCGGTGCCGGCCAAGCCGTTGACCGGGAACAACGTCTATTACGCGAAATTGCCGGATGGCACGATCAACGTGGGCTTGTTCAACTTCGGTAGCGGCGCGGCGAGCGCGAGCGTGAAGTTCAGTGACGTGGGCGGCGCGGCCTCGATGAAAGTGCGCGACCTCGTGGCCAAGAGCGATCTGGGCTCGATGAGCGGCAGCTTCAGTGCGACGCTGCCAAGCCACGGCTCGCGTCTGATCAAGCTCACGCCCTGACTTGGGCGTGAACGAGTGCGGCGGGGTGCGGCGCGAACAGCGCCGAACCCCGCTTCACTCGCTGTTTCAGAATGCGGCTTTGACCGCGGTGCCCGCGGCGTTCGTCGTGCCGCTGTAGCTCGTGATCAGCTGCGGGAAACCGCAGGTCTGGCTCGCGTCTTTCACGCCGCGATCGACGTACCAGGCCCAGCCTGTCCAGCCGATGCTCTTGGTTTTGAAGTAATTGAGCATGTTCGTGTAGATCGTGCCGTCGCAACCCAGGCTGCCGCCAGGAGTCGTGTTGGCTTGTCCGAACTCGGTGGCAATGATCGGATAGGTGGCGGCCAAGTTGCCGAACGCGCTGTCCCAGGCGCTGCTGCTGTTGCCCTTGAAGCTGTACGGGTGCGTGACATAGGCGATGTTCGTGCCGCTGAGCGCCTGGGCGGGCAGCACTTGTGACAGGTTGTACGACCAGTCGAGCCCGCCGAGCAGCACCAGGTTCTGGGCGCCCGCCGTGTTGCGCACGGCGTTGTACATGCCCTGCATACCGGACTTCCAATCAGCGGGTTGGATGTCGTGCGGTTCGTTGAACAGCTCGAACATCACGCGCCCCTCGTTCTTGTACTTGCCGGCGACCGACGACCAGAACTGGTTCGACGTGCTGTCGGACATGTTGGTTTGCCCGGCCGTCGTGAGCCAATGCAAATCGAGGATCACGTCCATGCCGAGCGACAGCGTCCACTTCACCGCGCGGTCCACGTACGCCTGGTACAGGGCGCCCTTGGCCGAATCGAGCCAGAACTGCTGATTCAGGCTAAAGCGAACCACGTTGGCCTTCATGGCCGCGATGCGTGCCAGATCCTCGTACGTGATGTTCCAGCCCGCGCGATCCCACTCGAACGAGGGGCGAGCCACGCCGTGGAAGATCTTCTGTTGGCCGGTCTTGCAGTCCATGATCTTGTTGCCGGTCACGTAGTAACCACCGGGCGCGGCCGTGCCCGAGGTGCACGTTTTCGGGCTGACGCCGGCGGAAGGCGCAGGATCTTTGACGAAGTGCACGTCGTCGATCCAGCACGTGAACGGATTCGCGACCCGCGAAGAGCCATCCCGGGTGTACTGAGTGTTCACCTGCATCTGGAACGCCGTTAGCTGGTCGGCCTTGATGCCGCTCGTGATCGTGCCGCCGTCCCAGTCTTGCAGCGTTTCGCTGAAGTACACCTTTTGGTACGTCCAGGTGGTCATGTGCGTCGAGTTCTTCTGCCCGTATTGATTGCAGATCGTCCCGCCGCCCGCGTACGAGCACACCGGGTTCGGCACGTCGGCATCGTTCGGGACATCGACCGTCTTGATGTAGAAGAAGTCGGTCTCGGCCTGGCACTTCATGAAGTAGCCGATGCCGGTGTAGCCCGCGGCCTTGGCGTCGAACTTGTCCTTCATCGGCGTTGCCGAGCCGGGCACGTCGCCCATCAAATTGATGCCGAAGCCTACACCCCAGCCCGAGGAGCCGGAGTTGCCCGGCGAAGAGACCTTGAGCGAGCCACCGCTGTTGCACGGACCGGGATTTGCCGCGTCGATCGCGAATGAGTTACTGCCCACACCGGGCGTCGAAGGGCCATCCGCTCCCTCGGCACCGTAAGCGTACCACTCGGTGCCGCCCCGCGTACCCACCTTGTACATGATGGGAGTGGTCTGACGAAAATCGGAGATCACGTCGCCGGCCGCCACCTTCAAGCTTGCGCCGTTCACTGTGCAGTTGAGATCGACGGGCGTCGGGTCCATCGAGCCGCCCGTGCCGGCGCTCGCGCCACCGGCGCCGGCCGTGCTTGCGCCGCTCGCGCCACCCGCGCCGGCCGTGTTGGCCCCGCTCGCACCACCCGCGCCCGCCGAGCTGCCGCCGCCCCCACCGCCCGCGCCGCCCGAGCCGCCGCAGGCACCACTCTGGCAAACGCCGTTGCACAGCGTGAGCCCGGCCTGACAAGTGCAAGCGCCGTTCGCGCACTGCTGGCCGCTTCCGCAGGCTTTGCCGCACGCGCCGCAGTTGAACAGATCGCTAGTCGTGTTGATGCAGCTCGTGCCGCACGTGGTCAGCGGGCAGCTCGCCGAGCACGCGCTCGAGACGCAGAACAGGCCCGCGCCGCAGGCGGTGCCGCAGGCGCCGCAGTTACTCGTGTCGCTCGTCAGGCTTACGCATTTGCCGTTGCAGTTGGCGAGCCCCGCCGCACATTGACAGCTGCCTGCCGAGCACTGCTGACCGGTGCCGCAAGCCTTTCCGCAGGCGCCACAGTTGTTGGGGTCTACGCTGGTGGAGACGCAGCTGCTCCCACAGCTCGTCTGCCCTTGTGCGCATGACGAGCCTGGTTGTGGCTGAGGGGTCGAGGTCGAGCTACAGGCCCAAGGAAGCGAGATGACGAACAAACAGCCCAGCAGGGCCACGACGAGTCGGTGCATCGCGAAACCGTAGTTTCGTTTTGCAATGTTAGCCTCCTTAACAAGATCGCATCAGGCAACAAACTGCGGGGCAAATTGGCGTGCGAAAGCTCACACCTGGAATCGGTTCCCGTTTTGTGTCGGC
>JBEQTH010000053.1:0-45725 GCA_040348785.1 Myxococcales bacterium | reverse complement strand
TCGATGCCGCCGTCGACACGGCGGCGGCTGAGCCCGGAGTTTACGGTGCTCGCATGACCGGCGGCGGCTTCGGTGGCTGCACCATCACCTTGCTCGAAGAGAGCGCAGTGGGTCGCGTGAGCGAGGCGATTTCCGCGCGCTTCAAACGACAATTCAGCGTTCAGCCCGAATTTTTCGTGTCGAAGGCTTGTGCCGGTGTGCAAGAGCACGACGCATCGGTGTGACCTCCCTGAGGGTGAAGATTGTGGTCACCACGGGCTGGCTGACCTGGTGCCATGCTTCGGTTCGCTCAACGCGGTCGGCGGCGAGTGCGGTCGCTAGCTCGTCAGTACGGCTTTTTGCCGCGCGTGACAACGCGCCTCGCCTCGCCCGGTGAATAGCAACGAGCCAACTCGAGCAAACACCGGCGCGATCTGCGTGATATGACGCGCGCATTGGGCACTCGAGTTGCTTCGCTGCATGATGATTGCCGATCGATGATGATTGCGCATCGTGGCAGGGCCACAGAAAAGCAAGACAAGCTCGGCATCGCTAGCGCCGCAAGCGGTCTCCAAGAGGATGAAAGTCCAGGGCGCGGCCACTATGGCCGTTGTGCTGAGTCGGCACCGGCATTCGTCGGTGCTCACTCCAGCGTTTGCTCGCCGGGAACTTCGACCCACCCTGACGGTACCTAAGTTGCAGTGAGCCGCTACATGCAACCTACTCCCACCAACGACCGTTCCGAAGAGCCTGAAAACCTGTTCGATGCGCCGGCTCCGCCAGCCGAGGCCACGTTCCGTGAAGGCCTCGCGGCGGATCCGCAGGGGGATCGTCCGCGGAGCGCCAAGCGCTCCGTCGCGACTTGGCTACTGCCATTGCTTGCCTTCGCGGCCTTGGCCGTGATCGCATTCGCTGCTTTCCATCGGCAGCCGGCAAACGATGGAAAACTCCACGGGCCCGGTGACGAAGCGGCGCCCAGTGCGCCCGTCGACGGCACTCGTCGCTGAGTCAAAAATGGCGAAGCCCGATTCGGAAGTCTTGCCGGAGCTGGTCGAGCTGCGACGAGCGGTGCGCGCGCACCTGGATGCCGGAGTAGCGATCGCGCGGCGTGGGCTCGCGGTTGCGCGGAGCGCCGGAAACGGGGAGAGCACGCAGTTCTTCGATCGGTGCTTGTCAGCCATGGTCGCGTCGCAGGGCGTGGCACGGTCGTTGGACGCTGAGCCAGCGCGCGAATCGAGTATCCCGTCAGAGTCTGGCGAGGAGGTGAGCAGCGCTACCTTTGCTTCAGGGGACGGAGCAAACGATGCCCAGGTGACGCCGGAAGAAGGGCGAGGGAGGCCCGGCACCTGGCCGTCCTATTGAACGCGCCAGCACGTCATCGATCGACAAAGACGAGTCATCCGTCCAACGAGCGCGCGACGCCACCAGGCTTTTGCGTTCACCGCGAAGTTGGTGCCCCTACCATCGTCGTTGTCTTGGTGTGTTCACGGGATGGGTTGCAAACTTTGCTCGGCGCACAGGTTAGCGCCTTGGTCGACCAATGTGGTAACGACCTCGAGCACCACCGGAGGTGGAAATTCGACGAGGTATTCCATGGGGCCACCATTGGGGCGCATTGTCACGCCGATTGCGTCGAGCCTTTTTACTGCTTGCTCGACCAGCTGCACACCGTCGATCACGAAGCGCAGGCTCCACATGTCGGCTTGGGGCTCGTTGATTGTCGTAGCGGTAGCAATCCAAATCTCGCTCAGCTCTGCGTTGCTCATGCTCATGGCCTGACGGCAATCACGGCAACGTGCAACGTGGCAAAGTGCCGACGCACAGGACGGGACTCAAGCGTCGACCACCAGTTTAGAAGCACGCATGCTTTCCCAACGGTCTGTCACCGCGCGTGCGTTGTCGGGCCAATCAGCCTCCACGAGCTGGCCCGACCGCGCGCTCGGATCGGGCTGATCGATTACCCGGGTCTCGCACGTGCCACCCGCAGCCTTCACTGCTTCGGCGAATGCTACGAGAACGTTTGCGTGCGAATCCGCGAGATAGAAATGTTTACGCATCGACAACCGTACCACGGAAAAGCAACGCGGCGTCGTGCTCGGGCCAGCCAAGTGCGATTGACGTACCGAAATCAAAACCGCCTCGGATACTGATTTCGATCTGCGCACCAATCACTCGACGCTTGCATCTCGAGCTCAATCTTGACCTGGGTCGGCTCGGGTATCGGTGGTTGGGGTGTCGCGGAGCTCGTAGATTGGCGACTGGGTGGTTTCACCCGGCATGCTGGTCAGCAGCGCCGAAGTCCAATCAACGTCCCAACGCCACAGAGCATGCACGCACTGCGTGCATGAAATTGTTGGCTGCACCTGGTGAACGAACGGACACGGACCCTGCCGTGGTTCACGCGACGTTGCCACTCACAGGGTTTTCGGCGTCCGTGCCGGCTCGTGCGCCTGCGTTACGCAACCGCGCTATCTTGTTCGAATTGAGCGGGCTCAACCCGGGGGCGGTGGCCTCGCCGAATCGCGGTGCAAGTCGGTAGAGCTACAGCTTCGGCGCCGGGATGTCTGCCACTGTCTTCACGGCCAATTGAGCGGCATCCTGCTCATGGGGGTGGGCATAGACTTCTGACATGGCGTGCGGCCGCCTGGTGCGCATCCAGACCGCGACCACTTCAGCGTTGCCATTTTGGAACGAGTGGAGCGACCAGTCCTCGCCTTCGGGCGGGTGCAGCTCGATCGCGCGCGCCGGCGTGCCTGGCACTGCCGCCCACTGATCGGCGTCTTCGACGGGCTGCTTCGTGATTTTGAACTCATTCATGGCGTCTGAATCCTATTCAAGTTTTACGCCATCGATCTGCTCAGCGTGTCGCCTTCGACCCACAGCTCGCCCGCGGTTGTCCCACCTGCGATATCGTTTGCTGGCGAAGCGCGCTCAGTGTGGCCTTCCGCCTCATCGGCGCAATGTGTCGTGAGTGCTGCGGTGAAGTCGTGCTTCGTCTCAGCTTCGCTAGACCGCCAGCATCTCGAGGTTATCGTCGGGCATGGCGTTTTTCGAAGACTTCAAAAAGTTTGCATTCAAGGGCAACGTCGTGGATTTGGCGGTCGGCGTCGTGATCGGTGGAGCATTCGGTAAGATCGTGACGGCGGCGGTGGCGGACGTGGTGATGCCGCTAGTATCGCTCGTATTGCCCTCCGGGGATTGGCGCACGAACGGCATCATCTTGCGCACTGCAGCCGACCCGAAAGACAACGTGGTGCTCAAATACGGTGACTTCTTGGGCGCAGTGCTCGACTTCTTCGTGGTGGCGCTCGCGCTGTACATCATCGTCAGCAAGCTGGTCAAAGCGGCCGAAGAACGGCTGGTACATCATCATGATCCGGGCGCGCCGCCGCCGGCAGTCAAGGAATGCCCGTACTGCCTCGAAACACTGCCCGCGAAGGCAACGCGCTGCCGGGCGTGCACTGCCGAGCTCCCCGCCGCAGCCGCACCCCAAGCGTGATCGCGCGACGCCATCGTCAGCGTCGCGGTGCGCTGCCTGTCGAGGACCTGCTCACGACCTTCGCGAAATTGAATCAAAAAAAAGATTTCGAGGTCGAGTCGCGTCGCTCACCTGTGTCGTGCTGACACGTTGCTTTCGTTTAGCGTGAGAAGCGACTACGCCGAATTGTCACGCTCACTCGCAGGAGGCGTCGTGGCGATAAAGCTGCTTGCGCGCAGTGTTTCATCTGCGTGAATAGGAGATGGCGGGCTGTCGGTTCAGCTCGCGCTTCGAACATAAATGCCACATCGGCTCGTATGTTTCGACGCCGCGAATAGCTTGAGGAGGATTCTTCGATGAAACTAAGAAACTTAGCGGTCGTGTTTTGTGCTTCCAGCGCGCTCTTGGCTGCGTGCGGAACCGACGACGATTCAGGCTCGAACCCGACGCCGAACGCTGGTGCGAGTGGCAAGAGCACCGCGGGATCAGCGGGTAAGGCCGGCGGGGCGGGCACTGCCGGCAAAGGCGGCGCGGCAGGCACGGACGAAAGTGCGGGCACCGGGAACGAAGCGGGCGCCGTGGACAGCGCAGGTGCAGGCGGGATTGGCGAAGCGGGCGGCGAAGGCGGCGGATCGAACGCCGAGACATTCACCGTGACGCTCGAGAACGTCGCCCCGACCGAGCTTTACACCAGCTCCGGCGTTTTCAACACCCCAGTTGGCGACCTCACCGCAGGTCCGGCAAGTCCAGGTAAGAGCTACAAATTCACGATCGATGCGGGTCGCAAGCAGAAGCTCTCTTTCGCGACCATGCTGGCTGCGACGAACGATCTGTTCTTCGCGCCCAGCGGCGATGGCATCCCGCTATATCTCGACAACGGCACGCCCATTACCGCCGACGTAACGAGCCAAGTTTACCTTTGGGATGCCGGCACCGAGCTGAACGAAGAACCCTTCATCGGTCCGAACACCGTCACCAAACAACTACTCGCCAATACGGGCCCGGTCGACACGAATACCAAGGTGCGCAAGATCGGCACCGTGACCGAGGGCTTCGTGTTCGCGTATCCGGCGGTCAATACCCTGATCAAGGTCACCGTGGCGCACACCACGGGCACCAAGTTCGACATCACGATCGACGATCTGGCCGGCGCGGCGCTAACGACTGGCGACAACGTGAGCCACCCGTTGCCGCTCTCGCCCGGCGTGTGGGTCGTGAGCAGTGTCGCAAACCCACTGTTCACCGATCAACTGCCAGCCCCGGTGCACGGTCTCGAAGCCCTCGCGGAGGACGGCAAGCCGCAAACACTGGGAACCTACGCAACGTCGAACACGGGCGTCACCTACCCCGCTTCTCCGGGCGTGTGGTTGGTTCACGAAGCGGGCAGCAAGCCGCTCTTCACCACCAACGCGGCGGACTATGCGAAGGGCCTCGAAGCGCTCGCTGAAGACGGCAACGCAGCGTCGCTCGGCGTGACTCTGCCGTCCCTCGACGGCTACCTCACGGGCGCCGTGTTCAACACGCCCGTGGGCGCATCCGCGCCTGGCCCGATCCTGCCGGGCTCGAAGTACCAATTCACCTTCGACGCCAGCCCCGGGGACTCGCTCTCACTGGCCACGATGCTCGCGGCCACGAACGACGTCTTCCTCGGCTCGAAAGCCACTGGTATCCCGCTGTTCGACGCCGATGGCGTAGCGCTCAGCGGTGACATTAGTGACCAACTGGCCCTCTGGGACGCCGGCACCGAAGGCAACGAAGTCCCCGCCATCGGTCCCAACACGGTCACCAACCAGCTGGCCGCCAACACCGGCACGCCAGGCGAAGGCAAAGTGCAACTGTTGAGCGCCGTCACCACCGACACGTACTCCTACCCGGCCGCCAGCTCGGTCCTCAAGGTCACGATCTCGACGAAGTAACGAGAAGCAACGAACCCAAGTTTTTGGGTTGATGGTCACAGAAATCGGACGGACCGCGACGCAGCCTTCGGCGGCGCGGTCCGTCCGCACATGTTTTGTGGCGGAAGACCAAGCACCGCTGCCGAGCGCGAAGTGCCCGGACGCTGCGGGCGTCACAACGGGTCTCGGGTCTTCGCTTGGCGCGGCATGTGCTTGATGACGGTATGGCCGAAGACCGGAATCCCGAGTTCATCTGTAATTGCCCCGCGTGCCTGCGCGACGGCGTGCACGAGCCCAGTTGTGCCGTTCACTCCAAACCGCCCAAGGAATGCAGCTGTGGGCGGACTGAGGAAAGCAAGGGTTCCTCGTGAGCTACCCGGCACAGCAAGCCCCTGTTAGCGCCTGGCGCCAAATTCGATTTGGTTGAACGAGACTTACAGGTGCAGCTAGGCGCGGACGCCAAGAACACAGCGCACGGCGTCCCGAACGCGGACGATCCGTGCGGCCTCGGCCGTGGTGATGTCGATGTCGAACGCCGCCTCCAGCGTCAGCATCAGGTAATCCATATCAGCCTGTTCGATACCGAGATCGCCGACCAAAATCGAATCGAGCTCGACTTCGTTGACTGCGATTCCGAACTTTTCTGCAAGCAACGCCCGCACCCTCGAAAAGATGGTCTGCTCGACGATGCGTTCATAATCGAGGTGCGGGCGAAGCATGGCTATGGCGTTCCGACTTACAGACCCTGGTCGTCCAAGCTCTCCAAGAACGCGACGACATCATCGCGCTCCGCCGCGTCCGCTACGAAGAACGGGTGCGGCTCGTTCTTCCCGCGCGCGGGGTCGAGCAAGTCAGCGAGCGTTGCCACCGAGCTGTCGTGCAGGAAGTTCGGTTTGCGAGCGAGATCGAGCAGCTGCGGCAGCGCGCTGCCGCGCGGCTGATTGCGCACGCTGGCGTCCACGATGATCCACTTGTCATCGAAGATGCCCACCGAATCGCGCGCGGGGACGAGGCGAGAGGCAGAACGATCGGCGACCAGCACCCCCTTGTAAGCAGGCAAGAGGGCTGGCCGAGGCGGTGCGTTCTCGAACAGCTCCACCGTGTCGTTGAACGGCACGATGTTCGGCGGCACGAAGCGGCTTTGATCGTCGTTGTGGCACGTCGTGCATGTGCTTCGGAACACTTCGCGCCCACGCGCGATTGCCGCAGCGTTGGTCTTCACACCGGCCGGCGCGGGCAGCGAATTGAGGTACAGGTTCATGTCGAACAGGGCAGTGTCATCGACACGCATGCCGATCAGGGTGTCCTCCACCTTGGCGCCTGCGGGCAGGCCGATGGCCACCAACGGATTATCCGGCCGGCCCACGAACGGGTAGCCGTTCGTGCCTTCCGCAGGAACTCCCAGGTCCGCCAGAATTGCGACGTAGTTGTCCACGATCTCGGTGCCCGCGGCCACACCGCGGTCGAACATGAAACGGCGCCCGCCGACTGTGGTCAGGTCAGTTGGATCCATGAGCGCGGTGTAGACGAGATTGTTGAAGTTCTGCAGCTGCTCGATGGAACCGTCTGTGCCCCATGGGGCGGCGAGGTCGGTGCGGAAGAGGTTGGCGTTCTTCAAAGGCGCCGCATTGCCGTCCGGTGCGTCATCGAACATGCCGACGGGATACAGCTCAGGGTCGTTCAGGAATGCATCCACTTCCTTTTCGGTCGCCGCTTTGGAGATCAAAGCCACGCCGACGCCCTTGCGCGAGACGGACATGTGCTTGTTGGCCACGAGGTCCAGGGCCAGGCCCGGGTAAAAGGCGCGGCTCGCTTCGCCGAGAGCGATGGTCGCGCCGAAGTTCAAATCATGATTGGGAAGCCCGTCCACGCGCTTGCCAATGCCGCCACTGTGCGGCAGCGAGTACACGCTGCCGTCCGTGATGGCGTGACACAAAGAGCAGGCCATGCCCACACTCTCGCCAGCGAACACGTCGGTATCGTCGATATCGAGCGTGCCGTTCAAGGTTTTTACGTTGCGCGCGGGAAATCCGACAACCGAGTTTGCTTCCAGAAGCGCGATGAACGTCGCCGGATCATTGAGCAGCGGGGCGTTCTTGAGCGACAGATTCGTCTTCGCCTCAGCGGTGATTTTCGCGCGCAGCGCCGTCGGCACGGAGTCGATGTCGATGTTTAGCCCGAGCTTCAGGGCTCCCGCGGTAGTGAGGCCGCTCGAAGCGATGCCTTGCGGCAGGCGCAGTGTTCGCGTCCAAAACCCTTCATTGCCGAATGTCTCGAATCGGAAAGTATCGCGCCCGTGCGCGGCATCCGACCCCACGGGGTGATGAAACTCGTTCACGAGCACGTCGGTTGGGCCGGCCGAGCCACCCAGGCTGCTGTCCCCACCAGCACCCGCTTCGCCGGCGGCCTCGCTGCCCGAAGCTCCTGCCGTATCTAAGGCGCCCGCCCGACCAGCAGTGGCGGCGCTTCCCGCCTTCCCGCTCGCGCCTGCTTGGCTCGCGCCACCGCCACCGTTGTTGCCCGGGTCGTCGTCAGAGCAGGCCGCTGCTACGGCGATGATTCCGACTGAGGCGATGAGAAGGGTTGAGTTGAGTCGAAGAAGCATGGCTGCTGAACCTTTTGGAAAGAGAATTCGGTGATCGTCCGCGCTCAATTCGAGGCACCGACACCACCGTTTCCCCCCTTTGCAGCGAGCGTGCCGCTTGTCTCGGTCGTTCAGCGCCCGACGCGGAACGCGCGCCCGGTGAGCTCGGTTCGTGAAGCTCCGAGCTCGGTGCGAGCAACTGAGGCGACGCAAACACGGCAAGGGGGCGAGCCGCTACAGCTCGACCTCCCTGCCGCGCTGCGCGAGCCGCTACGGCTTGAGCACGACCTTGATGCATCCGTCTTCCTTGTCGCGGAACGTCTTGTAAGCCGCGGGCGCCTCTTCCAGCGGAATGCGGTGCGTGATCACGAAGGACGGGTCGATCTGGCCGGCTTCGATGCGCTCCAGCAGCGGCTGCATGTAGCGATGCATGTGAGTTTGTCCCGTTTTCATGGTCAAACCCTTGTTCATGAACGCGCCCATCGGGAACTTGTCCGGAAAGCCCACGTAGACGCCGGGCACCGAGACGGTGCCGGCTTTCCGGCAGCAGTAGATCGCCTGGCGGAGCGAGTGTGGCCGGTCGGTAGTGAGCTTGACCGCGGCCTTGAGCTTATCGACCACAGCATCCACGCTGCCCGTGCCGTGGGCTTCCGCGCCCACGGCGTCGATACAGCGGTCGGGCCCTCGGCCACTCGTCATCTCTTGCAGGGTCTCGTACACGTCCTGCTTCGAGAAATCGATTGTCTCGGCTCGGCCCTGGGTGCGCGCCATGGCCAGGCGCTCTTCGACGCAATCGATCGCGATCACGCGGCCTGCTCCGAACATCCACGCGCTCTGGATGCAAAACTGGCCCACTGGGCCGCAGCCCCAAATGGCCACCGTGTCCCCGGCTTTAATCTCGGCGTTTTCAGCCGCCATGTATCCCGTGGGAAAAATGTCGGACAGAAAGAGCACCTGTTCGTCCGACAGATCCGATTCGATCTTCAAACAACCAACGTCTGCGTGGGGGACGCGCAGGTACTCGGCTTGGCCGCCGGGATAACCGCCCGTGAGATGCGAATAGCCAAACAGCCCCGCTGGTGAATGGCCCATCATCTTGGCTGCCATCGCGGCGTTGGGGTTGGTCGTGTCACAAGCCGCCCAGAGGCCCTTCTTGCAAAAGTAGCAAGCGCCGCAAGCGATCGTGAACGGCACCACGACGCGATCGCCCTTCTTCACGCGCTGCACCGCGCTGCCCGTCTCAACCACGACGCCCATCGGCTCGTGTCCGAGGATGTCCCCGGACTCCATCGTGGGCATGTAGCCGTCCAAAAGATGCAGATCCGAGCCGCAAATGGCGGTCGACGTGATCTTGACGATCACGTCCGTCGGTTGCTCGATCGTGGGATCGGGCTTGGTGTCCACTCGAACGTCGCCATGACCGTGCCAACAAAGTGCTCTCATTTGTTTCGATTCCTCCGCGGCCAGGCGGAGCAATCGTCATGCCGTAGGTCTCCAGTTGGAGGCGCGCGGCAGAAGCTCGGAAGCTTGACGTGGGCGGCGTCAGGCTTCCGCGCTCCGCTACTAAGCCGAGGCCGCCGTCGGTTGAGCGGACTCCTTCGCGGCCTCACAATGATCCCAACCGCACGAACAGCTCGGGCTCGAGCACCATGGGCTCGGGCAGCGAGCCCACCGACCCGAGCGATGGCTCCAGCAACTGCGGGCACGACGGGGACTGGTTCGGGAATGTCGGGCTCGCGCACCACCGGGTCGAGTAACGGGCCTACGGGGCCTGGCGCGGGAACGACCGCTGGCGGCACGACGAAGCCGGTTCGGGACGAACGGCGGTGGCCCCTGGGGGTCCACAGGGCCCAGCGGCGGAAGCACTCCCAGCGGGCATTGATCGTGATCGGTCGCGGCGGATCGCCAAGGCGCACCCTGGCCCGACCGATGCCATTTGGCCTAGTTGCTGCCGCTGAATGAAGCCGCCGCCTTTCGAGCACGTGCGATGCGTTCAGCGCGTGAAACCACTCATCGTCGACGTTTTTATCGTCCGTTACTCTCTTGCTCATGGCAAGCCATCCGAGATCTGGGGTGCGTCGTATCTGCGGAGCCCGTGTCTTGATCGTCGAAGACGACGCTGATTCAGCCGAGCTATTCGCGAAGTGGTTGCAAGACGCTGGGCTGAGAGTGAGCGTGGTGAGTGACGCCGAGCTTGCCCTCATTTTCGCCCCGGTGCTTCGACCTGCCGTGGTCGTGATTGATCTCGGTCTTCCCACCATCGACGGCATCGCCCTCATTGGTCAGCTGCGTGAGATCGGCAACCTCAGTTGCCAATACGTCGCCGTTACGGCGTATGGTGGAGTACGGCTGCCGGTGCTCTGCCAGGCAGCAGGCTTCAGCGCCTTCTTTCAAAAGCCGGTGCATCGGGAGGCGCTCGTGAAGAGCGTTTTCGGCATGGCCAGCCTAGAAGCGTCGGCGCGCTCCCACTGAGATAGCTCCGTCGTCTGCGTGGCGAGGTGAAATAGCTGTGCATGGCAGAACGCCTCTCAGGCGACGAGCCGCACCGTGGATGCTCCATCCCTTTGCTGAGGCACGCAGCGCTCCAGTGCTCGTGCTCCCGGTCCGATTGTTGCTCTCCGTGAGCGAGTGAGATGCCGCAGCTTCGTGTTGAAGCAGCGCGCCAGCTAATTCGAAGGAGCTCACATGGGCATTCTACTATTCGTGGTGTTTGGCTTGGTCGTCGGCTTTATCGCGCGAGCGATCATGCCCGGGACTCAAAGCATTGGTCTGCTTGCGACCGCGCTGCTGGGAATCGCCGGCTCGTTCGTGGGTGGCTTCCTGGTTTCATTGGTTACCCACAACCGCGTGACGGATCTGAATACCGCGGGCATCATAGGCAGCATCGTTGGTGCTTTGTTGCTCTTGTTCATCGTCGGCCGCTTCGGAGCGCGGGCGTCGGTGTGACCGCAGCGCTCGCGACGAGGAAAGTGAACATGACCACAGACAAGCGACCGCTTGCCATCGTCACGGGAGCGTCCACCGGCATTGGCTTCGAGCTCGCCAAGTGTTGCGCGGAGAACGGCTTCGATCTCCTGATCGCAGCCAACGAGTCGGAGATCGAGCCCGCCGCGGAACGGTTGCGGGGCTTGGGTGCTTCCGTCACCGCGCTCCAAGTTGACCTTGCCACTGAGCAAGGAGTGGACGCGCTTTGCGCAGCCGCCAAAGACCGACCGGTGGCGGCGCTGCTGGCCAACGCCGGCCGCGGCCTGGGGCACGCCTTCCTAGATCAGGATTTCCAAGAGATTCGCAATGTGATCGATACCAATGTCACCGGCACATTGTACCTCGTTCAATCGATTGGCCGTGAAATGCTGGCGCGACGCGAAGGCAAGATCTTGATTACCGGATCGATCGCTGGCTTCATGCCGGGGGCGTTCCAAGCCGTGTACAATGGGACGAAGGCGCTATTGGACTCGTTCTCGTATGCGCTACGCGAAGAGCTAAAGGGCAGCGGCGTGACTGTTAGCTGTTTGATGCCGGGGCCGACGGAGACCGAGTTCTTCGAGCGCGCAGGGCTCATGGATACCAAGGTCGGCACCGACAAGAAACAGCCTGCCGAGGAAGTTGCCAAGGTCGGGTTCGAGGCCATGATGAGCGGCGACGCCGCAGTCGTCGCCGGCTGGAAGAACAAATTGCAGGCGTCACTCGCCAACGTACTGCCCAATCAAACCCTGGCCGCGCAACATCGCAAGATGGCCGAGCCGGGGAGCGCATCCAAGGCTGAGGGGTCGGGCGGGTAATCGACGAGAACGGCGCGCACAGCTCGAGCCGTGCGCGCCGCCGACTCAGACGCGCGCGGTATGCTCCGCTTTCGGAACCGAGGAATCAGACGTGACTACGATGTCATGCGCGTGGTGCTTTTCGAGCGTCTCTTTGGCGCGCTTCTCGTGGTCGGCGTCGGCAGTGTGCACCGCAATCAGGATGTTGCCGCCGCGGATCTTGCCTTCGTAGGTCTTGGCTTCGAGCTCCGGGATCCCGAGCCCAATCAACGCGCCGGCCACGCCGCCCACCGCGGCTCCAGCCGCTGCGCCGCTCAACGCCGCCAGCAGTGGACCGGCAGCAATCAGTGGGCCAACACCCGGGATCGCCAGCGCGCCAATGCCCGCTAGTAAGCCGATGGTGCCGCCGACGGCGCCGCCTGCGCTCACACCCACCGCTGCGCCTTCCGGCGCCTTGGTGTTGTGCTCGTGCGCGAAGTCTTTCGTGCCCCGCTTGTCCGGGAAGAGCACCGAGATATCCCCCGATGGAATGCCGACGCTCGATTGCAGCTCGCTCACGATCTGCTCCGCCTGCGATTCGGATTCCACGATGCCGATGACTGATTTTTTCATGGTGCTCACCTTCAATTTTTGACTTCGAGTTGGTTGTCGACTTGGCTGACGCCGGCCACGTTCTTCGCTTGTGCCTCGATCGCGGAACGCTCGGCATCTGTCTTGACGGGACCGCGCAAGGTCACCTTGCCGCCAATGGTGATGATTTTGACGTTCTTGGCCGTGAACGAGAGAGAGCTGTCTTTGACGACGGACTGCCGAATGAGCTGGGTGATCTTGCGATCACTCTCACTCGGCCCTTGATCCATCGGGGTGAGTGTCTTGCCGCCCTTGTCGCGTTCGTTGACCCGGCTATTGTCGGGTTTGCCAGCCGTGGTGTCGCGGGCCGGCATGGCGGCGGCGTTGTCGGTGGGCGGCGGCGTTGCCGTATCAACCGCTGCAGGCGCGGTACCGCCGACCACCGGGAGGGGCTTGGTCGCTCGCCCCGAGCTGTCCGTCGCATGCATGTCCGTGCCTGCATGCGTATCCGCGGCCGCCGATGCCGTGCCGTCGTTGGATGCCGGTGCGAAGCCGGGGCCGGCAGAGGGCGTGCTCGAGGCTTCCTGGACAGACTCGGCCGATGCTGCGGGCGGGTTTTCGTGCGATGCGCAAGCGGCAGCGAATGCCGTTGCGACGAGCGTTGCAATGTACTTATCCATGTTCGCTTTCTGCAGCGCGAAGTCGCGCTGCGCTCGCCTGGTCCCACACAGCGGAAATTCCAGACATGCCCCTCGAGCAATAAGCGGGCCGTAGGTAGCGCCGCCCGATTCCGGTAACGGTTCCAGCTCCATTTGGCGAAGAAGTGGAGGCGCGACGCCACATCGCCGCGACTGTGTCTCGGTAGGCCAACCTGACTTTGCGCGCCGAACGCTTTGGCGCCGCACCTGTTCGAAGCAATGCGTCGCGAAGGTGGCTGCGAGCCCATCGCCAGCAGCGCACTGTGGCGGCCGCGCGGTGCACTTCTCGACGCTCGCCGGCCTGCAGTTCGACCATTCGGCAGCTCCCACCGTCGAGCAGGGCGAGGACGGTCCGGATAGCTACCGCTTCGTGCCCACCCTCGACTCTCACGCTTCGAGGGCCGAGCGGGATCGTTGACGTGGGCTGCGGTAGCGGCGTGGGGGCGTCACGCTCGCCGATCGCCGCCGGGGCTCGAGCCCCGTCGTGCTGGCCGACATCAATCTTCACGCCCCGCGGGTGGCGGCTGTGAGCTGGAGCGTCCGGGGATCAGTTATTCGCATCGCGAGCTCGATCCCGATCTTTTCCGGAAGAGCTGCGACGGCCGGCGTTCGCAGGTGTCGATCGCACCGCAGCCGTCTCCTTGCACGTGCGGATCGCTGGACTTCTTGAGCGCGGTGGGGACCAAAGCTCCTCCCACGCGGTGGGCGCCCATTCGATCACGAAATTTCACTGGCAAGTTTCGCTCGTTCTACCGCGTAAAGCACCCGCTCCGGCCGCCTTCGCTCAATCCGCAACGTGCGAACGAAAACAGCCAGTGACGGTGCGCTGAGATGCGGAGTACGTTACTCGGGGCCTGCAAAGTGGCCTCACTCTCCATTTGCATGTCGAAGGACCCAGTTCCGGAAACGCCGAGCCAACCTCACGCGAGCTTGGTGCTCGATCAGCGAGATGCGAACGAGCAGCTGCTGCTCGCCGCCTTGCGCGCTCACGACGCAGCCGAAGAGGCTCACTCGAGTCGAATCTTCGCCCAAGGTGAGAGCCAAGCGTTGAGGCGACAGGCGGATGAGCTCCTGGCGACCGCCGCCTTTCGCGAACGCTTGCTGGGCATCATTGGCCACGATTTGCGAAACCCACTCAACACGATGGTGGTGGCGGCCCAGCTGCTCGAGAGCAAAGGCGATTTGAAAGCTCAGGACGTGTGGCTAGCCACCCGCATCGTGGAGAGCGGCCGGCGGATGGAGCGCATGATCGACCAGCTCGCCAACTTCACGCGCGCGCGGCTCGGTGGCGGGTTCATGCTCGATTGTCGACCGTGCGATTTGGCCGGGATTTGTCGAGACGTGATCGAAGAGTTGAAGCTCACTACCGGCGTCGAAATCACACTCACCACTGTGGGCGCGCTCGACGGCAATTGGGATGCCGACCGGCTCGCCGAGGTGTTCTCCAATCTGATCGGCAACGCCACCGGTCACGCCGCGCCAGGCACGGCGGTGCGGGTCACGCTGCGGGCCGAGGAGCCAGGCGTGGTCGCTGATGTTAGCAATGAGGGCCTGACCATTCCGCTCGACGCACTGGGCGTGATCTTCAGCGCCTTCGCGCGCGGCCAAGCCAGCGCGCGTGCGGAAAGCGGGCACTTGGGGCTGGGGCTATACATCAGCCGCGAAATGGCGCTCGCTCACGGTGGCGAGTTGGAGGTCCAATCCGCCGACGGCAGCACGACGTTCTCGCTTCGGTTGCCCAAGAGCTCCCGCTGACGGGTTCGTGACCTGAACGTGGCTTGTGCCCGCGCTGGCGCGCCACACATTCATTCCCGCTGACATCCCGTGAAGAAGCGCGCCCGCAAGCGATCCATCCGCGTCGCGTATTGGTCGTCGAGGACAATCGAGACGCCGCGGAGCTCTTGAGGCTGGCGCTGACCCCAGGCGGGCACGACACGAAAGTCACGCATAGCGCAGCGGAAGCACTTGCCTTGCTCGCGGAATTTCAGCCCGAGGTCGCATTCCTGGATATCGCGATGCCCGGCATGGACGGCATTGAGCTCGCTCGAGCGCTGCGTGGCATGCCTGCGCTCGCAGAATGCCGCATCGTTGCGATCACGGGATGCCACTTTCCGGCGCAGCGAGCCCCCAGCCCGCCTCTGTTCGACATGCACCTCGTCAAGCCGCTCGACATCCGTCAGTTGCAGCGAATCGTTCTGTCACTGGATCACTGTCGGAGCGACTCATGACCCCGACCCCGCGAGCGCCGTGGGGCAAATGACCCACTGACGCCACTCGCGTCCAAGGCTAGCGTGCAATTCCACCAAACCTTCGGCAGCGATGAGCGGCGCGCCTACCAATTATGCTGAGATCGCTGCGCGAATGTTGGCGCTCGAGGCGGCGGGCCTCGCCGCGCAAAATGCGGATGCCGTCGCCGCTGCCGGCGTTCACCAGCGCCTGCATCAACGTTTGGTACCGCTGATTGGCGTCGAAGGCATGCGGGCGCTCTTTGCTCGCAGCGTGAACCTGACTTGCTCGGCGTTCCCGGAATTGACCGGCCTGCAAAACACCGGCCTGCGCGACGCGGCCAACATCGGCAAAGAGCTGGCCGAAACACTGCAGAGCGGCAATACCAGCGATGCGCACGCGGCGGCGGCCAGCCTTTATGCGAACTTCCTCGAGCTCACAGCCACGCTGATCGGCGAGCGCTTGGTATTCATGGTACTGAACCGCGCGTTTCCGACGTTGGACGTCGCCGCGAGATTAGGAGTCTGAGAGATGAACGGCAGGGTTCCCATTCGCGCGTTGCCCACCGGCGTGCCCGGCTTCGACGACGTGCTGGGGGGCGGCATCCCGGAGTTTTCGTTGACCCTGGTCGTCGGCGGTCCCGGCTGCGGCAAAACCACGCTTGGGCACCAGGTCATGTTCGCTAACGCGAGCTTGGAACGGAAGGCCATCTTTTTCAGTATCATTGGTGAGCCGCCGATCAAGGTGCTGCGCTACCAGCAGCAATTCAGCTTCTTCGATCACGCGAAGGTGGATGAATCGATCCGTTTCGTGCACATCGGTCAAGAGGCGGCGAGCGGGGGCCTCAGCAAGGTGCTCGAGCGTATTGTCCAAGAAGTGGACGAAACCAACCCGGCGCTCGTGGTGGTCGATTCGTTTCGTTCGATGATGCGACGCACGTTGCAGCAACCAAACGGCGAGATGGATCTGCAGGAGTTCATGCAGAGTCTGGCGCTGAAGTTGACGAGCTGCCAAACCACGACCTTACTGCTCGGTGAGTACGGCGACGATGAATACGACGGCTCGGTCTTCACCGTCGCCGACGGCGTGGTCTGGCTGTATCAAGCGGTGGAGCGGAACTCGGTCGTGCGCAAAGTGCGCGTGCAGAAGATGCGTGGCCAAGCGCAGCTACCCGGGCTGCACACGATGCGTATTACCGACGACGGCCTGCGCATTTTCCCACGCATTCCCAAGCCCGAACCGCGCCTGACCTCACTCCGGCCGCTCGAAGACCGAGTCTCCACGGGCGTTGCCGCTCTGGACGCGATGACGGGCGGCGGTATCCCGCGCGGCTACGCCGTGTTGGTGGCCGGCCCAAGCGGCTCCGGCAAAACCTTGCTCGGCAATCAGTTCATCGCCGAAGGTGCGGAACATGGCGAGCCGGGCGTGATCGCGATCTTCGAAAAGCGACCCAACGACTACCTGGCCACGACCGCTCAAGACAGCTCACTCAACGATCTAGTCAGCGCGAAGCAGATCGAGATTGTCTACATTCGCCCGCTAGACCTCTCGATCGACGAGACGTTGAGCGCCCTACGCGAAGCGGTGTTGCGCGTGGGCGCGAAGCGCGCGGTGATCGATTCGCTCTCTGGCTTGGAGCTCGCCTTGGCGCCGACCTTCCGGGAGGATTTCCGGGAGTCGCTGTACCGCATGGTGGGCGCATTGACGGGAATGGGCGTGACCGTCTTATCGACGGTAGAAATGCCGGATCGCTACACCAGCCTCGAGTTTAGCCCGCATGGAGTGGCGTTTCTCAACGACGCGATCATCGTTCAACGCTACCTGCAGCTGAATGGCGCGCTCTCACGCGCGATTGCCGTGGTCAAAGTGCGCGGCAGCGACCACAGTAAAGAGCTGCGTGAATATACGATTGGCCCCAACGGGCGCCTCAACATCGGTAAAGTGCTCACCGGTTATGACGGCTTGCTGACGGGTGCGCCGTGGGCCTCGGAGACTGAAGGTGCCAAAGGAACTCTCCCCGGACACGGTTAGCGAGCGTATGCGAGCCTGCTGCTCGATCAAACGCGACGCCATCGACCAGCTCTTGCTCGCGGCCTTGCGCGCACGGGAGGAAGCCGCCGACGCGCATTCCGGTCCCATCGTCGCGGAGGACGAATCCGACGCGTTCCGTGTTGCAGCGCAGCTGGGCCATTCCCGGAGCCGCGTTTCCATGGCGGCCGCGCCGAAATGCCGCGTCGCAGCGCGGTCATGGCTACGGTGACAATCGCCACGTTCGCCGCGTTCGCGGCCTTCGCAAGCGCGCCCTTGATTTCAGCAACGACAACGCCCAACGCCGCAAACGCCGCGGTCATTGCCTCAGCATGGTGCCCGGGCCTACGTGTAAGGCTACTTTCGAGACAGGAGCAGGTCCACGCGTTCCCGCAGGTCCGGCAATACGACAGGCTTGGTCAAATAGTGGCGCGCTCCCGCGCCGATGCCCGCAATGATGTCTTGGGCGGTCCCCCTACCCGACACGAAGATGATTGGTACGCACAGGCCTTGTTCAGCGCGCAGCAGGCGCACCATGGCCAAGCCACCGAGGCGCGGCATGTCCACATCGGTGATCACGAGATCAGGGTGCCCCTTCGCGGCTTGCTCAATCCCCTCGATACCGTCCCGCGCTAGCAAAACTTCGTAGTCAACGCGCAAGACGTGCGCGATGAGCTCGGAGGTGTCAACATCGTCATCGACAACGAGGACCTTTTTGCGGATGGGCGCAGTGCGCATGCCGCCACCTCAGCAATCTACATGCCGCACCCTCGCGTGGGTTCACCCGCCTACACGCCATGCCCGGCGGCGATCCGGGGTGTTTAGCGCTGCGCCCTGCGCGCGGGTCGAATGCGGCCAGACAGCCACGAGCGCGCCGTACACCTTGGAGCTCACTAACGTGCGCGTCGAGACCTGGGCCGGAGCAAGTGAAAGCTGGGGCCGCACCCGCTCTTAGCGTCGCGCTCGACCATCCGGATATCGAGTTGTCGAGCGGACGCCGCGCGCGTCTTCAAACTACTAGGCAACCTGCTTCTACGGTGCTCAGCGCATGGCAGGCGGCACCGGCACGCTGTTGCTCCCGGCCGTTGGGACGCGATGCGTGTAGTGCCAAGCGCTCCAGCCGAGACCGAGCGCCACAAAGGCCGCGACGCCGACGCCGAGATGCCGTCGCGACCGACGGGATGTCTTGGGCGCCAAGGGCTTGTCGGATGGTGCATTCGGATCGCTTGGGCGTGTCACCGATTGGGAGTACGAGCGGAGCGCGCTGGACTCAAGCTGCAATAGCGCCGCGCTGCCGCGGTGGGCGACCAGGGGCCGACTCCGTTCCGTGACGTTCGCTTCACACGGCAGCGCTGCCGGTCACGTTCGAGTCTTCGCCCTCGATCGCAGCGAGGACTTCTTCGCGTTCGAACGGCTTGGTAATGTGGCGGTGGAATCTGATGCCGGCGGCTTCCGCGCCGGCCTCCGACGCGCCTCGCGGCAGGCCAGAAACCGCGACTAGACGGCAATGCTCGAGCCCTGGAATCGCCCGGAGCTGCTGCGCCAAGATGAAGCCGGAGTCGTCTCCCAGATGAAGGTCCACGAGGCACACGTCAGGCCGAAACTCATCCGCGGCCGCGAGCGCACTATGGGAGTCGTAAGCCACGCGGGTCATGTGACCCCGCATCTCAGCGTACATGCGCGTGAGCTCGGCGGAGTCTTCGTTGTCGTCGACGAGGAGGACGCGCCGCGGGCTCCTTGGGGAGCATGTTGCACTGTCGGGTAAGCTATTCATGATGGTTCGAAGCCTAAGTCTGGCTCATGAATTGGGCCAGGGCGTGCTCTGTCATATTGAGTCACGACGTTCATCCGCAGCCACTGCAAGCGCTGCTCCCTGTGAAGCGGCTCACATCGGCGCGTTGCACAGGTCCGGGAAGCCCAGCGTATTCATCCCGACCCTCAATTCGTTCATGCTCATTCCTTCGTTTTGAATGCAGACGAGGTGCCAGCATTCGAAGCGTCCTCACGGCTTGTCCGCCGGCATCACCAACACCGGCTTCGGGAACTCCCGCAGGTGGTCGTTCAGCCAGCCCGTCTTGGCAAACGGCATGAGCTCGAGGCCGTCACCCTTGCTTGCTACGCCGAGCGAGACCGCTTGGCCGCCTACCACGATGGCCATTTGTGTTTTATCACCCTTCTTGTACACGCGACCCGCGGCGTCCCAGATCTGACTTTCGGAGGCGATTGTGACATCCGTCAGATCGCCCGCTCCGCGGACGCGGGCGGATGCCTTGAAGTCGTTCAAGCTCGTGAACATCGGAATCAGTTCGCTGATCACGTCCTTCTCGGCCAGGGCTTTGAGCACCGGTTCGAGGCTCTGTGCTTGCAAGCCAAACGTGCCGTCGAAGGCCGGGGGCTCCTTGTTCCACAGCGTGAAGCGAGCGCTCTCCACATCCATCCACCAACCGCTCACGTTTCGAGTGCCGGCGCGCATGTCGACGTCGCGAGTTCGGAACACGAACTTCTGCAGCATATTGGTCTTGAGCTTGGGATTGAAGCGCAGCTCGGTATCGAGCTTGGCATTGGCGTCTACGCTGATGCCACTACCCGCGACGTGCAAGCCCTTCGTGGTCATGCGAAACGGCCCTTGCGTCCAATACTCGTGATCCATGTCCAGGTTCAGTGAGCCGTTGACCTCCCCCTTCATCTCGAAGCTCGGCTTGTCGTCGAGAACGGCGGGCAGATCGCGCAGATCCACCGACACGATCTTGGGCATCCTCACGAGCGCGTGTTTGAGATCGGTCGACTTGCTCAGCTGGATGGTGTCGAGCTGCGCTTCTTCGTGGTGGTCGTGGATTTGAACCGTGAACGCGTGCATCTGCCGAGCGAGCGAGACGTAAGTGGACTTCGACGTCGAGCGAACGATCGGCAAGCGATCGGTAGAACCGGCCGCGTCGAAGTCGAGCTGCCAGTCCGTTCCCACGCCATAGCCCGGCCCCTTTACGTTGATGGTGTCGGTCTTGTAGTACAGGTGGCTCTTGCTGCCGAGCTTGCCGCGATCGAGGAACAAGTCGACTGCGAGCGGCCCCTTGCCCTTCGAAACCTCGATCCGTTCTGCTTCCAGGTACGCGCCGGCGCTGGTCATGGACTCGATTTCCGTGCGCAGGTTCACACGGGCGGTCACGAGCTCCATGAAGCCCGCGTCCGCGTGCTCCTTCGGATTCACCTGCGGGATGTCGGCTGTGATCTGACCTTGCAGGCCAGTCGCGACTGTCTCGTTGGCGCCGAAGCGTAGCTCCCCAGGCCCCAAGTCTTGCACCGCGGTCTGCACCAGCATCACGTTCGGGCCCACCACGAACCCACCGCGCAAGTGGCCCTTGCCCAGGTAGCGATATTCGAAGAACCAAAGCTCTTTGACGCCGATGTCCAGTCCTTCGACCTTCACCGTCCAGTCTGGATCCTCTTTCTCCGTCGCCTTGGCCGTCGGCACACGGATCACGTTCTTTCCGGGCAAGCCGTCCAATGGCGGATACGCCTTCACGCGGCGTTCGATGTTCTTGGTATCGTTCACCTGAATGCGCATCTGATACACGACATCGTGAGCGGCCAACGTGGTCACGTGCACGTGCCGCTTGATCAGCTCGAACAACCGCAGGTTGAGCACCAGATCTTGGCCCTCCAAGATGAACTGGGTGGTGCCGTTCGCCAGGATGCGCACCTTCTTCATGTGCACCTTGCCAGGCCAGATGGTGTACGCGGGATTCTCGATCTCCACGCGCAGATCTTCAGAGGCGACCATTCGCTCCACGAGGCCCGTCCAGAGCGCGACGGTGACGAGGACCGGGTACGCGAGCAAAGCGAGCACTATGGCGATCGACCAGCGGAGCTTGCGTTTGCGTGACCAGGCGAAAGGGGCGTGCTCTCGGAAATGCTTCAACCGGTCAAGGGTCCACATGGGCCCAGCACTCGGTGCAGGATCCGTTCCAGACGCTCAAAAGCAAAGTTCGGTGCGCGCGGCTCGAAAGCCACGCGCAGCCGAGTCCTCGCTCGACGCCCCGTCGTGAGTGAACCGCGCGGGGATGGCAAAATTCACCATCAGCGCTCGACCGACGTCCTCCGCTATCCTCAACGGCGTCGCGCCGGCGCCGCCTTGGCTCACTTCTACGACTTCGGACGACCGAGCGCGGCCTGCGGTTGGTTGGTCTCAAACGGCCCGGACTTGGGACAAGGCCTCCGGACGCCACAGGGCAGGCCTGGTCAATCAGCACCTGAACGGCTGTGTGCGGAAGTCACGCCGTTTTCTGCGCCAGCCCCGCCAACAACCGCTTCAATGCGGCCGGCTCAACCGGCTTGACCAAGTGAAAGTCGAACCCGGCGTCCGAGCTCTTCTTGCGGTCGTCCTCCTGCCCCCAGCCGGTCAACGCTACCAGCAACATCTCTCGGCTCCACGGCTGTTCTCGCAAGCGGCGCGCGACTTCGTAGCCGTTCATCTTCGGCATCCCGATATCGCAAAACACCACGTCGGGCCGGAAATTCTCTGCCTCCAGCATCCCGGCCTCCCCGTCGTATGCCGTACGAACTTCGTTACCTAACCTTTCGAGAAACACGCCGAACAAATCTGCCGAGTCCGTGTTGTCGTCCACAACGAGGATGCGGCGGCGGTCCGGCGTCACGACTTCCTGGCCCCGCCCGTTCGTTGGGTCGGCCACGGTGACATCGGGCGTCACGACCGGCAGTCGGAGAGTGAACTCGCTGCCCATGCCCTCGCCCTCGCTGCGGGCCTCGATCGTCCCGCCGTGCATCTCGACTAGTCCCTTGACGAGAGACAGGCCGATGCCCAGGCCACCGGTTGTTCTCTCCAATGTCCGGTCTACCTGGGTAAACATATCGAACACTCTGTGCAGCATGGCCGGTGGGATGCCGATGCCGTCGTCCTTCACCGTCACCATCGCCGTCTCTTCCTCGCGTCCGACGGTCAACGAGATGTGTCCGCCTCGGCGCGTGTACTTCGCACTGTTATTGAGCAGGTTGGAAAGCACCTGGGCGAGCCGAATAAGATCTCCGTCCACGAAGATCGGCTCCTCCGGCACGACGACGGCGAGGTGGTGGCCCGCCTGCTCGATGGCCGGTCGACTCGTCTCCACCGCCGCGGTGATCACACTCCGCAGTTCGAGCGGACCCCTGCGGAGTTGCAGCAGGCCACTCGTCACCCGGCTCACGTCGAGCAGATCGTCCACGAGCCGAACCAAGTGCGTCAGTTGGCGGTCCATCATCGACCGGGTCCGCTCGATCGCCGCGGAAGCCTCCGCCATCCCAATCACCTCGAGGCCGTTGCGGATTGGGGCGAGCGGGTTGCGCAGCTCGTGAGCCAGCGTCGCCAAGAACTCGTCCTTCCGGCGGTCGGCGTCTCGCAATTCGGCCTCGGCGTTCTTGTAGTCGGTCACGTCAAAGCACGAGCCGACGTATCCCTGGAACTCACCGCCCGACGCGTACCGCGGAACACCGTTGCAGATCAGCCAGCGGAACTCGCCGTCGTGTCGCCGGACCCGGTACTCCATTGAGAATGGCGCGCGAGAGTCGAAGGCGGCAAGGTATAGTGGGAGGGTGCGACCGATATCGTCGGGGTGGACGACCTCGGTCGCGCCATGGCCGACCTCTTGCTCCATCGTCCGGCCGGTGAACGCGAGCCAAGGCTTGTTGTACCAGGAGACCAGCTTGTCCGTGCCGCTCAGCCAGATCATCACCGGGGCTGCGTCGGCCATCAGTCGGAAACGCTCCTCACTCTCCCTCAAACTCGCCTCGGCCCGCTTCTGGTTGGTCACATCGAGCGTCACGCCGTCGAACCGTGTCGGGGTGCCGTCGGCGGCGTAAAACGTTCGCCCGATGGCCCGCACCCACTTCACGGCCCCAGTGCCCGGATCCACGGTGCGGTAGTCCGTGGTGTAGCGCGTGCGATCCGCGATACTTCGCTCAATCGCCTGGCGGGTCGGCTCGCGATCCTCCGGGTGGATACGATCATAGAACGTGTCGATCGTTACTGTAGCGTCTGGCGGCAGGTGGAAGTGGTCCTTCACCAACTCGTCCCACTGGAGGACGTCGAATGGCAGCTCGCAGTACCAGAACCCGACCCCGCTGCTGCGGCGGACGAACGCCAACCGCTCCTCGCTCTGGTGCGACGCAGCCTCGGCCTCTTTCCTGACGGTGATGTCCATGTTGACGCCGACCATCCGAATGGGCCTACCCGACTCGTCGCGAACAGCGTGGCCCCGCTCCTCCATCCATTGGACGGCTCCATTGTCTGGTCGGACCATGCGGAACTGGCTGACGAAGGCCTCGCCCGCCGCTGCCGCCGCCGCCAACGTCGCGCGGTGGTGCTCAACGTCGTCCGGGTGGACGAGAGTGAGCCCCCGGTCGAGGTCCCGCACACTTTCACCCGGCCGGAAACCGTAGACGTCGGAAGCGTTCTGCGAGGTGAGTACGACCCCTGTCGCTGGGTCGTATTCCCACGCCACCATGCGCGCGGCACTCAGAGCTATTCACAGTCGCTCCTCGCTCTGTCGCAGTGCAGCCTCGGCCCGCACCCGCTCGACCGCCGCCCAGGTCCGCTCCGCGGTGTCCTCGATCAAGGCAACTTCCTGCTGGGTCCAGTCGCGCGGGGCCGAGAGTTGGACGGTCATCCCGGCCACGAACCGGCCACCCTTGACCAGCGGCACGTCAACGTGGCCCCTCACCTGGATGCTCGCGAATGCCGCGCGTTCTTCAGGCGAGCGGTTCGGCTCGGTCGTAGCATCCGCCTCGATCACCGTGCGACCATTGAGTAACGCGTCGAGCTCCGCCGGCCCGAAACTGGCGACCGGGTATCGGCCGACCAGCGTCTGAACGTCCACCGCGTAATCACGCTCGATGACGTACTCTTCGTCGCGGATCTCGAAGTAGACCACCCGGTTTGCCCGCAGGTGCTCGCCAAGTACCCGGCTTGCCTCGGCCTGGACGACAATCGGGTCCGAGAGCGGGCGTAAGGTGTCGGCCAACCGGATTTGGAACGCGTGCCGCTCATCGGCTTGCCGCTGCTCGGTGAAGTCGCCGACGATGCCTAGCATCCGCTCCGCTCGACCCCCGGCGTCCCGCTGGACGAGGCCCTTCGTCCAGATTTGCCTCACGGCCCCGTCCGCCCGGCGGATGCGGCACTCGACGGCCCAGGCCGAGCCGGTCACCAACGACTTCTGAAAGTCCGCGTCCACCGCCGCCCTGTCGGCGGGGACGACATGTTGGAGGAACATCTCGTAGGTCCACTCGGGAAGGAGGGTGTCGTAGCCGAATATCTGATCGTGGCGGAGGGTGCGACTGGCCGTGTGGTCGCTCAGGTTCAGCGCCCACTGTCCCAGGTCGGCCGCCGTGAGGGCGAAGTCCAACTGCTCCTGCCCGTCCCGCAATCGCCTCTCGGTCTCCTTTTGCTCGGTCACATCGCGGGTCGTCCCGGCCACCGCCTCGACCTCGCCATTGGCCCCGATAACAGGGACGAAGATCTAGTCGTACTGCCGGCGGCCGTTCGTTCCGTTGAACGGCACCTCGCCGCGGACCGGCTGCCGCGTCGCCCGAACCTGGTCGATCTCGCGGTTGTGCATTTCTGCGTGCCACGGCTCGTACCCGATCTCCAGGAAGGTCTTGCCGAGCGCACCGTCCCGGTCGCGGCCCCACATCTTGATGAGCGAATCGTTGGCGTAGAGCACCCGGTGGTCGAGGCTGAACACGTACACAAAGTCGGGGGTGTTGGTGAGGACCGTTTCGTACACCCGCCGCTGCCGCTCGGAGTCGGCGGCGAGCCGAACGATCTCCGCCTCGGCCCGCTTCTGTTCGGTGATGTCGAGGAACGTGAGGACGACACCGGCGATGTGGTCATCGACGGTGCGGTAAGGGAGGGTGCGCGCCGTGTACCATCGCTCGCCCGCGTTGACTTCGCGCTGCGCGGGCTGGAGGTGTGCCAGCGCGTGTTCGGCGTCGCCGATGATCCGAGGGCATTCGAGCTGGCGGCTGAGGTCCGACAGCGGCCGGCCGAGGTCGGTCGAGATGAGGTTGAAGAGCGCCGTGGCCGAAGGTGTAAATCGTGTAATCCGCAGTTGGCGATCGAGGAAAACGGTCGCTATGTCCGTAGCGGCGATCAGGTTTTGCAGGTCGCTGTTGGACTGCGCGAGTTGAGCGACAGTGCTCTTCAGTTCGTCGTTCACCGCCAACAGTTCTTCGTTGATCGACTGCAATTCCTCGCGGCTCGTCTCCAGTTCCTCGATCGCGGAGCGCAGCTCGTCGTTCATCGCTCGCAAGTCTTCGTTGCTCGCCCTTAGCGCCTCGATCGACGCCTCCGATTCCGCGATCGTCTCCCTCAGATGCGTCGCCACGAGCTCGTGCTCCAGGTGCGGGGCCACTTGGTCAGCGTCCGCGCTTCTCGGCGCAGCGACCGCGGCGGCCCCATCCGCTGGATGCTCCTCGAAGACGACGAGCAGAAAATCCGGCGCGATGTCGCCCGCGGGCGTTACGCGGATGTTCACGAGACTCCGCGCATCGCCCACCTCGACCGGGACGCGCAACGCCGTGGCCGCGGTGTGCGTCTGCGCCGCGACATAGAGCGCTGCGCGGAGCTCCACGCGCAGCATGGGATGCACCGCGCGAAAGAGATCGCGTGTCGGTTCGCCGCCCGTAATTTGCAGGAAGCGGCCAGCCGACTCCGAGACATGCACGATCTCGTGCGCCGCATTGACAAGGATCGAGGGCGGAGAAAAACGTTCGATCAACCGGTAGTGGAGCTCGCTCGGCGGCAAACCGCTGTCAAAAGCCACGGCCTTATCCACCTCCGTCTGCCGGTTCTCGACCGTTACGCGCCCCGGCGTCGTGGGCCGCTGATGCAGGAGGCCGATGCCCGTTTCGTCGGTGTGCGACGGGTTGGCTCCATCCTGATGAGGGACTCGGGTAGATTTCCTGTCCACGGCTCGACTCGACTCGCGAACTGGTTTTTTTTTACGGCCGATTTGCGTCCTAGAGGAAGCTCGTTCGTGTAGCGTGCGTTCTGTACGAGATCAAGGGACTGACACCGCGCGCTAACGGATGAATGCCGCGCGAAGGGACCCCTGTCTAACTCCTTAGCGTCTGTTGCGGGTTGTTACCTGAAATGCCCGGGACGAACTGGACATTATCCCCGAGCTGTTCTGCCGATCCGATACCTCGTTGCACACAGCGGCAGAACGAGGGCGTACAGCCTTGGCATATCTGTCAGATCGATGATGGAAAGTGGAAGCCCCACCCCCCGCTGTGGCCTCGCCCGGTGTTCAGCCATGAGTGTCCATCGCGCAGCCACCAACAATGGCATTCTCGCGGCCACCTCGCCGTGGTGGCGGGCTTCGTGAACTCGAGCGGCTTTCGTGGACTCGCCGCGTTTACCTCGCACCTGAACGGGCAGCATCGGACGGGCTGTTCAATGATCGAGTCAATGGGCGGCCGCCACGCTGGCGGCGGTCTTCGTCGTCGTGTTTTGCGCGGGAGCCCTTCGGTTCGAGCATCGTGATTGAGGCGCATCGCAGTCGGGTGTTTCGCGCCCATGGCTTGGCGATGCGGCTGGAGGGCCTGACGCCGCGATGCGCGCGCGGAAAGCTTTCGTGATGGCGAAGACCTTGTGTCCGGTCCTTCGACTCGCGGCACCTGGCCGGGGCGTCAACCGCGCAATGTGCGAGCTGGGTTAGGGAACGGCACAGCGCTCGCTTTCGCGGGCGGTCGCGGTTTCGATTCTATTGGACCTGCCGATCGCACCCCTCTATCGATTCAGATATAGCCCATCGCCCTGAGCGCCTCATAGCGACGCACCGGCGAGGTGGGGTAGTTGGTTTGGTCGCCATCCGCGCGATAGTGACGATACGGAAAGCGGACTTGGGCTGCTTTTTCGAGCACGCTCTCCCAAGCTGTCGCCATGGTGAAGCCGTGGGCGTTCACCAGCAGCACGTAGCCGTCCAGGTCATAACCAGCCGTCAGGTACTGCCCGTCCTTTCGGTAAACGTCCCAAAAGAACAGGTCTCGGCTGAGCTTTTCGGGGAACAGGATGGCGTGCCCACCAGGTGCTCCCTCTTTCGTCGACATCAAAAGCGAGGCGCCGAAACCCTCGGCAAAGTCCGGCTGGAAAGTGCCGTCTACGAGGCTCGCGATCACCTGACCCATCCCGCGTCTCGACAGGTTCCAAAACAAGTTCGGGTGCGAGTTGTATCCGAAGCGCTCGCATTTCTCGAGGAACCAGATGCCGTCTTTGGCGGCGATGAAGTTGGCGTCGGCAAACCCCGTGTACTTCATTTGACGATACGCGGGATACAGCCGACCAACGACTTCCTGCACGGCGCGACAGTCGAGCGGGACGACGAATGCGAAGTTGAAGGCGCAACCAACCAGGTGCCCGAGGTCCAACGCGTACTTCTTTTTGCATTCGATGGCCATGAACGCAAAGACGGGCTCGCCTGCCTGAAACCAGACTTCGGCGTTCGTTTCCACGCCCTCTTTGCGTTCTTGCAAAATGAACGCGCCGACGTGGGTGTTGGCGCTCAGGTGGGCGCGCAACTCCTCGTTCGCCTCGCTCGGATCATCGGCTTCGGGTAAGAAGGTTTCGTAGCTATCGCCATCGTCTGGCTTGTAGACATAGGCCACGGCGGAGTGCGCTTCCAAAAAAGCGATTGCCTCCGCCGGGCCATCGAAGCGCACGGATGGCGGCGCGTGCAGGCCATACTGTTCCACGAACTTCAGACACTGAGCGCGATCGTGCTCCATGCTGTTCGCGTGGCGCCCTCCGCCGAATACCTTGAAGCCCTCCGCGCGCAGAGTTTCGTTTTCGTCGACCGAATGGTTGAAGTCCCACAGCCAATACCAATCGCGCAGCGCTTCACGCCTAGCAAGCAGCTCCGACAGCAGGCGCTTCTCGACCAAGCCGTTGCCCACCGATTGGTAAGCGGCAGCCCGCGCCCCCAGCGTGTCTTCAGTGCGAGGCTGACACGCCAGTACTACCTCATGCCCCTCTTCCTGGAGGCGCACGGCAAAGCCAAGGCCAACATAGTCTTGAGTCACCACAACGAACTTCATCTTGTCGACCATTTCCAGATGCGAAGTGGAACGAGCTCTAGTTGGCTCGCGTTACCTGAACCCGCAGAAGGACAGCGGCGATTCGTTCGACCCCTGCATAAGCTGGACGCTCCAGCTCCTCTGCGAACACATCCGGGTCCAACTCGTCGTACGAGTAACGGATGCCCGGTCGGTTCAATTCGCAACGAGCTGAACGCAGGAACGTGTCTTCGCCGTCAACGATAGCCGCTCCGGTGTACAGCAATAGCTGGCCGCCCATCCGCATGGCGCTGAGTCGATCGATGGATTCGCGGACGATCCGAACCGCGAGTCCTTCGCCGTGCTCCCCTCCGCCATCTCGGTAAACGCGTTGCGATTCGTCACGCAAGTAGGGCGGGTTGGCGATGACCAAATCGAACTCGCCGCGCACACCCTGCAAAATATCGCTGTGTACCGTCTCCGCCCGAACGAAGGCGAGCTGTGCGTTCACCTGCGCCAGCCGCAGCGCGCCGTGATTGATATCGGCGAGCACGACTGGCGCTACACCGGTCCCCGTTTTGGCGAGCGCAATCCCACCCACCCCCGAGCCGCAGCCCACGTCCACGATGCGCGTGGCAGCCAACGAGTGAGCCTCGATGGCGCGCACGAATCGGTAGCTGTCTGGACCAAAAAAGACCGCGTCTTGTTCGATGGTGGGGAATGCGGAATGAGCGAGCAATAGTCCGTTTAACGTCGAGAACCGAATCAATGGTCGCCACCGCCCAGTGCCGGCCACGGGCTCGCAGGCCCCGGCCGAACGCATGACCTGGAACAGCTCCGTTGGCAAAACTCCGGGTTCGAACGGGCGGCTCCAGCCGAATACGTCACGCAGGGAAGCGGCGACCCGATTGCTGGGCCTTGCGTTCACGAGCTGGTGGGTCGCCGGGGTGACGGTCGTGAACTGGTAGCTCAGCTGCTGCAGCATCCGGCCAAGGAGCAGCAAAGAGTCCGAGTCGGGCCGATGTTTCGTAGCCGAAGTCGCGCCGCCTAAGGAAGTGGGCATGCGTATCAAGATTGCAACGAGGATGCCAGCCCGGGTCCCTGTCACCCTCTGGTCCAGCGGCTGCTCCAGTCGCCGCGTCGCGCCCGGCCGCGGAAGCAAGTTTGCGCGCGCTCTCGCCCGAGCCCAAGCACGGCTCAGCTCGTGGTCGTCAGCCATCACCAAGCTCGGGCGCGCAGCCTCGTGATGCAATACTCAAAACGCCGGCTGAATGAACAACCAGGGGAGGAGCAGCGCGTCACCTACGGTGAAAACATCACTCCGCGGATCTCAGGTGAGTCGGAACGCACCATCGAGCCAGGGTTGGGGGCGCAACGCCGCCACACCCTCTGCTTTTCTCGACCGTCCAATGTCCGATGCTTTTTTTAACGCTTGTCGCGGGGTCGGTCCAACGAATTTTTACTCGCTAGCCAGACGCCGAAGTGCGTTTCCGTCCGCTTCCGAGCCTCTGTCCTGATCCATGTTTGCGGAGCTGGCATCGCAACAACCGTACCGACGCCGTCGCCATGATTAGGTTCGCGTTGTAAGCAATCGGCAAGTCGCTCCTCAATCGGCAAGTCGCTCCTCAGTCGATGCGAGTACAGACGCATTGCCGCCGCGTCGGGACATCCGTGTGCGTGGCGGGACGTGGTAAGCCAGCTGATTCCGATGTCCACCAGCTTGAACGATTTCAAGGCCTCAGCTCGCGTGCGCGGCGCGGGCGATCTGACGTCCCGAAGCGCTGGTGTCGCTGATGCCGCCGGACAAACCTTGAGCGTGACGAGGTGGCACGTTGCCTGCATCACCTGCGCGGAGGCATTCACATGAGCACAACTGCAGAAGCGACGCAGGCAGACGAGGCAAAGTCCGCACTCATCACCGACATCAAGGAGCTGAAGGGAGCAGGGCAACACGCCGTCACTCGAGCCAAGTCGGCGCTTCCCTGGGTAATCGGTGGTGCGGTGGGGTTAGTCGTCGTCGGCGCGATCGCGATGAAGCCTGCCCGCCGCTCGTCGGCTCCGCCGTCATTACTTGGCAAGCTGGTGCGCGCGGCAGCCTTGTCAGCCTTGAGCATCTTGGCTCGTCGTTTGATGAGTCGCGCCGTGGACAAGGCTTTACCCGAGCCGGAAACAGCGAAGGCTCGCGCGTCGGCGTAGCAGATCGAGATGGCTTCGTTCGCCTGTTAGCGCGGTGGGCTCACGCCTCCTGCTCTCGGATTGGCGACGTTGCAATGGGCTGCCCTGTTTGTAGAATGGCGCGCGGATGTGGCAGCGGAGGTAAGTTGCTCGCACCGAGCAATGTGCGCAATCGCGCGTATGCCGTGCGGTGCCACGCGCGTTGGTAGCGCGCAGAAAGCAAGCTAAAGCCGAGGCGCGTCCACCAGTTCGGCAGCGTTCCTTCGTGCCAAGTCGCCTGGATTCGGAACCGCACCTTGCCCGTCGCGTGCTCTTTGCTCAGCAAAAACCACTCGGCGCCGGACTCGACGTGGCCCGCGAGCGTGTCATAGCGAAAGCCCCAGGTGCTGGTTTCGCCGGTTTGCTCGTCGCGCACGGCCCGCACCGTGACTCCACACAAGAGATGCAGTCCCAGTACTTTTAGCTCGAGCAGCATGGGCCGCCCGATGAGCTCGCGAGCCGCGTCGAAGTGGCCTCGAACGATGTTCGGATCGGAGAAAGCGTAGCCGGCGATGGCAGTGCGTGCGCGTTCGAACGCGCCGCTTGGCTCAGGCGGCCCTGGCGCTTCGAGAGCGATGAGCGCTTCGGAATAGTAGTGGTGCCAGCTCGGATCGTTTGCGACGTCGTTCTCGGAGGTGGGGCCCGTGCTCGCCAAAGCCGGCAGCCGAGCCAGCTGATGCGCGAGCTCTTCGGGGCTAAAGCCTCTACCCCAGCGGCGCAGCGGCTCGGCACGCGCGGCGGGCATCAGTCGGCACCCGCGGCAACGAAGGTCGGTCGGCTCACCTCGTCGTCGTCAGCGATCGGCTCTACCTCCTCGGTGTCCGCGTGTACCTCGCCCAGTACGCCGGCGCCGTACGTGCTGGCCACGGTGCGCACGAAATCAACCCAGGTATTGGTCTGCATTGCTTCGCCGATCGTCAAAAAACCGGCCGCAAATCCGGCGTCGCCCGAGCGGCTGCGGCTGCGAATGTGGAAGACGACGGCGCCGCTTTCATGACGGTAGCAACCGAAAGTGATGCGCCCAGCTTCTGGATGGCCTTGCAAGGTCGAGAGGGTGAGGCTGTGCTCATCACGGCACGTCACACGCACGCGGCATGCGCCCGCCATGCGAATCACGATCGAAAGCTCATCACCGACCTTCAACGGGCTTTCGCAGTGCTCGGCGCGCTCGAACGAGACCAGGTCCGCGGGCGGGAAATCGCAGAAGCGCTGGCGCAGGTCGGCCATCAACTCGGCCGGGGCGACGCGGCACTCGTCGATCGCAGCCCAATAGTCGCGTTGCAGCAGCGCACCGGCTCCCGCTTGCGCCAGCTGGAAAGCGCCGCTCCCGGCCAACTCCGCTTCGGAAGCGGCCTCGCGAGCGCCGTTCTTTTGAATCATTGGCTCAGTGATAGCAATGGGCGAGCCAGGGCGCGGCTGACTCATAGGAATCCGGCGTCTGAGTCTGCCTCCTGGCACTGCTCTTGCTGACTCGGGGCACGATGGTCCAACCGAGGCTCGCTGATACCAACCCCGCTGAGCATGCTCCCCTCGCCGCAAGCGCCCCGTTGCGCCGAATCGAACACGAGGAGGGCTCGTTCACGCGCGTGATCGAGCAGCAGACGGCGAAGGTGCCGTCGCACGTGTTCTTGACCGCCGCGCTCCTTGCGATGGCGGCTTCAGCGTTGCTCGAGGCTCGGGGCAAAGAGCGCGCGAGCCGCTTCATCGGTCAGTGGCCTGCGCCGCTGCTCGTGATGGGTCTGTACAACAAATTCGTGAAGTCTTTCGGAACTCGCTGAGTGGTTGCGGAACGCCGCCTTCGAGCCACTGCTGCTTCGTGGCTCCGAGCATGAGGCGAAGCGCACCGTCTGTGACAACCCACCTCGTTTGGCCGCGCGACAGACGCGCGACGCGCTTGCCCCGGTTAAGCGGCGCGCGCCTCACGCTCCTCTTTGAACATGGTCAAACCCTCGGTCGCGAGGCGTACGAAGAGCGGGCCAAAGAGCAAGCCCCACGTGCCGAGGATCACGATGCCGCCCAGCATGGCCATGAACAGCACCAAGCCGTGCAAACGGAGCTCGGCGTAGCGCGCGAGCATCGGGCGCACCAAGTTGTCGGCGGTGGACACCACGCAACCAATGACGAGCATCGCGATGCCAGCTCCGGTGCGGCCGCTCGCGAACAGGCCGACGGTAACAGGCACCCAAACCAGCGCCGCGCCCACGGACGGGATCAATGCCGCGGCCACGGTCACCATCCCCAGAATCAAGGCTTGCGGCACTCCGGTCACGAAGTAGCCCACCATGGCCAAGCCGCCTTGCAGCAACGCGGTGAGCCCCGTGCCGATCAAGATGCCGCGGCCGACCTCGGCAAACACGTTGGCGAGGCGCTGGGTCTGCCCGCGGGCCAACGGCGAACGGTCAATCAACCAATCACGCGCGCTCGGACCCTCGATCAAGAACACGTAGAACGCGGCAATGAACAGGACCACACCGAGCACGACGCTGCTGAGCGTGGCAAACAGTGCGCGGCCAGCCGCGAACGCGCCGCCGCCGTGGTCTTTGAGCAGCTGGGCCGTTTTCTGCCAGTTGAAGCTGCGCGGGTCCAAGCCACCGCCACCCGAGCCGAGCGCCTTCCAGGCGTCGGTGACGCTCTGCGAATGGACCAAGCGCGGGCCGAGGTCCGCGACGGCGGTCGAAAGCGAGAGGACCGAGAGCGCAATCGGCAGCAACAACGCCAGGACAAGCAGCGTGGTCAGCGCGGCCGCTACCAGCGCGCGATGCCGAATCCAGCGCGTGGCGCGCTCTTGCAAGGGCCAAACGATCAACGCGACCCAGGCAGCCAAAATCACGGGCGCTACGAGCGGCAAGAGCACGACGCAAGCGGCGATGGCGAAGGCCCAAACCGCCCAACCCAAGCGGGATTTCTCGCGTTCCTCTGCTTTTGATGCGGGTGCGGAGTGTGCGAGCTGGGTAACGTTCAGGGTGCTCGGGACACGGTTCATACCGCCGTGAGAGCATGAACCATGCCGTGAGTCAGTTTTGACAGTACTCATGGACGAGCGCGATCAGCCGCTCGAAAAGCACGGGCTTCTTGACCACCCGGGTGACCCCTGCGGGCGCGCTGTCAGGCATGGACGAGTGCACGATCACCGGTACCTCCGCCAACGCGGGTCGGGCGCGGAATTCCTCGAAGAACTCCCAGCCATTCATCCCGGGCATCCGCAGATCGAGCAGCACCAGGCACAGGTGCTCGATCCGCTCGATCTTGAGTAGCGCATCTCGGCCATCTTCCGCCGTGACGACGTGAAAGCCGCTCAGCTCCAGCGCTTCGCGCATCATCTCTCGGAGATCCTCTTCGTCCTCGACGACCAGGACCGTATGCCGGGCGGTATTCGTCATGTTTTTTGGAATGGGGCGTGAACTGGTAAACGAACGCAAAATTGCGTTCCCTCGTCGGCGTTGGAACGAACCTCGATTTGGCCGCCGTGCGCTTGCACGAGCTCCTGCGAGATGTACAGGCCGAGACCGAGCCCCGCCGTTTTTGCGGTGCGGCTGTCGCGCTCACCGCGACGAAAGGGATTGAAGAGCGAGCCCTGAATGTCGGGCGGGATGGGAGGCCCCTGATTGTGCACGACGACGCGGCACTGCTCACCCTCCACACCGGCGTGGATAGTCACGGGCGTGCCCGGGGCGCCGTGAAGGATGGCGTTTCCGACCAGGTTCGAGAACACCTGCTCGAGCCGGTCGGGATCCCAAGTGCCAGCGATCTGCGGGCTTTCGAGCTGAATATCGTTGGTTGGATAAGCAACGCGCAGCTCATCGACCACGCCGCTCAACACCGCGTCCAGGTGGCTCGGGATGGGTTGGATCGTCAGGCCACCGCCCAAGCGGCTGCGCGTGAGCTCCAGGATCTGTTCGATCATGCGCGTCATTCGAGCGGAGCTCGAGCTCATGCGCTCGAGCACCCGCTGCGCGGTCTCGCCCGCGCCTTGCTGTTTCAAAATCCCAATGCCCATGTCGATGGACGCCAGCGGATTTCGCAAATCGTGGCCGAGGATGGCCAAGAAGCGCTCTTGAAACTGTTGGATGCGCGCTTGCTCCGCGAGCGCGGCTTGTTGAGCCGCAATGCTGCGCAGGCTGGCCTCGGCGTCACGACGGGCCGTGAGGTCTCGTGTCACCTTCGCGAAGCCGAGCAGCTCACCTCGCGGATCGAACAGCGGAGTGATGGTGACGTTGGCCCAAAGCTTCGAGCCGTCCTGCCGCAAGCGCCAGCCTTCCTCTTCGAAGCGGCCCTCTCGAACGGCGATCTCCAGCTCACCCGCGCACTTTGCCGCCGTTTCAGGATTCTGCGGATAGAAGACGGAAAAATGTCGACCGATGATCTGCGCGGCCGAGTAACCCTTGATGCGTTGAGCGCCCTCGTTCCAGCTCGCGACGTGCCCGCTTGGGTCGAGCATGAAGATCGCGTAGTCCTTCACGCTCTCGACGAGCAGACGAAAACGCTCCTCCGCTCCACCCGAGGCACCAAGGATGTCCGCGCTCACGCTCGAATCCATAAGCCGCGTGCCCATGAGTGGGGAGATCGTAGTACGCCATCGACATCCGGATATGGTTTTTGCCCGTGCCCGCCGAGGCGGGAATGCCAACGAAGCGGTGGGTGAAATGGCCCGGGTCGGGGCGCGGCAAGCTGCCACCGTGTGGCCGAATGCTTGGCCCGCGCGGTGGCTCGCCTTGCCGGAGGTTCTTTCACGCGGCCGTATCCGCACTCGCCAGTGCCGCGTCAGCCGTGGTTTCTTCGTAGTTCTTGGGTAGGACGGCGGAGTAGCCCGCTTTGAGCACTTCTTCGAAACGCACCTCCATGTGGGCGCCCAGGGTCTCGAGCTCGTCGTTGCCGAGCGCCTTTTCGACCTCGGGAAACAACTCGCCTTCCTCCTCCTCTACGTGGTGCTCAATCAACTCCTTGAGCACTTTGATGCGAGCGTCGAAGGATTCGTCGTCCGCGTCCGTTGCCAGCGCGCGCTTCAACGCGGTTTCGGCGATCGAGTGTTCCTCGAAGGCCTCTAGCACGGCGTCTTCGTCGACCTCACGTGACTCGGGATAGAAGAACTCGTGCTCGATGGCCATGTGCGCGGCGAGCGCGCTCGCCAGGTCCTTCAGCGCCTCAGGCTCTCCTGCCTCGATTTTGGCGAACAGGGCCTCGACGTTGCGGTGTTGTTGTTTGAGTAGGTCGGTGGCTTTCATGAGCTCGTGCTTCTGCAAGCGCCGCGCCGCACCGACTTCGCGGCCCGCGAAGGCCCGTTTCTAGGGCGCCGGCCCCGCTGGCAGCGTCACCTGCCGCAGCCACTCTGGCCGGCGCCAAATCAGCCGAACGGTGACGTAGGGCTGGATCCAGGCTAGCTTTGTCTTCAGTGGCTGAAGTTCTAGCCAGAGTCACGACTCGCACGCTGGACGTACCGCGTGGTCCGGACGTAGTGCACCGCGTCCGGGTGCCGCTGGCTTGGCTCGAGGCGGGTGAGGTCGTCGAGCTCGAGCTGCCGCGCAACTTGTCCTGCGCGGCGTGCGAAGGCGGCGGCTGTGACTCCTGTGAGCGTTCGGGTGCCATCACGCTACGGGGCCGCCATGAGCTTCCAGAGGTTTTGCAGGTCACGCTGCCGGCGCGTAAACCCGAGCCCAGCGGTGAGGCTCGCGGGGTCGTGATTCGAATCCCCGAACAAGGCGGGCTGCCGCCCGAGCACGGGGAGGTGCTCCCGCGCGGCTTCTTGCTGTTGCGCGTCGAGCCGGCCGAAGCTGCGGATCCGGGAGTGACGCGCGTGGTGCAACCGGAGCCTCCGGAATCGCACGAGCGCGTGTCGTTGCGCATTCTCCACGCTTCGCGCAAACAGGTCTGGTTCTTGGCGGTGGCCGTGGCGTTCGTGGTCTTGGCCGGGCTTGCAATACTTACATTTCGACGGTTTCGTGGGCTAAGTTAGGGCCATGAATCCGCTCGGGATGGCCCTCGTCATCGTGACTCTCAACGCGGTGTTTGCGGTCAGTGCCTGGCGTCGCTTCAATCTGCTGAAAGTCGGGGCGCCCACTTGGGAATCTCGCCTCACTGAGCTGCCGAAGCGGCTGGGCTTGGTTTGGACGTTTGCCTTCTATCAGAAGAAGATGCGCTACTACCTGGCCGCTGGCCTGGCGCATCAGCTGATTTTTCTCGGCTTCGTCGTACTGTTGCTGAACACGCTGATGCTATGGGGGCGCGGCTTTTATCCGCCGTTCAACCTGTTCATTTTGGGTTGGGAGCCGTTCCTGGGCCTGCCGCTCGGCGCGCTATACGGCTTCCTCAAGGACGTGTTCGCGACGCTCGTGCTCGTGGGCGTGGCAGTGTTCGTGTACTACCGCGCGGTTCGCCCGCAGCGGCGCATGACCTTGGGCAACGAGGCATTCGTGATCCTCGGCATCATCACGGTGATGATGCTCGCGGACTTCACGTACGTCGGGGCGAGTAGCGTGCTCGCGCATCGCTTCGTGAGCGAATGCGGCGGCGGCGCGGGCGAGTTTCCCTGCTCGGCCATGGCCACGATCATTGCGCCGTACGCCCCAGTCGCGGCGGGGGAAACGCTGCATTGGCACTTCGGGGACCCCACGGGATCGTTGTTCGCGCTCGCGCTCTCGGGCCTGGGCTCGAGCACGCTCGTGGTGCTCGCGCACGCGGGTTACTGGACGCATTCCACCTTGGTCTTGATCTTCTTGAATCTGCTTCCGTACACGAAGCACTTTCACATCATCACCGCCGTGCCGAACGTGTTCCTCGGGGACACCACACCCCGCGGTCGCTTGCGCCCGCTCGCGCCCACCACCGAAGCCTTGATGGCCGCCGTCGAGAAAGCGACGGAGGGTGAGGACTTACTGAGCGCGCGCATCGGCTATGCGCGCATCGAGCACTTCACGTGGAAGGACATGCTCGATTTCTACACTTGTACGGAGTGCGGGCGGTGCTCGGACAATTGCCCGGCGTTCACCACCGGCAAGTTGCTCAGCCCCAAGCAATTCACGCTCGATTTGCGCAATCATTTGTACGATCGGCAAGAGGAGTTCCTCGAGGTCGGCACGGCCGCCGTGCATCGCTCGGAACAGCCCGCGCCGAGCGAGCCCTCCGCGGAAGCTGCGCCCCAGGCACCCCCAGAAGCAGAGCCAAGCGCGGAAGCGCCGGCTGCTGTGCCGAAGGTTTACAAGCCGCTCGACCTGGTGCCGGGCGTGATTCACGAGGACGTGCTGTGGGGTTGTACGACGTGCCGCGCCTGCGAAGAGCAGTGCCCCGTGAACATCACCTACGTCGACAAGATCGTGCAGATGCGCCGCAACTTGGTGGTCATCAAGGGTGAGTTCCCGAGCCAGCTCGGCAAGCCCTTCGAGGGCATGGAGGGCAACGGCAATCCGTGGAACTTGGCGCGCGTGGACCGCGCGAGCTGGAGCGAAGGCCTGGGCGTGAAGAGCTGCGCAGAGAAGCCGGACGCCGAGGTCTTGTTCTGGGTCGGTTGCGCGGCGAGCTACGATGACCGCGCCAAGAAGATCGCTCGCAGCACCGCGCAGCTCTTGCTCGCGGCGGGTGTTGATTTCGCGATCTTGGCCGAAGAAGAGACCTGCACCGGGGATCCCGCGCGCCGCGCCGGGAACGAGTACCTGTACACCATGCTGGCCGAGACCAACGCGGCAACCTTGAACGGCTACAAAGAGAGGGGCGGGGTGAAGAAAATCATCACCACCTGCCCGCACTGTTTCAATACGCTCAAGAACGAATATCCCGACTTCGGCGCCAAGTTCGAAGTGGTGCACCACACCGACTACATGCTCGAGCTGGTCGCGCTGAAGAGGCTCAAGCCGAGCAAGCCCGTGCGCGCCAAGGTCGTGTATCACGACAGCTGTTACCTTGGCCGGTACAACGACATTTACGAATCCCCGCGCGCCATCCTGCAAGGCATCCCTGGCCTCGAGCTAGTGGAGGCAGAGGGCGTGAACAAGAAGAAGGGCCTGTGCTGCGGCGCGGGCGGCGCGCAGATGTTCATGGAGGAGCAGAACAGTAACCGCGTGAACGTGAAACGCACCTTGCAGTTACTCGACACCGGCGCGACCACTATCGCCAGCGCGTGCCCGTTTTGCATGACCATGCTCACGGACGGCATCAAGTCTCAGTCCAAGGAAGAGACCGTTCGCAATATGGACGTCGTGGAAATGCTTGCCCTTTCGTGTGGCGTGGCCGACGGTTCCGGCGGCACCGCCAGCGATCCCGACGCTGCAGCTGCTGAATGACGTGGCCGCGGCAGGTGCTATAGTCGTCAGCGAATGCCCATCAAGCCCACAGTGTCCCAAGCCAGGCCCGAAGCCGAGCACACGCCGCCCGTGTCGCCTGGCGGCGAGGTGCGCCGCCTTCAAGGGTATGACTGCGACTTCTGCGAGCGGCATTTCGAGGGCCCGCCCGCCGGCTCCGGCCTCTTCCTCTGGTCGCGCGGGGATGAGTACCGCTTCGAAGAGCCGCCGCTGTGTGAAGAGTGCGCCCTACGCATCAGCGTCGGCGCCGTGCTGCGGTGGGAAAACGAAGACGAAGAGGGCTGAGTCCCAACCGGCGGGGGCCGAGCGCGGTTGCCGAGAGGCGTTGAGTCGTGCCCGCGGGCGATGGCGGCCACGCGGACGAGTCGCTGATCGCATCGGGTCCGCTCGAGGTGGGCGTGACGTCGCGCGCGTGTTTCTGCACGCAAAGGGATGTCCGACTTCGTACATCCCAACCACGCGCCCCTGAGACACCACAACCCACGAACTTTCGTGGATTCGCGTCGTGGGCACCCGCGAAGGCTAAAAAGGCAAGTCGGAAATCCGACATCCAAATTGATTCGCGCGTGGTCGCCCCCGGTTAGGGGGGCGCTCACAAGCCCTGAATCGCAGCTCACGCGCCGTCGCGAGGCCCCCGGACGCGCGCGTGGGCTGGCTCGGTATTGCCCCCTGGCGCGATACACCGTACCAGGTCAGCATCCCGGTCTCGGGCACGGTGGTGTGCCCTTCAAGGAGTGCTTGCTTGGAACTTTGGCACATCATCTCGCACCTCGACACTTACCTCCAGTCCTGGTCGAACAGCATGGGGCCATGGCTCTATGTGATCCTGTTCGCAGTGATCTTCTGCGAAACGGGCTTGGTGGTCACGCCGTTCCTGCCCGGTGACTCGCTGCTGTTCACCGTCGGCGCCGTGTGTGCGATCGGAGGCATGAACATGGCCGTGATCCTCCCCTTGCTGGTGGTCGCAGCGGTGGTCGGGGACGCCGTGAACTACTTCATCGGCATGAAAGCGGGGCCAAAGGTGTTCACCAGCAGCACCTCGAAGCTGCTGAACCGCGATCACTTGCTCAAGACGCAAGCGTTTTACGAAAAGTACGGCGGCAAGGCGATCATCATCGCGCGCTTCATTCCGATCGTGCGCACGTTCGCACCGTTCGTGGCGGGCATCGGTAAGATGCAGTACCGTCGTTTTCTATCGTTCAACGTGATCGGCGCCGTAGCGTGGGTGGCGCTGTTCATCCCGGCGGGTTACTTGTTCGGCAATGTGCCCGCCGTTAAGCGCAATTTTCACGTCGTGATCTTCGCCATCATCGGCATCAGCATTCTGCCCGCCGTGATCGAATACCTGCGCGAGCGCGGCAAAGTGCAGCGCGCCAAAGCCGCGGGCTGAGGGCCGCTCGCGTTCGGTCCGAGCTTCGACTAGCTCGGGGCCGAACGCCGAGCACAAACGAGAAAAGGCCGGTCGCGATGACCGGCCCCTACCTCCGTCGTAACCGAGCGGGTACGAACGCCTAGCTGCTGCGGTTTTCGGGCAGCTGCTTGTCTTCCGGGGGCTTGGCCGCCGGCGGATGCTCGTCGTCCTCGTTCAGACCCTTCTTGAAGGAGCGAATGCCTTCACCTAGGCCCTTGCCCACGCCAGCAAGGCGACCCGGCCCGAACAGGAGCAGGACGATGACTAGAACGATGACCCAATGTACGGGGCTGAAAGATCCCATGGTTTTTCTCGAGTTGCCGCAGCGCCTGCGGCGTTCAGGTGACTCCGTACAATAGCATCGGGCTCAGGGCAAGCCACACCATCAAAGCCGGAACACCAGCTCCTGCTCGGCCTCGGGCGCGTCGAGGGACACGGTTTGCGAGTAGGTTTTCGGACCTACACGCGCTCCAAAGGCGACCCGGACCGGCGGGTTCTCGCCGCCCAGCGCCTCGAGCCGGATGCGCACGCGGTATTCGCCCCGCAGCGGATCCCCCTCGCTTAGATAAACGTTCTCCAGGTTCTGCCCGCGGCACTCGTTGTTTCGGCCCGGGCAGTCGCGTTCTTTAACGAGCCCGCTGCGCGCCGGGCGCCCGACTTCCACGAGCTCACCGCTCGGGTCGAACACGCGCAGGTCCACGTCGGCGCGCGCCTCGTCCCAGGCCACGGCGAACTGCACGAGCCCCGTGCGCAGCCCGCAGCCCTCGTCGATGATGCCGTTGCAGTTGTCGTCCGTGGCGTTGAAGCACAGCTCGGGGCCGCTCGGCGTGCACGCCTGTTGAGTCAGCGACTCCGGCACGCTCCCGAGCAGGGCCGGAGCGTCTCGATCTGTGTCAGAGACTGGCGCGGGCCCGGCCGCAGGCCGGCATGCGCCGAGCGAAAGGGCGCTCAGCGCAACCAGGACGGCGAAGCCCGCGCGACGCGTCACTTCTGAGTCGCGTCGGGGATGTTCACGCCCGTCACGACCTTCGGGTTCATCAGCTCGAAGTAGGCATCACGCGCTTGCTGCCCCGCAGGCCCACTCTCGTCGCGCAGCGCGAGCAGCACGCCTTGCTCGGACATGAACTTGAGCGCGCGGATGGCGCCCGCGCGCTTGGCCGCATCGTCACCCTTGGCCATCGCGTACAGCCGCGAGCGAAGCACGACGCGGGTGAACGAGTGCGGGCCGTTGTCGAAGATCAGGTTGTCGAACTGCTTCATCAGCAGCACGCGTGCCCACTCTTGTTGCGTCTGGCGAACGGAGAGCTTGCTGATGGCCTCGGCGTTGTCCACGTACTTGAACAATAGGCCAGACTCGAGGTCCTCTTGCGACCAGTAGCCGAAGCTCTTGTACCAAAGGTCACCGAGCTCCTCGAGCGCCTCTTTGCGCTTGCCCGCGTACATCGCCACGGCGCGCGCCGCGGTCTCGGGCGTGCCGCCGAGGATCAACGCGAGCGCCGCGTCGTTCATCATCGCGTCGTCGCTCATCATCGCGAACAGCTGGGCTGCCACGCTGTCGTCGAAGCCGCCCTTGGCGATCGCGCGCGCTACTTGGTGCCTCGTCTCGACCGCCGATTGCGGGTTCATCAGCGAAATCAGAGCGCCCGCGGTACCCGGCACGGGGCGTTGAATCAGCGCCTCGAGGAGGCATGCGCGGCGCACTTCGTCCGGCTTGTCGTTACCCTTGTAGTCTGAAATCTTCTTGGCAATCTCCAGGAAGTCTTCCTTCTCGGCGACCCAAGCCAAAGCCGCGCAGGCGCTGAAGCGCGACTGCTCGTTGTTCTTCGGCTCTTCGACGTAATCGAGCAGCGGCTTGAACGCCTTGCGGTCGCGCCACTCCGACAGGCCATCGGCCGCGCCCACGCCGATGGCGCGTAGGCTCATGCCCAAGATGGCCACGCCGCCCTGCATCAAGCCGTCCATCGTGACGTCTTGATCCTTCGGACGGCGGGTCAGGCTCTTGATCAGCACGTCGTACGAGGGCGCGTCCTTCAGCCAGCCGACATAGCGGAGCGCGCTCTGAGCGACGACCCACTCTTCCGGCATCGGCGGCTGTTGGCCTTCCTTGGGCAGCGGCTCGTTCGGGTTCGACCACTTGCGCAAGTTCACGATGTCCTTGGTCGACTCCATCGCGGCCAAGGCGCGCAGGCCGTTGGCGTGCGGCGAGGGCATCTCGTGGATCCAGAAGATCACGCCGTCTTCCGCCTGCTCGGCGATCGCTTGACGCTTCTCGGGGTGCAACATCGAGAGATCGGCGATCATGCGCGCGGCGACGACGCGCTCGTTGTCATCGCGCTTGAGCATCATCTCCCAATCGTTTTGATCGGTGTAGAGCTTGAGCGGATCCATGCGCAGGCGCTTGGCGAGCGTCGGCACGCCACGAATATCGCCAATTTGCGCGAGGGCCACGGCGGCGCGCGTCTGGAAGTGCATGTGCGGCTTGCTCTGCAGATACGCGAACAAGGCGTTGCCGCCCCGCGGATCGTTGAGCTTGTCGATCATGTCGAAGATTTGCTTCTTCTGATAGTACGAGAGCGCTTGGTCGTCGGTGACGACCGCGCTCAGCGCGAGCACCAAGCCGTCCGTGCCCACGCCGTCGCGCAGCGCTTCCAAGAACTTGTTGCGGCTGTCCTTGTCAGCCGTTTTCAGCGCCGCGACCAGCGGCTCACGAGCACGCGGCTCGCCGATCTTGCCCAGGCCCGGCGCGGCTTGGCGCGAGACCTCGGGGTCTTTGTCTTGCACGAGCTTGATCAGCGTGTCCGTCCACTTGGGCTCGGCGTTCTGCGACAAGATCGTGGCCACGAGCTGGCGCACGGCGGGGCTCTCGTCGCCTGCCATGCTGGCGAGCTTGTCCAAGCTCACGAGCTGCACCATGCGTTCGGGATCGAAGGCCGTGCCGCCGCCCAAGCGTTGCACTTTGGACAACGTGCCGGCGCGGTACAGCGCCATGATGTCGTCGAAAGCGCGCGGCTCGCCGAGCACCACGAGTGCCCAGGCAATTTGCGGCTTTGCGCCGGGGCCAGCCTTCTTGAGCGCGAGCAGCAGCGCATCACGCCCCGCTTCGCCCATGGGGCGGCCGTACTCGGCGAGCGCCAGCGCGGCCATGCCTTGGATCGGCTCGGACGGCACGCTGAGCGCGTCGATCGCGAGCTTCACGCCCTCGGGATCCTTCGCCCAAGCGAGCTGCTTCAACGCCTCGGCGCGCACTTCCTCGCTCGCATCACTCGCGGCCCACTTGCGCCAGTCCGGGATCTGCTCCGGCTTGGGTTTGACGAAGATCATCTTCTTCGTCTCTTCGCCTTGCTCTATCGTTAGCTTCTCGGCGTCTTGCTTGCCGCCGATGAGCATGAACGCTGCAAAGCCACCGACCGCGAGCAGGCCCACCAAGATGGCCATCGGCGCGAAGCGCCCCTTCTTGAAATTGCCGTCGCCGGAATCGAAGCCAGCTGGAACACCGCCGCCGGGTGCGCGCGGCATGGCGGGGCCGTCATCATCAGGTGGCCACTTGGCGAGGTTCACCGCGGGCAAGCCGGCAGGGGGACGATGGGGAGCCGGAGATGGAGTCGGCAAATTCGAATCGAGCATGGATCCTCCCGCGAGACGCGGCGCTAGTGAGCGCGACCGGGCGGCTATAGACGCGCGATCGATGCAGTTGCAGCTCGACGCGAACCTAGCCCAAGCGGAAAAAAGGGGGGAGAGTTCCCTTCACCCTTTGCGAACTGATCGGCGCGCGGCGACCGGCCGAGGTTCGAACTTCACTGGAAACTTCTCTCCGAGCTTCGATTTCATGGCTTCGAGCACTGAACTACGGGCAAGGTCCACTGCTCGATGACTGAAGGCGTGCCTTCTTCAGCGCTGCCACAGCCGCCACGCCGGTGGCTGATCCCGGTGGCGATCACCGTCGCCACCACGGCGCTCGTCGCGTTGCTCGCGCGCTTGCCCGACAGCATCTCGGCGACCGCGGTCGGTTTTGCCTTCCTGGCCGTGACCTACTTCTTGGTGCTGCGCACGGACGATAGTCAGAAGATCGCGCGCTACGGTTTGTCACTAGGCGGGCTGTTCGATCCCGAGCCGCTCGCGCCGTTGCGCATCGCGCGCGACGTGGGCATGGCCGTGCTCTGGGCGCTGGGCTTGGCATTGATCTTTTTGCCGCCGTTTTGGATCGGCTTCGTCTGGTGGTGGCACATCAAGACGCCCTTTCACCTACCGCCGCTCAATTCGCTCGCCGGAGATTTCTCGGGCCAGCTGCTCGTCATCGCCCTGCCGGAAGAGGCGTTCTATCGCGGCTACCTGCAGTCCGCGCTGGACGAAGTGTGGAAGCCGCGCTGGCGCGTGCTCGGCGCCGACCTCGGCCCGGGGATCCTGGTGACCAGCGCCCTGTTTGCGCTCGGCCATTTGTGCACCGAGTTCAACGCCGCGCGCTTGGCCGTGTTTTTCCCGTCGCTGGCCTTCGGCTTCTTGCGCTCGCGCACGCGCGGCGTCGGCGCGGGTCTCGTATTTCACGCTTTGTGCAACCTCTTTGCTTCGTATCTCGGCCAGAGTTACGGTTTTGCACGGTGAATCCCTCGTGCCTAATCGACCAGCTCGTAGATCTCGCGTTGTCCGAAGATTTGGCGGGCGGCGACGTCACGACCGACGCAACGGTCACGCCGGATGATCGCGCCATCGCCCGAGCCGTGGCTCACTCCGCGCTCGTCGTGTGTGGCGGAGACGTGTTTGCGCGCGTGTTCTACCGCGTCGACCCCGGCGTACGCGTAGAGCGCCGTATCGCCGACGGCGCGCGCGCCAAACCGGACGACGTGCTCTGGATCGCCGAGGGCGCCACTCGCTCCTTGTTGATGGCCGAGCGCACCGCGCTCAACTTCGCGCAGCGCATGAGCGGCGTGGCCACGCTCACGCGCCGCTACGTGGACGCGCTGCCGAGCGGCACCGTGACGCGCATCGTCGACACGCGCAAGACCACCCCCGGGCTGCGCTTCCTGGAGCGCTACGCGGTGCGCACCGGTGGCGGGCACAACCACCGCGACAACTTGGGCTCGGCCGTATTGATCAAAGACAATCACATCGTGGCCGCCGGCGGCGTGCGCGAAGCGCTGGACCGTGCGCGCAAGCACGCGCCCCACACCAGCCGCCTCGAAATCGAGGTCGAATCCCTGGAAATGCTCGATGAAGCGCTGGAAGCGGGGGCCGACATCGTGATGCTCGACAACTTCGCCCCCGATCAGATCGCGATCGCCGTCGAGCACGCGCACGGCCGCGCGCTGGTCGAAGTCTCCGGCGGCATCACCATCGAGCGCATTCCGGCGTTGGCCGCCGCTGGGGTAGACGTGATCAGCGTGGGGGCGCTGACGCACTCCGCGCCCGCCGCCGACATCGGGCTCGATATCGAGAGCTTGTGATGGGCTTCGACGCCGAGCGTTTCCGGACCCAATCGAGAGAAACCAAGCCCAAGCTCGGCCGGCCACTGATGTACGAAGCCGTCACCGGCTCCACCAACGACAACGCGCTGCTCGC
>JBEQTH010000040.1:0-98952 GCA_040348785.1 Myxococcales bacterium | reverse complement strand
AGCTTCTCGCGGAGCATCTGCTGGATCTCGTTCGCCGCCACCGTCACGTCGGGCCCGCTCGCCGCGGACGGCATCATCTCGAGGCGCGACACGGGGCGCCCCTCGTTGTCGCCGACCGGCGCGTCGAGCGACATCTCGCCCGACAAGAGGCGCCGATCCATGTCGGTGACCTCCTGCTCCTCGACGCCGAGCCGCGCCGCGATCACCTCGGCGGTCGGATCGACCCCCATCGCGGCGAGCTTGGCCTTCTCCTTGTTCAGGTTGAAGAACAGCTTGCGCTGGGCTTGCGTGGTTCCGACCTTCACCAGCCGCCAGTTGTTGAGGATGAACCTCAGCATGTAAGCGCGGATCCACCAAGCCGCGTAGCTCGAGAGCTTCACTCCGCGGTAGGGGTCGTAGCGCTTGACGGCTTGCATCAAGCCGATGTTCCCCTCCTGCACGAGGTCCATCATGTTGCGGTAGGCGCGCCGGTACTCGTAGGCGATTTTCACGACCAGGCGCAGATTGGCCGTGACCAAGCGCGCGGCGACGTCCCGGTCCTCGCTGTTCTTGTATTGGACGGCGAGCTTGTGCTCTTCGTCGGCCGACAACAGCGGGTGGCGCTGTACCTCGCGCATGTACGCTTGCAGCGCGTCGAAGCGCGCGAGCCCGCGCTCGCCCGCAGCCTCCGTCTCGTTCTCGGGGTCGACCTCGCTCGAAGTGTCGGCTTCTTCTCCGGGCTCGCGCTCTTCGTCCGAGTCCTCGGCGTCGGCAGCGTCGATGACCTCCGCTTCGGTGTCGAACACTTCGCGGTCATCACCGAGCAGCTCCGAGTCCTCTTCCGGTTCCTCGGCGCCTTCGCTGGTGCCGCCCTCAGCGCTAGCGCCTTCGCTGGTGCCGGCTTCACGGTGCGCCGCGCGACGAGGAGCCGCACTGCGGGGGGCGGGTTTGGCGCGCTTCTTTGCGTCTGCTTTGGCTGTCACGTTCGTGCTCGACGGCCGCAACAGGGGAACGCTTCCATGCGGCCTGGCAACCGCGGCAGAGCGTGTGCCGCCAGGACCGCGTCGTCAAGCGAACGCCGCGATTGGCGCGGGTTTTGTCGACGCGCAGCTCGTCGATTCGCTCGAGGCTAAAAAGTATGGGACACTTTTCGGGAAATCTTGGTTGAGGGGCCAATGAAATCCACTTCTGATACCGGCTATTTTTCGCGGCGCACCGAGGCGCTCCATCCGTTGATCGATGCCAGCAGCGGCGCGGCAGACCTGCAGCGGTCCGAGACCGAGCGCATGGCGTCGCTCGGTACCTTGGCCGCGGGTGTCGCCCACGAGATCAACAACCCCCTGTCGTACGTGCTCGGCAGCCTAGACCTGGGCCTGAAAGAGCTCTACGGCTTGCGCGAGCGGCTGCACGGCGAAGAGCTGGAGCACGTGTCGGGCGCCGTGGCCGCGCTGGACAGCGCGCGCGAGGGTGCTGAACGCGTGCGCAATATCGTGCGCGACTTGATGGACTTCTCGCGCGCCGGTGCTTCCGCCGGAGACTCCGTCGATGTCGAGGCGATTCTGGATGCCACGATCCGCATCGCTTGGAACGAGATTCGGCATCGCGCGCGGCTGGTCAAACGCTACGGCGGTATTGCGCGAGTCAGCGGCGACGAAGCCCGGCTCGGGCAGGTATTTCTCAATCTGATCATGAACGCCGCCCAAGCGATCGACGGTGATCCGTCGCTGAACGAGATTGCGATCTGCACGCGAAGCGAGGCCGGTGCCGCCGTCATCGAAATCTCGGATACGGGTGGCGGAATTCGTGAGCATGATTTGGGTCGTATTTTCGACCCATTTTATACAACGAAGGCAACCGGCACCGGCGTTGGTCTGGGTCTTGCTATCTGCCGTGGCATCGTCACCTCGTTCGGCGGCGAGATCTCCGTGTCCAGCCAGCCGGGTCGTGGTACCTCTTTCACGGTGGTTTTGCCGTACGCGCCCGAGGACAGCGCGGCGCGTCGCGCCGTCGTGGAAGCACCGCCCGAGTCGGAGTCTGCGCCCGCGCGCATTCTGATCATCGACGACGAGCCGCTGCTCGGCCAAACCTTGCTCTACGCCTTCAAGGGCCGGCACGACGTGAGCATCTGCACCAGCGGGCGCGCGGGCCTGAGCCGCCTCGAGCAAGACGCACAGTTCGATCTCGTGCTGTGTGATTTGATGATGCCGGACGTGAGCGGCGCGGCCGTTTTCGAAGCCGTGAAGCGCGATCACCCCGAGCTCGTGGCGCGCTTCGTGTTCATGACCGGCGGCGCGTTCACCGATCGCGCGCGTGAGTTCTTGGCGCAGCACGCCGGCGCGCAGCTCGAGAAGCCGTTCAACATCGCCGATATCGAGAAGATATTGCGGCAGTTCGCGGCGGCGCGCGCGGTCGCGCCGTAATTAGTGGCGTAGCTTCACGGCGTGGCCGGGCACCGGCGTCTCGCCGAGTAGCACGAAGCCGTCGAAGGTCGCCTTCTGCAGTGTCTTCGCCGACGCGGCGAGGTCGTAAGCGAGGCCCCACTCCACGCTCGGGCCGGCCGAGACGAACAGCAAGCTCGATTGTTTGCAGCCCTTGGCGAAACGTTCGATGTTGTCGCCCGTCATGCTCAAATCGGGGCCAGCCATGCCTTTGCCGTGCTTGGTGGCGACGCCGCCCGACAGCTTCCAGACTGCAGTGCCGCGATCCTCGAGCACCATGGCCACGACGCTGCACTCCGGCGGTGATTTGAGCGCGAGCTCGGGCGAAAAGGGCAGGCTCGGTGCGAACTCCTTGCGCGTCTCGGTCTTCACCAACACGTGCTTGGCGCCGATCTTCCCGAGCTCGTCCACGAACGCGACTACCCAGGGCAGCTTCGCGCTGCGATCGACGAGCAAGGTGACGTCCTGACCGTCCACGAATTTTTCGGCCGGCTTGAGCAAGGCGACCAAGTTGCTGCGCCCGTCGTTCTTGTCGAGCAGGGCGCGCTCGAAACCGACCTTGGCGCTCAGCGTGTCGATCTCGAAGTCGGGGGGACCGGCGGGCTTCGGCGGTGTGGTCGCGGTCGGCTGCGCGGTGGCCTCGGGCGTGGGCGCGCTCGGCTTGGCCGGCTTTTCGTCGTCACAAGCCGTGAGCGCGCTCAGGCAGAGCAGCCAAGCCCCGAAAATCGGAATGCTCACTGCAAATCGTTGCACAGATCCTCCGACGGGCTGAGCTGGATTGATTTCAGGCACTTGCTGACCGAGGTATCGCAGACGGAGCCATTGACGCAGTCGCTGTCCTGCGTGCACTCATCCGGCGCGACCTTGGTGTCGCACTTCGAAGTGGCAGGATCACAAATCAACGCTGGGTCACACTCTGCGTCCGCGGCGCACTTGGCGCCCACCGTCTTGAGCGCCACGCAGTTGCCGTCGCAATAGAACTTCGGATTGCACGTCGCGTCCGGCGCGTCGCACGCCGTGCCGTTGGCGACGATCATCGGGATCTGACAGGTGCCCGAGTCGCCCTTGATGATGCACTGGTAGTTGGAGAGCGTGTCGCAGTCATCGTCTTGCGTGCACGTGCCGCCTTTCGCTTGCGGGCCCTTGATCAGGTGGTTGCACGGCTCCCCACGGTGGCGCACGGTCGCGATCTCGGCCGCGGTCAGGCGCCCGTCGCTGTAGGCGGCCTGCACCGCGTTCAGACAGCTCACTGCTTGCGCCGAGCTGTAACCGGTAGTCGGCAAGAGCCCCTCACAGAAATGCGCTTGAGTCGCGACGCAGGCCTTGGTGAGCGCATCCGTCGAATCACCCGTGCAAGCCTGGACGGTCTCGGTGGTGCACGCTGACTGCGCCCAGGCCTGACAGAACTGGCCGACGGTCGCGTACGGGTCGGGCGCCTCTTCCTTGCTCGAGCACGCGCCGATACCCACCGCTAGAACCAGCAATACGAAGCTTGATTTCATGAATAAGGCCTTCTTATTTCGCAAGATACACGAGCGTGCCGCCGCGCCGAAGTCTTTGGCAAACCGGCTCCCTCAGCGGGGGTAGACTCCGCGCGCCGATGGTATCCCCGCTGCTCACTCCGCTGCCCAACTTCCGGCCAGGAAATGAAATTCCAACCAGGCTGCAGGCGGTCCTGTTCTGGGTGGTCGCGCTGATCGCGGTGCTCGTTACCGGCGCGGGCGTCGGGGCGACCGCCGCGGTGCTCGCAGTGCGTGCAGGGTTGCCGGTGGACCGGGCCTTGGCGTTCGTCACCGATCCTCATTCGTCGCCCCTCGTCACGAGCTCGACCTGGATCGCCGTTTCGATCGCGGTAAACGAGCTGGCCGTGGCGATTACGCTCACGATCTGGATCGTGCGCCATCGGCCCCACATCGGTCACGTGTTCCCGCTCGGCCACCCCACGTTGCGCACCATCTGCGCCGGATTGCTGATCGTGTTCGGCTTCGGGCCTTTGGCGGAGTTTGCGGGCGAGGTCGCGTTTCGCTTTTTGGATCGCGACGTGAACGCGGAGCGCCTCGTGGTCGCGGTGGCTCGCAACGCGACCAGCGGCGGCCTCGTGCTGGTGCTGTGCGCCGCTGCGCTCTTGCCGGCGTTGGTGGAAGAGCTGATGTTCCGCGGGCTCATGACGCGCGCCTTCGAAAAGCGCTCGCACGCGGAGATGGTCTTGGTGCCAAGCTTGTTGTTCGGCATCTTCCACCTCGAGCCGACACAGATCGCGGGCACCATCGTGCTCGGCATTGCGTTCGGGCTGACGCGTTTGTACAGCGGCTCGCTCGTGCCCTCGATGGTCGGGCATGCGGCGTACAACACTTGGGTGATCTTGAGCGTGCGTTTCACGGGGCGGATTGGCGATCACGGCCTGCACTTCGGGCGTGTGGGCGCGGGCTTGGGCATCGCTGCGCTGGGCACGTTGCTCATGGTGAGCTCGCCCGCAAAGCTGCTGCCGACGCTCCGCCATCGGAGCTGAGCAAATGCCGACGCGGCGCGCACTACTCACGCTTCCGCTCGCGTACGCCGCGCGTTCGGCGTACGCCGCGCGTTCGGCCTACGCCGCTAGTCCGGAAGTGCCGGATGTGCTCGGCGTCCGCGAGATCGACGTGCCCACGCCGGGGCCCTTCGGGCGCAAATGCCTGCTCTTGCGCCCGAAGGTGCCGGACGACGTGCCATTGCCACTGCTCGTGCTGCTGCACGGCTTGGGTGAGACGAGCAGTGAGGCGCTCGGCATTCGCGCTTGGTACGATCGCTACGGCTTGCCTCAGGCGTATGCACGGCTGCTCGCTCCGCCCGTGCAGCGCACGTTGCCCCGCGAGCGCTACCTGTCGGACGAGCGCTTGGACGAGATCAATCGTGACCTCGCGCAGGCGCCGCTCGAGCCCTTGGCCCTGGTTTGCCCGTTCACTCCCAATGTCTTCCAAAAGAACCCGAGCGCACCGTTTTTGGATCGCTACGCGGATTATCTGGAGCAAGCGTTGCTGCCAGCAGTCCGTGCAGCCACGCCGACGCTCGACGGCGCGGCGCACACGGGTCTCGACGGGGTGTCGCTTGGCGGCTATGTCGCGTTCGAGGTTTTTCTGCGCAAGGCGCAGCTTTTCGGGGTGATTGGATGCATGCAGGGCGCGTTTGGGATGGCGCTGGCCGAGGTGTATGCGCGCCGTACGGCCGAGGTAACCGCGCGCTATGGGCCGCGCGCGATTCACCTCACCACGTCCAGCTACGACCCTTTTCGCGACGCGACGCAGCGCCTGGCCAAGCGCTTGCAGGAACGCAGCGTGAGCGCGACGCTCACGCTCGCCGCGGGGCCGCACGATCAGCGATTTTTACGCGAGGTCGGCACGCTCGAGATGCTGCTCTTCCAAGCGCGCGCGCTGCATCGCTCCTGACTTCGGGCGTTCATGCTTTTGATGGTTGGCGCGGCGGTGCTACGTTCGTGGTGTGTTTGGGCGCGTGGCACGACGAGTCCTGGGCAGCGCTGCCGGCGCGGTGGACCGCGCGGCGACGCTTGCCGTGCAAGCTCGCAACAACGTGCGGCGAACGGCGTCCATCCCGCCCCTCGGGGTGGATCAGCGCGCGATCGTACTGAAGGGCTTCGCCGAGAGTTACCCGGCTGGCCTGGCCGATGATTTTTTTCTGCCGCTGCGCGCCATCTCGCCCGTTGCGCGGGCGGTGCCGAGCGAGCTCGGGCAGGCTCGCTCGTTCGATTTGTCTTGGGACAGCGACTACCAGCCGTTCGTCCCTGCGGTCGGGGATCGCTACGCGCGGACCCGGGAGAACCACGCCGCCGCCGTGCGCTTCTTGGGCGCCGAAGAGAAGCGGCCCGTCGCGATCCTGATCCACGGCTACATGGCCGGCAATTACCAGGTGGAGCAGCGGCTGTGGCCGTTGGTGCGCTTCTTCCGGAGTGGCTATGACGTCGCGCTCTTCACGCTGCCGTTTCACGGCCTGCGCGCCAACGCAGCGCGTCGAGGCGCGCCGGAGTTCCCGAGCGCCGACCCCCGCCTCAGTAACGAGGGGTTCCGGCAGGTCATTTCCGATCTGCGCAATTTCATCGCTTGGCTTCGCCGCGAGGGGCACCCGGACGTCGGGGTGATGGGCATGAGCTTGGGGGGCTACACAGCGGCGCTTTTGGCGACTGTCGAGAGCGGGCTGGCCTTCTGTGTGCCGGTGATCCCGCTCGCCTCTTTGGCGGACTTTGCGCGTGAACAAGGCGAATTGAGCGCCGCTCCGGAGCTCGAGGCTGAAGAGCACGCCCTGCTGGAGCGCATTTATCGGGTCGTGAGCCCGCTCGACCGCAAGCCGCTCATCGCGCCCGCTCGCACGATGGTGGTCGCCGCCAAGGCCGACCGCATCACCCCGGTCGGCCACGCCCGCAAGCTGGCCGCGCATTTCGGTTCGCAGCAGGTGGCCTGGCACGGCGGACATCTCCTGCAACTCGGCCGAAATGCCGCTTTCCGTCGGGTCGAGACGCTGCTGCGTGAGCTACGCGGGCGGCCGATTTAAGGCGCTCCTGCGCCGCTTCGCGCCGAAACAATTGCGCCGGACGTAGCGACCGGGTGACCCACCGCCAGCAGAAGGCGCGAAGTCCACTTGGCTCGCCGACGGAATCGAGGTTAGAGGAAGCAGAACATGCGCGGCTACTACAGGCACACGAAAATCATTGCGACCGTCGGACCGGCTACCGAGAGCGACGAGATGCTCGGCAAGCTCATCATCTCCGGCGTCGATGTGATCCGGCTCAACATGGCGCACGGCTCGGGCGAGTGGGCCGGCAACCTGATCAAGCGCGTGCGCAAGGTGTCGCAAGAGCTCGACCGCCACGTGGCAGTAATGATGGACGTGAAGGGTCCCGAGATCCGCACCGGCGCGGTCGAGACTCCGTACGACCTCGCCGTCGGCGACAAGTTCGAGTTCTACACCGACAAGCCCTCGCCCGACACGCGCGGCGTGCCCGTGAACTATCCCGGTCTACCCGGGGACGTGACGGTCGGCGCGACCATCTTGGTCGACAGCGGCTTGATCCGGCTCGAGGTCTTGGAAATCGATCCGACGCACGTGCGCTGTAAGGTGCTGACGCCCGGCAAGCTCGGCTCGCGCCGGCACGTGAACTTACCGGGCATGATGGTGAACCTGCCTTCGCTCACCGAGAAGGACGAGCGGGACGTGCGCGCTGGCGTGGAAGCCGGCATCGACTTCGTGGCGCTGTCCTTCGTGCGAAAGAGCGACGACATCTTGCTGCTCCGTGATTTCCTGGACAGCCTGGGCTCACGCGCGCGCATCATCGCGAAAATCGAAGATCAAAGCGGCGTGCGCAACATGCACGCGATCATCAAGGCAACCGACGCGGTGATGGTTGCGCGCGGCGATCTGGGCATCGAAATCGACTATCACACGCTGCCGCTCGTGCAGACGCAGCTCGTGGACCTGTGTTTGAAAGAGGGCAAGCCGGTCATCATCGCCACGCACTTGCTGGAGTCGATGATTAGCGCGCCCATGCCGACGCGCGCCGAGATCTCCGACATTTCCACGGCCGTGCGTGAGCGCGCAGACGCCGTGATGCTGTCCGGCGAAACAACCACCGGCCTGTACCCGCTCGAGTGCGTGGACGTGATGAAGAACATCGTGCGCAGCATCGAGCCGACCGAGAAGCGCCCGACCAACGAGACGCTCGAGCTCGAGCAGCCCAAGGCCAAGATGCTGCGCGCCGCCACCGTGCTGGCGCGCGAGCTCGGGGACTCGGGCATCGTGGTCTTCACACGCAGCGGCTTCTTGGCTTACACCCTGGCCGCCTTGCGCGCCGTCGGCGTCCCCATCTACGCTTTCACCGACGACGTGGAAACGTTCCGCCACCTGCTCTTGCCGTGGGGCGTCGAGCCGTTCCTGATGCAGTTCAGTGACGATCCGGAAGAAACGGTTCAAAATGCGCTCGCATACCTGAAGCGCCAAAACTGGTGTGAGGACGGGGCCTGGCAGGTCGTGATCACCAACGTGCTCGCGCAAGGCCGCATCATCGACTCGCTGCAGCTGCGGCAGGTCGAGCCGGGCCCGCCGAACAGCGGTCGGGATTGATTTTCGAACAGCGCGCCCGTGCTCGCCGAGCCCGCGACTTCGACGATCGTGGGGTTGGGCGAGCGGGCGGCATGCGCTTTTTGTCAGCGCAAAGCCTTCAGCCTCGGCGTGCTCCGCCTAGGAACAGCCGATACACCAGTCGAAAGGTGTTCGCTCGCCGGCAAGTGTAGCCGCCGCTGGGTGCGTTGCCCGAAGACGGTTCCGATCCGGTAGCCGAGCTGCGCGCGACCGCTGACCGGGCACAGCCTCAGCACGCGCACGCGCCGGGAGTCCGGGTGCAAAATGCCCGATGAGATCTTGAACCTGGGGGATTGGCCGGCCCCATTGGGGACCGGTGAACGCGACGCGGGAGCACGCCGTGAACCGTTTGCCGCGCTTCCCGCTCGAGGTCGAGCCTCGCTCACTTGGTGGTGAACGAGGCTGCCTTGTAGTCGATGCTCCCGGTACCCCCGCCGGCTTCGACGAGCAGCTTCGCTTCGTACATCTTGCCCAAATTCATCCCGAGGCTCGCCCACTTTTTGAAGTGCTCGGTGAGCGAGATATGCCCACACTGACGTGCCTTTTGCCGCACGCTGAAAAACTGCGGGAAGGTCGCGGTACCGTGAATGGATGGCTGTTGATTTTGGGTATGCGTGTAGATGTTGTACGTGCCGTCATCGACGCTGAGCGTGCCTTTCAGCGTGCCACCACCAGTGGGCGGCCCCGACCCGAACCAGTCGTCCACGATGTAATATTCGACGAGTGGGTTGTTCGACCAGCCATAGATGCCGATGAACGAGTAGCCCCCTGCGCTGCCGGTCTTCGTGTACGAATAGTCTGCCGAGATGGTTCCGTATTGATCGTAGGTCTTGGTCTCATCCCACTGCAAGCCGACGCGCGACAAGAAGTCACCCGAGTTGTTCCAAGTCGCTTTGAACGCAGCTCCGACGCCGTAGGACGTGAGGCAGCCGCCACTACCGCTCGACCAGATGGTCCAAGTATAGCCGCCCACGGTGCCCGACTGGTTGGACGAGCAGTGTTGCTGACCGCCGGTCAACGCAGGACCCGAGCAGTCGATGGCCGCGCCACCGCCCGCACCCGCACTCGCGCCGCCACCAGCGCCTGACTTGCCGCCGTTCGCGGAGCCGCCGTTTGCGGAGCCGCCGTTTGCGGAGCCCCCCGCTGGCCTTCCGCCTCCGCCGTTCGGTGCTCCGCCGGCAGTGCCACCCGCAGTCGGCGTACCGGCAAAACCGCTTGCGCCTCCGAGCCCGACTGCCCCAGCGCCTCCGGCTCCGGCGCCTCCCGTCGCTGGAGCTCCTCCGACCAATGATCCCGCAGAGCCCGCATGGTTCGCGGCTCCGCCTCCGGGAGCCGCTCCCCCACCCGCGCCTCCTCCGGGAGTATCACCTCCACCTCCGGAGTCACTGGAGCAACCAGAGATCAGGACTGCGGCAGTCAAAGCGAAATATTGTAGCGAACTTACACGCATGGGCCTCCAGGGGGGACCCCGACTATTCCCAGCAATGGCGCGACCGATCACTTTCTCTCAACGCCCCGCGCACGAGCTCGAACTAGAACGCCAGCTCGAAGCGAAGGCCAGCCGTATCTGAGCCATCGGCCCAAACCCGCGCCCGCGCTGGAAGTGACAGCGCACGACGTGTCGTGAGCTGCGTTGCAAAATCGCGAGCACCACGGAACCGACCGCGTTTACCTCGCCCACGGTACTGCGTCACCAACCGCCGCGGTCGGCTTCGGCAGCGATTGCGCGCCAGCCGACGGGGCAAGCAAGCAACCGGTGACCGCGATCAACGAGACTGAGATAATTTGGTACCACATGGGGTGACGCATTGCAGAGTGAATGCCAACGCGCGAAGGAGGGTTTCACTCGCCCTCTTTCAAACACCGATTCACTCTGCCATGACGTCTCGGTCACGAGTGTGTGTGGGGTCAACGCGGGCTCGTGTCGAAGGTCTTCGGATCGGCCGACGACCAGCTTGCGATCGTCGTGTTGCGACCGTGCGCGCGAATTGCGATCCGCAAAACGCGTCGTACTGAATCGTCGACTCGGTTCTTCGTGACCGCGAAGGAGGCGCCGCGGGCGGCCCGTGCGCGGAGCCGCGTTCATACTGTCCGCGCCGACCAAGCTGCGCACTGAGGTGCGCGCCGCTCGAGCCCGAGTTTGGAGCAGCAGCGGTTCCAATCAATTGGGTTGGGGCGAGCGGACGCGGCGCACGCAGGGCGTCGCGTAGCCCAAGTGCCGACGGTCGCTTGCGTCGGCGATCGCCTCGCGATCAGACTCGATAATTGCCACACCCATACGCCTTTATCTGGTGCGAACGAGCTCAGACCCGAAACTCTGATTCTGGGTTTGTGAGGCACTCGTGCGCTGGCGAGCTTCGCCAGGCGGCAAATACGCCGCTGTCGATTGATGCGGAGCCTATAGGAACGGCTTCGTGAGCAGCGCGCTAGCTGTACATCTCGCAAATGATGCTAGTAGAGGCACGAGGATTCGGGGACGGATCGCAAACGCCGGAACGGGCGCCGACGTCCCGATTTCGCCGCGATCGACTGCGATAGTCGAAAATAGTGCGCAAACGATCGGGCAAAACCCGGTCAGTTGAGGAAGACGAAGCCATGAAGCTGTTCTCGTGCGTCGGGTTGGGGTTGCTTGGGATCGCCGTCGTCGCTTGTACCGATGAAGATGCGCTCAAGCCGACTGGTGCTGGCGGAACGAGCTCGGAAGGCGGGCGCTCGAACGGAGGCGGCTCGGGGAAAGCTGGCTCTGGCAGCGCGGGAGAGGCGGGCGACGGTACCTCGGGTGCTGGCGAAGGCGGGATGGGCCAAGGCGGCGATCCCTCGAGCGCATCGAGCTGTGATCCGAACCCTTGCTTCAACGGCAAGTGCACGGAGCTGGCTTCGGGTGGCGCGGCGTTCAGTTGCGCGTGTGACTCGGGCTTCGTGGGCCCTCTCTGTGACGAGATCGCCGGCAACGCCTGCACCGACAGCCCGTGTAAGAACGGCGGCACCTGCACGCTGAGCGCGACCGACACTGCAGTCTGTACCTGCGCCGCTGGCTACAGCGGCCCGAATTGCGCGACGAATGTGGACGACTGCGCGCCCAACCCCTGCGTCAACGGCACCTGCACCGACAAGGTGAGCGACTACCTGTGCACGTGCGACGCCGGCTATAGCGGCAAGAAGTGCGACGCCAACATCGACGATTGCGAGAGTCACCCGTGCATCAATGGCGGCACCTGTACCGACTTGGTGGCTGACTTCAGCTGCGCTTGCCCAGCAGGCTACAACGGCAAGACCTGCAACAACGACGTCAACGACTGTGCGCCGACTCCCTGTGTGCACGGTGCCTGCACCGATCTCGTGAATGACTTCAGCTGCGCGTGCCCGGCGGGCTACGACAGCAAGACCTGCAGCCACAACATCGATGATTGCCTGGCGGCCCCGTGCCTCAATGGCGGCGTCTGCAACGATCTCGTCAACGGCTTCAGCTGCGAGTGCGCCGCCGGTTACAGTGGCGACAAGTGCCAGACCAATATCGACGACTGCGTGGGAGTGACCTGCCTCAACGGTGGACTGTGTGTCGACGGTGTGAACAGCCACTCGTGTAGCTGCGCGTTTGGCTTCGGGGGGCCGCTGTGCGCTACCATCATCGTCCCGACCAGCTGCAAAGCGATAAAAACGGGCAACCCGACGGCCGTCAGCGGGGACTACGTGATCGATCCGGATGGGGTCGGACTCTTTGGTTCGCTCACCGTCTATTGTGACATGACCACCGACGGGGGCGGATACACGTCGTACAAGATCGACGAGGGCATCACCACGAGCCGCTTCGATGAGCCGAACTCTTGCACCGCGATTGGGCTAAAGATGGTCATCCCGCGCACGCTCGCGCACTTGCAGGCGCTTTATGCGAAGTACACTGGCGGCTACTTCCAAACAATTCCCGGGGTCTACGGGCTCGCAGCCGGCAACTACACGAACTGCGCCATGAACTCCGCTGACGTGACGTGCGCCGCAAACTGGAAGGCGCTCGACGGAGGCGCTTGGTTCATCAGGAACGTCAACTTTGGCGAGCCCAACGGTGACTACGTTGCCGGCTGTTGGCTCAGCGGCGGCGGTCTCGACGACAACGGGTTTTCCTCGTTCAACGATGGCGGCTGCGGCTACTCGACTTCGAGCTACATCTGCTCCGACAACGCGAAATGAGCTCTGAAGCGCAGCCGCGATCCGCTCAGGGCATGGCGCCCCCCCGTTGGGTCGGCGCCATGCCCTGAAAGAGCTCGAGCAAGAAGCTCCAGACCGCCGCAATGCGCGGCACGTTGCGCAGCGCGCGGTGGCCGACGAGCCAAAGGCTAGCGACCGGTAAGTCGGACCATGCCTCGTCGAGAGCGCGCGTCCGCGCGACTTCGACGAGGCCGTCCGTGGCGAAGGGAGCGGGCCCGAGCGCGACGCCCAGCCCGGCGCGGGCGGCCGCGAGCTGGCTGGCAAAGTGACTGGTCCGCAAGACGGGAACGGCGTTCGGGGCATGCTTGCGCAACCATGCGGCGTCCGGCAGGTGGCCGAGATCGCGACCCCAACCGATCCAGCGTGCGTCGTCGAGCGACCTCAGCCGCCCGAGCTCCGCGGCGTACTGCGTCGCGGCGAGCGGCACCGACGGCGCCGTAAGCATCTTGACGGCCAGAAGCTCACCGCTGGTTGGGCGCGTGGCACGAACGGCAAGATCCGCCTCGCGCCGCGTCAGGTCGGCGTAGCCGATGCTGGCGTCTAGCTCGACGGAGAGCCGCGGATAACGAGCATGCAGCCGGGCCAAGGCCGGGGCCACGAAGCGATCCGCGATCCCTGGGAAGACGGTGATCCGAATGATCCCCTCCACTTCGGTCTCGACCTGCGCGCCAGCCGACGCAAAGCGAATCGCGGCAAGCTCCATCTCCTCGGCGTGCGGGAGGATCTGCTCGCCGAGCAAGGTCGGTGTCGTCCCGTCGCGCGTCCGATCGAACAGACCCGCGCCGAGCTGCTTTTCCAGGCGGTCAATCCGGCGGCTGACGGTAGAGATATCGAGACCGAGGCGCAGGCTCGCGCCGGACAGCGAGCCCTCGCGCAGCACCGCCAGAAAGACGCGGACCTGCTCCCAATCGAGGCTCTCTTGCGGCGCGCTAGGGGGGCGTTTTGCGGCGTTCATCAGGTTTGCATTATTGCAAAGAACTAAGGCAAAAGCACAAATTGAAATGCACCATCGCAAGGCGCATGTTGTCTCTTGAAGGAGCAACCCACATGTCGAACACCGAATTTCACGTCGTTCTGGGAGCCGGGCAGGTCGGAACGAAGCTCGCGCAGCTGCTGGCGGGGCGAGGCCATCGGGTGCGAATGGCGCGCAGGTCTCCGGGCCCATCGCCCGTCGCAGGGGTCGAGCTAGTGACGCTGGACGTACGCGATGCCGACGCGGTGGCTCGCGCTGCGGAGGGGGCAACCGCCGTTTACCATTGCGTGAATCCTCTCTATCACCAGTGGCCAGAGATGCTCTTGCCGATCGCGCGCGGCATCGTCGACGGCAGCGCCCGGGCCGGGGCTCGCTTGGTCGTGCTCGACAATCTCTACGTCTACGGCGACAACGCGCACATGACCGAGGGCCAGACCATGGTGCCGCGGTCGAAGAAGGGAGCGCTCCGCGTCCGTAGCACCGAGATGATGCTCGATGCCGATGCCCGCGGCGCCGTGAAGGTGTCGATCGGACGCGCCGCCGACTTCTTCGGGCCGGAGACGCCACTGTCCGGGCTTGGCGAGCCATTCTTCAAGCGAGTGCTGTTCGGCAAGTCAGCCCAGGTGTTTGGCAATCCGGACCTACTTCACAGCTATTCGTACACGCCGGACGTGGCAGCCGGGCTGCTGGCGCTCGGCTCGGTGGACGATGCGCGCGGCGTCTGGATGCTACCGGTGCAGCCCGCAGAAACCACGCGCCAGGTCGTCGCCCGCTTCGCTCGCGCACTCGGTCACGACGTCCCGTTGAGCCGCGTCCCCACGTGGGCACTCCGTGCGCTCGGCATCGTATCGCCGATGATGCGAGAGCTGGCGGAGATGGTTTATCAGTGGGAGCAGCCGTACGTGGTCGACGACACCAAGATCCGCACGCGCTTCGGGTTCGCTCCGACGCCGTGGAACGAAGCCGTGGAACGCACGGTGGCTTGGGGCCGCGCGGCCTACGCCCCCGAGACGGCGAAGCCTTCCCTCGGCGGAATCGCGGCGTGAGCCATCCCGCAATCGTCACGATCCAGACCGTGGTCGCCGCGGAGGGTTTGGGCTAGCGGGCGCGGCGCGCGCAGCCCGCCGCGTAGCCCAAGTGTCGAACGCCGCTCGCTGAGCCGATCAGATGTAGATGCCGCGTGCGCCGTCGACTTCGAAGGGCACAGGGCCCGTTGCCTCGATGCATTGTCTTGCTTGCTTGCTCGGCGTGCACATGCGAAATTGATGCAGTGGAGCACAGTCAATTGACGCCAGAGCAGCGGGCATGGGCTGAGCACGTCGAGCCATTGTGGCGGCGGGCTCACGAAATCGTTGCAAGCCGGCCCGATCTCGACGTGGGCGATGTGTTTCACGCGCTTCGAAATCTCGAACGGACGCCGACGCAACGACTGCGTCGCGCTCTCGGCCATGGTCGAAATCGCGCTCACAGCGGCTGAACGCCGGTTCTTTCTCAGGCTGAACGAGCTTTCCGTACCATACCTGGTGGTCGGGCTTAGCGCCGCGGTTCTTCAAGGGGCCGACACGGCTACATTGGACATCGATCTTTGGTTCCAGGACCGGTCCGATCCACGCATCGCGGATGCCGCGAAGACGGCGGGGGGAGTGTGGATACCAGGACACTTTGGAATGATGCCGCCGACGCTGGGCGGCGACGAGCTTGGGGATCGCTTGGATGTCGTCCTGACCGCGAGCGGGCTCGGAGACTTCGACGTGGAACACAGCGGCGCGCTTCAAATCGAGGTGGATGAGATTCTACTTCCCGTGTTGCCGCTCGAGCGAATCATCCTCTCGAAGCGAGCGGCGGGGCGCGTGAAGGACCTTGCTGTCCTCCCCGCCCTCGAAGCCGCGCTCGCCGCCGCGCGAAGTGCAAGTCAGTGAGCACCGCAAAGTGCGCTGCAACTCGAAGTGCTCAGATCGCTCGACCGTGGTTTGGTGATCACCCTTCGAGCGTCCGCTGCGATCCAAGCGTCGTCTCGCGTGTCGTAGGAGTTGCTGCCGCATCAAGATCGGATAAACGACGCGTACGTGATCCGCCAGGGCCGCAACGTCAGCGCTTGCTGCCCAGCAACGCGATGCTGCGGCGTCTCTCGATTACGGTGCGGGGCAATTCGTTTAATTGTTTTACCTTTTCGTCGTCGGTATACACGCGGGCTACGGGGGGTGGGCTGCTCCCGAGCGCAGTGGCGTCGTTTTCCAAACGCGCACCGCGTGGTCGCTAGTGACTGATCAGTCCTGGGAGGTAATCATGCGTGGGTATGCAACCGTAGTGGCATTGGGGCTTTTGATGTTTGGGTGCTCAGCGGGGGGTGAACAGGCCGATGAAGTGGGTCAAACCGAGGAGAGCACCGCGGCGCTCACTCAGTCGGCCACCGCAACGCTGACGGTCACTTCTTCTTGGGACACGGGGTATTGCGTCAACGTCACTGTGAAGAACACAGGGGCCAATACGTCGAACGCGTGGACCGTGACCCTGGCCATGGCCTCTTCCAAATATACGAGTGGCGGCTGGGGGGGCACCTATTCGCAGTACAAGACGACCCTCACCATCAACTCTGCGGCAAACAATGGCGCGATGGCCCCCGGTGCGACGGCCAATCCTGTGCCGGGTTTCTGCGCCACGCGCCCCGCGGGCACGCCGCTACCCACAGTAACGAAGGCCACGGCCAACTACTGCGGGATGGCGTACAGGGACAATGACAACGACGGATATGGGTCCGGCTCGCTCGTCTATACGTGCGACACGCTCAACTATGCGACGCGCAATGGCGACTGCTGCGACTCGGACTATGACGTGTTTCCAGGGCAGACTCGCTATTTTTTCGGCGCCCAGCGTGTGCGGCACGTACGACTTCTCCTGCGATGGGACGGTCCGCAAGCAAAGTAACGGTCCGACTGGTTGCTACGAGGCGCCCATGACCTGCCGCTTGTCCGCTGATCGGACGACCTGCATTGCCTCGGGCTCGCCCGCCGGCTGCAACGGCGGGTTTGCGAGCTTCAACACCGCTGCTTGTGGAGAGGACTGGTACATCTCTTCGAAGGGATGTACGCGCGCCTGCAGCGGTGCGTCGTGCTGGTGCACGAGCTGGTTCACGGGCGGCCCGGGCGGAGTCCAAGCCTGCAATTGAGTTGCGTCTGACTGTCCGACCGCCTCGGTGCGCTGTGCAGTGTGACCGAGGCGGTCCGTTCGACGCAGACCGAAGCCGATTCACGACGCCCGAGGGTGCCTGAAATCCTAAAAACCACAGTTACGCCAAGGGTAAGTCGTGCGCGAAGATTTGGAGCTGAATCGGGCACGCTGGGACGAAGCCACCCGCCTGCACACGCAGGGCAATGTGTACGGCCTCGAGGATTTCCGAGCCGGCGCGTGCCGGCTGCATCGCGTTGAAAAGGAAGAGCTGGGCGACGTCTCGGGCAAACTTCTTTTGCACCTGCAATGTCACTTCGGCTTGGACACGCTTTCTTGGGCGCGCCGGGGCGCTGCCGTAACTGGCGTCGACTTCTCACCCGAGGCCGTTGCGTTCGCACGCAGCTTGAGCCGTGACACGAACGTCCCGGGCACGTTCGTGTGTGGCAATTTGTACGATCTCCCCGAGCACCTGAGCGCCGAGTCGCAGTACGACATCGTGTACACCTCCTACGGCGTGCTCAGCTGGTTGCCCGACTTGAGGCGCTGGGGCGAGCTCCTGTTCACGTACCTCAAGCCGGGTGGTACGTTCTACATCGTCGAAGGGCACCCGGCGGCGCGGATGTTTCCAACCTACGAGGACGTGCCCAAGTTTCCGCCCCTCCGCCCGTTCCTGTCCTACTTCCACGACCCCGCGGGCATTCGTTGGCCCGCCGGTCCCGACTATGCCGATCACGCGGTTCAGCACCAGCATGGCTCACACGAGTGGCAGCACACGCTCTCGGATATCGTTTGCTCCCTGCTCGGGGCCGGCCTCGTGCTCGATCACCTGCACGAGTTCCCGTATTGCGCGTGGGAAATAGTTTCGGGCTGTGAGCTGGTGGAGCCGTTCAGCGACAGTCACGGCTACTACGGCCTACCCGCCTCCGAGCCACAATTGCCGCTGATGTTCTCCATTCGCGCGCACCGGCCGATCTGAATACCTCAAGAACCGCTGACAATGTAATTCAGAAAATCTAAGGCGTCAGTTGCGCAGCCCTTGCTCTGCGCCTTGCGCGTCGTGCGCAGATCGATTGCGCTCGAGCCGGCCGTGCTTCGCGCTCGGCGCAGTTGAAGTGCTCGATACGGCGAAGGTATTGTACCAATGCCGAGCCAAGTTCTCATGCGATGGGTCTAGCTCTCCGCCCCGCCGCCACTGATGGAGCCGGCCGAGGACGTGCACGCGCCCGAGCTTGCCAACGCGCCGACCGCCGCGAGGCGGCAGCGTAGTGACATTGCCACTTGGACCTCGTTGCTCGTCGCACCGTTACGACTCGCCTGTAGTCAGCCGCTCGACGATATGACCACTTGTCCCTGCCCGCCCCCGTGGCAGCTTCGAGCCTAGCGTCGCGTGCTGAAGTACCCCAACTCCCGGCTCGAACGTGACCAGCAAGTCGAGGTCACTATCGTCACGCTCGGTGCCTCTGCCGACCGAACCGACGACACGCACGTTGTGCGCCCCATGCGCGGCAGCGACGGCTCGACCCCTGCGCTCTTTGCAAAATGGCGTCTAGGACGCCGACGGCGAGAATAATAGCATCTGGGGAGCGCTGCGACACGCTTGAAGGTGACCCTAAATCGGGTGGTTGACTCACACCCACAACCGGCCTCACCTGGAGGACCGCCGCCCTTCAGCGTGCGCTCGCCCGCGCGCAATGCGGGCTATCCAAGATCACCGTCACGCCACGGTTGCTCGGCACGAGCCCGTTCCAAAGCGCCGTTGTCTCGCGGTGTCCGGTGAACACGTCGATGTGATCGCCTTTCACGCGCACGCCGCGATCTTGGGCAATGAAACAGCCGTCGTGCGTGGCGCTGCCCCCGGCATCACGCGGCACGCCGTCGTACTCCGGAATGTAGACTGGCGTGTCGAGTGGGATCCGATCGCTGTCGACCGCGACGGTGAGTAGCGGCGTGATGGCGCGGCCCGTGGCGCCGCGGCCCCAGGGGTAGGAGCGGGCGTCGAGCTCGTCGAAGCAAATGCGTTGACCAGTGCGTGGGCAGAGCTCGGCGCACTCACAGTCACGCTTGGCGAAGCTCACGGTGCTGCCACGGCTCAGGGTGCCACTGCCTTGCACGCACACCGCTTCGTAGAAGGAGCGGGCCACTGTCTTGATGGTTTTGCAGCGCGGATCTTTCAGCGCCACGTTTTCGCCGCTGAAGTCGGCTTCGCTCGGGAAGTCGTAATACGTATTGCGGAACGTGCCGAGGACCTTGCCGCCTGGGGCGCGCGGGTTCAGCTGCGGGGCAGGCGAGGGGCCCGCCGAGGCGATGCCGCCGCCGGAGGCGATTTGCGCGCCCGAAGCATCTGGAGCAACGAAGTGATCGTCGCTCGGAGGAGCGCCAGTGATGACCCGCGAGCGGACCGCGGGCGGCGCCGCGGTTCGCGGCTCGCTGCCGGGGTGCACGTTCTTGGGCGCCGGATCATCCCCCCAGGCGCCGGTGGAGAGCGGCTGATTCATCCACGTGGAGCCCGCAGTCGTACAAGCAGTGGCGCACACGCCGAGCAAGGCCGCGAGGCCGAACGCGAACGTCAGCGGTTGTGATGGGCGGGATCGCATTGGTCGAGCGCGTTGTTCGTGATTTCAGCTTGCAGGGACAGCGTGTGCGCGAGAAAGTGCTCGCTCACTTCGGCGGGCGCTTGGAAAGCGGCGAGCGTTTCTTTGAGGATTTGCAAGCGGCGCATGAATTGCCCGCCGGTGATGCGGTGGGCGCGGTGTGCGTCCGCAATGGCGCGGCCCGTGTATTCGACCGGGGCACCCAGGTGAGCCGCGGCAAACTCGTATTCCTTGGCCTTGACGCGCTCGCGATCGGCAGCGCGGAACAAGTAGCCGATCATGATGTCGTCGAACATGCGATCGACGAAGCGCGCAATCAGGGGCCGCAGCACCGCTTCTCCACCGAGCGAATCGAACAGCGATCGCTGCGACATGCCTCGCCTGTTTAGCGCGATTGTTCGACCTGCGCTAGCGCGCGGCATTCCGGCGATTGATGCGCAGCCTGGCTGATAGCCCAGGGCAGCACCCAGGTCCTGTCGCCGAGCTCGTGGAGGGCGTCGGTCAGACCGTTGCTGGCAGATGTCTGTCGTCGAGCACGCGCCGCATCGAAAGATGGCTCGGCACGCGCCAAAGCGCGACGCAGCCATCGATGCTCGTGCTTCACGCAAGCGAGTGAACGAGATGGCTCGAGCTTTGGACGACCCCCGAGGTCGTGCGCTCGATCGCGAAGATGCCGCACGGTTCGAAGAGTTGGTCCGGCTCTTCTGGACCGGTCCGATCTATACGCTTGAGCTGCGCCAACGAGAGCCGGGTCGGGATCCCCTCGGAGGCGGTATCGCTCTGCGGGGTGCGCGGCCCCTGGACCGGTTCCGCCGATGGTGTGATGTAGCTGTACCGCGGCCCGAGCGAACCGCGCCCGCCATCGCCAGCCTCCGCGCGGGCCCTTCGGTCAGGTGCGCACCGTGAAACGCCGAGGAGCGAGTCAGAGCGTCGCAGCGGGCGAATCCCTTGTAACGGCGGGGCTCCAAGTGACACTAACCGGCATGCGGGCGTTCGTGCTAGCTCGGATCAGTGGAGTCGGAGCGCGGCATGGTGGATTACTTCGCCCACGCCAAGGACACGCGGCGCCACTTGGAGCGCCTGGCCGCTTTCGAGCCGCGCGTGCTGGCCTGCATGCACGGCAGTGCGTACGCGGGAAACGGTGGCGCGCTACTGCGTGAGCTCGGCAACCGGCTCGACGCCTGAGCTCAGGGTGGCTGCGGCGCGCGCGGGGAGCCGCGTCGGGTGCGGCAATAGGACAGGGTGCGAGTGCCGGACCCTGACCGACAGTTCACCGTCTCGGCTGACGCGGCAAGAGCTGGGAACGATGCGCGCGGCGCGCCGTTGCGCCGCGCGGCGAGCCGCGCATCCGAGCGCCTCGCCGCGCGTTTAGGGGCCCATGGCTCCGGCACTTCAAACCAAGCGCTTCTTCAAGAACTCAGCCGTTCGCCCATTCGCGAGCGCCGCAGCCGCTTTGTCGTAATGAGCGCAGCCGCGGCGAGGCCGGGACGTGGCTGCGATATCCTCGGCAGTTTGCGTTTGGCGTGCGCTAGCGCGTGGCGTTGAGGCGGTTGATGCGGAGCTTGCCCTGGTAGTTCTCTGGCTCGAGCTGCAGTGCCTCGCGCCACTCGACTTCCGCCGCGTTGCGGTCGCCCTTTTGAAATAAGACGTCGCCCAAAACGAGCCGCGCGGCGGCGTCGCGCGGGGCGATTGCTACCGAGTGGTTGGCCCAGCGCAGGGCCGAAATCGTGTCGCCGAGCTTGAGCAAGGCGTCGGCTAGGCCGTTGCTTGCCGGTGCATTGTCTCCGTCCAACACGACCGCGCGTCGAAAAAAGCGCTCGGCGCGCGCGAAGTCACGGCGCTTCATCGAGGCTTGTGCCTCGCGCAGGCTGCTGAACGAGAGCGCCTTGAATTGTTGAGGATCGGGGGAAAGCTCCAGGCGCAGGGACTTGAGCCAAGCAAGCTTCGCTTGATCGTATTGACCGACGCGCGCCAGCCCATCACCCAAGATGCCCTGACCGCGTTGGCTCGAAGGGTCGAGCGCAAGGCCCTTGTTGGCCCACTCGATGGCTTTGCCGCCATCCCGGCGGAGCAAGAGCAGTTGCGCGAGCTCGAAGGGGATGGCCGGGTTGGTTTGATTCCAGAGCGCCGCCTTGCACAGCGCTCGTTGTGAGGCATCCACATCTCCGCGCACCAGAGCCCGATTGGCTTCCTGCATGGCACCGTAGGCTGCACCCGGGTAGTCGCCGCCATGGACGGCGGTCGCGCCGAACGTTTCCTCACAGCTTGGCGCGTGCTGACCGCTTTCGTCGAGTGGGATAGTGCCCTCCGCGGCCGCAGCGAGCGCTCGGGGTTTCGCGGCGCTGACAGCGCTCGCTGCAGGGGCGGGCAGCGGCGCGCCAGGGGCAACGACGGGCGGAGCGCTATCTGCCGCCGCGGCGAGCGCGCTCGAGAGGCCCGCGCTCGTCGATGCGCTCGGGACGCTCTTGTCACTCTTGTGAGGCTTCAAGAACAAGCTCAATAGCGCCACGACGATCAGCCCTTGCAATGCGGCGAGCGCCACCAGGAAGATCGCGGCTGATTTGCTGATCCCAACGCGCGCTCCAGGCGCTGCTGCGGGCGCTCGTTGCCCCGGAGCGGGCGCGATGGGGCGCAGGCTCGGGTTGGAGCTGATCGGCAGCTCTCCCGGCGGCGGACGCATACTGGCGGCCGCGACCGCGGGCATCGACGGCGTGATCGGCGAGGGCTCGGAGTCGGCCATGTTCAGCGCGACGTCGACGGTGGCCATCACGTTGGTCACGGCTGGTTGCAGGACGGGCGTGATGTGCACCCGCCCCGAGCTCAGGACCATGAAAGCCGAAAGCGCGAGCGCGCCGTCCCAGTGCTGCGACGGATCGATGCGCGACTCACCCGCTGCGCCGACCACCAAGCCGTCGGAAACATCGATACTGACGGTGATGCGCGGATTGTTCACCGTGACGCGCAGGGGCCGCGGCGTGGTGGACAGAGCGCGTAAGCAGCGCGCGGGCCCGGTAATTTCCAAGCGCGCATCGAAGCTCTCGCCGGTCTCGGCCCAGGCTTGCAGCGTGCGGTCCGCCTCGGACAGGGCGGCGAGCGCGGTCTCCAGCCGATCCAAAGCCGGCACCGAGAGCGCATCGGACCAAATCTCGTCCCAGCGCACGACGAGCAGCGAGGCCCAGCGCAGACGCGTGTCGCGCCGCATGCGGCGCAAGAGCTCGTAGCCCGCGCCCTTGACCTGCGATTCGCCGATCAAGAGCACTTCGGGATCTACCTGGCGCAGCTTGGCGAAGCGCAGATCGGTGGGCGCGAGATCCGTGACTACGACGGAGACGCCGCGCGAGCGCAGCTCTTGCGCCACCGTGTCCGCGCGCCCCGTGTCGTCGTCGGCGAGCGCGACGCGAATGCCCTTCACACTGACGCGCTCGGGCTCGTCGGTGGGTGCCCGAGGGTCGAGCAGGGTGACGGTGCCGCCCGCGTGCTCGGCGAACTCGTAGCGCAGGGGCTCGGCGTGCACGACGTGAGACTTCACTTGGCGCACGAAGTCGTCGATGAAGGCGGCCAGCGGCCGGCCACTGCCGAGCACCAAGCGCACGGCGTCTTCGTCTTTGTCGCCGGTATGTACGGACAAGATGCCGCTTCGGAGCTCTTTGCTCAGCGCACCGACGAACTCGCTCAGCGTGGCCTCGCCCACCACACCCAAGGACTCACCCCCGCGCTCCGGGATTTCGCGCGCCAGCTTGGCGACTTGCTCGGCGATGGCGTCCATGCTGGCGGACGGCGCGATCACGGCGGCGGCGCCGTGCCGGAACGCGCGCAGGCGCATGTCGAGCGCGGTGTTGTCGTCCAAAATGGCGACCGGGATCACCGAGCTCACGGGGGAGCTCATCAGAGTCTCCAGCACCGCGCTGCCGCCGTCTCGCGCCGCAGGACCGACCAGCAGCACGAGATCCGGCGCGGCCGCGATCACGGTTTCCGAGACGGCATCGGCCGTCGTGGTCTCGACATACACGCGGTGCCGCGCCAACGCGGCGCGCAAGGCGGGCTCGAAGGCGCTATCTGCGCCTACGAGCAGGATGGTCGGTTCGATCGAGCCCGCTGGCTGAGCGGGGCGCCGTGGCGCGGGAAGGGCGCTCGGACGCACTGGCTTCTTGGGCGGAGTGGGCCGCGGTACGAAAGCGCTGTCCTGTCGCGCCGACGAGCGATCGACCATCACTCACCATCATCCTCCAGTCGAGCGTGCGCGACCAGTCTGGAGTTCGCGCGCCTAGCCGGTATGGCGCGGGCGTTTCTTCGCCGGAGCCAGATGGGTCAATGAATGAGATTCAATAAGTGGTCGTGAACGAGGCCGTTGGAGGCCAGGATGTGACCGACCGACAAGTCGGGCGACGTGCCTGAAAGTGAGCTGAGCTTGCCGCCGGCAGCCAAAACCAAGGCCGAGCCCGCCATTACATCCCATGCGTTCAGGCGGCGCTCCCAGTAGGCGTCATACGTACCGTCTGCCACCAGACACAGATCGATGGCAGCGGAACCGCAGCGGCGGACGCCGCGCACCTGTCGTTTTACGCTCGTGAATGCGTCGAAATTATTGCCGGGCGCCGTACTGCGGTCGCTCGGAAAACCGGTGGCGACCAGTGAATGCACGAGCTCCTTGGTGCTGCTCACGTGGCACGGCTCGCCGTTCCTGAGCGCCGGCCCGCCGCGAAACCCCTGCCAATACGTGGCCAGCTCGGGCGCCACCACCGCGCCCGCGACGGGCTCGCCCGCTTGGGCGACGCCGATGCTCACACAATAGAAGAAGTGCCCGTGCACGAAGTTGGTCGTGCCGTCGAGCGGATCACAATACCAAGTGAGGCCGCCAGCCGTTGCCGGTGTGCCGCCTTGTTCTTCAGCGACGATCGCGATCTCCGGCGTGCGTTCGCCGAGCAACTTCCGGATCAGGCGCTCGCTCGCGAGATCGTATTCGGTGACGAGATCCGCGCGGCCCTTCTCACGCACCGCGGGGTGCTGACGGAAGCCTACGTGCAACAGCTGCGCGGCTTCCGTTGCGACCTGTAACGCGATCTGAGCGAGCTGTTCCGCGGATCGCGTCATGCGTGGGACCCCCAAAAATAAATGCGCTCAGGATCAGGCGTCGACGCCGTGGCACTTCTTGTACTTCTTGCCGCTGCCACACGGGCACGGGTCGTTGCGACCGACGCGCGGCTCGGTGCGGCGGATGGGCGGGCCCTTCAGCTCCACGCCGTCGACGAAGTACCACTTGTCGCCTTCCTTCTTGAAGGTGGCGCGCTCGCGGTGGTCGATCTTCATCTTTTGCAGCTTGTAGCTGGCGACGAACTCGACGGTGCCTTCGGTGTCGGTGGCGGCGCCACCTTCGGTGCTCAGGATCTCGAGGCCGAGCCACTCGGAGTTCTTGGCCCAGGCTTCGGTGTTGGCGCGGTCGACCTCACCCGAGGTTTTTGGATCGTGCGAGGTGATGACGAAATCGACGTCACCCGTCGCGTACGCGGTGTAGCGCGCGCGCATCAATTCTTCGGCGGTCTCGGCCCGGCGCTTGCCGCTCAGGATCGGACCGCAGCACACCTCGAGGGACTCACCTTTTCCGCAGGGACACGTCACTATTCGCCTCTTTTCTCAGTGATTCGGAGCGCCCGCCTCTAGCATTCTTCGCGCGGGACCGCACGGGCCATGTTTCAACGCGCGAGCCGCTCCAGCAATTTCGCGTGAATGCCGCCAAACGCGCCGTTCGAGAGCAAGGCCACGACGCTGCCCGGCGTCACGCTCAGCGCGAGGTAATCGACGATGGCGTCGACGCTGGGCATGGCCTGGGCGGCCTTGCCACGGCCATTCAAGTCACTCGCCAAGCGCGTGAGGTCGAGCGCTTCTTCCGGTGGCAAGTTGGAACGGCCGAGCGGCGCGAGCAGCACCTCGTCCGCGGCGGCGAAGGCGCGGGTGTATTCGTCTTGATGCATGCGGCGACACGCGGTCGCAGAGCGCGGCTCGAACACGGCGAACAATTTCCCGCTCGGGTGCCGTGCGCGGAGTGCCGCGAGCGTCTCTTGGACCGCAGTCGGGTGATGCGCAAAGTCGTCATAGACGAAGGTTTCGCGCGGCGTTCCGATCAGGTCCTGACGCCGGCGCACGCCTTCGAAACGGGCCAACGCGGGCACGATGTCCGCGATTCGCGCGCCGTAACCTTGAGCAGTTGCGCCGATCGCGGCGACCGCATTCTTCAGATTGTGCCGACCCGGAACCGTGAGCGCGAGCCGGCCGCAGGACACGCCGCCCGCGTACAGATCGAAGCTCGTGCCCGACTCGTTCATCTGCGCCGGTGCTGCGAGCCAGTGCGGGGGCTTGCCATGCGTGTCTTCGCCCTCGAGCGCGAACCAGGCGACCTGAGCGCGAGCATGCGCGTCGACCACGCCGACCACTCGTGCATCAGCCGCGTTGGCGACGATCAGACCCTCCTCCGGCACCAGCGCGACGAACTTTCGGAACGCATCGAGATAGCTCTCGAGGTTGGGGTAGATGTCGACGTGGTCGTGCTCGATCGAGGTGAGGATCGCGACCTCGGGTCGGTAGTGTAAAAACTTGGCGGACTTTTCGAAGAACGCGGTGTCGTACTCGTCGCCTTCGATCACGAACGGCGGTTTGCGCGCGGGCTTGTCGCCCATCGCCAAGCGGGGTTTGCTGGGTTTCGGCGCGCGGAAGCTATGCGGAAAATTCTTGGGTAAGCCGCCGATCAGGAAACCAGGCGCAAAGCCGCACGCGTCGAGTAAATGCGCGGCCATGGCCGTGGTCGTGGTCTTGCCGTGGGTGCCGGCGACCACGAGCGGCGAGCACGTGTCCAGCACGAACTCCCCGAGCGCCCCCGCGATGTGCGTGTAGCGCAGACCGCGCTCGATGACCGCGACCACCTCCGGGTTGTCCTTGCGGCACACGTTGCCGATGACCGTGAGATCCGGCGCGGGCTCGAGGTTGTTCGCGTCGAAACCCCTCAGGCAGCGCACGCCCCAGGCTTCGAGCGCCGGGCCCATCGGTGGATCGAAGGCCACGTCGCTGCCCGATACGTCGTGCCCCAGCTCTTTCAACAGGCCAGCCAGGGCGCCCATGCCGGTGCCTGCGACCGCTACGATGTGAATGTGCATTCGCCTTGCCTGATGTTGCTCGAACGTCCATCCGCCTGGGTTGATGGACGCTTCCGCGAGTCGCGTCCTATTGGCATAGCCAGCGGCGCGCTGCTAGCGTGCTGGCTCGTCTCGCCCTCTCGCTGCCGCCTTCGAGTCATGAAAATCACCGCCAAGCTTGCCCCGAAAACTCCAGCGTTTTCGTTCGAATTTTTCCCGCCCAAAGACGAGGCCGGTGTTGACCGCTTGTTCGAGACGGTGGCTCGCTTGCAGGTGTACGAGCCGGCCTACGTGTCGGTGACTTATGGTGCGGGCGGCAGCACGCGCAAGCTCACGGTCGACTTGGTGACCCGGATCAAGCGCGAGGTGGGGCTCGAAGCCATGGCCCACCTCACCTGCGTGGGCGCCACTCGTGAAGAGATCAGCTCCGTGCTCGATCAGCTGCGCGACGGTGGCATCGAGAACGTGCTCGCCTTGCGCGGCGACCCGCCGAAGGGCGAAACCGCGTTCGTCAAGTCCGAGGGCGGCTTCGGTTACGCGTCCGAGCTGACGGCGTTCATTCGCTCGCGTTATGATTTCTGTTTGGCCGGCGCCTGTTACCCGGAGTGCCATCCGGAGTCGGCATCGCCAGACGCGGATCTCGCGAACGTCAAACGCAAGGTGGATGCGGGGGCGGACGTGCTAGTCACGCAACTGTTCTTCGACAGCAAGGATTATTTCTCGTACGTGGCGCGCGCGCGTGCGGCGGGCATCGCGGTCCCGATCATCGCCGGCATCATGCCGATCACCAACGTGTCGCAAGTGAAGCGCTTCACGGCGTTGTGCGGTGCTGGCATCCCGGAGCCGCTCTTGAAGCGCCTGGAAGCTGCGGGTAGCGACGCCGAAGCCGTGCAGGTCATCGGCGTGGAGCACGCCGCGGCGCAATGCCGAGAGCTCTTGGACGGTGGCGCGCCGGGCATTCATTTCTACACGCTGAACCGTTCGCACGCCACGGTCGACGTGCTCGATCGCTTGCGCGCAGGCTGAGTCATCGGCTCATTTGCGGATCACGATTCGCGTCTTGCTCGCACTGGCGAGCTCCGCCGTGAGGCCGTGCCAGCCGTCGGGGATCTGCGGGGTCACCCACTGGTAGATGCGCGAGGCGTCGGCGGGTGACAGCTCGATCGCGCCCGGGCCGTGATCGACGCCGAAGCGGTCGTGCCAGTACGCGCCATACAGCTGGGTGCCCGAAGAGAGCGTAATGCCCCAAGGCGCATCGAACACTTCGAACGACTCGGCGAAGGAGCTCGGGTCGCGCGTCGCGAGCGTGACCTCTTTACCGGTCACATCGAACGTGCCGAGCCATTTGTCGGCTTCTCCCGCGTGCGCGTCGCGGTTGACGCTGGCCAGCGTGACGAACAGCGGCTTCTTGCCCTCGTACAGGGTGAGCACACCGGTGACGACGCTGAGGTCTATCCAATGCTCGGCACCCTGCGCGAAGTCGGGGAACGTGTTTCGCGCTTGCACCACCAGCACGTCGCGATGCCGTACCCACTCCCCGTCATTCGTCGCCCAGTACTTCACGGGCCCCACGTTGTGAAAGCGGCCGCTCAGGTGCACGACCTCGTGGTACGCGAGCTCGCCCGCCTTACGTGAGTCGTCCCCGTCGAGCTTGAACGAATGGATGCCGCGTTTGACGACGAACGCGAACGGTAAATCGTCTTTCTTCGCCAGCTCGACGCCGTGAAATGGCGATGGTTCTGCGGCTTCTAGGTCGCTCGCGCGCACGAAGCGGCCGCCGGTGAGCAGGGCCAGGCGCTGCACGTTGCCTTCGGGGTCGCGTGCCGACCAAGAGCCGACGACCGCCATGCCGGCCCTTCGTTTCAGCTTTCCGACTTCGCGCACCGAGTCGTCGCGGCCAGGGTCACGCTCGAAGACCGGAGTTTCGGCGCGGGTCCGCGCGTAGGTGTAGGGCAAGGGCTGATCGAGCTGGGGGGCGAGCGCCATCGCGGCCAAGGTGGGATGCGCCATATCGACCGTGGCGCTTTCCGTCGCGCACACGAAACCGCGCGGCCGCACCGGGTACCACCCGCCGCCGCAGCCGCGGCGCGAATACGGCTCTTGAGCGCGCGCCACCCGGGCCCCGGCATGAAGGTAGCCGAGCTGCCGCGCGCCGAGGACGGGCCGTTCGAGCACGGGGGTGACGTTGGCGACCGCGCCCAGCTTCGGCCCGCTCGCCGCGGGCTCGGGCACGTTGGGGATGCCTTCGTCCGGCGCAGGCTTCGAGAGCTCCGGGTCGCTGGCGTGCGAACCGCACCCCATCAGCCCACTGACGGCCAGCGCGCCGAGCGCACCGAACAAGAAAGGAGAACGAGCTCGGGTGCCGGCACCGTAAAGACGGCGCGCAACGGGCGGGTCGAATAGCGGGGCCATCACCTACGCGGTTGCCACGCTGCGGCCGGCCGGGCCAAGTTTCAGGAGTCGTCCGTTGCGACCCGGAACGCGTGCAGCAACCCGGCCAGCGCGCTTTCGGCGAGCGGTGAGGTGAGCGGTGAGGCGCTCGGCCCTGGCGCCCCGGCGGCCGAAGAGGTGGGGTTTTTCTCGAGAGATTCGCGCCGGTGTCGTAACCCCGAGGAGTAGGCTGCCGGATCAGCCGTGAAATAGCCGCCGCGCGCCAAGGCTTGCGCGAAGGCTGTGGTGTCCCCAACGCGGGCCGCCTCGAGCGCAGCCGGGTAGTGCGCGTCGAGCAAGCGCACGTAGTCGAGCGCGCCGGCCTCGGGGCTGTCGTAAACACGAAACCTCGCGCGGACCTCGCGCTGCGTGGCGCCATGGCCCTCGATCGTGTCAAACACCTCACCCCGAGCGTGGGGGTTGGCCTTGATTCCGGCGAAGTTATGACCCGGCATGGCCCGCCCGGCGTCCGTCTCGAGCGCCCAGTGCGCCGTGAGCAGCTGAGCGGTACTGCGCGACGGCCGCTGACCGACCACCGCGGTCCACGCGCTTTCGAGCAGCGCTTGTGCGTCGTTTTGTGACAGCCGTTGGGGGCGTCGAAGCAAAGCGCCGAAGGAGCGTGCGGCTGCCGGCTGCTGCTGCGATGCGCCGGCTGGACGAATGACTAGTCGCGCTGTGCTGTGCTCGATTCGCATTGCCGAAAAGAATCGGCTCGGCCGGCGCGCGAGTTGTGTGACGAATGTGTCCCTAGGTATTCGGCCGATCGAACCCGACCGGACGGCCTGAGCCGACGAGCGAGCGAGGGGTGCGAACGCTTCGCGTGCGGCGCCGCTTCGCCGCGGACAGCGATCAGTATATCATCGTGTTGAATATCAACACCATCAGTGGTTCATGTCTGCACCCGGAGTGAGAAGAAATCGCCTTCCCTTGCCAAGCATCTTCGGAAGGGAAGTGCGCCGGCGTCGTGTCGCGCTTGGGCTCACGCTCGAGCAACTCGCGGAACGCTCCGGTCTCACCCCTAACTATATCGGTACCGTCGAAAACGGGCGCCGCGATCCCTCGCTGAGTACGGTCAAGTCGCTCGCGGTTGGCCTCGGTGTGCCGGCGGGTGAGCTCGTGGGCGGAGTTGCGGAGCTCGGCCCCGTCGCGATCGAGACCGCGCGCTTGTTGGAGAGCGCGCCCCCCGAGCTGCAAGACGCCGTGCTGGAGCTCGCGCGCGCGATCGCCAAGCGCCGTCGTTGAACGCCGGAGCGCGCGTCGGATCTCGATCCTGGTGCGCGGCCGACGCGCGAAATTCAGCGCCCCGCGGCTCCGCTCGCCGCCGGGGTTGACCTGAGGGCCTGAGTGTCCGAGATCGGGCTCTGCCAATGATGAGACTGAAGCGACTGCTCTTCCCGTGCGCCCTGCTTGGCCTCGCATCGCTGCCCAGGGCAGCCCACGCCGAATCCGCCGAGAACGCTTGGGACGGCGGCTACAAGCAAGAGGCCACGCGCCGCTCGGGCTTCCTGCTCGGCCTCGGCTTGGGCATCGCAGCCGGCAACGGCACGGGCTATCCGAACGAGATCGCCAAGCTGAACGACCCCGCGTATCGACGCAACAGCGGGCTCGGTTTCGGTGCCAGCAACCGGTTGTGGTTCGGCGGCGCGTTGACGGATTGGTTCGTGTTCGGCATCGGCCTGAACGGCATGCAGCTGAAGCACAACGACGTCACGCTCAAGGCCAGCACGTTTCTGTTCCACGTCGAAGCCTATCCGTTGTTCTATCGCGGTGGCGTGTTCCGCGACTTGTCCGTGTTCGGCGACTTCGGCGTCGGTGGTGCGCTGATCCAAGGCCGCGGTCGTGAAGACGCCGATGGTGGCTCGATGAGCTCGATCGGTCTCGGCGTCGGTTACGACGCCGTCCGGTTCTGGAAATTCTCCCTCGGCCCCGCCGTCGAATACTGGCACGAGTTCAGCCAAACCGCGACCGTGAATGCCGTCGCGCTCGAGGCGCGTCTGACCTTCGTCGGCGGCCAAAAAAGCGCCCGCGCGTCGCGATGAGCGCGGAGCGCGCTCATCCTGCGGAGCTCGAGATGGGTTGATGGTCACGCGCTACGCTGCGGCCGTCCCAGCCTTCGGCGGCGCGGTCCGCGGCTAGCGCGGATCCTCTGGTGTCACGCATTTCGACCGGCGAGCAGGGCGGTGGCGTCCGCGACGCCGAAGGCTGGGTGCGCTGCGGCGTGTCGGGTGACCATCAACACTCAGGCCAGCGCTTCGCGGCGGGCGCGTTCGAATTTTAATCGTCTTGCATCACCCTCGGGTGTGTTTCGATTTCTATCTCAGTGCATCTTTCGGACGGCTCGTCGACAAGCGCTCGAGCTTCGAAGATTTTTGTGGGATCGGTCCCACGCGGTGCTACACAATTCCTGCTGCGCGGTTGCCGAGTGTCCTGAGCAGCTACAGTCCAATGCCACGTGTTCTGTCAGTAGTTGCCCCCATGACCGTTTTCCTGGCCGTCGGCTGTGTCAACGGCGAGGCGCCAGGCTCGGGCGCCGCCAGCGGCGGAGCTGGCGGTTCCGCCGCTAACCCCAGCGCCGGCTCGGGGGGCAGCGGCGCATCGCTCTCGCTGGCCACCGCCTTGGCGCCACCGGATCCGTGCACCAGCGGCGCGCCCGGTCCGCGCAAGCTGTGGCGCCTGACGGCCTCCGAGTTCGCGGCAAGCATCCGCAGCATTTTCGGGGACAGCTCGAATGCGGCGCCGATCGCCACGGTGTTCAGTGATCCCTCCGTGCTCGGCTTCTCGATCGACGCGAATGCGCTGCTCGTTCAGGGCCTCAATGCCTCGCAGCTTCAAGATAACGCCGAGGCCATCGCCACCTGGGCCGCCTCGTCGAACAAGCTCTCGGGCTTCGCGAGCTGCGCCGCCTCCACCAGCGGCGCGCCCGACGCGGCTTGTGCCTCGCAGTTCGTGCAGGCATTCGGCAGGCTGGCGTTCCGCGGCACGTTGGCCGAAAGTGACCCGCGCGTCGCGAGCTACAGCAATCTGTTCCTGTCGGGCAGCTCGAACTCGGACGGCGCGCAAGTGGTCGTGTCGGCCATGCTGCAATCGCCTTATTTCCTGTATCGGAGCGAGCTCGGAACCGCCAGCGGCAGCTCGTTCACGCTCACTCCGGCCGAGGTCGCGACCGAGGTGGCCTACACGCTGACTGGCACGACGCCCGACAGCACGCTCCTCGCCGCAGTGGACGCCGTGAATTCCGGCAGCCTGTCCACCGCGTCGATGATCGAGCAGCAAGCAGCTCGCTTGATCGGCGAAAATAGCAGCACGAGCTCGGCGGCGGTGATGGGCTTCATGGATGGTTGGCTTGGGCTCTCTCGCCTATACACCACCGCCCACGACGCAACCGTTTACCAGGCGTCTGCGTCGCTCCAGCAGGCCATGTGGTCGGAGTCGCAAGCTTTGATCTTGGAGGCCTTCGGCGAAAACGGCACGTTCGGCTCCGCGTTGACCGCCGATCACTCGTTCTTGAATCAGGAGCTGGCGACCTTTTATGGAATCCCCGCCACTGGTCTGAGCAGCGCCTTCAGCAGCGTGAAGTACGCTGGGCTCACCCCGCGTGACCCAGGGCTGCTAGCGACGGGCACCCTGCTGAACGGCTACGCGCGTCCCGCGACGGATTCGCCGACCCAGCGCGGGCACCTGATTCGCTCGCGTCTGCTTTGCCAGCCCATCGCGCCGCCGCCGGCCGGTGTGAACACCACCTTCATGCCGGCCACCAGCGTCGAAACCACGCGCGACCATTTCATCAAAGAGCACGAAAGTGGCGCGTGCGCCGGCTGCCACAAGCAGATGGACTGGATCGGCTTTGCGTTCGAGAACTACGACGGCTTCGGGCGCTACCGCACCACCGAAAACGGCCTCCCCACCGACAACGCGGGGATCATCTATAGCGACCCCAAGGGAGTTGACACTCCGGTCACCGGCTTGTCCGGGGCGGGCAGCCTATCGGCGTACCTAGCTCAGAGTGACGACGTGACGCGCTGCATGCAGCGCTACTGGACCTACTACACGTTCGGGTCCAGCACTTGGTCCCAAGACGCTTGCACGTACGACTCGGTCTACAACGAGTCGAAGAGCAGCGGTTTTACGTTGAAGAGCACGTTGCTGGCGATCATTCACGCGGCCACCTTCACCACCCGCGTTCAGGATCGGTGAGGAGAAGAACCAGCCATGCCGACTCGTCGACAATTCATGGGCAGCGTGGGTGCGGGCCTCCTACTCGCTCCGTTCATCAACGCGGGCTTGCAGAGTAAAGCCAATGCGGCAGGCGTCACCTCCAAGCGGCTCTTGTTGTTTTGCACGATGGGCACCTACCCGCCGCTTTGGACCCCCACCGTATCGGGCGAGACCATCAGCGCCTGGAGCGCGATGACCCAACCCTTGTCCGCCGCGGCGGACGACATCGTGTTGGTCGAAGGCATGCCCAGCGGCAACCCCAACGACAACCACGGCTCCTCGGACAGCCTCACCGGCCAGGGCTTTGGCTACTACGCGGTGAACAACGTGCCGGTGGTGAAGAGCTCGGTGGATCAGTTCATCGCCAACGGCTTGATCAAGTCGGGCGTCAACCGGCCCATCGCTTCGCTCCTGCTCGGCGCAAACTGCAACGAGAACGGCGGCATCACCCAGTTCTACGGTGGTGCCAATGGCGGGAATCTGCCGACCATCGGCTCGCCGCTCTCCGCGTACAACACGGTCTTTGGCGCGGCCATGCCCAGCGGGTCGACCCCGTCGTCGTCGGCGGCGTTGATCAAGCGGCGGCAGAGCATCCTGGACACGATCAGCGGCGAGCTCACTTCCCTGCAATCGACGCTGGGCAGCAACGAGAAGGCCAAGCTGGACGCGCACCTCGATTCGATCCGTCAGCTCGAGAACAAGCTGAGCGGCGGCTCGGGCTCTGCGGGCGGCGCGTGCACCAAACCGACGGCGCCCGGCGCCGACAGCACCTACCAGTTCATGGGTGATATGGACGCGATCGCAGCAAACGTCCTCCACCAGCAGATCATCGTCAGCGCGTTCGCGTGTGACATCACGCGCGTCGCGAGCATTCAGTACGGCAACGACCAGAAGCTGATGGTGAACGCCATGGGGCTGCCGTTCGACGATCAGCACGGCGGCTACATCCACAGTGGCGCCGCCTCGAACTACGCCAACCTCGTCAAATTCGAGGCCTATCTGGCCACGCAATTCGTGAGCTTGATCAGCGCGCTGAAGGCGGCGCCCGATCCCCTGGGCACGCCTGGCCAAACGCTGTTCGACAACACGCTCGTGATTTGGGCGCGCGATATGGGCGACGCGCAAAACCACAACCAGCAGTCGATGCGTTTCGTGCTCGCCAGCGGCAACGGCGGTTACTTGAAGACCGCCAAGGGCGGCCGCTACGTCGCTTCGACCGAACGCCATGAGCGCATTCTCTTGAATGCCTGTGAGGCCATGGGCATCACGGACTACACGGGGTTCGGCGATCCGATGCTGCCGACCAAGCAGCCGCTCCCCGGGATCCGCGCCTAGAATGCGGCCGGCCCGCGTCACGAGCGTCGCTAAAAACCAGCGCGATCGTCGAAGAGATCCAAACAGAAGCCCGGCATGTGCATCACTCCAACTTTGGGCGACGCGTACAGCTCGAAGCCGCGGACGCCGATGACCAAAGCGGCGAATGGCCGAGTGTCACTGGCCCCGCACTCACGGCTTTCCTGATTGCTGAGCGCGCGTCCCGCACTAGCCCATGCACCGGCGACCAGGTTCGCGTCCATGGGCGCGCCCTGGTATCGGTTCAGGCGGATTCCGACGCTCCCGCCGCCGCCCAACCACCCGAATTTGCCCTCCGTGTCGTCGCCGAGCGCGGCGCCGAGGCCTGGCTCCCAGAGCAAATAGGTGTGAGTCGACCAATCCTCGTTCGTGGTGTTGCTCGCGCTCCGCGCGTTCGTTCGCTGTTGCACATCCCGAGGTGCCCGCTTTGCGGGCTCGCTGCGCTGCCCGCCGAGCGCCACCGAATGCGCAACTGTCAAGGTCTCCGCCGAGCCCTCCACGCCCAACGTCGCTCGCCCAGTCGGCAAGTCCAAGCCAATGGTCGGACCCACCGCGGCGTAGCAGCCACCGACGCTCGGTAGCAGTGCGACTCCCAGCAGGGTATAGCTGAGCTGCATGTCGCGCCCTGGTGCGAAATCAATGCCAAGAACCCAGCCGAGCATTTCAGCAGTAAAGCGGCGCGCGCCCGGTTTCGCACTGTGGAGCCGCGAGCACACTGTGCAGCGCAGGCCACGTTCATCAGGATGCAACCCTTCGCGCCTGCCTCGCATGCGGGGCGCGCTTCAGCGTGTTTTGCGTCGACCAATGATCAGGTAGTGGCTCGCTTTGGACGACGGATGGCGTCGCACGCGCTGCACTTCGACCTCGAAGCCGTTCGCGGCGAAGCGCTTGGCAAACTCCGGCTCTTCACCCGCCGACCAGTACACCGCGGTACCCTGCTCGGTGAGCGCGCGATGCACGGCACCGAGGCCGCTCGCCTGATACAGCCGACTGTTGCCAGCGGTGTTCATCGCCGTGGTCTCGTTGTCGGCGTCGAGCAAGATGGCGTCGAAGCGCGCCGTGCTTTGCTCGATCACGCGCGCGACGTCACCCAAGACGACTTCGGTGCGCGGATCGGCGAGCTCGGCCGAGGCCAGCGAATAGGCCGGATTGTCGTTCCAAGTCACGATCTCGGGCAGCAATTCGGCGACCACGACGCGTGCGTCCGCGGCCAAGCTCGCGAGCGCGGCGCGCAGCGTGAAGCCGAGCCCGAGCCCGCCGATCAGCACTCGCGCGCCGCGACTTTGGGCGAGCGCTGAACAGCCCACGATCCCCAGCTGCTCTTCGGAGTGCGAGTGGCGAGTCGACATCAGCTCGCGACCGTTGACGCGGATCACGTAGTCCGTGTCGTGTGTGGCGAGCGACAGCACGCTGCCGTCCGGCGTGATGAGCCGCTCGAGCTCGGTCCACTTTTTCAAGCGGGTCTGCGCCCGCTGACCACGCGCTCGATGCCGGCCAAGTCCTTGCGTCGCGTGATCTGGTCGAAGCCATGCTCGGCGAGCAGCGCCGCCACCGCGGGCGCTTGATCGAAGCCGCCCTCGAGCGCGAGTAGCCCGCCCGGGGTCAAATAGCGCGTCGCTTCGCTCACCAGGCGGCGCGTGATTTGCAGCCCGTCGCTGCCGCCGTCGAGCGCCAAGCGCGGCTCGAAATCTCGCACGTCGGCGTCCAAGCCTTCGATCTCGGCGCTCGGGATGTACGGCGGGTTGGCCGTAATGAGCTCGAATTTGGCCTCTAATGGCAGGGGCTGGAACAAATCACCCTCCAGGATTGCGAGCTGGTGCGCGACTCCGGCGCGGCGCACGTTCTCGCGCGCCACACTGGCCGCGTCCGGCGAGAGATCGACACCCGTCACGCGCCACGTGGGGCGCTCTTTGGCGAAGGCGATCGCGACGCAGCCGGACCCCGTGCACAGATCCAGCATGCGGCCGTACAAGTGGCGCTCGCGCGTGCCGTCGAGCGCGGTCTCGACCAGCGCTTCCGTGTCCGGGCGCGGGATCAAGACTCGGCGATCCACGAGCAGCGGCAACGCGAAGAACTCACGCCGGCCCAAGATGTAGGCCATGGGCTCGGACGAGCGCCGGCGCTTGATGAGCGCGCGATAGCGGCTGAGCTCGTCGTCCGTTAGGGGGCGCTCGGCTTCGACGATCAGCTTGATGCGGTCCAGGCTCAGCGCTTCACCCAACAGCAGCTCGGCGTCCAGGCGCGCGCTCTTGTTGCCGCGCCGCTTGAAGTCATCGGTGGCCCAAGCGAGCACACGCTTGATCGACCAGGGCTCTGAGTTCGGGTCCGTCACTGTTCGGTTGGTATCGAGGGAAAGCGGAATGCCAAGCTTTAGTGCGCGATGGCGTTGGCGCTGCCCACCGCGGGGGTGCAGGCGACCTCCGCGCACGACTTGGGGGCGGGGGTCTGGGCCGGGTCTGGGTACCACGCAGGCCGGTAAAACGAGAGCGATTCCGTCGTCCAGCGCAGTTTCGGTTCGGCGAAGCGGCAACCGACGGGCGGGATCACCGCGCGCCCAGCCTGCCACTCCCAACGCCGCCCGGTCCAATCCCAGTAACCGTCGCGCCACAAGCAAGGCTGGGGCCCCGAGTGCGCGGACAGGGGGATCTCCTCGATCTTTGCCGGTGGCGGCGGGTAGTCGACGTGCGTGGGCGCCGCATTCTCGGGCTGAGGACCGCTGGGCACGGTGAGCAGGCGCGACGCGCCGCAAGCCGCGAGCAACACGCCCAGCGCGACGAGAAACGGCACACCCGGCGGGCCGTGTGAGCCAGCGCCGGTCATGGAAACAGCGCCTGCACGATGACGTCTCCGAACAGCATGTATTCCACCGTGGCCAAGGCCAGGAACGGGCCGAACGCCAGACGCGCTTTGCCGAGCCCTGCCTCGGGCTCGAAAGCCAGCGGGTCGCGCGCGATCTCGCGCTCGAGCTCGGCGCGTGCTTCGCCCTGTGTGCTTTCCAGCAGCGCCTGCAGCTCCTTGCGCTCCTGCACGACAGCGTCGGGCTCGTCGATACGACCACGCGCCAGGTACACCACGAGCGCGATGACGGTGGCCTGTACGGCGCCGCCCAGCAACGCGAACAGCGCGCCTTGCCAGCCGAACCAGGCACCGGCCAGCATCACCAGCTTGGCGTCCCCCAGGCCCATGCCCGGCATGCCGCGCAACTTTCCGTAGATGAAATCGAAGGGCAGCCACACCACCAAAAAGCCGATGCCCGCACCGATCAGTGAGCCCACGAACGTCCCACCGCGCAGCGGGACGCTGGCCAGGCCCAGCAGCGCACCGCCCAGCGTGATCGAATCGGGCAAGTACATGTGCTCGAGGTCGATGAACGACGCTGCCAAGAGGCCGAGCGACAAGCCCAGGTACAGCGCGAAACAGAGCACCACCTTCCACCAAGCGGTCTCGTCCGGCAGCTCGAAGATGATCACCCGCACGATGGCCCAGGCAAAGAGCCCGCCCAGCGCCTCGATCAGCGGATAGCGCGCGGAGATGGGCGTCTTACAGCAGCGCGCGCGTCCGCGCAGGATGAGCCAGCTCAGGACGGGGATGTTGTCGTACGGTCGGATCGGCTTGCCGCAGCCGGGACAACGCGACGGGGGGTGCGAAAGGCTCTCGCCCCGCGGCAGTCGATAGATGACCACGTTCAGGAAGCTACCGAAGGCGAGCCCCAAGGCGACGGCGATGGCCGTTACGAAGGGCCCTGGGAGATCGGCGAGCGTCAACAAACGCCATTGGTCATAGCATGGCCCTGTTCTACCGCCGGCACGGCCGTTGCAAACCAGCCCGCTCATGGCTGGCCAAAAGGGGGGGAATTAACTTGAAAAAGCGAGCTTCCGGGCGCTTCGCACGCTGGGATGAGCGGCGCGTCCGCAGCCAGGTGTGTCGCCTGTACAACACCTTGTGCTTGGGATGCGTCATCGGCGCGCTGGTTGGGATCGGTTGGGGTCGGGCGCTGCTCGGGTCGCGGCGACGGCGCCGAAAGTGGCCCTCGGCAAGCTCCCGGGAGGGGCTGCTACTTCACCCAAAAGCTACGCCCCTGTCGCAAGCTCAGCACAGTGCCCCTGCAGCGTGCTCTGCGCAAAATGATGTCCGCAAATTCGGGGTCGCCACTAGATTCGAGCACTGTCCATGAGGTGAGCGTGGGGCGGACGCCCGCGCCGGTGGCGGTGGTGGCGATCGAAATGGGATATGGGCATTTGCGGCCCGCGCGTTCTTTGGCGCAAGAGCTCGGCGTGCCCGTGATGCACACCGATCGCAAACCGCTCGCGGATGCGGAAGAGCAGCGCCGTTGGCAAGCCACGCGCCGGCTCTACGAATCGATGAGCCGCATCTCCGGTATTCCTTGGGTCGGGACGCCGCTGCGCGGCCTACTCAATTCGATCACCGACATCCCGAACCTGTATCCGTTTCGCGATCTCTCGGGCGCGACACTGGGCGTCAAGTTGCTGGAGCGCTCGGCGCGGCAGGGCCTCGGGCGCTCGATCGTCGGCTACTTGCAGGAGCACGACTTGGCGCTGCTCACGACGTTTTATTCGCCCGCGGTATTGGCCGACTTTCACGGCTACGACCGCATCTATTGCGTCGTGACTGACTCGGACGTGAATCGCGTTTGGGCGCCGATCAATCCGAAGTCGAGCAAGATTCGGTATCTCGCGCCCAGTGGTCGGGTAGTGCGCCGGCTGCGTGCGTATGGTGTTCCCGAGTCGAACATCGAGCTGACCGGCTTTCCTCTGCCGCATTCGCTGGTGGGCGGTCCGGAAGGGCCCACCTTGCGCAAGAACCTAGTCGAGCGGCTGGCGCGCTTGGATCCGACACACAGCTTCCGCCAAGCCTTCGCAGAAGATTTGGAGCACGTGGGCCCACTGCCGGTCACCAGCGAGCCTCCGCACTTGGTGTTCGCGGTGGGTGGCTCGGGCGCGCAGGCAGAGCTGAGCGCATCGTTCTTGCCCAGCCTTCGCCCGCTGCTCGAGCGCCGACGGCTGCGGCTCACTCTAGTGGCCGGCGTGCGCGCGGCAGTCAAGACTCGCTTCGAGGACGAGCTATTGCGCGCCGGCCTCAAAGATCAAGTCGGTAAGAGCGTCGAGATTTTGCACGAGCCGGTGTTGGACGATTACTTCACGCGCTTCGACGCTTTGCTCGCAGACACGGACATCTTGTGGACCAAGCCGAGCGAGCTCGTGTTCTACGCTGCGCTCGGCATCCCGCTCTTGCTCGCGCCGCCCGTCGGCATCCATGAAGCGTACAACCTACGCTGGGTGCGCGAAAACGGGGCCGGTTTCAAGCAGCGCGCGGCCAACGTGGTGGGCGACCGCTTGCTCGAGCATTTACACGACGGCAACCTCGCCTCCGCCGCGTGGGCCGGCTACCGGCGGCTACCGAGCCGTGGCTTGTATCAAATCGCCGAGCGCGTACGCGGTTAACTGCCACGGCGACAACTGGCGTCCGAGACGCAGTGCTGAACGACCTCTGGTCGCGTGCGCTCGATCGTTGGCGGCGCGATGGCGTGCGACGCACGAAACGATCGCGTCGTGATGCTCGGGGCATGCCTGTCGATTCCCGTCACCGAGATCGCCGAGCCGATGAGCCGTGTAGCGTGAAGCAGAATAGTCACGCTGGCCGCGCCTCCTCGGCCGACCGATTGTGTTGCAGCCTCGCCGACTCGCGCGTGCGGATGAGGATCACGGCGCCGAGATGGCCACGTAAAGCGGCTTCGGCGAAGCGTTTCGTCGCGAGCGGGCCGCCGCTCAATCATGAGGTGATTGTGAGATCCAATGATGAGGCTCGCGAATGACGAACCTAAATCATGAGGCAAGAGTGCTCATGCACAGCGCGCGGTTTTGCATTGACGATGTTCGTTCATATCCATAAAAGACATCTCTGTCATTTGTCGAAACGTCATCGTCATCGGCAGTTCGCAAAGACGTGTGATGCTCGGGTGCAGGGTGATGGCGCGCAAGCGCGATACTGATTTCGGGACCCTGTTAGTTCATTTCGTACACATCAGCGCAGTTCCTCCGTTGTGAGGCAGCACTGCTCTTACTCGAGGATGATGAAGTTCTCGTTCGCTTGGGTTGCGCGCCAGCTGCGGCACGTGACTTCGATATCAACGAGCCAGCCGGGTGTAATCGACATCTTGCGATCTCGAAGTCGATAACTAGGAGATAAGTTCAGAGTTCGAGTCTGAAGATGGGGCGAAAATGCTGAAACGATATCAGTGCACGTTCGGATATGCGTTGATGGCCTTCGACGCTTGCGCCGTGGTCGGAGCATGGTGCGCCGCATACTGGTTGCGGTTTTGGTTTCCATTCGAGGTGCCCTCCTTCTTGGAGGTCACTCAGGGGTTGCCTACCTTTGCGAGTTACGCAGGGGTCTTCCCTTTGGTCGCGGGCGTTTGGTTGACCGTTCTGCTTTCGATGCACGTCTACGAGGGCAGGCGGTTGCTGGGGCGTGCGCCGCAACTATTCCGGGTCATGAAGGCTCACTTCGCTGCGTTGATCTTGTTCGTCGCGCTCACCTTCTTCGTCAAGGAATGGCGCTACTCCCGGCTGGCCATCATCTACTTCGGTATTCTCGGCGGCGCCGCCCTGATCGCCACTCGGCTCATCGCTCGCGCCGTCGTCGGCTCGCTCCGTTCGCGCGGTCATCGTTTGCGGACGGTGCTCGCAATCGGCGATGGCTTCGGTATGGAGTCTCTGCTCGAGCGGCTCGAGCGCTTTCCGGAACTGGGTTTGCAGGTCGTAGGAACGGTCAGCGCCCATGATTCCGTGCCGCCTTCCTCGGGCAGCCGCCGATACCTCGGCCACTATGGCGAGATTTTGGAGATCTTGCGCACCACCAAAGTCGACGAGGTATTGATCGCCCTGCCGCCCGGCCAGGGCCAAGAGCTAGATCGTGTGCTCGACCTGCTCAAGGACGAGACGCTCGACATCTGCGTGGTTCCCGATTTGCACGCGTACATCACCCTCGGTTGCGAGATCGAAGACTTCGACGGCATGCCGATCGTGCGTCTCAACGACTCGCCCGTCATCGGCTGGGGTGCCTTGGCCAAACGCGCGACGGACATCTTTGCCTCTGCGGTGGCGCTGGTGGTCTTCTCGCCCCTGTTCGGTCTGATCGCCCTCGGCATTCGGCTGACTTCACCGGGGCCGATCCTCTACGCCCAAGAGCGCATGGGTCTGGATGGCCGCAGTTTCCGGATGTTGAAATTTCGTTCGATGCGCATCGACGCAGAGGTCGAGAGCGGTGCGGTTTGGGCTCGCGCGAACGACAATCGGCGCACGGCCTTCGGTGCCATGCTGCGCAAGACCAGTCTGGACGAGTTGCCGCAATTTTGGAACGTCCTCTGCGGCGATATGTCCCTCGTGGGCCCGCGGCCGGAGCGTCCCGTCTTCGTGCACAAGTTCCGCTCTCAGATCCCGCACTACATGCTGCGCCACAAGGTGCGGGCAGGCATTACCGGCTGGGCTCAGGTCAACGGCTGGCGCGGCAATACTTCGCTCGAGAGCCGCATCGAATGCGATCTCTTCTACATCCGGCACTGGTCCTACGTGCTCGACCTGAAGATCCTCACGATGACGCTTTGGAAGGGGTTCGTGGACAAGAATGCGTACTGAGGAAAAGTTCGAGCGCCGCCCGCTTCGGGTGATGTTGGCACTTTGCTGCGCGTTTCACGCACTCGGTTGCGCGTCGAAGCCGCCGGTCGTCGCCAAGAGCTTGGCTTCCCCAGTCGTGTCTCGACAAGCCGCGAGCCTCGATCCAGCGCTGCTCGATGACGCCATCGGGGGTCGCGACGGCGAGGCGTATCGCGTCGGAGCCGGAGACACGCTGCTCGTCGCCGTGTACGGCCACGCGGAGCTCTCGATCGCGCCGTACGCCGGCTCAGCGATCGGAGCGCAAGGCTCGCGTCTATCGGGCCTCGTGATCGACAACGACGGCTCCATCCAATTCCCGTTGCTCGGCTCGGTCAAAGTCGCCGGCAAGACGAGCGAGGAGCTCAAGACGTACCTCGAGCACGAGCTCGCGGTGTACGTGAAGGAGCCCCGGGTGACGGTCCAGGTGGTCTTCACCGGTAGCATTCGGTATTACCTGCTCGGGCAATTCACGCAGCCCGGCGTCAAGTACAGCGACCGGCCGATACGGCTGCTCGAGGCACTGTCGCTCGGCGGCAGTGTGCAGCTCGAACGCGCGAGCTTGCGAACCGCGTACGTGGCTCGCGGGAAGCGGCGGCTTCCGATTGACTTCCGACGCTTGGTCCTCGAAGGCGACCTCACCCAAAATATCAAGCTTCAGACCGGGGACGTCGTGCTGATTCCGGACAAAACCGGTGAACAAGCGTTCGTCTTCGGTGCCGCTGCCGGGGGCAGCGCGGGGGGCGGCTCGCGGGGCACCGTCGTGTCGTTCGTCAACGGTCGGCTCAGCCTACTTCAGGCACTTGCCGCGGCGGGCTTCGGCTACCGCGATCACGCCCAGGGCCACTTGTCGGAGACGCGTGTGATTCGCAGCGCGGGGGACCACGGCGAGCTGTTCACCATCGACGCGGAGCGCATGCTCGAAGGCGAAGTCGGTTCCTTCGAGCTCCTCCCGGGTGACGTCGTCTACGTGCCGCCTACGGGGCTCACGAACTGGAACGAGGCGCTGGTGCAGCTCCTACCTAGCCTGCAAACCGTCTCGGGCCTGCTCACCCCATTCGTGCAGATCAAATATCTTCAGCAGTGAGACATGCCATGCCAAGTTCCTACACGAGTCAGCTCCGTTTCAGCAACGGATCGCAGCCGCCGGGGCAACCTGGCCCATCACGCGAGCTGACCGCCCCGCCACCACCGGACGGTGTGGAAGCCGCGCAACTCTTGGCGGCGATTCGCAGGAGCCGTGGCTTCATTTTGAAGGTGTCGTTGCTCGTCGGGTCGGCCGTCATGCTGTTCACCCTCGCCTCGCGTATGACCTTCAAAGCCACGGGGCGCCTCTATCTCGGAGAGATCGAAAACAAGAACGGTGCGGCGCAAGCTCCGTCCGACCTGGCCCTTGCGAGCAATCAACAGGGAGAAGTCTCCAGTGAGATCGAGATCCTGCGCAGCGAATCACTCGTTTCCCACGCCATTCTCGAGACCGGGCTCAACGCAACGCTCAAGCGGCGCGGCGAGTGGTCCACCCGCTACCTTCCGTGGCTGATCTCGGGCCGCGATCCACAGTTGGTCGACGGCGTGCTCGAAGAGGTGGGGATCAGGAATGCCTTCGCATCCGGAGAGGCCGCCCGCGAGCGCCGGAAGTATCTCGTCCATTTTCTAGACGGCGAAGCGTACGAGGTCTGGGCTGGGGGCACGTCGCTTGGTCGGGGGAAGTTGGGCGAGCCCCAAAAGACCTCCGAAACGAGCTGGACGTTGACTGCCGGGTCCAGGGGCCGCCCGCACTCGGGGGCTTGGTACGAGGTAGAGCTGAGGCCCCTCGATCGAGTCCTCGAGGAGACGATGGACCGGCTTCAGATCAACACTCCCAAACAAGCGACCGGCGGCGACCTGGTCAACGTGCTCACCCTCGAAGCGCTCGATACGTCGCCCCATCGCGCGGCTGCGTTCCTCCAGACTCTGATGCAAGGTTACCTGGCAGAACGTCAGGCGTGGAAGACGGAGGACGCTTCGGCCGCGGAGGCGTTCGTCGGTGAGCAGCTCACCGGTATCAAGCGGTCGTTCGAAGACATTCAGCAAAAGCTCGCTGATTTTCGCACTCACAATCAAGTCGTCGTGCTCGGCAGAGAAGGCGAGGCGATGATCGATCGGCTCGGAACCTACGAGGCGCAACGGGTCACGGCGCGACTCGAGGTGGCTGCTCTGGCCGACGTCAAACGCGCTCTGTCGAACCCGAATCCGCCAATGGGCGCCTTCCTGATGGGGGAAGCCAACGACACTGTCCTCGCTGGGATGGGTGAATCGTTGAATCAAGAACGCGCCAAACTGGCTGACCTGCAGGCGCGCTTCAGTGACGTTGCGCCCGACGTCCGCGAGCAGCAATCCCGCGTGGACGCACAGCTGGCAAGTATACGCAGCTACGTTTCGAGTCGCTTGAGCCGCGCCCAAGACACTCTCGGCTCGCTAGACGGCCAAATCCAGCAGCTCAACGACAGGCTCAAGACCTTGCCCGGCGCCGAGCTGGGCCTCGCGCAGCTTTCTCGTGAGTCGGAGGTCTACAGCAAGACCTACTCGTATCTACTCGAACGCCAACAGCAGGCCGCGATCATCAAAGCGTCCACGCTCTCGAAGAATCGTGTGCTGGATGTCCCAGAGCCGCCGGTTCGCGAGGACTCGCCCAAGCTGTTGCTGCGCTTGGCGAGCTTCGTCGCAGGGTTACTGATCGGCGTCGCTATCGTCGTGATGCGTACGGTTTGGTCCAATAATTTCCAGAGCGAGGGTGACGTCCAGCTCGGAGCGCGGGGGATCCCCGTCTTGGGCACGGTTCCGGCACACGCGGCCGCGAAGTCGAAGTGGAAGCGGAAGCCGTCCAGTGGCGCAGAAGCGCTGGCCCAAGCGCTGGGCGCGGGTCCGCAAGCGCCGTTCACCGAAGCAATTCGCGCGCTCCGAGCTAGCCTGCGCCGCTGGTCGTTTCAAGGCGCCGGCGGTGTGTTGCTCGTCTCATCGCCTCTCCGCGGCGACGGCAAGACCACGGTGGCCCTCGCACTGGCCTCGGTACTCTCCGCCGAAGGAAGCCGGGTCCTGCTGCTCGACGCGACCGTGCTGCGGCACGCGATGCAGGATGGGTCGCTCGGGCTGACTTCGATCTTGAACGGGGAGTGCCGCTGGCAGAGTGCCGCTCGGCGCACCCCCTTTGCCTTCACGAAGTTCCACTTGCTCCCTGCCGGCGGTGAGACGCGCCCGGAGGGCTACTCGCACGAGCGGCGCGAGCAGCTGCTCGGTGAGCTACGTCAGGCCTTCGACTACATTCTGATCGACGCGCCCAGCTTCCCCCCCGCATCGGACGTGCTGTCTTGGGCAGAGCTCGCGGACGGTGTGCTGAGCGTCATTCGCCCTCACCATACCCCGCGCAAGCTCGCCGCGGAGCATCTGAGCCGGCTCTCTGGTTTCGCACAAATCTTGGCTGTCGTCGTCAACGACGCCGGGCCAGCGAGCCGCGCCCGCTTGGTGGCCAGCGAGTTGACCGGAAGCGCGGTGGACGAGGAGCTGCTGACGATCGTCCCTGGCGAGCATCCCGTTTCAATCCCTGCCAAGTCTCCGGCCTGGTCGGCGCGCGCAAACGGAGGGCCCAATGGTTAGGTGTCGGTTGCCGTGCCTTCCCGCATTGCTCGCCGCTAGTGCATCGCATGTGAAGTGCCATCGACAATCGCTTCGCGATTGTCCGCTTCGCGGCATGTGGTGCACGAGGCTGTCTCACCGGGGCTTTCGCCCCGGAACCCCAGGCCTGCTTCGCAGGCTCGCTAGTTCACCGTCGCAAGCATCGGCTCGGAAAATTGAGGTTATCTCACATGCGGTGCGCTAGCTGCCCGCGTCTGCCTCGGAAACGGAGTGCCCATCCATGACGCGAGCCTCGCAGTTACGGGTGCTGTTGGTCGATCCATCTCTGTTCACCGCGCCGTACGACGCGGCGCTGACCGAAGGGTTGCTGGCCGCCGGTGTCCGCCCGACGTGGGCTGCGCGTCCTGTCCGCAAGGGTGACCGACAGGAAATCGCGGCAGAGCACGTGGACCCGTTCTTCTACGTTCGAACGGATGAGCTTTCCTTACCACGCGGCCTACGTGCCCTAGCCAAGGGTCTGGCTCACGGCATGGGCCTCACGCGCTTGATCGGGCGCGTTTGGCGTCAACAACCCGACGTAGTCCACTTTCAGTGGTTGGTGGTTCCGCTTTTGGACGCGTGCGCAATCGCCGTCATCCAGAAGGCTTGCCCTGTCGTGGTGACGATTCACGATTCCGTTCAATACAACGGAGACCGCCTGTCTCTTTGGCAACGGCTGGCGTTCCTCGCGCCGCTACGCTGGGCGTCGCGGGTCGTCGTGCACACGCAGAGCGCGCGCACGACGCTAATCGGTCACGGGATCCCGGCGGAGCAAATCCGCGTGATCCCCCACGGCGCCTTGAGCCTACGGACCGCGCCCACCGCAAGCCCGCGCACCGACCCGCGTTGGACTTTCACGGCTTTCGGCGAAATCAAGCCATACAAGGGGCTCGATCTCTTGGTGGAGGCAATTGCTCTCCTGGACGAGGCCGCGCTGAGTGGCGTGAGGGTGATCATTGCCGGCCGTCCACGGATGGACCTTGCGCCGCTCCTGTCTCGTATCGCAGCGCTGGGCCTGTCGGACGTCATCGACGTCCGTCCACGGCGCTTGACGGAAGATGAAATGGCGAAGCTCTTCGGGGAGACGGATTGCTTCGTCTTTCCTTATCGGCAGATCGACGCGAGTGGGGTGTATTCCTTGGTGAAGTCCCTCGGGCGTTGGATCGTCGCGACTCGCATCGGAATTTTCGCCGAAGACCTAGAGGACGGCGCTCGTGGAGAGCTCATCCCACCCGAAGACGTCGGCGGACTCAGCCGCGCTCTCGCTGCGGCGGTGGGAAAGTGCCCAACGCCCACCATGATCTCGGCAAGTGCGGAGTGGCTCGCGATAGGGAAAACGACTCGCGCACTCTATTGCGAAGTCTCTCTCGAACGACCTCAGTCGGCCGTGACCGGCGGCCCACTCCGTCGCATTCGCGCCCGGGGCCAGGATAGCCCTATCCCTGGGCCGCGTGCCGGCATTTCACACGGGGAGCATTGAGCGATGGACGGAGCTGCACGCCGCCGATTGACGGAGCACGTCTTCGATGTGCTAACGCGCAAGCCGCGCCCAGCGCCAGCTCAGGACAAGAGCGACGCGCTCGGTTCGTCGACCCAGGTCGCGCGTACGGAGTCCGTACGACGCGTTCCACTGCGGCTCACCAATGCACTGTTGCGAGTGTTGTCTCTGGTGGCAAAGCTCGGCCTGACATTGTACATGGGGCGCTACCTGGGCCTTTCCGAGCTAGGCACCTACGGGTTGGTGGCTGCGTGGGTTGCGATCGGCATTCCGCTGCTGGGGCTACGTCTCGACTACGTAGTCGCTCGCGATATCGTAACGCTCGAACCGGCAGCACTGGTCTTGAGGCTCCGTGACCAAGCTCTTTTCTATGCGTTGAACTACTGCCTCCTGTTGGTGCTCCTGGGCCTCGCGCTGCTACTTGGCGCGTTCCGCCAAGACGGGCAGATTGTCTTCTTTGCGGCGTGCCTCTGCATTCTCGAAAATGTTGCGACCGTGACCTCGGCGAACCTCGTTTCCCTCGGTCGCCCGGTCCTCGCCAATTGCTTGTTCTTTCTACGTGCCGCGGCCTGGGCTCTGCCAGTCATCGTGCTCGGGCTCTTTCTGCCCCAGTTGCGAAGCGCCACGACCGTGTTCATCGGGTGGCTGCTGGGTTTGTGCCTGAGCCTCGTGATCACGGCTTATCAATGGCGCCACCTTCCGTGGGCGCTCGCTCGGCGTACGTCCGTGAATTGGGCTTGGATCCGGGGGGCCGTCAAGGTGTGCAGCCTGGTATGGCTCGGCGCAGTGGGCGCCGCGCTGTCCATCAACATCGATCGATTCGTGGTCGATGCCAACCTCGGTCGCTCGTTCGTCGGCATCGTGAGCTTTTACGGGTCCTTCACCGTCGCAATTTCGTCTCTGCTTTACAGTGGGATCTTCGCGTTCGGGTTTCCCCGACTCGTGCAGCTTCACCAAGACAGCTCCGTCGCCGCCTTTCGCAAGGAAGCGCTGCGGCTCACCTCGCAGGCCGTCATCGCAGCCGCCAGTATCTCCATCGTCGTTGGTGTCACCGTGCCGTGGCTCGGGGTAGCGTTCCACCGCCCGGAATTCCGGCTACACGCCCCGACGCTCTGGCTAATCCTGCTCGCGATTACGCTGAAGTCGGCGACCGAAAGCCTGTACTACGTCATGTACGCGCGCCACCAGGACCGCGCCGTTTGGCTCGGCAACCTGCTCTTGTTGGCGATGGCCGCGGTAGGGAACGTGGTCTTGGTTCCGAGGCTCGGTTTCGCCGGCATCGGGTACAGCGCGCTGATTTCTGCCGTGTTCATCGGTGTCTGGCGAATCATTCACACTTATCGTCATGCAATACCTCAGCTCATGCAGGAAGAATCACTATGAGAAAATCAGTCGTTCTCGTCACTGGTTGTGATGCGCCGTTCTTCGATTTCATGCTCGAGACGCTACAATCTTTGGTCGCTCTCAATATCGATCAGCGAGCCGATATCGGAATTCTCGACCTCGGCTTGACCGCCGAGCAAGTCTCGTCTTTGCAAGCCATGGGCTATTCCGTCGTGCGCCCCAGTTGGACGCTCGACGTCCCCGAAAAGTTCCAGGGCAAGCACCACCTCGGTCTCGTCGCGCGCACGGCGCTTCGCGAATATTTTCCGGGCTACGGCATCTACCTGTGGTTCGACGCCGACGCATGGGCACAAACGCCGGAGTTCTTCGACGACTTGGTGGCCGGAGCTCAGGCCGAAGGTGCCGCAGTTGCTCGCGAGGATGGCGCCAACTACCGCCGCACCCTGACCTACAGCAAATGGTGGATCGGCAACATGATGGCCGCCTACGGGCCCATCCGAGGTCTGCGCGTCGCGCTGCGCCCCGCCATGAACATAGGAATTCTCGCGCTCTCGGATCGCGCGCCCCATTGGGATGCATGGATTCGTTACTACAAGCACTTCATCGCCCAGCGATCTCGAGTCAGCAATCAGCACTCCTTCAATGCCATGGTAGAGCTCGAGAAAATTCCGTGTGCTCCGGTTTCGGCTCGGTGCAATTGGATCTGCAATCTGTCCGAGCCCGTGTGGGACCCGGGCAGCAAGCGAATGTGCGACCCTGGCAAAGCAAACAAGCCGCTATCGGTCCTGCACTTGGCTGGCCCCGATAAGCGCCGCATCTACGGACTACGCCAAGTAGGCGGGGGGCGGATTCAGTCGGCGCTCACGTTCAGCGCCGTACGAGAGCTTCGAGGGAACTGACAACCGAGCTCGGAGGTTCACATGAAACGGTTGACACTGAGCGAAGGACAACGGGCCTACTTGGACGTTCTGCGTGGGGCGGCCGCCATGGTCGTTCTGCTCGGGCACGGTTCGATGCTGTTCCTCAACGATGGGCTACTGCGACAGACTCGAGTTCAATCGGTCGGCGTCCTGGTCTTCTTCCTACTTTCCGGCTTTCTCATCAGCCACAGCGCCTTCAACAAGTCGAGCGACGCGGACTACACGTTCGGTCATTACTTCATCGACCGCGCCGCTCGCATTTATACGGCATTCCTCCCCGCGCTGTTCTTCGTTTGGTTGATCGACTTGCAGTCGCTCAAGCTGCTTCCGGCGCCGATCTCCGCGGAGCGCCTGAAGCAGCTGACTTGGATCGACAACCTGCCTCGCAACGTGAACGTCACCACGTGGTTCGGTAACCTGTTCATGCTGCAGGACTTCCCGCTGTTCCAATTGGCTCGGCGCGCCGGCGTTTCCGAGCGCTCATGGTTCATCGACGAGTTCGGTTCGGGCTCGCCGTTCTGGACGATCTCGATCGAGTGGTGGCTGTACATCACTTTCGGCTTGGTGGTGTTGGTTCATCAGCGCCGGCACAAGCCTTGGACCGTGCTGCAGCTCGTCGTGCTCGGTCTCGTCGCGATCGAGCCGGCGTACTATCTGATTGGAGGGGTGGACAACTGCCTGACTCTGCTTTGGCTCATCGGTATGGCCGCATGCTGGTGGTACGGGCGGCGAGCAAGCCAGGGGCGCACGCCTTTCAACAGCCAAGCGCCAAACGTCTGGTACTACTTGGTGCTCGCAGCGGCTGCAGTGTTCTGCATGGCGGGCCGTATCTTGGCGGTTCACTTCGAGCGACGCAGTAGCGATTACATCGACCTACAGTTCGGGGTGTTCTTGGCCACCGCCGTATTCGCGCTTCTCTTTGCGCTGGAGCGTGTTCAACGCGTGCCGAAGTGGCTCGCAAGTGCGAGCGGCTTCCTCGCTGGGTACAGCTATTCGCTGTATCTCACCCACGCTTCGCTGCTGACGTACATTTACCTTCGATACCCAGGGCGAGACAACGATCCGAAGCTCTTCTGGTACAGCGCGGCCGCCTCCAACATCCTCGCCATCGGCTTTTGGTGGCTCTTCGAACGTCACTACCCCGTGGTGAACCGTTGGCTCAAGGCGCTGGTGTTCGGGCCGCGCACCACGAAACAATCGGCCTGAACATGCGCCAGCTACGGGAGAGTTGGCCGGTGGTGGCGATCCTTGCTGGAAGTCTCGTGTTCCAGCGTTTCGGACTGCCCCTCGGGCAGGCCACGGTGCCTGCGGTGCTCCCCATCGTCGTGATCGTGTTCGTGATCGCGGGCCTCCAGGGCCGGGTCACCTTCTCGAGGCGTGGTTTGTCGGGATACGTCCTGCTCTTTCTGGGCGCGCTTCTCTCGACGGCATTCGCGGTCGCCGTTCCGGCCGACCAAACGACGGTGTCTTACTCGTCACTGCTTTACTTGGTTCTGATCTACGCGGTGCTCGCCTTTCGCCTATCCCCCGCACTCGGGGTGGTGCGCACCGTCACTGTCTTCCGGAACTTCGTGGTCCTTCTCGCGCTCGCAGGCTGCCTTCAGTTCGGTGCACAGCTCGTCGGCTGGCAGCTCTTCTCGTTTGCGAACATCGTGCCAGAACGGTTTCTGATCGAGAAAGACTACAACGTCGTCATCCCGCTTTGGCGAGGCGCCCACATCTTCAAGTCGAATGGCTTCTTCCTTCTCGAACCTTCGATGCTCTCGCAAATCGTCGCCGTCGGACTGGCGATTGAATTTCTCTACTTTGGCAAGCTGTGGCGGATGGCACTCCTCGCGCTCGCCTTCCTCGCCGCTTTCTCGGGGACCGGCATCCTCGTGTTCGGCTTCGCCGTAGTTGCCGCGCTCGTCCTCGATCGTAAGTCGAGTGCGCGTTGCGCGAAGTTGCTCGTCATTGCCGGCGCGGTGACCGTGCTCTTCGCCGCCGTAGCACCCCAATACATCGAGGTGTTCACTACTCGCGCGTCGGATATGCATTCGGAGCAAACGAGCGCTCACATGCGCTTCATTTCGCCTTATAAAATCGTTGCAGATTTGGCTGATGACCCCCGCTCGCTCCTGGGCTTCGGCCCTGGCACGGCAGAGCGCTTCCGTTCGACCAGCTACGTCTACGGAGTGAACGCTTTCACCAAGATATGGATCGAGTACGGCCCGCTGGGCCTGCTGTTCTTCCTGCTGCTATTGGCGTCCACGCTCTATCGCGCGGACATGAAGGTGTTGTCCGCAGTGGGGCTGTTTTGGTTTGCCTTCGGCGGCGGGTACCTATTGATGCCGGCAGTGGTCTACACACTGGCGGCTCTTCTGGCATGGGGGCCGGGGCTGAGTCCCAGCCGGCTCCTCGAATACGGATAAAGGTCAGGACTGCCATGCATACGCATGCGATTCCCTCCCTCGGCGAAGCTGCGGGGACAAGTTGCCCACCCGCCGCTGCTTCCTCGCCTGATCCGGCGAGTGGGCACGTGATGGTGGTAATACCCACCTTGAACGAAGCGAAGCACATCGAGTCGGTGTTGGAGGGGCTCTTGGCAGAAGTGAGCTCGTTCGCTCGAATGTCGATCGTGGTCGCCGATGGCGGCAGTAGCGATGGCACGGTCGATCTCGTCGCGAGCATGTGCCGGCGCTTTCCCGCGATTACCTTGATTCACAACGGTGCACGCTTGCAAAGCGCGGCGGTCAATCTTGCCGTGGCCCAATGCAGCGGACAGGAAAACTTTCTCATTCGGTGCGACGCCCATGCGCACTATCCAGCAAACTATTGCAAACGGCTCATCGAGACGATGAATCGAGTCAACGCGGATGCCGTCGTGGTCTCGATGGACTCCGTCGGAATTGCTCCGGTACAACGAGCGGTCGCTTGGGTGTCCAATTCATTGCTTGGGACCGGAGGCTCGGGTCACCGAGCCGGGCAACGAAGCGGATTCGTGGATCACGGGCATCACGCGGCCTTCCGGATGGAGACCTTCCGCAAGGTCGGTGGCTATGAAGATCGGTTTACTCCCAACGAGGACGCCGAGTTCGATTGTCGCCAACGGATGATGGGCGCCAAGGTTTACCTCGACGCAACCATTCGCGTCCAATACTACCCACGCCCGAATTTGTCGGCGCTGTGGCGGCAATACTACAAGTATGGGTCAGCTCGTTCGCGCACCGCGAGGCGGCATCCGCACTCGCTGCGGCTGCGGCAAATGGTCGTCCCTTTGCACGTGGCTCTGTGCGCGACCGGTGCGGCGTTGGGCGCATGGGTGCCATCGTTGCTGGCGTGGCCGGCCGTTTATGGTGCCGTGTTGTGCGTCGCGTCGGTGTACTTCGCGGTCCGCAAACGAGCCCTGTGCGGTCTTCTCACGGGGCCCGCGGCGGGGGTGATGCACGCCGCTTGGGGGTGCGGCTTTCTCACGGCACTGGTTCGACCCGAACCGCGCTGGGCTTCGACGAGCAAGGCGGTCTAGCCGTGCCGTTCAGGGGCGTGCCGGCACGGCTGCATCGTCTAGGAGTGAGTACGAGGCACAAGCGTCTTCGTGACTTGTGTATTGGCGCCGCGTGCGCATTGCACTGCTCCGTAGCGGCAGCCGCGGGGTTGCGCGTCGTGTTCGAAGACTCCTTTTCGGGACATCGATTGGATCCGGACAAGTGGGCGACGCGCTACATTTACGCTGACGGGAACCTGGGCACTCTTCACGACGAGCTAGAAGACTACGGTGATGCGGCCACTCATGCCGTGGACGACGGCGTGCTGTCGTTGATTGCGCAGCAGAAGCAGGACGGCAGCGGGCGCTATCTTTCGGGCATGATTCGCTCGCGTCAGACGTTTTACTATGGGTACTTCGAAGCTCGGGTGAGGCTTCCAGATGCGAGGGGAGTCTGGCCAGCCTTTTGGCTCAATTCCGACTACGATGCCGATGGACGCTTGAACTGGCCGCCAGAGATCGACGCGTTCGAGTACGTCATCAATGGCGTCGAGGAGACTCCAGATATGATTCATTCCTCCGTCGCGTTGGGGCGCGGAGGCGTGCAAGGCGGCAACTGGATCCACCGAGATGCGCTGTTCGACGAGCGGTGGAAGTACTTCAGGAGTGGCGAGGCCTTGAATACGGACTGGCAAGTCATCGGGGTGATGTGGAAGCCGGAAAGCGTGTCGATGTACCTGAACGGGAATCGGCTCTATACCCGCGAATACCACTGGGTATACGATGACGGCACGCAGGCTGGCCCTGCGCACATTCTGCTGAATCTAGCGGTCGGGGGCAAATGGGCCGGGCGTCACGGGATCGACGCTTCGGCGTTTCCGCAGCGGCTTCAGGTGGATTACGTGAGGGTATGCCAATATGACGCCTCGGCCAACGCGAGCCAGGGCTGCGCTGGGAGTCGGTACGCCCCATCCGCGACGGATGCGGCGTATTCGACGACTCAGAATGACCTGCCGCGGTCCCGGTTGGTCAACGCCGAAATCTCGAACCCAAGGCCTCGGGTCGGTGAAAAAGTTCTGGTGCGATACACGTTCGACGCACAACCAACGCCAAGCGATCATTGGCTTCGTACCACGCTCGTGTCTTCGAACGGAACGGACGTGGCGACCGTAGCCGCGTCGCCGCCCGTACCCACTTCGAAGTGGCACCACCTTCAACGGTTGACGCAAACCTTGTTAGTTCCGCAAGGCTCGAAGGGGAGATTTCGCGTGCTGGTGTCCATTGGTTCTCACGTCTCGGGCGAGAAGTGGGAACGGCGCCTGAGCTTCGGCGCCGCGCGGAGATTCGGCAATCCCGATGGCAAGCTGCGGTACGCGGTCGGTGAGCTCGTCGTCGAGTAGCGTGCTGCCGGGTCTCGTTAGAGCTCCAAGTCCGCGATCAGGCCGAGGTGATCGGAGCTCGATGCACCGGTGACGCGTGAATCGATTGAGCGGACGCTGGCGCTCACGAAGACTCGGTCGATGCGCAGCCAAGGGCCAGAGCGGCCGACTGGAAACGTGTAGCCAAATCCGCGGCCCACAGTCGAGAAGGCATCACCGTACCCGCGAAAGGCATCGGTGAGGACGAAGCTCGGGTCGGGAACGTTGGTGTCGCCAGCGATAATCGCGGGGCGTGCAGAAGCGCGGGCGTCGCTGCCGATTGCCTCGAGCAGCTCCCTTCGGTGGAGGGCGTTTGCCTGGAGCTCGGCACGTCGGCCAGGCCAGCTCGAGGTCAAAGGGCCGCTTTCGATGCCGCGCCCGAGGTGCTCGAATACCCTGCTTGGTGAAGGTGCGTGAACGTTGTAAACGTAGAGTTCAGTACCCGGCAAGACGACGCGATACCTGACGTAGCGCCGCGTGCCGTCACTTGCGCCGTACGCGGAAGGTGGCGGGGTGGTGTGCTCGGCGATCTCGTAACGACTACCGAATACGAACTCGCCGCCGACGCGCCATTCGTAGGAGGGGAACTCTCGTTTCCACCACGCTTCCGTTTGGCCCGCTGCTTCCTGGAACAGGATGAGATCGGAATGCGACCTTCGAACCTCCGCGGCGATGTCGCTCGACGCCACCAAAGAATGGATATTCATCGTGAGGACTCGAAGCGCACGGCGTCCGGGCGTCGCAGTCTGCTTCATACCGAGATGCAGCCCCGCAAGCGGAAACAGCCAAACTAGCAACGCCGCTAGCTGTATGGCGAGAAGCACGGGCCTGCCGCGGGCCACTAGCGCGACGGTGAGAAAGGGGAGGGGTAAAATCAGCGGCCAGCGCGGGAGATACAGGGCTATCGTCGTTAGCCACCACCTCTCACCTACCAAGTGGAGGGCGAGGGTCGAGCCAACGAGCAATAATGGGTAGCCGATCGCTAGCAAGCCGAGGATGCGCGTCGGAGGCGCTGGGACGCCGTGGGCGGTTCCCGGACCGCTCGCGGCGGAGTGGCGTGAGCTACGCAGAAAGTCGTGCATCAGCTCGCTACCGCGCTGCCCATCTCCCACGAAGCCGAAAACGTACCATCCTTCGCCGTGATGCGCGGCCCCTGACTCGTTCCCAGGAGCCGTGCAGGGAAGCTTCGGTCAGCCGCTCTTCTTGGCATGCAACGTGAGCTTGATCAGCACATCGTCCTTGATCAAGTCGTCTGCCATGCCGGCGTACACGATGCCGAAGTCTTTGCGGTTGATCGCGAATTCCGCGTCGACCGACACGCTGTCGCCGTCGATCTTGATCTTGGCGGGGAAGGTGATGCCCTTGGTCACGCCGTGCAGCTCGAGATTGCCGGTAACGGTGTGAGTCGCGCCGTTGTCGCCGCCGGCCTTGATCGCGGTCGAGGTGAATTTGGCGTGCGGGAACTTCTCGGCGTCGAAGAAGTCGGGGGTCTTGAGGTGGCCGGCTAGCTTGGCTGGCTCCACGGTCAGGGACGCAATGTCGATCTCGGCGTTGACGTTGCTCTTGGTTGCGTCGTTGTCCACGACGCCGATCGTGCCGCGGAAGGCCGCGAACGAGCCCTCGTGCTTGGCGCTCACCTTGGCGCCGACGAACTCGACCTTCGAGCCCTCGTTGCTGAATGCGTAGTTGACGGCGCCCGCCGCGGGGGCCGTTACCGGCGCGGCCGCACTGCCGACGCTTGCTTGGGTTTTGCCTTTGGCCGGATCGGTATTGCAGCCCATGCCGAGAGTGGCGAGACTACCGAGTAGGCCCGCGAGGAGCGCAATGGTGACGGTGAGTTGCGGGCGGGCACGAAAGGCTGGCTTCATCGGGGGGACCTTAGCCCAAGCCCGGGAAAGAAGCTCGAGGGGAGGGGCAGACAGCCGTACCCGAGTGCGATAGTTTGGAGAGTTCCATGAACCAAAACCCGTACGCGCCCCCGAGTTTACAAGCCGATGGTGAAGGCTTGCTCGGGTCGTCACCCGGCGACGGCGGCGGTTTACGACGCGAGGGCGACCTGGTCGTGATCCCGGTGTCCGGTGCGGCTTTTCCGCCACGCTGCGTGGTCTGCAACGAGTCGGCCGTAAAGCGCTTGAAGCGCCGCGCCTTTTGGCATCCGCCGGGCTACTTCGCGCTCCTCGTCGTCGGCGTGTGGATCTACGTGATCGTTTCCCTGATCGTGCGCAAGCGCGCGGACTTCGACGTCGGCTTGTGTCAAAGGCACGTCGAGCGTCGGCGCAACGGCATGCTGATCGGTTGGATTGGATCGATCGCGTGCTTCATCGCGGCCATTGCGACCGCGTCGCAGTATCCGGTGCTCGCAGTTCTGTTCGGGCTCGGGTGCTTGGGGAGCATCATCGCCGGCGCCGTCATGGTTCGAGTCGTCACTCCGAAGCGCATCGACAAGCAATATGCGTGGTTGAAGTTCGACAAACCGTTCCTCGACTCGATCGGTTGATGGCGCGCTTCACGCGCTCCACGCAGCGCCCGTCACACTCGTCGACGATCTTTGCATAGCGCGTGGCGAGCAAGCCCATCCGCGTGTGGATGGAATGCGGCACGAACGATCTGAACGGCGGCACCGAGTACCCGCACTACGATCTCGAGTTCGGGGCTCGCCGCTCCGAGCTGAAAATGGCCGCCAAGGGTTACCACGTGCACCTCGACGTCGGGAACAACGCGGCACACGTCGACGGCAACGTCGTGAAAGCGACGCTGCCCGAGGCCATGCTCTGGGTTTGGCGTGGCTATCGAGGGACTTCGGCTATGTGAGGGCGGCGCGAGCCGTAGCCCTGCGTGCCCCCGTAGCCGCGCCTCCCGCATCGCGGTAACGTGAAGGGTATGCCCGCCGCCGCGTCGGAAACGACCACGCTCTCGCTCGAACGGTACGCTCCGGAGGCCAAGGCGTTGGTCGCCGCTGCTCAGTCCTTGGCCGATGAACGCAAGCATGCCGAGGTTCAGCCCTTGCACCTCTTGGTGCGCGCGCTCGGTCGCGATCTCGGCGTGCGCGCGGTATTCGAGCGCGGCGTCAGCAACCTGCTCGAGTTCGAAGCGGCGCTCGAGCGCGCCTTGAACGCGCTGCCGCGCGGCACCGAGCCCGCTTACCTGTCCGCGGCCATGCTCGACTTACTGGAGCGGACCCAGCGCGAAGCCGACCGCGAAAAATCCGACAGGGTCCTGGTCGAGCAGCTGATCAATGCCCTCTCGCAAGAGATCCGTGGTGCGGCGGGTGAGGTCTTGAGCGCGTTTGGCGTCCTCCCCGGCTCGCTGCGCCAGCACATGGCGGCGTTGCGCTCGGTGCCTCAGGCTGCACGCAGCCAAACCGTGGTTCCCGGGAGCTTCACCCGCCCGTTGCTCGCCGACCCGGACGAGCCGGTGTTGCTGCGCGTGGCCGAAGTGCGACGGCTCTTGACGATCTTGGAGCGCAGCCAAAAGAGCCACCCGCTCCTGGTCGGCGAAGCGGGTGTGGGCAAGGGCGCCGTGGTGCGCGCGCTCTCGCAGCGCATCGCCAGTGGGGACGTGCCAACCAGCTTGGTGTCCACCAAGTTGCTCGAGATCGACAGCGGAGCCTTGGTCAGCGGCGCGCGTTTGCGCGGCGAGATCGAGGAGCGGGTGAAGAAGCTCCTCGGCGAGCTCGCGCAAGCCCCGGTGATTTTGGTGTTGCGCAACATCGAGCAACTGTTCGGGCAGGGGCCGAGCGGCAGCGCGATCGGTGAAGTGCTCAAGCCCGCGCTGATCCGCTCCGAGCTGCGCGTGCTGGGCACGACCACTCCGGATGGCCTGAAGAAGCTGGAGGAGCGCGACGCGCAGGTCTTGCGCTTGTTCACGCAGCTGCCGATCGCGGAGCCGTCGCTCGAGGAGGCCACGGAGATCGTGCGCGGTGCGGCGGCCCGCTACGAGCGGCATCACGGGGTCGAGATCAGCGAGGCGGCGATTCGGCTCTCCGTGCAGCTCGCCAAGCGCTACGTTCCCGAGCGCCGCTTGCCGGACAGCGCGCTCGATCTGCTCGACGAAGCTGCCGCAGCCAAGCGCGTGGAGGTGGACGGCGTGTCGACCGAGGCCGATGCGCTCTTGCGTCGGCTCGAGCTCGTGCAAGCGCAGCTCAAGACCTTGGATCGCAGTGACGACCCCGAAACGCGAGCCGCGCGCCAAAAGTTGCTCGAAGAGCTGCCCCCGCTGCAAGAGAAAACCAAGCAAATTCGAGCAGGTATGGAGGCGCGGCGAGGCGTCGTGGGGGCGGTCCGCTCGCTGCGCAGTGAGGTCGAAAGCGCGCGCGCCGAGCACCAACGCGCGCTCGCGGAGAAAAACTTCGCGCGCGTGGGCGAGCTCGAGCACGCCATCTTGCCCGAGCTCGAAGCGCGCTTGGCCAAGGCCGAAGAGTCCGCCAAGAGCAGCGCCGAGCCACCGCCGCGCATCCTCGGCGATCGCGAGGTCGCTGCCACGCTCGCCGTCTGGACGGGTATCCCCGTGGCCAAGATGCTCGAGGGTGAGGCCGACAAATTGCTCAAGATGGAGGAGCGCTTGGCGCAGCGCGTGGTCGGTCAAGACGACGCAGTGGCCGCAGTGGCGCGCGCCGTGAGGCGAGGGCGGGTCGGTTTACGCGATCCCGGAAAGCCAATCGGTTCGTTTTTATTTTTGGGTCCCAGCGGCGTGGGCAAAACCGAGCTAGCGAAGGCATTGGCGCGCTTCCTGTTCGACGACGATCAAGCGCTCACGCGGCTGGACATGAGTGAGTTCATGGAGCGCCACATGGCGCAGCGCTTGATCGGCGCGCCGCCGGGCTACGCCGATAGCGAACAGGGCGGTTTTTTGACGGAAGCCGTGCGGCGCCGTCCTTATTCCGTGCTCTTGTTCGATGAAGTCGAAAAGGCGCATCAAGACGTGTTCAACCTGCTCTTGCAGGTCTTGGACGACGGCCGGCTCACCGATGGCCGCGGCCGGCTCGCGGACTTCTCCAACACCGTGGTCATCATGACCAGCAACATCGGCTCCGATCGGATCTTGGAGAGCGACCCGAAGTTGTTCGAGAGCGAGACTGGCCGCGACGCGTTGCGTGACGTGTTGCTCGAAAGGCTGAAAGAGTTCTTCCGCCCCGAATTTTTGAACCGGATCGACGAGACGCTGATCTTCCGTCCGTTGACCAAGGTCCATTTGCGCAAGGTGGTGGACATCCAGCTCGGTCACCTGGAGCGGTTGCTCGGCGACCGCCACTTGAAGCTCGATCTGGACGACGCAGCCAAGGATTTCTTGGTGGACCGCGGTTACGAGCCCGCGCTCGGCGCTCGTCCAGTCAAGCGCAGCATCCTACGCAACCTGCAAGATCCGCTGGCGCACGCGCTGCTATCCGGCACATTCGCGGATGGCGTGAGTATCCGCGTGCGCGTTCGAGGTGAGGAGCTCGGCTTCGAAGTGTGAGCTGAGCGCCGTCAGCCCGGATCGACGGCGGGTGTCACGATGCGCCCCGAGCGGCGCCGAAACGATTCCAAGCAGGCCCGGCCGCGGTTGGTCACCAGCACGCAGCTCAGTAGCTCGCGGTCGTAGGGGCGCGTCAGACAGTTGCGCGTCTCTTCTTCGATTTGGGCTTGCATCTCGAGAGTCAGGATGCCGATCGGCGCGTGCTGCAGCACGACCGCGGCCGCAAACTGCGCGCACTCTTGCGGTCCCGGTGCTTTGCGCTCGCAGCCGAGCAGCGCGGCACACGCGAGCAGGGTGGCGCACGCGAGTTGCGCCCGAACGAAGCCGCGGTGCGCGCGAGCCAACATCAACCTCGCAGGCTGGCGCCGAACTCGGCCTGCGCTGCCTTGAGCATCCGGGCCTGTACCTCGTCCACCTCTTTGTCGGTGAGCGTGCGCGCTTCCTCGGCCAAAGTGCGCGCTTTGGGATCGCGGCAAATGATCCGGAACGTAAGGGATTTTTGGCCTTCGGGCACCGAGCCGCCGCGAAACAGGCCGAGCAGCTCGATCGACTCGCACAGAGCGCCACCCGCGTGCTCCAGCACTTCACCGACCTTGCCGGCGCCCACGCCGTCGCCCACGACCAGCGACAGGTCACGCGTCACGGGGGGCAGGCGCGGGATGGCGCGGAACTCAGGCACGGCTTTGCCCAGGAGTTGCACGGCTTCCAAGTCGAGCTCCACGATTTGCGCGCCGCCGCTCAGGTCGAGCGCGTCGACCACGTCGGGATGAAGGGGGCCGAGGTGACCGAGCAAAGTGGCGCCGACCCAGATGTCGCTCGCGCCACGTGGGTGCAAATGCGCGGGCTTGCTCTCGCTGAGGCGCACCGTGGCCCGCCGCCCCGTGATGCGTTCGACGAGCTCCAAGGCCAGGCCCTTGGCGTCGTACACGTCGACCTCTTCCGGCTTCAGCGACAGGTATTCGTGGCGAGTGCCGGCGAGCACTGCGGCGAAGCGCAGCTCTTCGTCCGGTAACGAGCCGACGTCCGCGGGCAAGCGCGGCCGATTGCCGGCGCGGGGCTCACTGACCGTGGCACCGAAGCAGCTGCCGATGGTGAACAGGCGTGCGCGGGTTTCGCCGCGGCGCCGCGCCCGGCGCAGGGCCTCGAGCAAGCCGGGGAGCAGGCTCGTGCGCATCACGTTGCGCTCCTCGGTCAGCGGGTTGCTGAGCCACACGCTCGGTTTGGGCGCGCGCACGTGCTCCAGGTCCTTCTCGGACACGAACGCGTGCGTCACGGCTTCGGACAAGCCGAGCGCGACGGCAGCCGCGCCCGTCTCGCGCTCGAGCTTGCCGGTGCTGCGCGGTGGCTGCGGAATGACCGCGGGCAAGCGCGTGGGGATCGCATCGAGCCCGCGCACGCGACACACCTCTTCGATCAAGTCGACTTCGCGCGTGACGTCCGGGCGGTGGGACACTCCGCGCGTCCGGAGCGCGGCCGCTTCGCCGCTGCCCGTCACTTCGCTCACCGTGAAGCCCAAGCGCTCGACGATCGCCCGTGCCTCGTCGAACGGCACGGCCACACCGAGCAGCGCGTCCAAACGCGCGGAGCGCAGCGTGATTTCGGGCTGCACCGGCTCTGGGCCGCGCGCGTGAACCGCGCCGCTCACGGCGCTGCCCGAGGCCAGCTCCGTGAGCAACGTTTTGGCGCGCTCCAGGACGTGCGCGACTTGGCCGTAGTCGACCCCACGCTCGAAGCGGTGGCTGGCTTCGGTGTGCAAGCCGTAACGGCGCGCCGAGCGGCGCACGCCGCGGGGCGTGAAGTAGGCGCTCTCGAGCAGCACGCGGCGCGTGCTCGGCTTGATCTCGCTGTCGAGCCCGCCCATCACGCCGGCCAGCGCGCTCGGACCTTCGGCGTCGGCGATCACCAAGTCATCGGCATCCAGCTTCCGGGCGACGCCGTCCAGTGTGGAAAACGGCTCTCCGGCAGCGGCCCGGCGCACGATGATGCGCCCACCGCGCACGTGGTCCAAGTCGAAGGCATGCAGCGGCTGCCCGAACTCCAAGAGCAGCAAGTTCGTGATGTCGACCACGTTGGAGATCGGACGCACGCCAAGGCTGTGTAAACGCCACTGCAACCAGAGCGGTGAGGGCGCGATGCTCACGTCCAGCACGGCGCCTGCGGAGTAGTGCGGACAACGCTCGGTGTCGCGGTTCTCGACCTGGATCAAGGACTCGAGCGACTGCGTTGCGACGCGGGCAGGCGTACCGGCCGCGGGCGGCGTGAAGGGCAAGCCGAGGAGCGCGGCCAGCTCGCGGGCGAGCCCCACGTGCCCGAGCGCGTCGGGGCGGTTGGGGGTAACGTCGAGATCGTAAATCGTGTCTTGCGCGGCAGGGAACGCGTCGATGAAGCGCGTGCCGGGCGCAGCCGCGCCTTCCGGCAAGATCAGGATGCCCTCGGCGCTCTCGGCCAGGCCGAGCTCGGTCTCGCTGCACAGCATGCCCTCGCTCAGCACGCCGCCGATGTCACGCGGGGTGAGCGGGCCGTCCGTGCCCGGCAAGGTTGCGCCGAGCGGCGCGAGCACGACCAAGCCGCCGGGCGCGGGCACATTGGACGCCCCGCACACCACACGCTGCTCGACACCACCGCGGTCGATGGTCACCAAGTTGAGCGAGGCGCGCTTCGGGTGCGGCTCTTTGCCCAGCACCTTGACGACCAAGATCGCTTCCAGCCCCGAGCCGAACGAATGCACGCCGTCCACGGCCAGGCCCGCGCCCCCAAAACGCAGCGCGACCTCTTCCGGCGATGCGGTGAGACCGGGGAGAAGCTCTTTCAGCCAGCGATAGGAAGCGCGCATGAGGCGGCGCTTTTAGCACCTGAACGTGGCTGAAACCAGGCTCTGGCCGGTCGTCCTCGCCCAGGGCCGCGGCCGGTTTTTGGGCTTGGATCCGACGATTGTGCACTCAGCACTCCCTGGTCACTTCCGTATCGAGATCGAGAGGCTGCCCGCGGCGGCTGAATTTTGGCCGCGCAGTGAGCCCGGCCGTCCCGCGGCACCCCCGGCTGTCCTGGCGGCAGGCACCCGGTCCACACCGCCGGGCGTTCCCAAGGGGGTTCACCGGCTCTTTCATTTGTTCGTGTCCGCTCGTACCGACTCTGGACAGCCGACTCGCTGCGCGCCAATGGCCACGTCATCGATCCAAATCGTGCGTGCGTCGTCTGCCGTGTAGGATTCCCAGCCCAGATCGATGCGCTCGAAGCGCGGTGCCGACCAAGGGAAAGAAGCCGGTTGGTGCATGCAGCTTTGCCCGGTGCCTGTGACCGCCAAGCTCGTGATCTCCTCACCGTTCAGCCAGAACTGAAGCTGGTTCGATGTGCCGTCGAATCGCCACTCGGCGCAGCTCCAAGTTGCCACGGGCACGATGCGCTTGTCGGAGTGGACCCAGCAGTCACTACTGACGCCCACCGCGGGGGTCGCGTAGCTGTCCGGCGTCTCGTAGCTTGCCATTAGCTGGCTGCCCACGAAATCCGCGCCGTCCTTGAGCGGCAGGTGCCCGCCGTAGCGATAGACCGCGTGGTAGGACTGCCCAGGGACCATTCCCTCGGCAGCGACGAACGTCCAGTGCACACTCGTCGCCGGAGCCGAGCTGAGCCAAAACATCATCCGGCCATAGATCGCGTTGCCGAGCGTTGGCAAGAACGCGTCAGGTTGCAAGCTGAGCAAGACAGAGCGGTAGCCGTTAGCTTTGGCGGCGTTGATTTTCACCGAACGCGTGCCACTGTGCGCGTGGGTGGCGTCGATGGCCAACGTCCCGCCATTCATCGTGTTCGACCAAGGCTTGCCCGGAACCGAGTCGATGCCGTACGACTCGAAGTCGTCGCAAAACAGCGCGCTCGAGCAACGAGCTACGGTAATAGCCGCGCCCCCGCCGCCCCCGCCGCCTCGGACGGCAGATAGGGAAGCTCCCCGCCTTCGGTCAGCGACTGAAGATGCACACGCATTCAGCACGGTGAGCGCGACGAACAGCAGGCAGACGGCTCGCGTCATTTCCCCAGTTTTAGAGCTCATGGCGGGCTGGAGACTAGCAGCGCCACCTCGGCGGGCTCCAGCGCCCTTCCCCAGATGGCGATGTCGTCGACGTCTCCCGCGAGGTAGCGACCGTTGAAGGGCCAACTGCCGATGGTGAGCGTCTTGCTGCCGGGAAGTATTTGGTGCTCGTTGCTGCCTGCGAAACAAGGCTTGCCGTCTCGATAGACGGTGATCGTCGAGACCGTCGTGTCGACCACGAATGCAACCTGCGACCATCGATCGAGTGGCTTGCCTGGACAGTCGAACCCTTCGTAGTCGCCCGAATTGGGCCCGATCCAAAAGCCGAAGTGCAGCGACGCCGGCGTCGTTTCGTGCACCACGTTGATCTCCCAACCGCCACTGTCTTCGGTGCTAACCACCGTGGTCCAGCGCTCGTTGGTGGCCGGCACGCCGTTCGGAAAGCGGACCCACGCCGAGGCGGAGTAGCTGGAGGTCGCGCCGGGAAAGTTTTGTACGCTCACGTATTCGGCATCCCCCAGGCGGAGTGCTCCGCCGAAGCGGCCGTCGTCAAGCCAAGTCCCTCCGGTGAGCTGACCGTTCCAGAGCCCATCCGGGGAATTTTCCGAGGCGTTACGAGCAACGGAGCCGGCGGCATCGTCGAACGCCCAGTGTGCCAGCAGCTCTCTGCCAAGCGTGTCGGGGCCTAGCTCCACTGCCTGGAGGCGAGCGGGCGCGCAAGCCAGGGCACACCACGAACCGACGAGCAGCAGCGTTTCGCGGAGCAGGCTCATAGCCAACCCGTGAAGCTCAGCGCTCCGATCAACGCGGGATGCGCGACGTGAGGGCCGTCGGTGGTCGCGAAGCGTACGATCGACTGCGGCATGGCCATGAGTCCATGCCCTTCGACGGACAGCTCGAGCCGCGACGCAAAACGCCAAGCCAACCCGACGCCGACGTCCGCAGCGACCGCCCATTGGTCGTCACGCCGCCCCCGATAAGGCCAGCTCGCGGTGCCGTTGACCGTCGTATGGAATGAACCTACGCCGAACGATGCGACGGGATGCAAAGCCGTCTCGGCGAGCGGGGAAAACAGCAGCTCGACGAGACCGGCCGATTGCGTAATCGCCGCACTGCCGCTCACGCCGCTCACTTCCGGACGCGTCCCGAGACCGATGAACGAGACGCGGACATGCCATCGCTGCGTGAGCGCAAAGCGACCGCGAGCTACGGATTCGAAGGCGGGATCGACTTGGGTTGGACTCCAGATCGTGGCGAGGCCCGCCTCGACGGCGTACTTCGAGGGCGGGCCCGCGAGGGGGCGCGCGGCCCATTCGCTCGCGCGCTGTGCGCCGTCCGCCGTGGGCGGCGCGGCGCGGCGCTTGCGCTCTACGACCAGCTCCAACAGGCTCGCGCGCAATAGCTCCACGACACGCACGGCGAGTACTTCCGGCAGCGCGTTGTCCGATTGCTCGCTGGTCGCCAGGCGCCGCACCACGGTTTTGTCCGTCAGCTTGTCGACGACCCAAAGCTCGGCATTCGTTCCGTCCGCATTCAAGAACAACCCCACGGTCGTTGCTCCGCTACCGCTCTCGGCCAACGCCATGCTCGAGGCACTGCTGGCTCCGGGCTCGGCCTCGATGGGAACGACTTCGAACCCGTCCGCAGTCAGTTCTCCTTCGACCCGCACGAGGGCGAGCTTTACCTCCCGCGCCGCCCCCGACGGCCGGATGAGCAACACCCGGGGAGCCTGGGCGAGCGCGGCGGGAGCCGCCCCGAAGAGCATCAGGAATGCTGCGAATGCGACTAGCTTGGCGAAGAACGGGGTCACGGACTATTCAGGATGGCGCGTGCTGCAGCTGCATAGGTGCCGTCGCGATAGCGGGACAGGTAGTCTCGAGCAAGCGGGCGCGCGGCGAGGTCACCGTTGGTGCGGCGAACGATTGCCATTTTGCGTCCGAGCGCCTCGGAGGCGTAGGGCCCAGCAGGGGCTTCTGCCAGGTAGGTGTCGAACCAGCGCAACGCCTGACGATCGTCGCGCTTGGCCTCGGACAGGCGTCCCAAGAACAAGCCTGCATCCACGCTTCGTCTCGACCCGCCAAAGCGGCCACGCTCGGTGAGCAGCGCTTTGCGCGCAATCTCGTCGTGGCGCGTGTAGCGCGCGGCGTCGGCCAAGGCCGCGACCTCCGGGCCACTCGACTCGGTAAGGCAGCGGTCCAAGCCGAGACGCAGCGCCTCGGCTACGATTTGCTCCGCTTTGCCGCGAGCCAGATCGCGCGCCCAATCATGCTGCGGCCTCGACTGCACGGGGTTATGCGATGCCGCCCCGGCATCGGCCGCGGACGGCACGTTGGACTCGGTCGTCGACGGCTGCGCTGACGGCGCGGGCTCAGCTGCGTTCGGTGTCTCGAGATCTCGAATGAATACTTGATTGCTACGGGGCCGTATCGTGAGCCATTGGCCACCGCGTAGCGAGATGGGGGCGTTCGCGACGGGGCTGCTCACGCTCACCGCGCCGCGCTCGAGCCGCAGATCGAAGCGATCTTGTGCCGGCTCCCACGCCAACTGAAACGCCGTACCCGTGACCTGCACGCTGAACGGGCCGGCATCGAAGTGCCACTCGGAGCTCGACGAATGAATGACATCGGCATGCAGCGTGCCGCGGGACATGACGAGCGTGGCGCCATGAGTGGAAACGGAACGCACCTGAGCCTGTGCCCCGGCCTCGACTCGGATCTCCGTGCCATCGCTAAAACGGATCCAACGCGATGCCGACTCGCCGTGGGCCGGCTCGCCGTTGCTTGCCGTGTCGTTCTCCAGCCGGTAGCTGAGCGGCACCTCTTGCTGCGGCTGGAAGTGCTTCCAATAGCGGCCCGCGACGAGTAGAACGCCGGCTGCGGCAGCGACGGGCAACGCCACGATGAGCCACAGCGACTGCCGGCGCCGGGGTGAGGCGGCGAGCCGCGTCACCACGACGGCCTCGCCGCGCGCGCACTGCTCCTGAGTCATGTGTCCCAAGCGGTCCCGAGCCAATTCCGCGAGCGGCTCGAACACGGCTTGCTCGTCACGGGCAGATTGTTCAATCGGCATGGCCGGTCACCCTCGCTGCGTAGCCCATGAGTGTAGGGTCGTTCCCGACCCGCTGCGCCAGGCGCTCAGAGGCTCGAGTGAGCCGTCGTTTTACGGTCGAAAGTGATGAGCCCGTGGCGCCCGCCACCTCGGCGACGGTCATTCCTTCCAAGTGCCGGAGCGCGAAAATGACGCGATCTTCCGTGCCCAAGGTGTCCAGTACCTCGTAAAAGCGGCGCAGGGTGCTGCGCGCTTCCATGTCCAGACCCGGCACGGAGACCTCAGGGGGCTCGTCGACGAGCTGCATGATTTTGCGCACCGCTCGTTGACGCAACTGCCATCGGATCACTCGGATCGCCACCGAGACGATGAACGCGCTCAGCGCGTCGGGGTCGCGCAAGGTATGAACTCGCGAGAACACTCGCAAGAAGACCTCTTGCGTGGTGTCCTCGGCATCGACGACCGAGCCGAAGGTGCGCTGAACCATGCCGAACACGCGCGGCGAATATTTGCGCCACACGAGCGCCGCAGCCGTCGGCTCGCGCGCGAGCAGGGACTCTACCAATTCGCGATCAGTCAGCTGCCGCGGTGTTCCGGAGGCGACGAGGGTGAGGTGAGCGCGGCTCGCAATCAACATGAGGCTCGAGGGGGCCAACACTGCAGTTCCGCCGCTTCGAAAATAGGGCTCAACAATCCGCGGATAGCGCGTGAGCTTCCGTCTTTGCTGGAACTGTGGCGTGGGCGCAGCACCGCAGCCTCGACGCCGCCGTCGCGGTTAGAACCGCAGCCCAGTCCCGAGCGCCGTTTCGTGCCCGAGACGGCCGCGAGCCGCTAGGCCTTGCGGCGTGCGCTACTACTTGCTGCAGCAGCGGAAGCCGAACACGGCCGCGGTGTCACTGCGCACCTGGCCAAAGTTCGTCGAGCAATCGAAGTCGTCCCTGAGGAACGTACCGCCCATCAGCTCGCAGGTATCCATCGCGTGATCGCCGCCCGGGTCGTCGACGCACGAGTCGATCCACTCCGCGGCGTTGCCGACCAAGTCGAACACACCTGGGTAATGGCCTTCGCACATTTTGAATGCGCCGGCGTTCGCCATCGTGCCGCTGGCAGGATCCATGTTGCAGTTGCCGACCTGATAGTCGTTGCCGTACGGGTACACTGTCTTGTCCGGCCCCGCGCACGCGAGGTACCACTGACTCTTGGTCGGATCGGTCAAGTTGGTGGCCGAGATGGCGAGCGGGCCGCCGCTGAGATCGCCACACAACCGCTCGCCGGCCCATTCACAGAACGCTGCCGCGTCGCAGAAGTCCACGTTGACTGCTGGGCGCTTGTCGTCGCCGATGGCGGCAGCGGGCTGAAAGCTCTTGTTCCAGTCGCACTCGGGGCGCTGCCCGCTGGTATCACCGCCCTTGGCGGCCAAGAACGCGGCGTACTGCTCGTTCGTGACCTCGGTGCTGTCGATGTAGAACTGCGTTCCGCCCGCCTTGGAGCCGGCCAAGGTTTGTGTCGGCCCACGCGCGACGCACTTGCCGTTGTCGCACACCGGGGTCGGCGCTTTGCAGTTGCAGCCCCCGGCAACGCACTGGGTGTTGCATGCCAAGTCGCTCGCAGCGCAGCCGCAAGACGAGCCGCCGGTGCCCGCTGAAGCACCACCATTCGCGTCGCCGCCCTGTGTGTCGCCGCCGCCGTTGGCACCCCCGTTTGCGCTGCCGCCCTTGCCGCCGTTGGCCGCACCCGCCGCCTCGCCCTTGCCGGCGGCACCCGCGCTGGAGCGACCGGCATCCGACGCGCCTGCCTGGTCGAACGGCGACGTGCCGGCGGCGCCGTCTCGAACCACGGGCGTGTCCTCGATACCGATGAGCTTCTCACACCCGCCGAGCGCGACGAGCAGCGCGACGCCAACGAACAAATTCCGGGAGCGCGCCATCAGTAGTTCCCTCGCAGCACGAGCCCACCACCGAGCGGGCCAAAGGCGGGCAGCACTTGCAGCGAGCGAGCCTGCCGCGCGAGCCGCTTCGGAACACCCGGAGGGGTGAGCCGCGCGTGCGCGCTCGTCGTTTCGGTCGTGGGCTTGGCACTGAGCACCAGGTACGTTCCCACGCTCGCCGCGATGATCCCGACGCCAAACCCGATATCGCTGATCAGCGCGGCGCTCTTGGCGTCGTCACCGGCGCTCTTGGCTGCTTGGGTGCAGCCGTTCACGCAATTGTCCTTGCGGTCACTCCACTTGGACATGGCGTGCAGCCCGAAATACGAGCCCACGCCGAGCGCCACGACGCCCGCGCCGCCGATCACGAAGCCGACCGTGCGCTGACTATTGCCGCCCTTCGGCTCGTCGACCACGGGCTTCTTCGCCACGTCTTGATCGACCAGCACGGGAGCCGGACCGCTCGGCGCCGTGCGGCTCGCTTCTAGCTTGGGGATTTTGATCGAGGTCGAGCCGTTGTCGACCTGCACGGTTTGCTCGTAGCTCTGCTTGTTCGGCGCGCTGGCCGTCACTTGATGCGCGCCCGGATCGACGGGCATGCCCACGCCCCAGGCCGCGTCACCGAGCGGCGTGCCGTCGAGCGAGACGCTGAGCCCGGGCTCGTTCACGCCGCTCGGCACCTCGATCGTGATCTTGGACACCTTGGGCTCGACGATCGCGATGTGCTTCTTCGCGTACTCCACGCGTTCCGGGCGATTGTCGCGCTGCGCGGTGACGAGCGCTTCTTTGAAGCTCGACCAGGCGGAGGCGAACTTGCCCTGCTTCTCGTAGCACTCGGCCAGGTTCAGTAGCGTGCCGCCGCCAGCATCCAGATCGTAGCTCTGCTTGAATTTCGGGCAGGCGTGCTCGAAGTCACCCTGCTTCATCAAGCTGCGCGCTTGTTCGTAAAGGGCTTCAGCGCCGGCCGCGTTCTTGGAGGTTTGAGCGTTGCCCGTGCTGGCGGCGAACGCGAGCGCGAAAATCGCGCACACCGAATGTCGTGCTGTTCTCAAATCCACCGCGCCGCTCCTCGATATCCGTACCCCTCGCGACTTTACACGAGTCGGGCGCGGTCAAGAAACGGCGCGGGACGTCAAACCGAGCGAGCTTTACGGGTGGCCGGGCGGCGCACCGCCGGGAGGCATCGAAAAGTGCTTGGCGTTCGGGTGATCCGCGTCGGAAGAGCCGGGCTTTTTCTCGTCTTTCTTCGAGTCGTCGGCCTTTTGGAACTTCTTCTCGTCTGCGGTGGCCCACTCGACGGCCCAGGAGCTCACGCTCCAGATGTCGTCGCTGCCGGTGACCTTCGCCCAGTGGCTCGAGCCCTCGGAAGTGCCGCCGAAACGAACCTCGCGCTTGGCGCCGTCTTTGAGGGTGAACACGATCGTGGCAACCGGCTTGTCCAACCCGGTGTCCGCCTCGCTCTTGCCCTTGTCCGCGAAGTTGTCGGCGTTGAGCGCTTTGTAGGCGCGGAGCAAGTCGACGAGCTTGCTCTCGTCGTAATTCTTGATTGGCTCGGCGCTGCCGTCCTTGCCCTTCTTGAACTCGTTCTTGGTCGTCTTGCCCTTGTCGTACGTGAACGCGAAGGAGCCGTGCTCGTTGACGATGTTCACGGTAGTGACGTCGGGATCCTCGAACTTGAGGATCGCCATGTCGCGCCAGCCCTTCACGTCACGCGAGTACAAGAAGCTCGAGTAGCCCTTGATCGCGTACACGCCGTCTTTACCGCCGATGCGCGTCATTTGCCCGCGCCCACCGCTCTCACCGAAATACAGGTCGAGCGCCACAGCGGAGCCCTTGGAGAACACGGCGTGCACCGCCTTGTCGTCCGAGAGCTCGTATTTCGCGTAATTGGCCTTGGAGTTGTCGATCAGCTCGGTCGCCTTCAGCGTCTTCAAGTTCTCGAGCAGGGATTTGACGTTGGCTTGATTGGCGTTGGCTTCGACCGGCTTGCTGAGCTTCCAATCCTCGCCGGACTTGGTGAGCTCGACCTCCACCGCCGTGCCCGCGTCACCCGCGGGCTTGGTCAGGGTGATCTTGTCCACCTTCTTCAGATCTTCGTCGCTGAGCTCGATCTTGGGCAGGGCCGCCGCCTGTCCGGACTGCGTGTAGGACTCCGCCTCGGCTTTGTCCTTCTTGGTCTGGAGGAACCACGCGCCGAAAAGCACGGCGAGCACGCCGAGCGAGATGTACAGTTTGTTTTCCGTGCTGAGTGCCATGACTGTTCTCGTCTCCCGAAGCTCAGATCTTCAGCTGATCGCGTTGTGACTGACGTTGGCGCCAGCGCAGCAGGCCGAAGGCGGCGAACAGCACCGGCACGCCGAAGGTGAGCGTCCACTGCACGTTGCTCTGCACGGATTTGCGGGCCGTGCGGTACTCCTCGTCCTTGCGCTTGGCCTCGGCTTCGTCGTCGCCGGCCTTGAACTTGGGCTTGGAGATGTTGGAGTAGGTCAGGTTCGGATCGCCGATCAGCTTGGCGCTGGCGGCCACCAAATCCGAATCACCCGCCATCCAGTCGAGAGTGTTCTTGAGCGAGAGGATCGTGTTGGTCAGGTACTTGGTGTACGGCTGAGCAAACATCAGGAGCTGCGGGTCACCACCCACCGCGCCGAACATCTGGAACTGGCCGCCGAGGTCCGGACCGTTGCCCGCGTAAGCAAACGGGTTGGTCAAGAACTCGCTGGAAGAGATGACCAGCACGCGCGATTCGCTCGGCGCGCGCTCGGCCGGCTTCACGGCGTCCGACGGGTTACCGGCGAAGGCGCTCTTCAGCTTGCCCACGGCACTAGCGGCGACGATGCGCTGCTCTTGCGGGGGCTTCGGCTCCCAGTGCTCGCGCAGCTTCATGTCGACCGTGTCGGAGGTCACGACGCTCGTCGCCGGCGTGGTGCGCGCAACTGCCACTACCTTCACGTCCGCAGGCTGCTTGGCCTTGTCCAGCGTGAGGCTGGACGGGAACGGGAAGATCGCTTCGTCCATGCGGAAGAACGGGGCGAACGACGTATCGAGCAACTTGTCGTTGTCGCTGTCGAAGCGCGGGTCGGCCACCACGTGCGCGATGCCCGGATGACGGATCCAGGTCACGCCGCCCTGCGTCGGCACGCCGACGCGGAACTGCGCGCCGTAGTCGAACACGGCATCTTTGCTCATCTTGATGCCGTAGCCGTTGAGCAGCTTGTCCAGGCCGTGCAGGCTGAGGGTCGCGCTCATGGTCGCGTCGTTGGCCTTCATGGTCACGGCCGAGGCGTAGACCACGAGTGCTTTGCCACCGAGCATCAGGAACTCGTCGATCCGGCGCAGCTCCTTCTCGTCGTAGTCCTTCTGCGGCTGAGTAATGATCAGTCCGACGAGATCCTTGTCGATCGCGTTCTCGCCGCCCTTCAGGTCCACTTCCTCGAGCTTGTAGAAGGGGAATGCCTGCTCGATGATCCCCTGCATGCTCGGGCCCGCGCCGCCCTTGCCCTGCTTCGGGACTAGGTTCGCGTCGCTCAGCTTGAACTCGTCCTTGCCGGTGATGACGCCGACGCGGTGCTTGATGTTCTCGGCCTTGTCTCGGATTTCGCGGATCTTGTTGGTGATCCAGAACTCCAATCCCTCGGCTTGCATGATCTGCGGGATGACGGCCTTCTCGCTGCCGTACTTGAGCACGAGGCCCATGTAGCCTTGCGTGATCGAGGCTTGATCCTCACCCGTCTGGTTGGTCTCGCCGAACGGCGTCTCGGTCAGGCCGGCCTCTTTGGCTTGCGCGCGCAGCTCGTCGGTGTTCGGCTCGATGATCGTGAACTTGAACTTGCCGCCGCCGGCCCGCTCGTATTCCTTGAGCAAGTCAGTCAGGTCGCGCACGAACGCGTCGAGCTGCGGCAGGCCGCGCTTCACGTAGGCGTCCACCTGCACGGGGCTGCTCAGGCCGCGGATCAAACGCCCGCTACCGGTAGACAGCGTGTAACGCTCCGCCTTGGTGCTATCCCAGCGCTTGTAGGCTTTGGCGCCGAGCAGGTTGGCCACCACCGCGATGGCCACGATGACCGCCAGATACATGCCGGTGACGGCGGCGGCTTTACGTCGATGTTCTTGGGTAGCCATAGCTCATGCCCACTTTCGGCGCTCGAGCGCCCGGAAGGCCACCATCAAAGAGAGGGCGGTGACCGATAGGAAAAAGACCACGTCGCGCGAGTCGACGAGGCCGCGCCAGAAGTTGCTCAGGCGCGATTGGAAGCTGACGTAGTTGAGCAGCGCCGCGAGCATCGGATATTCCGAGGCTTTACTGGCGAGATCACCGAACAACCAGAGCGCGCCCAGGACGAAGAAGGTGATGAAGAAGGCCACTGCCTGGCTCTCGGTCAGCGCGCTGATCAAAAGGCCGATGGCCACTGCCGCGCAGCTGAAGAGCACCATGCCGAAGTAGCCGCTAGCCACCGGACCGCCGTCGAGCGGGCCCAAGTTCCACGGGAACTTGAACATCACGATCGGGTACGCGAGCGTGGACAGCACCAGGACCAACACCAGGCCCAGGGCGCCCAAGTATTTCCCAAGCACCACATCGCTGTCTTTCACGGGCAAGGTGATCAGCATCTCCAGCGTGCCGCTGCGCCGCTCTTCAGCGAGCAGGCGCATGGTCACGACCGGCACGACCAAGAACGAGAGGCCCATCGGCGCCGACTCGAACAAGCGCGACACCGACGCGCGATCGAGCTGCCAGAAGCCGCCGTTCAAGAAGAAGAACATCAGCCCGAGCGCGAAGAAGCTCAGACAGATGACGATGTACGCGATCGGGGAATCGAAATAAGAGCGGAATTCGCGCTTGGCGATGATCAACATGGGGCTCATGGCTCAGCTCTTCCCCTTGGGCTTGGCTTCTTCTTCGTCCTCATCGTCTTCTTCGTCGTCGTCCGACTCATCGTCGTCCTCGTCCTCGTCGTCACCGGAGGCGGCAGCGCCGGCAGCGGCCTTGTCGTCCTCTTCTTCGTCTTCCTCGTCGGCCGCGGACCAACTGGCGCCGCGGTCGAGCTTCTCGTCGCCGCGGGTCAAGTCGCGGAACACTGCGTCGAGGCTCTGCGCGTCACGGCGCAGCTCGAGCAGCGTCCAGCCCTTGGCCACCACCAAGCGGAAAATCTCGGCCCGGATGTCGGAGTCGTTCGCGCCACTGAGCTCGAACTTGTGCGCCTTCTCGTCCGTGGGCAGCTCGCGCACCGATTTCACGCCACCCAAACGCTCGAGCGCTTCGTGCGCCTGCGCTGCCGCGGGCGGCTTGTTGCTGGCTTCGGCGCGCTGCTCGTCGATCGAGACCACGTAACGCACGCGGCCCGTTTGACCGCGGATCTCGTCCAGCGGACCGTCGGCCACCACGCGGCCCTTGCTCACGATGATGGCGCGCGCGCAGGCCTCTTCCACCTCGGCCAAGTTGTGCGTGGACAGCAAGATCGTGCGATCTTTGCCGATCTCCTTGATGTAACGGAGCACTTCCGCCTTCTCGTTGGGATCGAGATCGCTGGTCGGCTCGTCCAGGATCAAGATTGGCGGATCGTGAATCAGGGCTTGGCCGAGGCCCACGCGCTGACGATAACCGTGAGACAGCGTGGAGATGTCCTTGCCCAGCGACTGAGCGAGGCCGCACACTTCCACGACCTTCTTCAATCGCTTCTTGAACGCCGTCTCGTCGAGCCCGCGGATCTCGGCGGCGAACTTCAGGTACTCCCAGACCGTCATGTCCGTGTACAGCGGGGCGCGCTGCGGGAGATAACCGATGGACTTCCGAACCTCGAGCGGGTTGTCGAAGACGTCGTGACCGTTCACCTTCGCCGAGCCGGTGCTGGGCGAGATGAAGCAAGTCAGGATGCGCATCGTCGTCGACTTGCCAGCACCGTTCGGGCCCAGAAAGCCGACGACCTCGCCGCGCTTCACATCGAAATTCACTTTATCCAGGGCGCGCACAGCCCCAAATCGCTTGGTCAGGCCATTCGCCTGGATCATCACGTCGGTAGCCATCCGACCTCCGTTCAAAAACCCCGAATTAATCGGGAAAAATGCGGGAAAATGCCCCGACCAGGAATGTTTCCGGCCGAAGGCCGCGGCATCCTAGCGGGGGCATGATCGCTGTCAACTCGTCCATCAAGTGCGCTGCCAGTGGTCCGGCACGCGAAGAACCTACTGACCGCGCTGTTATTCCCGACACAGCGCAATCTGTCTTGGGTTGGGCGGCTGGCCGGAATGGGTCTCGAGCACGACCCCGAACGCGACTTAGTTAGTTCTTGAGCAGGAGAAGATCACGATCGGCGCGGGCGGACACGGGTAAACCAGGGCCGGCGGGACCGGGCGCCCTGCCGCCTCGACAGCCGGAGGTGACGCGGGACGGCTGCGCGCCCTGCACGGCCAGAATCAGCAGCCGCGGCGGTCACTCGATCTCGAGACGGAAGTGAACGAGTAGTTAGTTGGGGTTGGCTAGCGGGCGCGGCGTGCCGCTGCGCGGCTCAAAGCTCGAGCTCGCGCACTGGTCTCAATCTGACGCGGGCACGCCACGCCGCGCTTCCGGCGTGGCGCGCACTGATGCAACACCTCAGAGCGGCAGCGTACCGGTCTGATGAACCATGAAGGTCGGCCCGGTCCACACCTGATCGCTGTGTAGCGTGACCGCGTTGTTCGACAAGTTCACCTGGTACAGCCGCTGTTTGCGGATGATGTAAACCGACCCCGATAGATACGAAATCGACGTGGTACCGTCCCAGATCGTGCCCGTCAGATTGGTGCGGACCAAGGTCGCGGTGTCGACTTTCCACAGCACCCCACTCTGAACGACGTAGAGGGCAGTGCCCTGGGCTCGCTGCTCGGCGTTGGACGTCATGAACACGTCGCCGCCCCAATAGCCGTTGTCGACCATCGTGTATTGGCCTTCGAGGTTCACCGCCCACAGCCGATTGGCCTGTGTGATCCACAGCCGCGAATTCGATGCTCCGATCGCCGTTGCCCCATCCCAACCCTTGCCAAGGGACACGTAGTTCCCATTCCAGTCCACGCGCCACAACCTCCCCGACTCGGTGATGAACAACGTGGGCTGCCGGTTGTAAAAAGTGACCGCCATGCGCGCCTGACCGAGCCACGTCCCGGTGATGCCGGCCGGCCCGGGAAACCGGGCGAATCTACCGTTCTCTGGATCGATCTCCCAAAGCGTTTGGTCTTCGATGACCTGGATCTGATTGGCCCAGAAGCCGTCGCTGGCCATGGCGACCGTGTTTGCCCAGTCCACCCCGCCGCGTTGCGTCCAGTTGTTGTAGATCTGCGGGTTTACCGCGAAGAAGCGCGAGTTCTCGATGACGAACAGCCCCTCCACATGCTGCGCTGAGGCGAGCGAGCTGACGCACAGGCTTGCGGCCAGCGCCAACGTCGCCGAAATGAACTTGAACCAAGACCTCGAGCCGCTCACGTGATGCATTCAATCTCTCCCATTGGGACCGCCCATACTTCCCCGGTGCGGTCTTGCTCTCGCTTATCGCGTTTGATGCTGAGCAACAAGATCGCGCGCGCTCGGCGACGCGCGATTTCTGAGGGTGATTTAGGTGAAGGAATCGGCGCGTCGCGCCCTTGGTCGCCGCAGGCCGCGCGTCAATACGAGTCCAACTAAGCCATGCTCTCGCTGTCGCTCCAGGATCGACTGTTCAACGCCTTTCCAACGTTGGAAACGCCGCGCCTCGTGCTGCGCGCGATGTCGCCCGCGGATGCACAGGAGTTGTTTCGTGTTTGCTCCGACGCACGAGTCGCCGAGCATCAGGACTGGGCGCCGTTCACGCGGCTCTCGGAAGCCACGCAGCTCATCAACGAGCGCCTGGACCTATACCGACGCCGGGTCCGGGTCAGCTGGGGTCTCTGTCTCGCTCCGAACGGTCCGCTCATCGGTCAAATCGGCATGCATAGCCTCTCGCTGCGTGATCGGCGCGCCGAGCTCGCGTTCGATCTGCGATCCGATTACTGGCGCCAAGGTCTGATGACAGAGGCGCTCCGCGCGGTGTCGTCGTTCGCTTTCGAACGGTGTCAGCTGAACAAGCTCGTGGCGCAAACCGTGGTCGAGAACGCCGCGTGTCACGAGCTCCTCGTCAAGCTCGGTTTCGAGATCGAGGGCCGGCTGCCCGCGCACTACCACTGGAAAGGCGCGTTTCGCGATGTGCATCTGTACGGCCTCGTTGGACGATGCAAGGCTGGGACATGAGCGTACGCGTTGCCCTCGGTGACAAGAGCCTAATCTCGCAGTTGGAGGCCAAGGCGTACCTCAGCTACGCGGCGATCGCGCCTGCGACCGAGCCCGTGTTGCGCGCGGTACGCGAGCTGCTCGATGACTACGCGCGCCTGGGCAATGTCGCGCTCGGCAAGTGGCTGCCGCGGCGTGATGTGCTGCGTGCGCAATTGGGGCGGCTGATGGGCGCGAGCGCAGAGCACATCGCGCTCTCCACGAGTGCCACGAGCGCGCTCGGCGATCTCGCGTTTTGTCTGCCGTGGCAGGCGGGGGACGGCGTGCTCGTCGGGGACGGAGAATTCCCCGGCAATGTGTCGCCTTGGCAAAACGCGGCTCGGCACTTTTCCCTGAGCACTCGCTTCCTGCCCAAGCTGCGCACGAGCGACGACGACCAATTCCTGAGCATCCTCGAACAGCGGCTGCGCGAAGGTGGCGTGCGCTTGGTGGCGCTGAGCGCGGTGCAATTTCAAACCGGAATCGTCACGCCGCTCGAGGCCGTGGTGCGGCTGTGCCATGCGCACGGTGCTGAGGTCGCGGTGGATGCGATTCAGGCGCTGGGCGTAGTCCCGCTCGACGTGACCGCGCTCGACCTCGACTACGTCGCGGGTGGGGCGCACAAGTGGCTGATGGCGCTCGAGGGTGCCGGCTTTTTGTACGTCAAACCCAGCTGCACCCAGCGCCTCGTGCCGCGCACGGCAAATTGGCTGAGTCACGAAGAGGGCTTGCGCTTCCTGTTCGAAGGCCCCGGCATGCTCCGTTACGATCGCCCCATCAAGGCGGGCATCCAGTTCATGGAGGGCACGTCCGCAAACGGCGCGGGCTACGCTGCGCTCGAGGCTGCCCTCGAGCCGATACTGCAGCTCGGTGTGCCGGCGATCTTCGGCCACGTCAGCAGCTACCTCAACGAGCTCGAGGCCGGGCTGCTCGCTCGCGGCCTACGCAGTGTGCGCCCGACCCAACCGGAGCGGCGCTCGGGGATCCTATCGTTCGAACCGCCATCGGGGCTGAGCGCGGCGGACGTGGTTGCGACCCTCCGCGCGCACGGCGTGTACGCGACGATGCCCGACGGCCTCGTGCGCCTCGCGCCCCATTTTCCGAGCTCGAGGGACGAGATCCCGCACGTCCTTTCCGCGTTGGGATCGAGGTAACCCCGAGTGCCGCGTCGAGCGCGATGCGGTCGGAAGGCACTCAACGTCTCCCGACGCCTGCCTTTTGAGCTCGTGGCATCGCTTACAGCCGCCCGTCGAGAGCGTCGCGAGTCGCCTTCAGCAAGGGGTTAGGGGTGATCGGCTTTTGAAGGAAAGCGATTCCGGAGTCGAGCACTCCGTGGTGAACGATGGAGTTTTCGGTGTAGCCAGACATGTAGAGCACTTTCATCTCCGGGCGCAGCGGGGCTAACCGCTGCGCGAGCTGTTTGCCGCTCATCCGAGGCATCACCACGTCAGTGATGAGCAAGTCGATTTTGCCCGCGTATTGCTCGCAGATGAGGAAGGCCTCGCCGCCGTTCTGCGCATCCAAGACATTGTATCCGTTTCGTACGAGAATGGCGCGAGTCATGATGCGCACCTGCTCTTCGTCCTCGACCAACAGGATGGTCTCCGAGCCCTTCAACGTAGCGGGGGCTGGGGGATGCGCCGTGCCCCTTTCGAGAACCAAATCCGTGCGCGGCAGATACACCTTGAATGTCGTGCCTTGATTGGGCTCGCTGTAGACCCAGATATTGCCCTGACTTTGCTTCACGATTCCGAAGACGGTCGAGAGGCCGAGCCCGGTGCCTTTGGATTTGTCCTTCGTCGTGAAGAACGGCTCGAAGATCCGCTCACGCGTCGCCGCGTCCATGCCCGAGCCCGAATCGGTGATCGCGATCATGACGTACGGCCCGGGGGTCACTTCGTGGTGGCTCGCCGCGTAGTCTGCGTCGAGCAAAGCGTCGGCCGCCTCGATAGTGAGCTTCCCGCCCGTCGGCATTGCGTCACGGGCGTTCACCACTAGGTTCATCACGATCTGTTCGACCTGCGTCGGATCCGCGTGAACCTTCCCTAGGCCCCGAGGGGTGAGGAGCCGGAGGTCGATGTCCTCACCGATTATTCGTCGGAGCATGCGTTCCATGCCAGTCAGCACTTGGCCGATGTCGAGCACTCGCGGCTGCAGGATCTGCTGGCGGCTGAACGCCAACAGTTGACGGGTGAGCTCCGTCGCGCGCTCACCCGCTCGCCGGATTTCCTCGATGTCAGGGCGCAAAGGGTCGCCTGGGCGGAGTTGCTCGTGGATGAAGATCGAATAACTGAGAATGACCGACAACAGATTGTTGAAATCGTGGGCGACGCCACCGGCGAGCTGACCCACCGCCTCCATCTTCTGAGCTTGCCGAAGCTGCTCGGCAAGCTTGCGTCGCTCGTCGATGTCTTGAATCGCCCCCTGGACGCGCGCTATCCGGCCGTCCGGGCCACGTTCGGCTTGACCGATGGCGCGCACCCAGACCCGCCGCCCTTTCGCGGTGATGATTTGTAGCTCGAGGTCGAACGGCGTCCCGTCATGGATACACGCGCCGAACTTGTAGCGGATCAGCTCGCGGCATTCGGGCGCATAGAACTCGAGCCCCTGCTCAGGCGTCGGTTGGGTGCCGGTTGGGACCTCGTGAATGGAGCACACCTCATCGGACCAGAGCATTCGGAGGTCGGGTAACTCCACGCTCCACCCGCCCAAGCGTGCGGCACGACCCGCGATGCGCAGGATAGCTTCATTTTGACGCAGCTTTTCTTCCGTGGCGTGTTGATCCACCGTCAACGCGCGCAGCGCCGCCTCGGCGGCCTGACGGGCCACGATATCGACGCGCAAGGCGCGGTTCGCTTCCTGCAGCTCCAACATCTTCTGCTCGAGCTTGCGAATCAATGTTTGGCTGTGCAGCTCGAGCCGCTCATTCTCCTCGCCGAGGGGCTGGTTGGGCGTGCTCGATGGCGTGCACGGCTTGCCTCGCAACTCGGCGAGCTGAGCCGCCAAAAGCTCGGGTTCCAGCGGCTTGATGATGAACGCATCGGCTCCGAAGCGTTGCGCCACGCGCTCGTCCTCGGCTTCGATGTAGGTGGCCGTGTACACGGCGAACGGCACGCACTTCAGTCGCTCGTCCGCCTTCCAATGACGCAGCAAGGTGTAGCCGTCCATCACCGGCATCAGCAGGTCCGAAACCACGAGATCGGGTGGGGTTTCGCGCGCCTTGCTCAGCGCCTCTTTCCCGTTCACCGCTGTTTCGACGGTCCAACCGTGGCCCTCGAGCAAAGCGCGCAAGTAGTAGAGGCTCTCCGTGTCGTCGTCGACGATCAGCGCGCGATTCATGGCTGCTCCTCGGGCCCGGAGGCGTGCGCTCCGAAGGCCTCGATGGCCGAGACGAACGTCTCTGGATCGATCGGCTTCTCCAGGTACCCGTCGCAACCGGCGGCGAGGGCCTTCTCGCGGTCGCCGACCATCGCGTAAGAGGTGACGGCGATGATCGGAATGCGCCTCAGCGACTCGATATCGCGAAGCGCGCGCGCTACGGCGTAACCGTCCATGACAGGCAGTTGGATGTCGAGTAGGATCAGGTCCGGGACGAAGGAGCGCGCCAAAGCGATGGCCTGAAGGCCGTCCGGAGCCGGTACCACGCGGTACCCGCGTTGCTCCAAAAGGAACGTGGCAAGGTACCGATTCTGCTCGTTGTCCTCGATCAGGAGCGCGGTGCAGGTCATGTCACGTGGAGCTTACTAGCGGAAGCGTGACGGTGAACAGGCTACCTTTCGACCATTGACTGTTAACAGAAATTGCCCCGTCAAGTAGGGTCGTCAAGCGCTTGCAGATTGCAAGGCCGAGCCCGGTGCCGTCGTGTTGCCGGGAAAGCCCGGTATCGAGCTGGCGGAAGGGCTGAAAAAGCGAGGCCAAGTCCTCGCTCCGGATACCCATGCCCGTGTCCTCGACCTCCAGTCGAACGAACCGACGCGGTGCGCCGGGGGCTGTTGCCTGGAGCTCTTCTCTCAGCGACGCGCGGAGCGCTACGTGGCCTCGTTCGGTGAATTTGACGGCGTTGCTCAGCAGATTGATGAGTATCTGTTCGACTCGCCGGCGATCGCTGACCATCTGCCCCAACTCTGCCGAGACGGAGCTGACGAGCGAAAGGCCTTTCTTCTCCGCCATTGGCCTCACCGAGGCGAGCACGTTTTCGAGTGAAGCGCAGAGGTCGAATGGCTCGGCCCGAACCTCCAATTGGTCCGCCTCTATCTTCGAAAGATCGAGCACATCATTGATCAGCGCCAGCAAATGCCGCGCGCTGCCGCGCACCATGCCGAGCTGTTTGGCCTGCTCGGCGGTCAACGGTCCGGCCATCCCCTGCAGGACGATGCCGGTGAAGCCGATGATGGAATTGAGCGGCGTGCGAAGCTCGTGCGACATCGTCGCCAGGAACGCGGACTTGACGCGGTCGGCCTCTTCAGCCCGGACCAGCGCTCTCTGGAGCTGCTCGGTGCGCGCCGCCACCTTCACTTCTAGCGTGTCACGCGACTCGCGCAGAGCCGCTTCTGCGACCTTGCGCTCCGTAACGTCACGAATCATCCCGAGTAGGTTCCCGTCCGGCATCAACGTAGCTCTCACCTCGGCGGGGAATACCGAACCGTCTTTGCGTCGAAACTGCCATTGTTCGTGGTAGTTCGCGTGCGCTTTGATGGTCTCGAGTGCGGGCTCTATGTTCGGCAAATCCGAGGCAACGACGATGGCGGAGGCGTGCAGGCCCACGAGCTCTTCTCGTGCATAGCCGAGCATGCGGCAGATACTCGGGTTGGCATCGATATAGTAACTTTGCGGATCGGCGATCACGATGCCGTCCGGCGCGTACTCGAAGAGAGTCAGGTAGCGCGCCTCGCTGGCACGCCGCGCTTCCTCCGCGCGCTTCTGCTCCGTGATGTCGATTCCAACACCAACTAGGCAGTCGCGGCCGTCGATCGGCGCTAGCAGACCGGTGAAGTGATAGGGCGTGACCCCGCCCGACTTGGAGACCAGACCCGCCTCCACGTTGGACTGTCCCTTCTCGAACACCTCGTTGATTCGCGCCCGGACCTGCTCCGAGTCCGGACCGCCGAAAAAATCGAGCGGGTGCATATTCGAGATCTCGGCCGCTGTGTACCCCGTCGCTTGCTCGAAATTTCGATTCCAGCGCAGGAACTTGCCTGCTCTGTCGTATAAGTAGAGGACACCCGGAAGGCTGCTCAAGACCGCGTCGGAGAAGTCCCGCTCGTGTCTTAGCGTTCGCTCCGCCCGCTGCCGCGCCGTGTCGCGCGACAGGTTGTCCAGGGCGAAGGAGATATCGGCTGCGGTCTCTGCGAGCAGCTCGAGCTCCCGTTCGCGGAAAAAGCCGGGCTCATCGGCGTACACGCTCAGCGTGCCACTGACCTGACCTTGTTCGCGAATTGGAAAGGCCGCGGATGCGCGAAGCCCAGCCAGCTCGAGCTCGGCGCGCCAAGGCTGCGCAGAGGGGTCGTTCAGTATGTCGTTGCCGTAGAACGGCCGCCCCTCGCGGAACGCCTTGCCGGATGGTCCGCTCCCCTCGGGCCGCTCGTCGACGTACACTTTGGCGCGTTGCAGATAGCCCACTTCATCGCCCCAGTGCGCAACCGGAAGCAGCTCGCTGGTTTGCGGCTCGAGCCAGCCCACCCAGGCCATGCGAAAACCGCCTCGTTCACCCAAAACGCGGCAGATGCGTTCGAACAGTTCCTCGCGTGTCGACACGCGTACGATGACTTGATTGACCTCGCTCAGCGCTGCGTACAGCCGCGAAAGTCGAGCGATCTCGCGCTCCCGCTGTTCGAGCGTCCTGCTCGTTGTCGATGCGACGCCGGCTGTCGGAGCGAGTTCGTCTCGATGAGCGCCGTCCGGCGTCCCCCCCTCGATCACTGGCCACGCTCACTCAAGCCCAGCACGGCTAGCAACGCGGCGGTGTCCTTGAGGTTGCCGATGATCCTTCGGACTGGAAGCGGAGCCAACTTGATCATCGTCGGGGTGACCAGGACGTTTTCGCGCAAGCCGATTTCGGGGTGAATCAGGACATCGATGATCTCGAGCTCCACCTTCACGGACGGATGAGCGGCCAGAGCGGCCCGCAAGTTTTGGACCGCTGACAGCGAGTTCGGTGCACCGGCCGCGACGAAAAGCTGCAGGTGGAGCGCGAGGGCCTTCGCCGTAGAGCGGGATGGGCTCACGCGCGCGGCTCCCGAGCTTTTCTCGAGCCAGGGGCCTTCGGGGGCGCAGAGCGGCGTCGGGTGTTCATCGGGCCGCGCCTCTCGCCGTGCCGTCGAGCACCGCTCGCACCCTTCGAGCGAGGGATTCGGGGGTGATCGGCTTTTGCAACAGCATCATGTCCGAATCGAAAACGCCCTGCCTCACGACGCTGTCGTCGGTGTAGCCGGTCATGAACAGCACCTTCATGTCGGGGCGCGAGCTCGCAAGGCGTTCTGCAAGTTGTCGCCCGTTCATCCGTGGCATCACGACGTCGGTCAAGAGCAAGTGGATTGGCCCTGCGTGTTGTTCCGCGATCAAGAACGCCTCACCGGCATTCGACGCCATCAACACGTCATAGCCGTTGCGGCGCAGAATGGCGCGGCACAGCGCGCGAACCTGCTCGTCGTCCTCGACGAGCAGCACCGTCTCGGGCCCGCCCGCGGTGGACCCCACCGAAGGCGCTAGCATCGGCGTCAGGGGCTCGTCGACGCGTGGCAAGTAGATCTCGAATGTAGTTCCTTTGCCGATCTCGCTATCGAGCTCGACCTGGCCGCCGCTCTGTTGCACGATCCCGAGTACCGTCGAAAGGCCGAGCCCCGTGCCCTTACCGACCCCCTTGGTCGTGAAGAAGGGTTCGAAAATGTGCTCCTTGGTCGCGGGGTCGATGCCCGAGCCAGTGTCGCTGACGGCCAACTTGACGTATGCGCCGGGCCTGACGCCAGCATGGCTTTCGGGGTGCCGCACGGCCACCGTCACGTTCGTCGTTTCGATCGTCAGCTCGCCGCCGGTCGGCATGGCGTCACGGGCGTTGACCACCAGGTTCATGATGACCTGTTCGATTTGGCCAGAGTCGGCGCTGATTCGCCCGAGCGCAGGCTCCATCACGGTCAGGAGCTCGATGTCCTCACCAACGAGACGCCGAAGCATGGGCTCGATCCCTGCGAGCGTCGCGTTCAGGTCCAGGATCGTGGGCTCGAGGATTTGTTGGCGGCTGAAGGCGAGCAGCTGGCGAACCAGTGACACGGCCCGCTGGCCGGCTTTCGCGACCTCTTCGATGTCTGCGCGAAGCGGCTGGCCTGGCGCCAAGGCTTCTAGTGCAAAGGCCGTATAGGTCACCATGATCGACAACAAGTTGTTGAAGTCATGCGCCACCCCGCCGGCCAAGATGCCAATCGCCTCCATCTTGCGCGACTGCGCCAGCTGCGCCTCGAGGCGGTTGCGCTCGGTCATGTCTTGGCCGATGACTAGCGCCACCTCTCGACCCTCCAGCAGGAAAGTCTGCGAGGTCGCCGCCAGCTCCACCTGCGTTCCGTCCCTCTTGACCGCGCGTCGGCTGCCTTGCTGAACGCCCCGACTCAGCGATCCGGTGAGGTCCTGCTGCACGCGCGATGCCTCCTCGCGCGAGAGCAGATCTTTCACTCTGAGTCGGAGAAACTCCTCTCGCTCGTAGCCGAACAGGTCGAGCGCGGCTTGGTTGACCGCGACGAACCGCAAGGCGCTCACGTCTGTCAGCCAAATGGGCAGCGGGCAGCTGTCGAACAGCAACCGATAGCGTTCTTCCGAGGCTCGCAGCGCGTCCTCGGCTCGCTTGCGATCGCTGACGTCGGTCACCATCGCGAGCGCGCCCGCGTAGTTCCCGTCGTCGTCGGTCATGGGACTCGCTTCCATCAACACCCAGACCGGCGTCCCGTCTTTGTGCGTGTATTTCTGGTCTTGCCGCTCGGATATGCCTTGGCGACGCCGCGCGAGGCTCTGTTCGGTGCGTGCCCGCTCTTCGCCATCGAGAAACTCGAATACACTCTTCCCCAGCATCTCCCCGGGCGCGTACCCGAGCATTCTCTCCAACGCTCGGTTGGCGAACGTGGTTCGAGACTGGTCGTCGATGAGCCAGATGCCTTCGCGCGCTGTATCGACGATCTGACGATACTTCTTCTCGCTGGCCACCAACGCATTCCTGGCTCGATTCAGCTGCGTCACGTCGCGCAGGACGGACAGATGGAGCCCGGGAAGGATGTCGCGCGTGGCCTGATACTCGAGCTCGCGCAGCGATCCGTCGGGGAGCTGAACGGGCAGCACTCCCTTGAGTTGACCCGCGGCGACGATACGCTCCCGTTCGGCCGCGACGTCGTAGCCAGGGGCGGCGAAGTCCTCGGTGCACCCACCGACGACCTTGGGCTTCTCCGCGCCAAGCAAGGCGCAGGCCGCAGGGTTGGCGTCGAGGAAGACTCCTTCCGAGTCGACCAGCAAAATACCGTCCTCCACCCCTTCGAAAATTGCCCGAAACACCTGCTCGCGGTCGCGAAGCTGTTCCTGAGCCTGTAGCAACAGCAGGGGCTTCGTTAGCCCACCGTGGACGACGGCATCGACCTCTCCGCCAGCCAAGGCCTTGATTGTCTGCTCGGCATCGGCCAACTGACGACGCAGACTCTCGACTTCGCCCCCGAACCCCCCATTCGTGGTCATCGATCGACCCTCGCTCCCGATTCAGGCCCCAAGGCGTCACGTGGTTCGCGTGTGTGAGCTGCCTCGATCACGGCACGCTCGATCTCGTCTCGCAGGGCGACCGCGTGCATCGTCTTCGTCAAGACGCGGTGCACGTGCCAGCGGGTCACCGCATCGATGACGAGCTCCGAACCGGGATGTCCGGTGCACAGGATGCGCGTGCAGCTTGGGAAGCGCTCGTAAACGAGCTCGAGCAGCCCAATGCCGTCGAGCCCTGGCATCACCTGATCGGTGACCACGGCGTCCACGTGCCGTTCGCCCAAGATCTGCAGCGCGTGCAGCGCGCTTTTGGCCACGTACGTTTCCAAGTCGCACTCGCTGAGCAGCCGCTCGAAGGATTCGCGAATGTCTGAATCATCGTCCACGAGGACCACGACGGGGCGCGCCCCAGTGCGGACAACTCGGCGCATGGCTGCAGCCTGGGAAGCCAGCAGGGCGCGGTTTACGGCGGCCAGAAACTCAGCCGGGTAGAACGGCTTTCCCAAGAACCCCACACCGAGCTGGCTCGCTTTCGCTTCACCCTCGCGCTCGCGGCCGGAGGTGAGCAAGAAGGCGACGTCGGGAAACCGAGCCCTGACCCAAGCAAATAGCTCAGGACCGCTGCCACGCGGAAGTACGCTATCGGAAACGACGAGGCTAACCGTCTGCCCCTGCTCGGTCAGGATTTCCTGTGCAGCTAGTCCGTCGCTCGCCTCCAGCACCGAGTACCTGGCATTCGCCAGTGTTCGCCGCATGGCAAATCGAATTGCGGAGTCGTCTTCCACGACGAGGATCGTCCCGCCCTGCCCGACGGTTCCAGCACTCGCGGCTCTCGCCAAAACGAGCGAGCCCGACGCAGCGGGAAGGTGGAGCTCGAATCGAGTGAGCCCAACTTCGGGCGACGCCACAGCGAGGCCTCCGTTCATGCTGGCTAGAAGGTCAGTGAGTATCACGAGTTGTACGGAAAGTTCTTCCGTCAGCGAGGCGCTCTCGGGCTGGGGCGCTCGCTCCGCGGCGGCACGGCAATGGATGACGAGGACGACGTACGCGCCGGGTTCGAGAGGCAAGTCATGCTTCGCCCCAACCTGCCGGCGTTCGAAACCAAGGTCGAAGGTGCCGCCAGGAAGTAGCTGACTTGCGCTCAGCACCAGGGAGATCACGACGTGCTTCAGCCGCGCGTGGTTCGCCCGAAATGCCGAGTCTTCGAGGGCCGGGTGGGTCTCGATCTGAGTTCCGGGTAGCACCAACAATTGGAGACGGACGGCGACCGACGAGATGAAATCCTTACCTGAGACTTGGTCGACCGCATGGGGCTCGTGTTCCGCGGTAGAAGATAACCAGTCAGTCAGCGTGGTGCCTCGCTCTGCCGCAGCAGCGACGACGCGTAGGTCACGCGTCCGTTGTTCGCTGCTCGTCGCTTGTCTGGCGAAGTACGTGTACGTCCGTACCACGGTGAGGATGTTGTTTAGCTCGTGAGCTACCGCCGAAGCTTGCTGCTCGAGGTGCCTCAGTGCCCGCGTGGCTTCGTGCTCGGAGCTATCGACCGTGGCGGACACCGCTCCCTCCGCGCGCGGAAATGGCAGCGTTGGTTCTGAGGCGGGATGCAACGGACGGTGCCAGAGCTACCAAACGCCGATTTGTCGTTCGCTCATTGAAATTGCGAAACACCGCCACAGGTTCCCTCACTTGGTAGTGCATCCGGTGAGCGGACACATCGGTATCAAGGTAGCTTTCTTGCCTTCTACGCGTCAAACTTCAACTAGCACCCACCTGACGGAAGTCGCCAGGTCACCTAGGGTAGTCCAATCCTGGTAGTCCAATCCTGTTTGGACCTTCGCTTTGTGGGGCTTCGGCTTGGCCCCTACGGCGCGGGCGGAATGGCAGCTCGGGCGCGCTCAAACAGGGATTGCGCACCGTATGCCTGGATTTGCTCCGGAGAGGGTTCTTCGCCCGCCGCGAGTGTGGAAGCGAGCCACACCGCCAACGGCAGGTCACGACCGGACTGGGCGCCCGGTTGCGGGGAGTGGTGGTGCGCGACCGCCTCGATCACCCGGAAGGGCAAACCCCACAGGTTCAGCAGGTACGCCCCGACTTCGACATGACTCACGCCGAAGATCTCTCGCTCGCCCACGACTCTAGCCACCCCTCGCTCCGCCGCTGCTTCCCACGCGGCTCGGAGCCGTTCCGGCGCTTTGGATGCCAAGACGAGCTCGCCGACGTCGCACACCAACCCTGCCATGAAGGCGGCATCTGTGAGCTCGCGTTCGGGCATCGCCGCGCTGGCAATTTTTGCGGTGCTGAATGCTCGACGCTGCAGGTCCTCGACAGACAAGATGCCGCCGCCCTTCTGCGTGCCGATTGTGGCGAACACCCCGAAGCCCAAGGCCAAGTTCTTGATCGTCTTGGTTCCCAAGAGGATGACGGCAGTTCGGATGTCCGGGATATCGCGTGATCGAGCGAAGAACGCGGAGTTGGCGAACTGAAGCAATTTGCTGGCCATGGCCGGGTCTTGCCGAACCACCGCTGCAACCGCGTCAGCCGACACTTCGTCCCGCGCCAGGAGCTCCGACAATTGCTGAAAGACGTGCAGCGAAGATGGCAAACGATCCACGCCCCCCAACATGGCGCGCAGGCTGGGGTCCGCCAAAGTGCTGTGCAACATGCCGCTTCGTTCGACGACCTGTCGCAAAATCTTCGCGTCGCACGGCTTGGACATGAACTGGTGCGCCACGCGCACGACCCGCAGGGCCGCGGCTTCCTCAGCCTGCCCAGAAAGCACCACTCGCGCCATAGCCGGGTCACGTTCGAAGGCGGCTGACAGGAGGGCGGCACCGTCCATTCCCGGCATCCGCATGTCCGATACGATCACGTCGTAGCGAGCGACCTCGAGCTCGGCCAGCGCAGCCTGACCACTCGTAACGAAGCGCATTTCCCAGCCGACCCCCGCGATGCGAAGGGCGCGCTCGAGCGCCTCGAGCACTCGAGCCTCATCGTCCACGAACAGGACCTTCATCCTGACTCGTGGAACGGCGGAAACCCCGATCGCATAACACCGCAGGGGCCATACCGCCCGGGTGGGCTTAAGAAATGTCGGGCTAGTGCGTTCGCCTGACCGAAGGACCATGTATGACGAGTCGGAAGTTCTCGGCCTTGCGTCGGATTTCGACCAGCAAGGGCGAGTGCGGCGAGAGCTCGCCGCGGCGCGCTTGGAGCTTGCTGCCCGCGACAAGACCATCCGAGTGCTGATCGCGCGCGTCGAAGGTCAGCTCGCTCGAAAGCAGTCCGCGATTGCGGTGCTCGAGCAGAACATCTCGCTCGAACACAAGGTGCAGCGTCGAACACGAGAGCTCGAGGAGAGCCACGAGAGCCTGAGCCGCACGTTGGCCGAGCTCAAGCAAGCGCAGTCTCAACTGCTCGAAGCCAATAAGCTGGAGTCGATCGGCCAACTGGCAGCGGGTGTCGCCCACGAGATCAACACGCCGGTCCAATACGTGACCGACAACGCCGGCTTTTTGAAGGAGGCATTCGAGAAGCTGATGGCTGCTCTGACCGAGACCTTGGCCGTCGTCCGAAAGCTCGCGGCGGCCAGTCCAGATGCGGCTCCGCTGCGAGAGCTCGACGAGCACTTGGCCGCCCAGGGGGTGACCTGGATTTGCGAGCAAATACCGCGTGCCATCGAGCAGTCGCTGGAGGGACTCGAACGCGTCACGACGATCGTTGGGGCGATGAAAGAGTTTTCGCATCCGAGCGCTGCCGAAAAGCAACTGATCGATCTACATGACGCGATCCGGACCACGATCACGGTTGCACGTCACGAATGGAAGTATGTCGCGCAGGTCGATACGCAGTTCGACGCCAACGTTCCTCACGTGCCCTGCTTGCGCAACGAGCTAAACCAAGTAATTTTGAACCTAATCGTCAATGCAGCTCACGCGATTGCCGAACGCACGGGCGGGGGCAACGCTGAACAGGGCCTAATCAGCATCAGCACCGAGCTGATTGGAAAAGAAGTGGAGCTTCGTATTCGAGACAACGGCGCCGGAATCCCCAAAGCCGTTGCGGGTCGAATTTATGACCCATTCTTCACGACCAAGCCGGTCGGAAAGGGCACCGGTCAAGGTTTGGCCATCGCCCGCTCCGTCGTAGTCGACAAGCATGGCGGCTCGATCCGCTTCGAGAGCGAGCAGGGGCTCGGCACCTGCTTCTTCATCCGCTTGCCAACCGTCGGCAAGGGTTCGGCAGTCGCGCTGCAGGCGATTAGCTGATGGCGCCCGGAGTGAGGGAAAGCCGGCGCAGCACATGACACCGCCAAACAATCGCCGAGTCCTGATGGTGGACGACGAACCCCACGTGCACGAGGCCATCCAAAGGCGGTTGGGCGACAAGTTCGAGATCGTGGCGGCTCTCGATGGTCCGAGTGCGCTCGAACTACTCGCTCGGACCGAAGCGCCCTTCGCCGTGATCGTGTCCGACATGCGCATGCCGGTCATGGACGGGGCCGCGTTCCTCGCCCGCGCACGTGAGCTCAGCCGTACCTCGACTCGCTTGCTGCTGACCGGGGACGCTGACCTCAAGTCCGCGATCAACGCCGTAAACGAAGGCCATATCTTCCGCTTCTTGTGCAAGCCTTGTCCTTCGGACGTCCTCCGCGCGGCGCTGGAGGCGGGGGTGGAGCAGCACGCGTTGGTGATCGCCGAGCGCGACATCATGGAGCGCACGCTTTCGGCGGTGGTCAAGACCTTGGGCGACGTGCTGTCGCTCACGGACCCCGAGCTGTTCAACCGGGCGACGCTCGTGAAGGCATATGTCAGCCACGTGGTTCGACAATTGCAAATAGAGGGAGCGTGGCAGATCGAGGTCGCGGCGGCGCTCCATAGTCTCGGGATGATCGCCCTGCCGGCAGAGCTCGGGCACCGCACCAAGAGCAGCTCGCCGCTCACGGTAGACGAGAAGAAGCAGCTCGACATGCACCCGGCAACGGCGAGCCGAATCATCGGCGCGATTCCGCGACTCGAAGACGTGGCGTTGATTGTCGCGCAGCAGGCCAATGAAGAGGGGCAGGGCCCGGAGTGGGTTCGTCGGGGCGCGCGCATCTTGAGGCTAGCGATCCGCCTCGAGGGGCGCGTGTCTCGCGGCGTCACACTGGGCGAGGCGCTCGACACGTTGAGCAGCCACGCTGGCGAGGAAGAGCGCGCCTACCTGGCTGCCCTGCGCACTCTGTATGCCGACTCCGAGCAAATGCAGCGCAAGGAGCTGCGCGCTCGAGAGCTCAACCCTGGCATGATCCTCGACGGCGACGTAAAGACGCAAGACGGGGCGCTAGTGCTGCCGAAAGGTAGGGAGCTCAGCGCCGTTTTGATTGAGCGCCTGCTACAATTTTCCGCGGCACGCAGGTTGGAGGAGCCGATCGCAGTGCGGGTTTCTGCGGCGCCCGAAACTGCTTCCATCGCGCGCCGAGTGAGCTGAATCCTCGGAAGTTCCTCAACAACTCGGGTGAGCTCCTCGCCTCGCTAATTCTGGGCTCACGCTGGCCGTAGTCTTCTCTCGGGTGCTTGTTCGTAAAAAACCCGCTCATGTGTATGCATCCCGTCCCAGATCCGCATTCCCCCTTGCGGGAGAGGCTCTTTGCAGCGCTCGACGCGGAGCACGGCAGCGCCTATTTGCTCGGTCTCGACCTTTCGCTTCAATATGTCAACGAGGCGTGGCGGTGCTTTGCAAGGGAGAATGGCGCGCCGAACCTCGGCGGCAGCTGGCCTTTGCCCCACCCGATCACCCACTACTTCGACGTACCGATGAAGGAGCTGTTCGTCTCTCGTCTTGCACGCGTGCTCGCGCGAAATCAGCCCTGGTCCTACCAGTACGAGTGCTCGAGCCCGGAGGTTTACCGCAAGTTGAACATGCGGGTCGCACCGACCGCGCTGCGCGACGGGTTGATCGTCGTGCACTCACGCGTCGTCGAGGTCCCGGGCAGCTCTGACCGCGGCCTCGAAGACCTGGTTCGAGCCTATACCGACGAGCGAGGTCTGATCGTTCAATGCTCCGGTTGTAAACGGGTGCGTCACCCCGCCGAGTGCAGCTGGGATTGGGCGCCCAGTCTGGTCACTGCCGACCGAGAAAATGTAAGCCACGGGATCTGTCCGACCTGCGAATTCATGTACTACGGGCAGGATACCACCATCGAATAGCGCTCGAACGCATGACCTCGGCGTTGCCTCATGTGTCACTTATCTCCAGCAGTCGAATCGTCGTATGTTCGGTATGACGGAAAGGGACGGGGGCGACCGCGAACGAGTGTTGGTCGTCGACGACGAGGCAGGGCTGCGAACGGCGTATGTCCGCATCCTCAACGCCGCTGGCTTCGCGGTCGATAGCTGTGAATCGGCGGAAGCCGTCGTCGACCGGCTTCGTCGCGGGGAGCGCTACCTGGTCATCGTCACCGATCTCGTGATGACCGGTATGGACGGCGTCGACCTGCTGCCCGTCGTGCGGCAGTTCGACGCGGACGTGCCCGTGATCATTCTCACCGGCCGCCCGAGTCTTCGCAGTACCATCGCTGCCGTCGAGCACCATAGCTTCAGGTACCTCGTCAAACCGGCGACCCCGCAGGTGCTGAGCGAGACGGTTCGATCTGCTGCTGCAATGTACCGGCTCGCCACCCTGAAGCGCCGCGCGCTCGAGGTCTGTGAGAACGAGGGCTGGCGCACCGAGGCTGGCTCTTTGGAGGAGCGCTTCGAGAGCGCGCTGCAGCAGCTGTTCATGGTCTATCAACCCATCGTCCATGCTGGAGGGGTGACGTTCGGCTTCGAGGCCCTCGTGCGCACTGGCGAGAGTGCCTTTCGCGGGCCTGATCAACTATTTGCGGCCGCCGAGCGGTTGGGCCGAGTCCAGGAGCTCGGCCGCATGATTCGCTTGCGTGTCAGCTCGGAAATGGTCAAGGCACCAGCGGAAAGCGTGTTGTTCGTCAATCTCCACGCGAGCGATTTGGGTGACCCCGAGCTGTATTCGTCCGAATCGGGATTGTCACGGCATGCCCCACGCGTCGTGCTCGAGATCACCGAACGAAAGTCGCTCGACGGGATACCAGACATGGGAAAGCGGCTCGCGGATCTACGTCGGATGGGCTACCGAATCGCGCTGGACGACCTTGGCGCCGGGTATGCAGGGCTCTCCTGCTTCACCCCGCTCGAACCGGACATCGTAAAGCTCGACATGTCACTGATCCGCGACATCGACACACTGCCGCGCAAGCGCGCCCTGGTGGAATCCATGATCCGAGTCTGCCAGCGCGATCTCGGGATGCAGGTCGTGTGCGAAGGCATCGAGACGGAGGGCGAGCGAGACGTGCTCATCGAGCTCGAGGCATCCCTGCTTCAAGGATACCTATTCGCGCGCCCGCATCGAGAGTTCTGCCTGGCCGAGTCGGTGGTCTTGCATAGCGAGCAGCGGCTGATCGCTGCCGGTAGCGTCGAACCGTCGACGATCGTCAAATCGGCATAGACCGCGGGCTTGTGCTGTCCGCGACTTTCACGTACCGCCCAAGGCGACCGCAGTGAAGGTTTGATTGACGTGCAGTGCGTCGAATTGCTCTCCGTAGGTACAAAATCCGACTACCCGGTGGTTGGCCAAGAAGGAGCCCACCGCGGCGTCTTGGCCGCTTCGCTCGAACTCGCGCCGTCGCGAGAAGCAATCGAATCCGATTACCACTGCTGGGTCCGGGACTCGCGCCTTGATGCTCGCGAAGCCCGCTTCTAGGGCGTCCAGCGCCGAAACCGGCTGACCGAGCGTGAGCACCAAGCCAACTTCGATGGCGCAGAAGAAGGATAGGCTCCCATCCCCGTTCACTGCGCGAACGCCGCGAACGAAGTGCTCCCCACCGATGCTCAAGAGCAGGGGATGCTCGGCGCAGTCCAACGGTTGGAGCGCGGCAAGGTCGAGGCCGGCCTGTGCGGCGTACTCCTGCGCGGCCGGCTTGCCGTTGATCTCGTAAACGATGCGCCGCTCTGCGTCGGCCTCCGTGATGACCAACTTCTTGTCGCCGGGCGTGACGTGCTGGACCTTGAAGGTCGCGAACGGAAGCGTCGTATCGAAGAGCACGAACACGGCCGCTGCGCGTAAAAATTCCCCGTCGTAGTATACGAAAGTGTCTGTATTCGTCAGGTCGTCAGCAGCCGACCCGCCTACCACGGGAACGTCGGCCAGGGACTCGAAGAGCGCGGCCGCCACCCGCTCTTCGGCATTCGATAGGCCGTCGATCAATAGCAAGCCGAAGCCCCTCCGCGTCGACCCCCGCACCAGCTCGACTGCCGCTTGGTAGCCCACTTCGGTGGCTTCCGTCGAATCGGCCAAAGACGAGATCAAGTAGGGCTTCACGTGCAACTCGCTGCTGGACAAGCTCACGGCCGTGATGCCGCCGTCCACGTAGCCGTGCTCGCCAATTTGACCCGCGCTCGTGCACCCCGCGAGCGGCGCGGCAAATGACTCCGCCAAAGCGTGCCCGAGCTTTGCAAGGTCGTAGCGAGGGGAGCAAAAGAACAGCACCAGGCTGGCATTGGCAGCCTGAAGCTGTGTCGCCAGCTCTGCAACTGCAGCTACTTCGTCGACGAGTCGCGAGTGTGCTTGCTTCACTACGAGCCGAGGGCCGTCCATGAGGACGTATTCGTAACAGGATTTCCGCGGTCTGCGCAGGTCTCAGCTGCAACCGAGGCACAAAGGCAACCGGGCACCCGCCGAAAGCTCGTATTGGCCGCCCGCGGCCCGAAACGTCGAACACCGACGGGATCCGTGACATGGTGTCTAACCTGTTCAACCCAGAGGGCCGCGACCCGCAACGCGAAAACGAATCGTTGCGCCAGCTCAACGCTCAGCTCCTCGTGCGGGCGCTGAGCGCGGAGCAAGCGCTGGCGGCCTCGTCGCGCGAGGCGGTCGATGCGCTCGCGCTCGGGCGGTCAACGGCAGAGGAGGCGTTGCGGCGGAACGAAGCGCTCTTTCGCGCGGTGATCGAGAAGAGCGCCGAGGTCATGTCGCTGACCGCGGCGGACGGAACGACACGCTATCTGACGCCGTCGGCTTGGGCATTGCTCGGTTGGACGGCCGACGAGGTGGGCACGCAAACCCTGCGCGACCAAGTCGTGCCGGAAGATCGAGCGCGCATCGCCGCGGAGCTTTCGCGTCTCGCCAGCACTGGAGCTCGGGATTTGTCGATGGAGTTCCGGGTGCGGCACCGAGATGGATCCCTGCGTTGGATCGAGGCCACGGGAACGAATCTGCTCGAAGATCCGGATGTCCGCGCGATCGTCGGCAATTACCGCGACATCACCGCCCGCAAACAGGCCGAGACGGCGCTCCGAGAGAGCCGTGACCTGCTCGAAGAAGCCCAGGCCATCGCACACGTCGGGAGCTGGACGTCGGGGTTGGGGCCCGGTGAAGGCATTGCCTGGTCGCGTGAATGTTATCGCATCTTCGGCGTGCCCGAGGGCACCGCGATGACCGTCGAGTCGTTCTTCGCCCATGTGCACCCAGGGGATCGCGAGCGCGTGGCTCGCGCAAGCCTCGACGCCTCCGAGCGCGGCGCACCCTACGACATCGAGCACCGCGTGCAACGGCCCGACGGAGCAGTCGTGTGGGTCCACGAACGCGCGCTCGTCGAGCGCGATGCTACGGGTCGCTCGCTGCGTCTCTTGGGCACCGTGCAAGACGTCACTGAGCGGCATCATTTCGTCGAGACTCTTCAAAGCAGCGAGCTGCGCTATCGACGTATCGTCGAGAACACGTCAGAGGGCATCTGGATGTATGACGCCCTGGGCGTCACAACGTTCATGAATGGTCGTTTGGCGAGCTTGCTGGGCTACACGGTAGACGAGGCTGTCGGCCAACCGATCTACGTTTTCCTGCCCGAATCAGGGCGCCGGGTGGCGGAGGCCCGGCTGGAGCGACGGCAGCAGGGGATCGCCGAGCGCATCGACACCACACTCTTGCGGAAAGACTCCACGGAGCTGTGGGCATCGATCCAGAATAACCCGCTCTTCGATGCCGAGGCACGCTTCGAAGGAGGCCTCGCCTTGGTGACCGACGTCTCCGCGCAGCGCCACGCAGACGAGACGCGCGCTCGCCTTGCTGCGATCGTGGAGTCTTCAGAAGACGCGATCCTGAGCGCAGGCCTCGACGGTACGATCACCAGCTGGAACCGAGGCGCTGAGGTTTTGTATCTCTATTCGGCGGCCGAGATTACCGGCCAACCCATGCGGCTCTTGGTTACGCCGGCAACGGCGGATAGCGAGCGCCGCATGTTCGAAGCCGCCGCGCGCGGCGAAGCCGTTCTTCCTTGTGAGAGCGAGCGGTGCCGGAAAGACGGCTCTATCATCGAGGTCTCTCTGACGGTTTCTCCAGTTCGGGACGCCTCCGGAACAGTGATTGGGATTTCGGAGATCGTGCGCGATCTCACCGCCCGGCGGCTGACCGAGGCGGCGCTTCGGCGTACCGAAGAGCAGTTCCGACAAGCGCAGAAGATGGAAGCCGTTGGCCGGTTGGCAGGCGGCGTGGCACACGACTTCAACAACCTGCTCTCGGTCGTGCTCAGCTACTCGAGCTTTGCGTTGGAGCACCTCAGCGCAGGCGACCCGCTACGCAGTGACGTCGAGCAGATCGAGATCGCGGGCAAGCGGGCGACCGAGCTTACCAGGCAACTGCTCGCGTTCAGCCGACAGCAGGTCCTCCAGCCGCGGGTGCTGGACCTCAACCAGGTCGTCCTGGCCATGAAGCTGATGCTTGGGCGCCTGCTGGGTGAAGACATCGAACTGACGATCTCGATGGGGTCGGAGCTTGGCCGAGTACTGGCCGACCAAGGACAGATCGAGCAGGTCGTGATGAACCTGGCGGTCAACGCACGGGACGCGATGCCCCACGGCGGCAGGCTCACGATCGAGACGGTGAACATCCAGCTCGACACCCCGTACGTTGGCAGCCATCTCGGTGTGGCACCGGGCGACTACGTGATGCTCGCGATCAGCGACTCCGGAATCGGTATGGACGCGGCGACTCGCGCGCGCATCTTCGAGCCGTTTTTCACGACCAAGGAGCTAGGCAAAGGCACTGGGCTCGGGCTGTCCACGGTGTTCGGCATCGTCGAGCAAAGCGGCGGACACGTGGGGGTTTACAGCGAGCCAGGTCGCGGTTGCACCTTCAAGGTGTACCTGCCGCGAACGGACCGCATCGCACCGATCGTGAGCTCCGGGCGGACGTCGGGAGATCTACGAGGCACCGAGACCATCCTGCTGGTCGAGGACGAACCGCAGGTCCGCGCCGCGGCATGCTCAATCCTGCGCCGGAAGGGCTACCACGTGCTGGAGACTTCGAACGGCGGCGAGGCATTCCTGCTCTCTCAAGATTTCGGCGCCAAAATCCATCTGCTCTTGACCGACGTGGTGATGCCGCGCATGAGCGGCCGAAAGCTGTCGGAGCGGCTGGGGCTCGAGAGACCCGAAATGAAGGTGCTGTTCGTTTCGGGCTATACCGACGACGCAATCGTTCACCACGGCGTGTTGGACGCAGGCGTCTCGTTTCTCCAAAAGCCATTCACTCCCGACTCCCTCCTGCGAAAAGTTCGTGACGTGCTCGACGCACGCGAAGCCGACGCTTGAATAGCGAACGAGCAAACGGACGGGGCACCCGCGTGCGGATCGCGGTTTCGCTCGAGCAAGAGATGGAAATGACGAAGATCAATTCGAATCCAACACATTTCGAACCTTCACCGTGAGTGATTCGACGGTAATGGGCTTCTGCAAATAAGCGAAGTCCGCATCCAGTAGCCCGTGCCGGACGGCAGCGTCGTCCGTGTACCCCGACATGCACAGCACCTTCATCTCGGGATAATCTTGAACGAGTCGCGCGGCCAGAGCTGGGCCGCTCATTTTGGGCATCACGACATCGCTCAACAGCAGGTGGATTCGACCGATGTGCTGTTCGCAGAGCAAGAAGGCTTCCCCAGCGTTACTGGCGTCGAGGACGGTGTAGCCGTATCGGACGAGAATGCCTCGTGTGGCAGCGCGCACCTGGTCTTCGTCTTCGACGAGCAGGATCGTCTCCGAGCCCTGCAGCGTGGCCGGTATGGATCGAGGCCGCGACACCTCCAAGGCCTCGTCGACTCGAGGCAAGTAGACCTTGAAGGTCGAACCGAGGCCCAGCTCGCTGTACACCAAACGGTCCCTCCGCACTGTTGTACGATACCGAAGACGGTAGACAGGCCGAGGCCAGTCCCCTTCCCCTTCTCCTTCGTGGTGAAGAACGGCTCGAAGATCCGGGCGATCGTCTGCTTGTCCATGCCAGTGCCCGAATCCGTGACGGAGAGCATGACGTGTGGCCCAGCCTTCGCTCCGAGGTGAGCCCGGGCATACTCTTCGTCGAGCGCGATGTTCGCGGTCTCTATCGTGATCTTGCCTCCGGTGGGCAGGGCATCACGCGCATTGACGATCAGATTCATGAGCACCTGCTCTAGCGACCCTGGATCGGCGCGCACGTGGCCGAGCGCGACGCCCGGCACGGAAGTGAGCTCGACATCCTCCCCGACCAAGCGCAGCAGCATTTTGTGGATGCCAAGCAGCAACTCGTTCAAGTCGAGCACCTTGGTCTGAACCAACTGGTGGCGGCTGAACAAGAGCAATTGGCGAGTTAGCTCGGCAGCTCTCTCTCCCGCGCGTCGGATCTCGTCCAGGTCGCTGCGAATCGGATCATTGATCGGCAGGTCGATGCTCGCCAGATGCGAATAGCTCAAAACGACCGATAACAGATTGTTGAAGTCGTGCGCTACGCCTCCTGCCAGCTGACCAACCGCCTCCATCTTTTGGGCTTGTCGCAGCTGCCCTTCGAGCTTCTTGCGGCCAGTCACGTCTTGGGCCAAAGAAAGCAGCCCCGCGAAGGCGCCGATTTCATCGAACATCGGCGTGTTGTGCCATTCGCAAGCGATCACCG